>JAFTUD010000032.1 GCA_017466455.1 Clostridia bacterium
AAAATGCTATTTGATTTTCACTTTTGCTTTAGCAAAACTGTTCGCAAGAACAGGTAGGTTAGGTTCTTATATGTCCCGTTGGGACTCGATATGTTTCGCTACGCTCAACTCGATATGGACTCTGCGAGTCCTCGATATGCAGCTTCGTTGCGTTGGATAGCCCACCGAGGCTCCCCGCCACAAAAAAAGCAAGTCAAAACGACTTGCTTTTTTGTTTGTTAAATGTAATCAGATGTCCATCTCGTTGAGAAGAGCCTTAAGATTCTTAATTTCTTCCTCTGTAAGAGTGATGCCTTTTCCGAGTTTTTCGTGACCTTCCTGCCAAACACGGATGTCATAGACAGGCTCTCTTTCGTTCCAGCTTACAAGATTAACTTCCTTAATCCAACCGTTGTTGCTGTCGGAAACTGCGCCAAAGCTCTTAACGATGTCAAATTTGAATTCAGCCATTTGAACAAACCTCCTGTAAAATTCCGAAAAACTCACCCTATGGCAAATTCTCCTATATGAGTAATTTTATCACAGTTTGTTCACAATTGCAATATATATTTTAAAATTTTTATAATATTTTATATATTATTTAATAAAAAGATATATATTTTAGCAAAAAAAGATGAATTTTTCTTAATTTTCGCCATTTTCTTCCTCGTTTGCGCCCCGAGGAGCAATGCGCAAATGCGCAAGTGCGGAACGGTGCTAACGCAAGCTCGATATGTCCCGTTGGGACTCGATATGTTTCGCTACGCTCAACTCGATATGGACTCTGCGAGTCCTCGATATGCAACTTCGTTGCGTTGGATAGCCCGTCGAGGCTCTCGGGTTATTTTTTTCGTAAAGAAAAGCGGGAGAGAATGTCGCTTGGGAGCTGAGAGAGGATAATTCCCGTAAACATAAGCGCACAGCCGATGAGCATAGTAGCTGACGGCACGGTTTTCTCAATAATGCTTTCAAACACGACGGAGAAAAGCCCCTCTGTTGCGAAAAGCAACGACGCAACCGTTGGCGGAGTGAACTTCTGACCGATGATTTGGCAGGTATAGGCAACGCCTGTTGACATAAGTCCGCAATAGAGAATAGGACCGATAACGAGGACAACGCCCTCCCATGTTACATGACCGAAGAAAGCGCCTATAACGAGGTTTAAAACGCCAACCGTTATAAACTGTACAGATGAGTAGCGAAGCGCGCTCACACGGTCAATAAAGCGGTCAATAACGATAATATGCGCAGTAAAGCAGAACGAAGCAAGAAGCACGAGAAGGTCGCCCGCCTTGAGGGTAAACGCCCCACCGTTAAGACATAGGAAGTAAAGCCCCACAATAGAGAAGCCAACCGCGCCTATAATGAGTGGCGAAACCTTTTGTCTGAACAAAATAAACGATACAATAGGCACGAAAATCAGATACATTCCCGTAATAAAGCCCGCCTTGCCACTCTCACCCGTGAACTGAATTCCAAGCTGTTGAAGGAGCGACGCCATAAATAAGATCGCACCTGTTATAATGCCGTAAATAAGCGTTGATTTGTGGCGTGTCGCCTTTTCCTGAACCGAGAGGGTCTTTTCTCTCTCAAAGATAAACCAAAGAGGGATAAGGACAAGCCCACCGAGTAAGAAGCGAATTCCGCCGAAGAAAAACGCATCAATCTTGTCCGAATTTACCGAGGCGATTTCCTGTACCTTAAAGGCAGCGCCCCAAACGATAGCGGCAGTTAAGCAAAGCCCTGCCGAAAGAATTTTCCTTTTCATTTATTCACCTGTGTTTAGTAAAAAATCAATTACACGCCTTGCGTCGTCAAGGCTTGACAGAGTGTTTATCATACCCCTTGCCCCCGAGGAAAAGCGCATACCCTTCGTGTACCACGAAAGATGCTTTCGCGCCTCGCACATTCCAATTCTTTCGCCCTTTTCGGCGCATAGCATCGTAATTTGCTCAAGCGCAACGCTAAGCCTTTCCTCCTCACTTGGAGGAGTGTAGTCCGTTTTGTCAATAAGAGCGCGAATTTCGGCAAAAATAAACGGATTTCCCATAGCACCGCGCCCAACCATTACCGAGTCACAGCCCGTTTCGCTCATCATTCGTATAGCATCAGAGGCGGAGAAAATGTCGCCATTTCCGATAACAGGGATTGAAATACTGTCCTTTACATGCTTTATTATTTCCCAATTTGCGCTCGGCTCATACATCTGTGAGCGTGTGCGCGCATGTATTGTAACCGCGCTCGCACCGCACTCCTGCGCGATTTTCGCAATTTCGGTGCAGTTTATGGAGCTTTTGTCCCACCCCGCGCGTATTTTAACAGTAACGGGAACAAGCGAGCGCCTTACACAAGCGGAAATAATCTCACCGCATAGCTTAGGGTCACGCATAAGCGCACTTCCGTCGCCCGAATTTACGATTTTTTTGACAGGGCAACCCATATTTATGTCAATGAATGCAGGCACGCGTGCGTTTTTTGCGTGCGCATACTCACCCGAGGAGAGAAGATATGATGCCTCTGCCATTATTTCGGGGTCGTGACCGAATATTTGAATTGATAAGGGCGTGTCGTCCTCATGAATTTCGGCAAGGGTCGCCGTCTTTTGATCCTTGTAGTGCATAGCAACGGAGCTTATCATCTCACTTACGCAAAGGTCAGCGCCGTACCTTCTCGCCATCACCCTAAAAGGGTGGTCGCTTACGCCCGCCATAGGAGCGCATATTATTTTAGAATTAAAGTTCATAAGCAACTCCTTTTCTTCTACTTTTTCTTTAAGAGAAGAAAAAGTAGCAAAAAGAAACTAAAACGAAAATGAGCAAAATGTGATTTGCAGTGTGCCTAAGCAAGCCCTATTATACAATGTCGGATTTCGCCAGCGGGGACTCCCTCAACTCGGGTCGATATGTCCTACGGACACGATATGCTCCGTTCCGTCGCACGATATGTTGCTTGCGCAACGCGATATGGCTAACGCCGTGAAGAATACTGCTCGGGGAGAATGGAAACGCCCCGCACTAAACGAAGTCGGATATTGCCCGCGGGGGCTCCCCGCTAGTTTTGCTTTTGAACGGACTTGTATTCGTCGTAGAACTTGTAATAAGGGCAAGACTTGTTTTTGCGAGTGAGGTAATCAAGATATTCGTCCTCATCAAGGTCAATTACGCACACATAGTCGCCAATATCCTCATCAAAATCAAAATGCTCACAGCTTTCGCAAAGATTAGACATAGTGTTCCTTTCTAAAGTATTGCTCGGCATTTAGCCGAGCAATCTAATATTAGTCAATGGTATAGGTTGTACCCTCACGCGTGTCAAGCAAAGTAACTCCGCGCGCCTTAAGGTCGTTTCTTATCTCATCGGCACGGGCGAAGTTTTTATCCTTCTTAGCCTGCGCGCGCTCAGCGATAAGCGCCTCAATTTCCTTTTCAAAATCGCTCTTTTCAGCCACAGGTGCGCCGTTTTCTTCATTTTCGCGCACAAGATTAAGAGAGAGAACATAGTCAATGTCCTTAATTGACGCGCGCTTGGTAGCGTCGTTTGTGTCCGCCTTAAGTATATCGTATACGCAGGTAATACCGAGCGCAGTGTTTATATCATTACCAACGAGCTTTAAAAACTTAGCCTTGGCTTCCGCAACGAAGGCTGTATCAACCTCACCCTCACAAGAAAGCTTGGCAATTCTCTTAAGAAGCTTGTTGTAGGTTGCACTTGCTTGGTCAAGCGCCTCATATGAGAAAACAAGAGGCTTTCTGTAATGAGATTGAAGCGCGAAGAATCTGTATGCAATAGGGTCGTAGCCCTTGCTTTCAAGAAGTGAAACGGTAAGGAACTCACCCTTTGACTTGGACATTTTTCCCGTTTCATCATTCAGGTGGTGAACATGGAACCAGTAATTGCACCACTTGTGACCGAGAAACGCCTCACTTTGAGCGATTTCATTAGTGTGGTGAGGGAAGATGTTGTCAACACCGCCACAGTGAATATCAAGATACTCTCCGCAGTGCTTCATGCTAATGCAGGAGCATTCAATATGCCAGCCGGGATAACCGATGCCCCAAGGGCTGTCCCACTTAAGCTCCTGATCGTCAAACTTTGATTTTGTGAACCAAAGCACGAAGTCGCTCTTGTTCTTCTTGCTTGTATCCTCGGTAACATCCTCACGCACGCCAACCATAAGCTCCTCGCTTGAATGGCCTGTGAGCGCATAGTAGTCGTCAACCTTAGATGTGTCAAAATAAACATTTCCGTCAGCGATATAAGCAAAGCCCTTGTCAATAAGCCCCTCAATGGTCTTAATAAACTCGGGAATGCACTGTGTCGCAGGCTCAACAACATCGGGAGTCTTTATATTCAGCTTAGCGCAGTCGGAGAAGAACGCGTTTTTGTAAAATTCAGCGATTTCAAGCACGGTCTTTTTCTCGCGCTTAGCACCCTTCAGCATCTTGTCCTCACCCGTGTCGCCGTCGCTTGTAAGATGTCCTACATCGGTGATGTTCATAACTCTAAGCACATCGTAGCCCGCATAGCGTAGAGTTTTTTCAAGCACATCCTCCATCATATAGGAGCGAAGGTTGCCTATGTGCGCAAAGTGATATACGGTAGGACCGCAGGTATACATTTGAACCTTGCCCTCTACCCTTGGAATAAATTCCTCAATATTTTTTGTAAGTGTGTTAAAAAGCTTAATCTGTGTCATTTTTTATCTCCTGAAATGTTATTCAACTGAAAATCCGTTATTGTCCGAGCCATCCTCGCCCGTATCATCGCCCGTATCATCGCCATTGCCACCGTCGCTTGGCTCGGTAGTAGCCTTTTTGGGTAGCGTGCATTTTCCGCAAATTGCGATATAAACGATACATAGCGCGAAAAGCACCGCCGAGAGCAGAGCAATCAGCGCAAGCACAATCTCGTTAATTTCAAGAAGCGAAAGGATTACCGATGAAAGGTTAAAGGTGAAGTGGAATAGGAGCGAGGGAACTATGGAGTTAAACTTCGCATAGAGCCAGCCCATCAAAATTCCGAGCGAGGTTGCATATATTATCGAAATCGGCGTTCCGTGCATAAGACCGAAGATGAGCGACGCCACGAGAATGGCAACCCATTTTGGCATACCCTCTTGGAGTGAGCCTTGAATACACGCACGGAAAATAATTTCCTCTGCAATAGGCGCGAAAATCGCGACTGAAATAACCTGCATAAATACCGAACCGCTTGAAATGAGGTCCGAGCTTTCGTTCAGCATCTCAAGCCAACTCTCGGGGAATGGAATAAGAGAGAGAATTACCGAGATTGCAAACTGTCCAACAATTCCCATAAAGAGGAAGCACGCAGTCATCTTGCCAAGCGGTGAGTAGCTGACATTTATATCAAGTAGCTTGTCAACACGCCTCTCCCTGCGCTTGAACAGAAATGCAAGCGCCGCACAGCCAAGAATTGCGAGAATGTTTGAAATGAGCGTAACCTCAAGAGAGTATTTCGTTATAAAGTCAACCGAGTCATCAACGCTTCCGCCCTGAAGCACGGTGCTAAATGCAAAAATAATGCCGATAATAAGACCAAGCACAAGCTGACACGCAAAGTATACGCCGAAGTACGCACCCGCCTTCAGAACGCACATAATCGCGCGCTGTGCCTTTTCCGTTTTATTCATAAAAAGCCTCCTAACCCCAAAAAGCAGGGATAAAAAGTCGAAAATAGTATAAAATCCGTTGTTTCAACCTATTTTAGCACAAATATTTCATTTTGTAAATATTATATTATATTTTTTCAAAAAAATTAAAAAAAGTATTGCAATTTGTAAAAGCGTGTGTTATAATAGCCACGAAAATAGTAATTTTACTATCTGCGAAGTCCCACTTCGCAGATTTTATTTTGCAGGAGGTAGCAATGAAATCGGCAAAAAGCATTGTCGCTGAGGTTAGTGAGCTTGCGTTGCCCGTTGCGAGGGAGCTCGGCTATGAGATTTGGGATGTTGAGTTTGAGCGCATCGGTGCTGAATACCACCTTACAATAACCATTGACAGCGAAAACGGAATAGGCATTGAGGACTGCGAAAGAATGTCAAGGGCTATTGACCCCGTGCTTGATGAGCATGACCCGATTAAGGAGGAATATCACCTTGATGTATCCTCACCGGGAATTGAAAGGGTAATAAAAAACGATACGCACCTGACAAAATGCACGGGCGAGGTAATAATCGCCAAGCTTTACGCACCTATTGAGGGACAAAAGGCAATCGTTGGCACACTCGTGTCGTTTGATAGCGAGAGCATAACAGTAAAGGGCGAGAGCGAAATACAAATACCAAGAAAATCAATAGCAAAAATGAACATATATTTTGAATTTTAAGGAGTGGAAAAATGAACAAAGAATTTTTTGAAGCACTTGACCTTCTCGAAAGAGAAAAGCAAATTCCAAAGCAATACATGATTGAAAAGGTACAGGCTGCGCTTGCTGCCGCTTGTAAGAGGGAGTTTGGAATCGCAAGCCTCAGCGTTGTAATCGACGCTGAAAAGGAGGATATGAAGGTATACCGTAAGTACACCATCGTTGCCGAGGTTGAGGATCCAAATACTGAAATCACAAAGGCGCAAATCGAGGCTCTTGAGGCTCAAAGAAAGGCAGCGGGAATTAAGCATAAGACCCGTTCAAGAAAGCGTAGCATAGGCGCAGACTATGAATATGAGCTTCATACAAAGGAGTTCCGCCGTCTTAGCGCGCAAAACGCAAAGCAGGTAATCGTTCAGGCGATAAGAGAATTTGAAAAGCAAAGGCAAACCAAGGAATATGAGGAAAAGCGCGGTGAAATTATGAGCGCTGTCGTAACCAAGGTTGAGGACAGCACAGGAAATGTTGTAGTAGATACAGGCATTTCACAGGCAGTTCTTTTGAAGGCGGAGCAAATCCCCGGCGAGACACTAAGGGTTGATGACAGAATTAAGGTTTACGCCCTTCAGGTAAATTCCCAAGGCGATAAGGGACCGCTTGTTTCACTTACAAGAGTTCATCCCTCACTTGTAAAGCGTCTTTTTGAGCTTGAGGTTCCCGAAATTCAGGACGGAACTGTTATTGTAAGAAGCATTTGCCGTGAGGCAGGCTCAAGAACAAAGATCTCCGTATATTCAAGAGATGCCGAGGTTGACGCAGTAGGCGCTTGCATCGGTAATCGCGGTGCGAGAATTAACGCAGTAGTAAATGAGCTTAACGGCGAAAAGATTGATGTTATTCCATATAACGATGACCCGTGCGAGTATATCAAGAGCGCGCTTCTTCCCGCAACCGTTAAGAGTGTTGATATAGTTGGCGACCGTGAGGCAAGAGCTATTGTAGATGCTGACCAGCTCTCTCTTGCAATCGGTAAGCAGGGACAAAACGCCCGTCTTGCCGCACGACTTACAGGCTTTAAGATTGATATAAAGAGCGAGTAGTTACAGTTTCATAAACAAAAAGGAACAGGAGGGCTCATTCAATGGTTAAGAAAATACCGATGAGAAAATGCCTCGGCTGTATGCAGTCATTCCCCAAAAACGAGCTGATAAGAGTAGTTCGTACCCCCGAGGGCGAGATATGTATTGACCTTAAGGGCAAAATGTCGGGCAGGGGCGCATATATTTGTAGAAGTGAGGCGTGTCTTAAAAAGGCAATAAAGGCTAAAAGGCTTCAAAATAACCTTGACTCCCAAATTTCAGAGGAGCTTCAGGCGGAGCTTTTAAAGGAGTTAAATAAGTGAACAAATTTCTATTGATGCTTGGACTGTGTAAGAGGGCAGGCAAGGTGCAAATAGGCACACCGCAGGTTGTTGAGGCGGTACAAAAGAGGACTGCTAAGGCGGTTTTCTATGCCTGTGATGCCTCGGCTAACACAAGAAAAAGAATAACGGATAAATGCGCGTTTTACGGAGTAGAATGTATAGAGGTGGAGTATAGCTCGCAGGAGCTTTCCCACGCACTCGGTAAAAGCGGAAGCGTGTGCGCAGTCGGCATAATGGATGAAGGCTTTCTTAAGCAGCTAATGGGTCTGTTAAACAAAAACTAAGAGAAACGAGGTAACGAATATGGCAGATACAAGAATAAAATCAGTCGCAAAGGACTTTGGAATGGATATAAAGGCGTTTAGCGAGCTTGCGTCAGAGCTGTTTCCAAGCGCAAAGCTCGGGGAGGATGTTGACCCCGCGCTTATGAACGCGCTTCTTGATAAGCTTACCGCATCGGTGAGCAGTGTTAGCCTTGATAAATACTTAGCTAATGAAACCGATATCCCCGCAGGAGAAAAGAAGGTGAGCAAGAAGGCTAAGGCAGAGGCGGAAGCTAAGGCTAAAGCGGAAGCAGAAGCAAAGGCTAAAGCAGAGGCGGAAGCTAAGGCTAAGGCAGAGGCAAAGGCTAAAGCAGAGGCAGAGGCTAAGGCTAAGGCAGAGGCAGAGGCTAAGGCTAAAGCGGAAGCAGAGGCTAAGGCTAAGGCAGAAGCTGAAGCAAAGGCTAAAGCGGAAGCTGAAGCAAAGGCTAAGGCTTCAGAGCAAAAGGGCAACGCACAGCAAAGAAACGACTTTTCCAAGGGCGAGCAAAGAGGCAACCAAAGGGGCGACTTCCAAAGAAACGATAAATTTGACAGAAATCAAAGACCCGAGAGGGATAATAAATTTGACCGTGACTCAAAATTTGACCGCGATAACAGATTCGACCGCGACGGTAAATTCGATCGCGATAGTAAATTCGACCGCGACGGCAAGGGTGATAAGTTCTCAAGGGATAATCAAAGGGGTCAGAACGGCGACTTTAATAAGAAGCGCGATGACCGTCAGAAGCAGGGTCAGGGCGAGAGCAATCTCGTAGAGATTAGAAAGAAGACAGGCACGACAAGAGTTGTTGATACCCGTTCAAGCGCGAACTACGACCAATCCAAGTATGATGATAACAGAATAGATAACTACGGCTCGTACGACAACTACGGCTCGGGCAAGCAAAAGCTCAAAAAGCAGAATAACCGCGCTCAGCAGGAGGGTGGCTTCTCTAAGAAGGATAAGGAGCGTCAGGCTCAGGAGAAGGCAAAGAGAGCAATATTTGAAAAGGCAAAGAATACTCAGCTTTCAATCACTGTCCCCGATGAAATCACCGTTGGTGAGCTTGCATCCCGTCTGAAGGTAACCGCAAGCGAGGTTATCAAGCGCCTTATGCTTATGGGCGTTATGGCGACAGTAAACCAAATAGTTGACTATGATACCGCATATCTTATCGCCGATGAGCTTGGCGCAAAGGTTACAAAGGAAGTGGTAGTAACCATCGAGGAAAAGCTCTTTGACGATACAGAGGACGATGCGTCAAATCTTGTGGAGCGTGCGCCCGTTGTATGCGTAATGGGACATGTTGACCACGGTAAGACATCAGTGCTTGACGCAATCAGAAACGCAAATGTAACCGCAGGCGAGGCAGGCGGAATTACTCAGCATATCGGTGCGTACAGTGTAAATATTAACGGAAAGCCAATCACATTCCTTGACACCCCCGGACACGAGGCGTTTACGGCTATGCGTCTGCGCGGTGCGATGGCTACCGATATTGCAATTATCGTTGTCGCAGCAGATGACGGAATTATGCCTCAGACAGTAGAGGCTATCAATCACGCTAAGGCAGCAGGCGTTGATATCATCGTAGCAATCAATAAAATGGATAAGCCAACCGCAAATCCCGACGCGGTTAAGCAAACGCTAACTCAATACGACCTCGTTCCCGAGGAGTGGGGCGGTGATGTAATTTGCGTACCTGTATCCGCAAAAACAAGATTCGGTCTTGACGACCTTCTTGAAACAGTCCTTCTCGTTGCCGAGGTTAAGGAGCTAAAGGCTAACCCCAACCGCCGTGCAAAGGGTATTGTTATTGAGGCGAAGCTTGATAAGGGTCGCGGACCTGTTGCAACCGTTCTTGTTCAAAACGGAACACTTAAGAGTGGCGATGTCGTAATCGCGGGAACAAGCGTAGGACATGTAAGAGCTATGACCGACCATAACGGTAAGGTGGTTAAGGTAGCAGGACCGAGCGTGCCTGTTGAAATCATCGGTCTTGCCGAGGTTCCGCTTGCTGGTGATGAGTTTAACGCGGTTGAGGATGAGAGAATGGCAAGGGAGCTTGCCGAAAAGCGCCGTGCAAGGGCTAAGGAGGAGCAGTTCAAGGCTAATGCTAAGCTCAACCTTGATGATTTGTTCGCTCAGATTAACGAGGGCGCAAAGGAAATCAATGTTATCGTTAAAGCCGATGTTGGCGGAAGCGCAGAGGCAGTTAAGGCGTCACTTGTTAAGCTCTCAAATGCCGAGGTTAAGGTCAGCGTAATTCACACAGGTGTTGGCGGAATTACCGAAAGCGATGTTATGCTCGCTGCCGCATCAAACGCAGTTATCGTTGGCTTCAATGTCCGCCCCGATAAGAGCGCTATTGACTCCGCGGCAAGACAAAATGTAGATATCAGAACACATAGAATTATTTACGAAATCATTGAGGAAATGGAAGCCGCAATGAAGGGAATGCTCGCTCCAACCTATAAAGAGGTTATAAACGGTCATGCCGAGGTAAGACAGACAATCAGAGTTCCAAATGTCGGCACAATCGCAGGATGCTACATTCAAGACGGAAAGGTTACCCGTCAATCTCAAATCCGTGTTCTCCGTGACGGCGTCGTAATATTTGAGGATAAGATTTCCTCACTTAAGCGCTTTAAGGACGACGCAAAGGAGGTTGCCGCAGGCTATGAGTGTGGTGTAGGACTTGAAAAGTTCAACGACATCAAGGAGGGCGACATCCTCGAGGCATTCGTTATGGAAGAGGTCGCAAGATAATACCGCGCTATCATAAATCTAAAATAGAAAAGGATTTGCCCGTATCGGCAAATCCTTTTTATTGGAGTCTTTAGCGAAAATAAACCACCAGTTAAACTGGTGAGGGTAAAAAATCTTTAGATACAAGTAAAAAAAGAGACCTCCTATGATATAATGATAAAGGTTCGCCAACCGTATCAAAAAACATAGGAGGAAT
>JAFTUD010000033.1 GCA_017466455.1 Clostridia bacterium
TCAAGAATATCTACTACTTGTTGAAGATTGGTTGATTTTTTACAATACTACGAGATTGAAAAACAGGAAAAGGTGATTTCCTCTTCCTGTTCTTCGTTATGCCGTTTTTTGTTTTTTGTGAACAAAACAGGGTTCACTTCAAAACGGATAGCGTTTTTTGTTATTTATCATAATCGCCAAAATATTTTTCGGCTATTTTGCTGATTTTTTCACTTTGCTCCTCGGTCAAAGAAAATCTTATCCAATTTTCCGCGTCATTTATGGCGTGGTTCGAGACTTCTAATTTTCTACCGTTCCAATGAATAATGATGGGTGAAATGCAGTCACAACAACCGTCTTCCCACACGGAGTTTTCGGAGAATAGAATGTTGTTTATTGTGGCTATTTCTTCACTTGTCAAGTTAACTTGTTCTTTGGTTGAACGATTTTCTATTCTATAATCGCCGATTACATCGAAGGTTTCTTGATACATTTTGCATGAACCTGTATAAAGTGTTCCATTTTCATCACTAAAATAGATATATTTCTTTTCGATGATCTTGAAATTAGCCTCGGGGGTGTCGCAAAGTTCCTTAGGGATTATACAAACATCGCAAAACGGATCTACCGCTTCCATAAAGTCCATATATTCGCTACTCACCTTATTATAGGTTATTGTATAATAACCGTCTTGCTTGGAAAAGTCAGTATAATATACATCCTCGGTTCTTATATACGGACTCAATCCGCTAATTACAAGGACAAAATTATCCTCAAAGGTTTGCTCGGTAACTCCCGTAGGGTTAGAGTCCACTATTCCCTTTGCAAAATCATCATAGTTAAAGAATGCTTTTACATAATAAAACGGTCTTGTCGCTCCATCAGGAATTTCGAGATTATAATAATCTCCTGTCCACGATTGATAGGCGGTTGCAAAATGATCACGGGTGAGATTCCTATAAACCTTACCAAAATACTTTTCAGATATTGCGTTAATTTGCTCACTTTGTTCATCAGTCAACGAAAATCTTATCCAATTTTCCGAATCGTTTATGCCATCTTGTGAATATTCAAGCTTTCTACCGTTCCAATGGATTGTGACAAACGATGCGCAGTCGCAACAACCGTCTTCCCACACGGAATTTTCGGAGAAAAGAATGCTTTTTATTGCGGTTACTTCTTCTATTGTAAGTTCGTATACTTCCTTGGTTAAATGATGTTCTATTCTATAACCGTTAACATTTGTTTGAGTTTCGGTTTGCGTTTGTTCGTTTACCTTTTCGCTTGTGCTTTCGCTTTGCGACTCGGTATAAGAGTCGGATTGTGAGCTGGATTGAGAGGAGCTTTCGCTACTATTGATTGATGAGTCCTGCTCGCTTCCGCAGGACACAAGGGCGATAAGACATATAATAAGGGTTAATATGATTGATAAAAGTTTCTTCATAAGATCACCTCCTACAATTTGATTTTAGCAAAAAGCTATCAACTTGTCTACGCATTTCGGAAAAAAATCATCAAACATTCACAAGCTCTTCACAAAAGCGTTAAAATACTGACTTGTTTTTATATAAATTTTGAATTTGGTATATACAAATGTATATTTTTGTGATACAATAGGCAATATATTGGCAAAATATGTCACAAGATGATGGATATGAGCGAATTTTGCTTATTTAGATAAAAGGATTGGGAGAATATTATGAAGGAATTTTTTGGCTTTGGCGGGTATACGCGTGAGCCTGAGGGGTATTTTTCGTGGCAACATTTGACATTTGTTACCGCGCTTATGATAATTATGGCGGTGTGTGCCGTTTGGCTTGGCAGGAGAAATCGCGCGCTTGAGGAAGGTCGTAAGAACAAGGTGATTATTGCTTCGGCGATTTTGATTGATTCATTTGAGATTATAAAGATTGTGCTATTTTGTGCCCGTGCGGGTGAGCCGATGGATTGGGTATACAATCTTCCGCTTTTCCTTTGCTCCATTCAGCTTATTGCTATTCCCTTGGCGGGCTTTTCAAGGGGCAGGCTAAGAGAGGCGTCGCTTGACTTTGTGTTTATTTTCGGTCTGCTTGGGGCGGTGTTTGGCACTTATCTTGCGGGGAACAATTACTCCTGTTATCCCGTTATCTCGCTTGACAATGTGGTGTCGGGAATTACGCACGCTATTTCGGGCTTTGTTTCGCTTTACATAGTTATTTCGGGCATGGCAAGCATGAAAAAGAGGAACATTCCTATCACCTTTGGAATTCTCGGCGCTTTTTGCGTAATGGCGTATATTGCGAACATATTTACCGACTGCAACTATATGTTCCTATCTCGCGGTGACGGCACGCCGTATGATATAATTTTCAATATGGTTAATGGAAATGCGGTGCTTTATCCGCTTATCGTTGTGGGGCTTTTTATCGCTTATATTGCTTTATTCTATTACATTTTCTTCTTAATCAGTAATAAGGTGAAGGGCAAGAGGGGCGCGTCTAAATAATAACAAAAAAGCTACGAATTTTCGTAGCTTTTATTTTTAGTTATTATTCCGTTTTCTGCCTTACAGCTAAAATGGGACGAGTTATCTCGTCCCATTTTATTAAATTACACTATTTCAAGAGTGCCGTCAGTTGTTTCAAGAGTTGTTATTCCCTTTTTCCTTGCTACATTATAAAGAGTAACAACCTCAAGGTCAACTCCGCCTACCGTTTTTACCTCATAGTAAGCCGAATCCTTTTCTGCTTGAACGAAGGTATAGCCCTCATCATTTTTTACATACAAAGCCATTGCAAGATTCAAGCTTTGAGCATTTTCGGAGCTGAAGCTTTCAATTGATATTTTCACGATTTCATATTGAGTATCAATCTCAACCTGTAATCCGTTTCCGTTAATTACATCATCCTCGCTAAAGATGGTTTCGCCGATTGAGTTACTATTTATAATTATAAGTCCGATTGAAACAATTGCGTCAGGAGCGAATTCGCGATATTTTTCAAGCTCTGTCTTATTGATTTTAAAGCCTGCGCTAAGTCCGCCTGTGCCATCCTCTCTTGTGGAATAACCGATTGCTTCAAACAGTGCCGGTGTTTTGTACTCGCCCGGTTTATCTACAAGCTCTGTTCCAAACAGGCATCCTGCCTCGTTATTACAGGTTATCTTCTTTGTGCCCTGTGCGCCAAAGCCGTTCGGGAATGTCCATTCTACTGTTACAGAGTGTGTCTTGCCTTCCTCTGATGCTCCGCATTTTGCGCAAGTAGCTCCTGTTTGACAATTATGGTCATCCTCAGCGATTTCGTGTTCACCGTAAAATTCGCAGAAGGTCATAATGGTTGCCTCCCACAAAGCATTATTTGCGTTCTTGTTGTTTCCGCCCTGCCATATGGTTGTATAAGAATTAATTTGATCTTCGGTGTAAACGCCTTCGGTTTTCGGAACTAACCAAACCACGCTAAATGCCGAGGTGTTTTTGTTCCATGTCAAGCGTGGGTCGCTTGCGTCTTGTGGGGTCATTCCCTCGTGTATATACACAACGCTCTTTATATTTGAGTTGGAATTCAAGCTTTGTAAAGCAGTATTTCTAATCGTTCCTGTTGCGCCCTCGTGGAATACAACCTTTTCCATGCTTGAGCAGAAGAAGTTACCGGTAAGAAGGTTGTTTTTTCCGTAGAAGTGAACCTCTTTAAGAGATGTGCATCCACTAAGGAAGCCACCCTTAGATTGAGGCTCATATGCTCTTGCAAAGAAGCTTAGCTTTTCAAGCGCGCTCCAGCCTGCTAAGTTTCCTTGGCTACTTGCACCATCTCCGAGAACAGGTATATGGAATTCAAGCTCTGTTATTTGTGTATGCAGGCTTGTTGTCTTTGTGTCCTTGTCAGAAAGAGCATACACGGATAGCGTTCCATTCCAGCCTGTTGAAAGTCTAACATAGCTATATTCCGCAAACTTATACACGGTGCCGTTTGAGTGTGTGAGTTCAATTGCGGGAATTACAATTTTGGTAACGGAGGTGTCGTGAAGGTAAATATACTTAAGCCTACAGTTTCCTCCTGTTTCCCATGGATTTTGAATTTCAAGCTCGTATGCGATGTCGGCGCTATCTGCCTCTACTTGCTCACCGTTATGATTTACATATACAGCCTCAGCTGATACTGAAATTGCGAGCATACAAGCAATAGCGACTACTAATAATGTCAACATTAAAAGTCTTTTTTTCATAATTCTTCTCCTTGCAGGTAGCCCCTGCGGGCATATAAATTTTGCATCATATATCTGCGAAATTTCACATCATATATTTACAAGTAAATTATACCATATATCGCATTTATTTGTCAATATGCACAATAAACAAATACCCCCCCCCCGTTTTTTGTGCATTTTGCACAAAATTAACAAAAAAGCACTCTGTTCACAGAGTGCTTTTTAATTTGATTAATGTTATTTATCTATTCCGTTTTTCTTGAGCCATCTTAATTGCTCCATTGTTGCTTCGGAAATTCTGCCCTCTTGGTAGGGGGCGACATTATAGGCGAAGACTCCGCCCTTTGATTTGATTTTTCTTACATAGTCAAGCACGGCTTGGTTTTCGTGCACGGGGGTTGGCGTGCCTTCTTTTTCGTGTACCCAATAATCATCCATCCAGCAAAGGGCGAACCATTGCAGTCCGCTTTCACCATCGAAGCGACTGTTGGGTAGGAATTTAAGCTCATTTTCCTCGCCTGCTTGGTAATCGGCAATTCCTCTTCCCCACTCGCTTCCCCACTCCTCTGTGCCTCTGAAGTTGAAGGCTACGATTGAGTCGGGGTTGCCTGCGCGAAGTGCCTCGGCATAGCGCTTATAGTCATAGCGCGCGCCTCTGCCACCGCAAACGGGCGCTTCATAGCAACAGTCAATCCACCAGCCATGAATCTTTTTACCGTATTTTTTGGAGATTGCCTCGGTTACCTTATAGCAATACTCTGCATGAGTATATATATCATCCTTAAATTTGGTCACTGTCTGCCACTCGGGGTCGGTTGAGCCTGAGCCCTCGCCGTTGAAGTATAGCATGAGCCTTATTCCGTATGGCTCTAATTTATCGGCAAGCTCACTAATCAAATCACGATTTTTTGAGGTGTGGTTCGGTATGATTTCATCAAGGGCGGGTAGGGGAAAGGGTACGGACATATCCGCATGTGTGACGGTGAAAAATACGAATTTTGCGCCTGTTTCAAGAATTTGAGAAACGAATGTATCAAGGTCAAAGTCCTCTACTGCCTTAAAATACTCCTTTTTTTCGCCCTTTTCGGGGAGCGAGTATGTTGTCCAGTGGACAAAAAGTCCATAGCCCGCCTTGCTAAACCAGTCGGTCCTGTTTGTCATATTATTCTCCTTTGCAAAAGCGCCTGCGTGGGCGTATTTTTCGTTATTTTTATTTTATTGTAGCATAAGCAAAACATTTTTGTCAATATAACATGAATAAATTTTCAAAGTCTTGAAAATTGCGCCGAGGGGCATATATAAAATCAAGCAAAAATCACCACTCGGTTGAGTGGTGGTTTTTTGTTATGCTATTTGCTCTTTTCCGTATACGGGAAGTGCCTCAAGGTTATCCTTATAAGGCTTATTCTCTACTGAGCTTAGTGTTACTGTATAGAGTGTTGCGTCGGATTTTACTACATTTGAGTTTGCGCATGCGGTATGCTCGCTTTGGATATACTCTACATCGCTTACATCGGTATATGCGTAGAGTGAAATTACAAGCTCAAGATTTTGCGCACTTCCTGTGAAGCCGTCAAGCATAATCTTAATATTTGTATATTCATCACTTGTCATATCAACCTTTAAAAATCCGCTTGTCGCATTAACCTCACCGTTTTCCATGAAGGTATCGCCAAGATATTTTGGATTTGCTACGAAAATACCGAAGGTAATATCGTTTTCGTTAAGGTCGTTATACTTCTTAAGCTCGGTTGTATTTACTACGAAGCCACCGAATGCAATTCCGTTGCCGTTTGTTGAATAGCCGTTATCTGCAAGGGCGGTGAATACAGGTTTCTTTTCTTCATTTTCAACAAGACCAACCTTGCAATCAGATGCGTTTTGGCAATACTTGTTGTATACACCCTCAGCCTTGAAGCCGTTTGGATATACAAGAGTTTCAGCATATACATGACCTATAAAGCTTGAAATATTATCATTACACTGTGTGCAGGTTACACCGTGTGTGCAGTCGCCATCACCCTTGTAATTATGAACGCCTTTATAGAAAGCGTCGCATTTGTTGTAATCATAAACTAAATAGTGGACTGTTTCATCTCTTACAAACTCTTCGTCAGTAAATTCATCGTATGAAACGAGGGTTGAGTGAGAAATTTCCCAACAACTTACATTAGTGGATTGTAAAGTATTTGCCTGTTCCAACGTTCCTGTGTAATAAATTACTAAACTTGTTGGTCTTGTAAATTTGTTGGTATCCCAAGCAAAAAGTTTTGCATCCATACAATAAGTATCGCTTATAACTAACGTTAAAACACTTGAAGGAATTGCGGGGACTTGGTTAACGGAATTGAAATTCGCACCGAGATTGAGAACGGTCAAATTAGTGCAACCGCCAAAAGTGCTGTTGTCAATATGCGTAAGCGAGTTTGGAAAAATCAAACTTGTAAGGCTTGAACAGCCGTTGAAAACCGCACCGTTACCGAGCGTTGTAAAGTTAGAGCCGTTTTCCGGATATTTTTCATAATTAAATCCAAATTCAACCGTTGATAGATTAGTGCAGTTTTGAAAAGCATTACCGTTAATTTTTGGCACTGTTGAAGCAATTTTTACATACACAAGTTCAGTAGAGCCTTTGAAACTTGAACCTCTTATCGGTTTTTCATATCCCTCGGGAAACTCAATACGTGCGATCGAATTTATATCATATTCTTCTCCTACTAATGCGTTGAGTTTATCAAAGGTGTAGCGCGCTCCCTGCCCATCTGTTACGGTTGTCATAATGTAAAGTGTTGGGTAGGTTGAATAAGAACCGTCCGCATTTTTCATAACCATTCTGGCACTTTCATCAAGACTGCTGTCACAGTAGATTGTCGAGGTATCGGTAACTTTGTTTACTGTTCCAAATTCGTTTGTTGAGGATTTGTAAATAGCATTATTAACAAATCCCGTTTTCTCGACAGTTGTTTCGGCGGCGCTTGCGGAAATTACGAATATTGACATTAGTGCCACTATCATAATCGCCAAGATCAAAATTTTCTTTTTCATGTTTTTCTCCTTTTGCGGTATCCCGCAGATATAGAATTTTTATTGTATCATAATTATAACATATATTAGCGTTATTTGTCAATATTGCACAATTAACAAATACCCCCCCCCCATTTTTTGTGCATTTTTACCAAAAATGCACAAAAATATCACTCCTTCCCCACGGAAGGAGTGTATCTCATCAAGGCAACGCCTTGTGTTGCATAAAAAGTCTAACTTGCCTGCTCTACAAACGACTAAAAAAA
>JAFTUD010000003.1 GCA_017466455.1 Clostridia bacterium
GAAATTGGAAGAATACATACATTACTACAACAATGAGAGGATCTCTCTCAAACTAAAAGGAATGAGCCCAGTACAGTACCGAGCTCATTCTCAAACAATTTAATATTTAATTTTTGTCTAAACTTTTGGGTTCACTTCATTGAATCGGTGGCTTTCTATTAGTTCTCGTCGGGGTCTACCTTGATATCATCATCGCCGTTTTGATATGCTTCGCTTGATGATGTATCTGCTATTTGAGGTTTTTCGGCGCTTGCGCCTGAGCCTCCCTCGCTATCGTCGTCGCTTATACCGAGAGCCCTTTCGCGCTCTCTCCTTAGCTCCTCCTCGCGAGCCTTTTCCTGCTCAAGCTGTGCCTGTCTGCGCTTGTTTTCCTCTTCGCTTCTGCGCTTTTTCTCAGTTACGAGCGCCTCAACGCCCTCCATTGTAGCGCCCTCCTTCATAGCCTCGATAAACTGCTCATCGTCCATAATTTCGTTACGGAGCAGGAATTCGGTTATGAAATCAAGCTTTTCTCTATACTCAGTAAGAGTATCCCACGCGATTTTATACGCCTCATCAACGATTTTCTTGATTTCGGCGTCAATCTTTGCGGCGGTTTCCTGTGAGTAATCGGGAGTTGAGCTGAAGTCTCTGCCAAGGAATACCGCATCGCTTGAATGGTCTGAGCCGAAATGAATTGTTCCAAGCTCATCGCTCATTCCGTATACGGTTACCATTTTTCTTGCGACCTGTGTCGCTCTTAGGATATCATTTGACGCTCCGCCCGTGTAGTCGCCGAAGCACATACGCTCCGCTACTCTTCCGCCGAGCATCATAGCAATTCTTTCCTTCATTTCCTGCTTAGACTCGCTATACTTATCCTCAACAGGTGGGGTAAGGGTGTAGCCAAGCGCGCGTCCGCTTGGAATGATGGAAATTTGTCTTACGGGGTCCTGGCTTGGGAGAACATGAGAAAGGATTGCGTGACCTGCCTCGTGAACGGCGGTATTGCGTCTTTCCTTGTCGCTCATTCTCTTTGCCTTCTTTTGTGTGCCTACTGTGACCTTAATCATAGCATCCTCAATCTCCGCCATACCGATAAGCGCCTTTCCGCGTCTTGCGGCAAGGAGTGCGGATTCATTGAGAAGGTTTGCAAGGTCAGCTCCTGTAAAGCCTACTGTTGTTTGAGCTATCTTTTTAAGGTCAACCGTTTCCTCAAAGGGCTTATTTTTCGCATGAACCTTAAGAATTTGCTCTCTACCGTTTATATCGGGGTATCCGACTGTGATTTGTCTGTCAAATCTTCCCGGTCTTAAGAGTGCCGAGTCAAGAATATCGGGACGGTTTGTTGCGGCAATAACTATTATGCCTGAGTGACCGTCAAAGCCGTCCATTTCAACAAGAAGCTGGTTGAGCGTTTGCTCTCTTTCATCGTGTCCGCCACCAAGTCCCGCACCGCGCTGTCTACCTACCGCATCAATTTCATCAATGAAGATGATTGCGGCGCTTGAGCGTCTTGCGTTATCAAAGAGGTCACGCACACGGGATGCGCCCACACCTACATACATTTCAACGAAGTCAGAGCCTGACATTGAGAAGAACGGAACTCCCGCCTCTCCCGCTACTGCCTTGGCAAGAAGGGTTTTACCTGTACCTGGAGGGCCTACAAGAAGCACGCCATGGGGGATTTTCGCGCCAAGGTGTGTGAATTTTGCAGGGTTTTTAAGGTATGCAACAACCTCTTGAAGCTCTTCCTTTTCCTCGTCACAGCCTGCGACATCGGAGAACCTGACCGTCTTTCCGTCGCTCGGTGTGCTTCTCGCCTTGGATTTACCAAAGCTATTCATCTTTCCGTCGGGATGACGCATTGAGAAAATAAGGAATACGATAAATACGATTACAAGAATTGCAATCGGAATGTATTGAACGAACCAAGGTGTTTCCTTCCTTGCGATTTCCTCGTATTTTTCAAGGTTGGATACGATGCCCTCTGCCTCAAGCTTATTTTGAATATCGTAGAGGCGGGTTGTAGTATAGCCAGAGCCGATAAAGAATTGAACGAATTGATAATACTGAAGGTTTGCAACCTTTACGCGAGTGGAGAGCCCCTCGTTATTCTTATCGTTTCCGTCAAAATAGTTATCCCAGTCCTCCTTTGTTTCAAAGATGACTGCGCTGTAATCATTCGGGTTGATTACATATCCGTATACACGGTTTTCTTCAAACTGGTTTACCATGTCGCTATATGAATATTTTTCGCCCTCATCGCTCTTTTTGAACAGGGCTACTATTGTAACCACGAGCGCGATGATCAGCGCAAAATAAAACACATAGGAAAAGATGTTACTTTTTTTCTTCATTATTTACTCCTTAGCTTTCATATACTTCGGGCTTGAGAATGCCTACAAACGGCAGGGTGCGGTATTTCTCCGCATAGTCAAGACCGTAGCCTACTACAAATTCATCGGGAATTGTTGCTCCCGTATAGGTTGGAACAAACTCAACCTGTCTTCTTGAGGGCTTATCAAGAAGGGTGCATGTTTCAACGCTCCTTGCTCCCGCAAGCTTAAGATATTCAACAAGATAGGAAAGGGTCTTTCCGCTATCGATTATATCCTCGATTATGATTATATCAACATCGGCAAGGTCGTTTCTGTGAAGGTCAAGAATAATGTTGATTTTTCCTGTTGTTTCCGTTGCGTTTCCGTATGACGAAACCTTCATGAAATCAATTTCAACAGGACGCTTGATCTTCTTCATAAGATCGGACATGAATACAACGCTTCCTTTAAGTATTCCCAAAAGAAGAAGTCTTTTTTCTCTGTTTGCATAATCAGCATCAATTTTTTTCGCAATTTCGCTTGTGAGCTTATCAATCTGCTCCTCGCTGAGCAAAACCTCTTTAATATCGTTTATCACTTTTTTATACCTCGCTTTATTTATCCTTTATTTATAAAATGTTATCACGGTGCCATCATTCTTGCCCAAGCATCCGTCACGAGTGATAATCTCGGGAATTGCAATTATTCCCTCGCTGTCGCAAAGCAACGGAATTTTATCTCTTAGGTGAGATGGGATTTTTTTCTCGCTCAGTATTTTTTTAACCTTTTTTGTCACCCTGCCGTGCTTTACCGTGTCGCCGTCCCTTCGTGAGCGAGCAATAAGCTCACCTACGATGTTTTTGAGCCTCAGAGTGCAAAAGGGCGATTTTCCGCTTGGCGCTTCATCGCACATATAAGCTACTGTTACGCCTATGTCTGAAATTTCGTTCAGCCCCTTTTTAAGTGGCACATAAAACTCTGTACGGGCAAGCTCCTTTGTTTTAAGAAAGGTGAAATAGTCGCCCTCGCATTTAAAGGACACACCCTTACAAAGATTGATTACGCCACCGCGAGTGCCGTTTTTAATAAAGTCAAGGCAGGAAACGGTGGATTTATAATCAAGATTTTCGCCCGAGAGTATTTTCATCACTCTTACTGCTATGCTAATGTGAAGCGAAAGTGCCTTATCTTTTGGAAGCTTAGAGTCCTTACAATGCTGATTTACAAATGCGCTCGCCTCGCTACAAAGAAGCTCATCATCCTGTCTTAGCGATGCGCCAAGACGGGCAACGGAGTCGTGCAGTGAGGGGTTTAGCTCTCTCATTGCGGGAACGATTTTATGTCTTATATAGTTTCTTGTATAGTCGGTATCGCTATTTGTAGAGTCGGTTACGAAGTCTATCTGATTGCTTTCACAATATTCAAGGATTTTTTCACGGCTTGTTAAAATGAGTGGGCGAAGGATTTTTCCGTTTTTCGGCTTGATGCCCGAAATTCCATTTGCTCCGCTACCTCTTGCGAGGTTGAAAATAACGCTTTCCACATTATCATCGGCGTTATGGGCGGTCAATATGGCGTCAAAGCCACGCGCGCTCCTCTCGGCTTCAAGGATACGGTATCGCTCCTCTCTTGCCATTTGCTCAAGACCGATGCTATGCTTTTTTGCCAAGGCGGGGATATCAACCGTATGGACTGCGATTTCAATTCCGTACTTTTTACATACGCTTACGCAAAAGTCCTCATCCCTTTTGGCTTCCTCGCCACGAATCATATGGTTCACATGAACGCATACGACCTCTTTTGCCCTATCCTTGATAAAATGCAAAAGCGCGCTCGAGTCTGCTCCGCCTGAGAAGCCTATTATTACCCTGCCATACGCGTCATCAAGACTGTTTTGCGAAATGGCAAGAGCGATTTGTCCTGTCAAGCGAATCACCTCGCTTTATATTTTTTAACTATGGCTTATATAAATAATATATTACAATAAAATTTTAAAAATTGCAATAGATATATTTAAAAAAATTGTGCGCACGGCGCAAAATTCAGTTTTTCAACACATACGGCGCTATTATTTCACAATTTGGACACATTGCGTCATTTGGAAATGGCTTACTTATTTGGGAAACATTTTGCATTGATGTTTTTTGGGAGTTAAGGTAAAATTGTATTAAAGGAGTGATTTATATGAAAAACAGGCGAGGGGGCAAGAAACGGCGCTTACACGCTAAGGATTTTTTTAAGCTTTCGCGCTCAGATGCGTTCTACATATTCAAGGTATGTATTTTACTTATTTTTTTGCTTTGCTTTTACATTTTAAAGGTTTTAATTTACCCCGAGGGAGCTATTGAGGCGCATTTGGCACGATATCAGGTTATGGAGATGCTGTCGGGTGTGGTTGCATCGGTTTTTATCCTTTTCGGCTCTATCTCATTGTTTTACAGGGTGTTTTGATTTTTTGTGCAATTTGTCTTTTGAATATTCATGGTTTTTGATAAATATTCACATTTTTCGGTGGATTTTTTTGTCAAGTCTTTTTTGAAAATTTTTAAAATTCTACACCTCATTTTTTACAAATGTGGAAATTACGACATTATTTTCACACTTTTCCACGCTTTTAGGGTGTGGAAAAGTGGATATTTTTCACGGTGTTTTGAGAGTTTTTCACGCTTTCCACGGACTTTTCCACACGGTTTTGCGCTTTTTTTGTGGATTTGCGTTTGAAACGTTAATCGGCAAGTGTCAAAAATGAATTTGTATATTTTGCATAAATTTGATTAGCAAACTAAGGATTTTGAGTGATTTTAATTTTTTGGCAAATTCGGCATTTTGAACAATCGTGAATACCGACATTTGTCAAAAATGAATGTATTCATTTGGCATTTTTTAACGATTTGTGAACTCGTTTCAAATAAAGTTACAAATGGCGCTTTTGAGGTCAAGAATTAACGGGTTATGACTGCGATTTTTGAGGTGGTTGAGGGGCTTTTAAAGCTCAGGGTTGGATATCGGCTGTATAAAAGAAGCAACCAAGCTTTCTTGGTTGCTTCTTGCGTATTTTATATGTAGCATTTCCTATTTCATATAGCACATTTGTTCTTTCTTGGCTTGGCTCAGGATTTTGCTTAACTATCAGTTCAAGCGCGCTTTTGCTTGGTTTTATGATTTCAAAATAACTATATTTTTGTTGTGGCACGAATTTTTGAGGAGAAATAAAAAATCCAACACGGACCTTTTGTCTATGTTGGATTTTTTGGTTATACTTAAAATTGTCTTTTGCTTGAATTTTGCTAAACGGTCTTACAAAAGCAGAGCTTTGCGGTTGTTGTATAAGCGAGTGTCAAAATCAAGTCTTATTCTATTATTTGGTTTACGAAGTTTTTGATTTTGGGGTGGATTACCTCGTGGTGGGGGTTCAGAAGGTGCTGTGCGTAGAGGATTGTGAGCTGTTTTTCGGGGTCGATGGACACCATGAAGCCTGCGGCTCCGTCCCAGCCGAACTCGCCTATTGAGCAGAGATTTCCGCCTCTGCCAACGCCCATTTTTGTGCGCACTCCGAAGCCGTAGCCATATTCGGCGTTATTCATCCACGAACGGAAGCTTTTAAGCGCCTCGGGCTCTTCAAGAGTATTTGTTCTCATAAGGTTTACGCTTGCCTTAGAAAGTATTCTCGCTCCGTTCTCGCCAACGCCATAATTAGTAAGGGCGTATGCGAATTTTGCGTAGTCGTCGAGGGTTGTAATAACTCCTGCTCCGCCTGAGTCATATTCCTCGCCGAATATGTATTGATTGCGCTTTTCAACCTTTTCGGGTATGCCCTTTGAGTGATTGAAGGCGTAGAGTGAGCATATTCTATCCATCATTTCGGGGGTGGTATGATAATAGCTATCGTTCATACCGAGTGGCTCAAAGATTACTCTTTTTACATAATCTGCAAAGCGTTCCCCTGTTGCGACCTCTACAAGCGCGGCTAAAACATCGTGGCAGAGGCTATACTGCCAGTTTGTGCCCGGCTCAAAGTCAAGTGGGCGATTGGCTATTGCACGAGCCATTTCACGAGTTGGGCATTTGGGGTTTTCCGCCATTAGCCTTTTCATAGGCTCTGTTTGCATATCGTAGTTAAGTCCTGCACTCATTGAAAAAAGGTCGCAAATCTTTATATGTCCCTTCATATTCTCAAGCGTTTCGCTACCGTCGGGGTGCTTTACTCTCACCTTACAGTCAGCAAATTCGCCAAGGTACCACCAAAGCGGATGGCCGAGCAGGAATTTTCCCTCCTCCATTGCGTGAAGGGCGGCGGTGCAGGTAATGAGCTTTGATGCGGAATAGATGAAGAACATCTCGTTTCCGTTCATTTCCTTTTTGCTTTCAAGGTCGGAGTAGCCGGCATAGTATCTGAATACCTCCTTGCCGTGGTGAAGAACCTTACAGTCAAAGCCCGGGACCTTTTCTCTTACGAGAATTGTATCAAGATAATTCTTAAGTGATGAAAAAGTATACATTTCTTTTTTTCCTTTTTAAGCTATTATTTTGCAAAACGACCCTCTCGGGCCGTTTGATTTTACGGATTTTCTTTATTTTGTGAATGTCAGGAACTCTATTGTAGTCTTTTTGGAGTTATATCCTACCAAAATATACTCACACTCGGCATCTGTTTTTGGAATACTGTTATAGGTATTTTCCGTTACATTATAAATAAAGAAGGAATCGTATTCGGGGAAAATTACAAATTCAAACTCGTTATAAAGCTTTTCGGGTGGGTATGTATACCACACTATGCCCTTATCTGACTCCTTGAAGCTGTTATCAAACTCGGTAAGCTGTTTTTTTGACATATGAACGATTGTTTGAGTTACATCAATATCGGTTAGCAAATCATATGCGACGCTTATTTCCTTTTGCTCATAGCGCCTTGCCTCAGGCTCTTCAATTCCAACGGTTTCACACAGCTGTGAGACGGATATTGCAAGCGCGTTTTCGCCCTGCTCATAGCCATCATCGTGAAGAATTATCTTAATGGCGAATACGAGCATAATGCACACGGCAACGGCGATAACCGCTATTATGAACTTAGGAGATTTAAGGGGTGAGGGCTTTTTAGCATTTTTTTGCTTTATTTGAGCGCCGAGCCCGAGAAGAAACGGCTTCATTTTACTGCCGAGAGAGAAAAGGCTCTTTCTTATGAAATAAACAACGCCCTCGTGTCTTATCATAATAAGATGCTTTATCTCCTGAGCCTGCTCAATTTCCTTATACGGAATTTTGGCAAACTTTAGTAGCTCAGAGCCCTTATAAAGGCGATATTCAAGGTAGGTATTAAAGAATTTAAACTCCTCTGCCTTACCCTGCATTTTTTGGATTGTATCGGCAACAAGTGCCTTTGTTCCTGATATAAGCGCAAAATCAAACAAAAGAACCAGAAGTCCGAGCACGAACGAGATATAGTTAAAATCTCCGCTTATCGCCAGCGAAAGGAAGCTAAGCACAATAAGAATTACGGAAATAGAGGTAAAAATCTTTATTGCGCCCTTATTAAGAGCCCTTATTGACACATCTATATCCTCATCATTTGGTGCTTGGACAAACGATTCGTGAAGCTTAGGTGTGCTTTGCGCTTTTGAGGGTGCGTCATTGCCATTTTCGCCATTATCCTCGCCGTTTTGTGGGTCGGCAGGGAGTTGCGCGTTGCTATTTTCATCATTCTCGCCTTCACTTGAGGTATCAGCCTCGTTGTCTGAAGGGTCGCTCTCCACATCGTTGGCTGATTGCGCATCGGCTGTATCGGGTGCTTGCGAAATGACATTATTATCGCTTAGCTCTGTATTTTCGGCATTTAATGTATCTTTGTCATTTTGGTTTTCTTGATTTTCGTTATTTTCCTCGCCTTGAAGAAGCTCTTCCTTATCAAGATTATCATTGCTCATTTCAAGCACCTCCTTTGATTTTTTGGTTAGTTATTCGGCATCCTCGCTCGCCCTTTTGCTCGCTTGCTCGTTATATTTATTCACTTCATCCCAGTCTATTACATTTTCATCATTGACCTGGGAGGTGTCCGCGCTGTTATCTGCCGATGCCTCATTTACCTGTGCTTCAGCTGACACGGGAGCATCTGCTTGAGTATCTATGCCATTTGTTGCTTCCTCGTCTGATAAATCAGCCTCGGCAAGAACATTTCCGATTGACAGGTCGGTAAGCGTTGGGTCATCGGAGTCAACAAAGCTATGAAGTGCGTCAACAAGCTTTTTCTTGAATATTGCCGCCTTTTCCTCCGCCTTTTCCGCCTTGATTGCCTGTCTTAGCGTCTTTGGATACGAAACGGGCTTTTCATCAAGACCGAGCTTTAATCTTTCCTCGGGCGGAAGCTTTTTCGTTTCGGGTCCTTCGGCATCGATAGGAATTACCTCATATGGTCTTGGAAGCATTTTGTTTTCGCAATCAAAGCCCTTTGGATTTACATTATCAAACATTCCAAAGTGGAAGGGGACAACGACCTTCGCATTTAGCTCCTTAGCGAAGCGCTGAGCATCTGCAATGTTCATTGTGCTGTATTGTCCGCTAATTGGAACATAGGCAACATCAATATCGTTTGGAAGATCCTGAATAAGATATTTATTGTAGAGGGTGTTACCTGCGATATAAATCTTCTTGCCGGTATAGGAGTCCTCAATGATTACGCCGAACGCGGTTTTATCATCGGTCTTACATCTAACTCCCTTTATGAGAAGATGACCGAGCGTCCACTCATCTCCCTCCTCAAACATAACATTGGTATATCTTCCCGCGATACGCTCGCTGTAAATTTTATGATATGCCTTTTCAGATGCGAGAACGACTGTACGCTTTCTCGTTTTATAAAGGTATTTTTTTATTGTTGCCATATCGGCATGGTCGGGGTGCGAGTTGGTCAGGATAATCATATCCGGCTTAACTCTTAAGAATTTTTTCTTTATCTTTACCCTACGCTTCATAGTACGGTCTATCGCACGCATGCTATTTGAAAGATAGGGGTCAACAACTATTCTCAGCTTTCCTGAAATAAGAAGAAGTCCGCCTTGTCCGAGCCAAATGTGTTTCATATTTTCCTCCGTCAGCTTTTCGTACAAGTTTTTAAACATACACATTTATAATAACATATTTTTTTAAATTTGTATACATTTTTTTCAAAATAATGAAAAATTTTTATATTTTTATTGAAATGAAGCGCGAGTTATATTAAAATATAGTAGGGCTATACGCTCCTATGGGACTTGATATGATAGCTCAGATTATGCAAAGGGGGTAACAATATGGTTATTTACGATTTGAAAACAATGCAAATTTGTGAAATGGGTGAAAAATGTATCGTTGCTCTCGGTGCGTTTGACGGGTGCCATGTAGGACATATGGCGGTGTTTTCAAAATGTATTGCGCTTGCAAGAAAAATGCGCGTAAAAAGCGCGGTATACACATTCAGCCGTCCGCCAAGGGATTATTTTGCAAACAGCGGGGGGATGTGTCTGTTTTCACAGGATGAAAAGCTACGAGCCATACGGGATAGCGGAATTGATTTTTTATGTATTGATGACTTTGAGGCGGTAAGAGAGCTTGACGGAATGAGCTTTCTTGAGGATATTTTGGTTTCAAGGCTTGGCGCTGTTGGCGCGTGCTGTGGGTTTAATTACACATTTGGCAGAGGTGCTTCCTTTAGTGCCGAAAATCTGCGCGATTTTTTTGAAAATCGTGGGGGATGTGTTGAAATTTGCGATAAAATTGATTATAAGGGCAAGGTGCTGAGCTCCTCGCTTTTAAGAGAATTTGTTGAAAAGGGCGAGGTTGAGGCTCTGCTCCCTGTTTGCCGTCCGTACTCGGTATATTCCGTCGTTGAGCATGGCAAGGAGCTTGGCAGAACGATTGGAATTCCCACAATAAATCAAAAAATCCCCGAGTGCAAAATTTTGCCTCGCAGGGGGGTATATATCACGGAATGTGAAATTGGCGAGGATGTTTATCCCTCGGTGACTAATGTGGGTCTGCGCCCAACGGTAGAGGACTCAGACAGGGTGAATATTGAAACGCATATCATTGGATATAACGGAAATCTTTACGGCTCGGGCGTCAGGGTAAATTTTTATAAATTCATTCGTGATGAGGTTAAGTTTTCATCTATTGATGAATTAAGATGTGAAATTGCCAAAAATATTGAAATGGCGAAGGAATATTTCGGTCGGTGAGGACCCGACTGCCAAGAATTTTTACGATGAATTTCGGTCACTAATGGCAACATCTTGCCTAAGGGCTACTTACGCTTGCGGTTTTGGCGAGGAAAGAACAAAGAAAGACAAGGCGGAGTGAGGGCGGTCGGTGCGGACCGACTGCCAAGAATTTTTACGATGAATTTCGGTCACTAATGGCAACGGCTTGCCTAAGAGCTACTTACGCTTGCGGTTTTGGCGAGGAAAGAACAAAGAAAGACAAGGCGGAGCGAGGGCGCATACCGTTTATGGTCTGTAACCGAGCGAGAACGCAGTATTTCAAAGTTATTTTCCGCCAAAATGGAGCGCGTGGCAAGATGTTGACATAAACTAAAAAAGGCGATGCCATCTCACCCCACGGGGTCAGTGAGATGGCTTTTTTCTTTCCTTAGTTTTATGGAAAGATTTCGCCTTTGCTTCTATTATATGCCCCTTTTTTCTTTGGTTATACTTTTTTCGTTTCTTTTCGTTTTTGGACTGTTTTGTTCTCTTTTTCATCGTTTTTTACAAATTGCATATAATTTTGCGTTTGTTTTTACTTTTTTTATTGATTATTTATAAAAAATTGTAAAAAGGTATTGAAATTTTTGGCTTGTTATGGTAAAATACCTATGTAGAAAATTTTTATACCTACTAAGGAGTACAAAAATGAAAAAATTACTTTCACTTATTTTGTGTATCCTCATGATTGTCCCTTGCCTCGCTATTGGCGTATTCGCCGAGGAGTCTGAGGAGACAGAAGAGGAGCTTGAAAACTTGGCTCTTTCAGCCGGAATTAAGGCAACATCCTATTGGAATGCCTCTACTCTTCCAAAGTCTGCTGTAAACGGTGAATCCACCGGTGACATTCCAAAGAATGGTCAATGGAAGGGACACAACAACTTCTGGAACCCTTGTCAGCCAGGCCGTGATAACGGTACAGGTCCTTACAAGCGTCTTGAAGAGGGCGTTGAAAGCTTCCAGTTTACATTTAAGGGTCTTAACCGCGGATACAAGATTATTGACAGTGTTGACATTTATACAAGACAAACCTGCTCTAACAATCCGCTTTACACTGTAAAGGCACTTATCAACGGTGTATGGACTGAAATCGGCTCTATGTATCAACAAAACGGTACAGTTCTTAGCGGATACGATGTAACCGCATATCTTCTCCACATTGAAATTCCTGAAACAGTTACGGTTGACGGCACTGTTACTAAGGTAAACACCAAGAGCCTTAAGATTGAAATCAGAGAATTTGCTGAGTGCGGTGGATGCGGACACGCATGGGATGTACCTTGCATTTACGAGTTTGAGGTTTACGGAAAGACAGGATTTATTCCTGAAATCGACCTTCACGACGGTGCGCTTCTTACTACTAACGCAGCTATCGGCGGTCAAATCTCCGCTTCCTCCTCTGCAACAGGTAAATATCCTGCGCTTGGCGGTGACAACCTTACATCTACTTCTTGGGTTTCCAAGAACACAACAGATAACGAATGGATTATGTCAGAGTTTGGCAAGCCATACGATCTTGAATCACTTAAGCTCAATCTAAGCTATCAGGAAGCTGCAAATTCATACACAGTTAAGGCTGAGGTTAAAATTGACGGCGTTTGGTCCGAGGTCGAGTCAAAGACTGTTACAGGCGCAACCGCTGAAACAGCAGATGTTTCATTTGATATTTCCGGCAAGTCACAGGGCGTTGAGGCTGTAAGATTTACATTTACCTCAATGAACGGCAAGGCGGCTTGCATGTCTGAAATGATTGCTACTATTGCTGATGGCAAGAAGTGCGAATTCCTATTTGAATTTATGACTACAAACAGAAAGCAATCCACCGCGGGCGGTAACCTTGCTATCTACGGTGAGCCTTATGCTTCCTCTGTATTTGATCACCTTGGTATTTCCGATATTTCATACATAAACGACGGTGCTATTGCCGATGCCGACTATGCTTGGTATGCAAAGTCATTTGAAATGAATCAATACTGCGGTGTTACACTCCACCAAACAAAGGCTATTAACAAGATTACTCTTTACTTCAATGATGCTATCATCGGCGGATATGACGCAAGAGATTACTATGTTCTTGGCTATGATGTTCAAGTAAAGATGGCTGACGGAACATTTAAGACCGTTGCCTCCGGAACTAACCTTGATTCCAAAAAGGCTAACTCAAACAGTCTTGACAAATATGTTGTTTCATTTGAGTTCCCTGAGGTTGAAACTAACGACATCCGTATTTCCTTCACAAACACCGATGTTGGATTTGCATTCATCAAGGAGATTGAGGCTTACGGACCTGAGGTTTACGGCGGATATTCAACATATGCTCACGGTAGAAAGATGGTTGCTAAGACTAACGGCTTCTCTGATGCGTTCATTCTCGGCCGTGCAAGCTTTATGAATCAAATTTCTCCTGTCCACACCTTGCTTGTATCTGTAAACGATTTCAAGGCAAGCCTTTGGATCTAATGACAAATTCAAAAGACTGTCCGAAAGGACAGTCTTTTTTTGTCAAATTCGGAATTCGGAGTTCGGAATGCGGAATGGTGCTATCGCAAATGCGGAATTCGGATGTGCGCACACCCCAAGAACACGAGCCTCGGCGAAGTGCGATTGGCTTAGTGGAACTTATGCAAGCGACCGAAGGGAGTCGCAATGCGGAGTTCGGAATGATAAATTAGAATATTGCTCGGGGAGTATAGAACGGCTCATACCGCATGATGTCGGATTTCGCCCGCGGGGGCTTCCCCGTGTCGAGGCTCTCGACTGCTCGGCGAGTGCAAAAGCGATTTGCACCGCCAAGGTTGGATTTTGCCACACAAAGCTCTGGCGCCCTTACTCCTTTTCACAAGCTTAAAAGACTGTCCGAAAGGACAGTCTTTTTTTTGTTTTACATATGGGCTTGAGGGTATTTTTTATATTTCCTCTACTATTATTTCAGCCTCAACATTTGTTTTTCCGTCGGGGCGAATTGTACGGGCGTATATTTTATTATCAATTTTTATTGTATAGATTTTTAGCGTTTCATCCTTTTTTGCCTCGTTTGAGAAGCAAATACCGATTGACTTTATACGAAGCCTTTCAAGGCATGGGATAGCATCGCAAATTATTCTTGGATAGTTTGTGTTATTTACATGTCCGTTCAGATCAATGTCACTGCTCTTTACGGTATATTCACCTGTCAAATTAAGCTGAAGGGCGCTTGAAATACGAACCCTTGCAGGGCGCTCGGTATTAACAGGCTCATCCATATAATACTCGCTCGTATCTATTTCCTCAACGCCATATAGCTTTTTTTCCTCGGTTGAAACAAGAGCCCACGATGAGGTTGCCTCGCAAAGGATTTCTCCGTCGCGCTCAATCTCATAGCAACGGATAAAGCTAACTCCTCTGCTTGGGCAAGCCCATGAACGGGCTGTGATTTTATCATACGCCAAGATGGGGGCGTGCATTTCAAGCCTTATTGAGCTTAGCACGAACGCCTTTTTTTGTGCAAGAAGCTCCTTATAGGTTGGGTGCTGTACGCTGAGCTGGCACATTGCAGCCTCTTGTATATATTTGAAAACCTGAGAAACGCTTGCAATTTCGTTTGCGTCGGTTTCATGAAATTTGACCTTAAAGTCCTCACTCCACTTCATTTTCTTTTCCTTTCCTTAATAAAATACAAGTATTATTTCAGTCAACATTTTACCATCTTTTTCAAAAAAAGTCAAGGGAAAACGAAAAATCCGAGTATAACTCGGATTAATGCGCTGTGTTTTGAGTGCTTTTTGCAACCGCCTCATTTGGTATGCTTGGCGCATCAAGCGGGATAGGGCTAACCTGAGGGGCAGGGCTCAAGCCGAAGCTTACGCTAATTGCGTTATTTACCGCCTGCATCATATTATCATCAAGATGACCGAGGCGCTCCCTCAATCTTGTTTTATCAATGGTCCTTATTTGCTCAAGAAGGACAACGGAGTTCTTCGCGAGTCCCGCATCTGTTGAAAAAATGTCAATATGTGTCGGTAATTTGCTCTTTGTGAGTCTACTTGTGATTGCGGTGACAATTACTGTCGGGCTATATTTGTTTCCTATATCATTTTGAATTACAAGGACAGGACGCACCCCTCCCTGCTCCGAGCCGACGACGGGGCTTAGGTCGGCATAATATATATCTCCACGCTTTATGTTCATTTTTGCTCCTTAGTCTTTTGTATGTGACTATATTATTGACCTCTAATTTGGTTTTAATCACTTTTTATTGATTTTAATACCATTATATGCAGGTGGGCAAAAAACGACAGGATTTGATAAATCTCGCCCGTATGAATTAAAGCAACGACACAGGGTGGCGAATTTATGAATAAATTGGGAGTGTCGGGGTAAATGGGAGCAAAAAAGATAACCTGCATTTGCAGGTTATCTTGGTTATTTTAAGGGATTGTTCCAAAAAGCATTTTCGGGGATTTGGCATTATGGTATCTTATGCCATTCTTTCAAGCTTTTCGGGGGTGATTTCGTATTCAAGGGGTCTGCCACTTAGGTAATTATCAAATTCGTTTACCATAAGCTCCGCCATTCTTCTGACCTCATTTGACATACTGCCAGCGATGTGTGGGGTGAGAATTACATTTGGAAGCTTGAAGAAATCACTGTTTTCCTCCGGCGGCTCTTGAACAGTTACATCAAGGAGCGCGCATATATCCTCACGCTCGGAAAGAACCCTTAGCATTTCCTCTTCGACGATTTGCGCACCGCGACCTGTGTTTATAAATGTGGAATTTGGCTTCATTTTTTCAAAATGCTCGCCCTTTATCATTCCAACGGTTGCGGGAACATTTGCAAGGTGGTTTGAAACAACATCGCACTCGGAGAACAGCTCATCAAGCCCGCACTTCCTTACCCCGAGGGCAAGCGCGCCCTCATCGCTGAGGAATTTATCATATACAAGGATTTCAAGGCGGTAGGGCTTTAAAAGCTCAATAACCTTTCTTCCTATCATACCGACGCCGATAATTCCTATTTTTGCATCATAGTTTCCGCTATGTTTTGCAGACACATCAAGAGCCTTTTTATACTCTCCCTGCTTTGCAAGGACCGACGAATGGAAGAAGCCCTTGTCGGCAAGAAGGATTTGTCCTACTGTATATTCCGCTACGGGAACTGCGTTTGCCGCATAGGCGCTTGTAATTCTGACGCCCTTTTCAAAATACTCGCTTGCAAAGTATCTTATCGAGCCTGCGCCGTAGAAAAGCACCTTAAGGCTTGGAAAATACTCGGTGAGCTTTATCTCTCCGCCACCGGGCATACCCCATGTTGAGAATATATATTCAACCTCGGTGAATTTTTCGGGGCTTGCAATAATATCCTCCTCACAGTAAACATTAAGGTCAATATCGGTCATTTCCCTTAGCTTATCTATATTTTTTTGTCCGTAAACATAGTCAATGTTACCCTTATTATTTGTTAAAAAAATCGCTTTCATCACTTTCTCCTTTGCGCATTTCTCTACCTCTTTATTTTGGCACAAATTTACGCGTATGTCAAGGGATTGGCGTTATTTTGTTGGTTTAAAATTGCTTTTTGAAAAATATCGCGCACGCACGGGCGTAATATTATTAATTTACTTGACAAATAAAGGAATAAATGATAAAATTAAAGTAATATATAACACTTTTGGAGGATTTTATATGGCTTATCAAGTTATACAAAACAAAGATGCTCTACTTAGCGCTTGCAAGGAAAGTGGAACATCATTTCCTTACTCTGATGACATTTCAGTTCTGGGTAAAGAAATAAAGGTTGGCTCAAAGACTGTTCACAACCGAATTGTATATCAAGCGATGGAGGGCTGTGACGGTACACCTGACGGCGCTCCAGACGAGCTTACTAAAAGAAGATATTTGCGCTTTGCAAGAGGCGGTGCGGGAATAATTTGGTTTGAGGCTACCGCTGTTTTGGGTGAGGGTCGTGCTAATCCAAGGCAAATGTATCTCACGGACAAGACAAAGGATGACTTCAAGCGCATTGTTTGCGATATTAAAGAGGAATGTATGAGGGCAAACGGCTTTGAGCCTATTGTTATTTGCCAGCTCACACACTCGGGTAGATATTCTAAGCCCGAGGGCGCTCCTGCTCCGCTTATCGCCTACAACAATCCTATTTTTGAAAAGGACAATCCTATTGACAAGTCAAGAATTGTTACAGATGAGTATCTTGACAGGGTTTGCGAGGCACTTATAAACGGTGCGATTGAGGCGGAAAAATGCGGATTTGACGGTGGCGACATTAAGAGCTGTCACAGATATTTGCTTAGTGAAATTCTTTCCGCGTACGAGCGCGAGGGCAGATATGGCGGAAGCTTTGAAAACCGTACAAGACTTCTTACAACCGCGGTTAAGGGCGCAAGACAAGCGACAAGCAAGGACTTTATCATAGCCTCTCGCCTTAATATTTACGACGGCTTTGAGTATCCTTACGGCTTTGGCGTGAAGAAGGGTGAGGGCATTACTCCCGACCTTACCGAGGCTAAGGCACTTGCTAAGAGGCTTGTGGCAAACGGTCTTGACCTGCTTGACTGCACGATGGGAAATCCGTATTTCAATCCACATGTAAACCGTCCGTTTGCTAAGGGCACATACGAGCCACCCGAGCATCCTCTATTCGGTGTTGAGCGTATGCTTAACGGCATTAGTGAGGTTGCGAGTGAAATTAAGGGCACGCCTGTTATCTCATCGGGAATTTCGTTCCTCGGCGGAGCGAGCGCGAATGTATGCGCAGGCTACATAAACGAGGGTAAGTTTGATTTTGCGGGCTATGGCCGTGAAACGCTTGCTTATCCCGATTGCGCAAATGCAATTACCTCGGGAGCAAATCTTGACCCGAAGAAGCTTTGCATTTGCTGTGGAAAATGCACGGAGATTATGAGATGCAAGGGCGGAACGCCAGGCTGTGTAATTCGTGACACAGAGGTTTATATGCCACTTTACAAGAAATTTGTTTTAGGAAAGGAATAATAAAGATGAAGGTTGCTTTGATTACAGGCGCTGCGGGCGGAATCGGCTACGCAACTGTTGAAAAATTTAACAAAGAGGGCTACGCTATTGTAGCTATGGATATTGTCCCCGAGGAAAAGGTTGCTGACAAGTTTGCTTCATTTGAAAATGCTATATATGTAAGCGGAAATTTGGCAAATCCCGAGGACAGATTAAAGGCTGTTACAACGGCTATAAACAAATTCGGAGTAATTACTGCGCTTGTAAATGTTGCAGGTGTTGCGCCAAAGGTTAGAAATGACATTCTTGAAATGACCGAGGAAAGCTATGACTTCGTTATGGATATTAACCTAAAGGGTACATTCTTCCTTACTCAGCTTGTTGCTAATCAAATGGTTAAGCAATTTAAAAACGAGGGCACGCGTTGCTATATTGCGAATGTTTCCTCTTGCTCTGCTTATACATCATCGACAAGCCGTGGCGAGTATTGCATGTCAAAGGCGGGCGCTACTATGCTAACAAAGCTTTTTGCTGACAGGCTTGCCGAGTACGGAATTACCGTAAACGAGATTTGCCCCGGCATTATCGCCACAGGTATGACCGAAAAGGTTAAGGAAAAGTACGACAACCTTATTGCGGGCGGTCTTGTTCCGCTTGGAAGATGGGGTACGCCACAGGACTGCGCAGAGGCTCTTTATGCGCTTTGCTCAGGTGTGCTTGGCTACACTACCGGTCAATCAATTATAGTTGACGGCGGTATGCACATTCAAAGGCTTTAAGAATAAAGCTCCCTTTTCACGAGCGATAAGGGAGCTTATTTAATAATTATTATACGAGGTTTTTATGAAGGAAGCTATTATTAAAATTGACGGTGTATCGGTAAGAAAAATTACGCTGAATACCGTTATTATAGGCACAGGTGCTGCCGGATACAATGCTGCGCTACGCCTTTCCGATTATGGCGTTGATGATATTGCTATCGTTTCCGAGGGCATTTATATGGGTACATCAAGAAACACGGGCTCTGATAAGCAGACATACTACAAGATGAACCTTTGCGCGGATTATCCCGACTCTCCCAAGGCTATGGCGCAGGACCTTTTCAACGGAAAATGCGTTGACGGTGACATCGCCTATGCTGAGGCATCACTCTCTGTTATGTCATTTTTGCATCTTTGCGAGCTTGGTGTTGAGTTCCCTGTAAATCGCTACGGAGAATATGTTGGCTACAAGACCGACCACGACCCAAGGGCGAGGGCAACAAGCGTTGGTCCGCTTACCTCGAAGATGATGACTGAGTGTCTTGAAAATGCGGTGAACAAGCGCGGAATTAAGGTTTATGACAAGCTTCAGGTAATTGAATTTATTAAAAATGGCGATACATGTATCGGTATTTTGTGTCTTAACAAGGTTGGGGCGAGTGAGGACGAGCGATTTGTTCTCTTCCTTGCCGAAAATACTGTTTGCGCAACGGGCGGTCCTGCGGGAATTTATTCAAACACTGTTTACCCTCTCGGACATCACGGCGCGTCGGGCGTTGCGTTTGAGGCAGGTGTTAAGGGTCGCAACCTTACGGAATGGCAATACGGTCTTGCATCAACTGCGCCAAGGTGGAATGTATCGGGCACTTATATGCAGGTGCTTCCTCGCTTTGTTTCGGTTGATGAGAACGGAAATGAATATGAATTTTTGAACGAGTATTTTGATGATATCGGTGCTTGCCTTTCTAAGATTTTCAAAAAGGGCTATGAGTGGCCGTTTGACTGCAAAAAGGTGCTAAACGGCTCATCAATTATTGACCTTCTCGTTTTCCGTGAGAATGTAATGAGAGGCAGACGGGTTTACCTCGATTTCAGAAAAAATCCTTACGGGCTTGATGAGCTTCCTTATGACAGGCTTGACAGTGAGGCGCGGGAGTATCTTGAAAATGCGCACGCTTGCTTTGGAACTCCGCTTGAAAGACTTCAGTTTATGAATATGCCTGCATATGACTTATATCTTTCCAAGGGCGTTGACCTTGAAAAGGAGATGCTTGAGATTGCGCTTTGCGCTCAGCACAACAATGGCGGTCTTGACATTGATATGTGGTGGCAGACAAATATTTCTCACCTATTTGCTTGCGGTGAGGTTGCCGGCTCTCACGGTGTTTACCGTCCGGGCGGAAGTGCGCTTAATGCCGGTCAGGTTGGCTCTACAAGGTGCGCGCAGTTCATTTCAAGGCATGCGGAAAATGCGCTTGCGACAGATAGTGCGTTTGACTCTGCCTCAAAGGCGGCGGTTTTGAAGCATCTTGACATTACAAGGAGCATTTTGTCGGATACGGACAATGTTATGGCTCTTACCGACAGGTATCAGCGACTTATGGATGAGGTTGCCGGTCCTATTCGTGATGCGTCACGCTTTGATGAGTCGCTTAAGAAGTTTACTAGCGCGTTTGAGGACTTTAAGACTCTTGTTAAGGTTGATGCGCAAAGCAAGCTCTGGCTTGCATACCGTCTTCGTGATGCGCTGCTTGGCGAGATGATGTATATCGGTGCTATGAAGGCTTATGCTTTGGCGGGCGGAAAATCCCGTGGCTCGGCAATTTACACATCGGAAAACGGCACTGCTCCTGCGGGCATGGAGAATGTTTTCCGCTTTGAGCTTGATGACGGCGCGCTAAATGACAGGATTTTTGAAATTACATACACGGGCAGTGGCTTTGGCGGTTGCGCACGCCCTGTCAGACCTCTTCCCGAGGGTGGCGGTTTCTTTGAAAATGTATGGCGTGAATACCGCGAAAACAAGAATATTTACTAATTAAGGAGCGCATTTTGCGAAGGACTTATGAAGCAAGGATTGGTTTCAGTAACTTTTCGTAGTCTTAGTGTCAAGGAGATTATAAGGCTTGCACGGGACAACGGACTTGAATATATTGAGTGGGGTGGTCCACCTCATGTGCCGATGGGCAATGTAAAGCTTGCGCGCAGGGTTAAAAGGCTTATGCACGGTGCAGGGCTTAAATGCGCGTCCTACGGCTCTTATTACGGCGTTACCTATAACAAGGGCGAGAGCGCGCCCTTGCCATTTAAGAGGGTTTGCAAGACTGCCAAGGCGCTTGGCGCGAGCATAATCCGCATTTGGGCAGGGTGGCCCGGCTGTGGCGAGATTGATGCTAAGGGCGAGATGCGGGCGGTTGCGCACACTAAGATGATAGCGAATATCGCAAAAAAATACGGTCTTACTCTTGCGTTTGAGTGCCATTGGGGTACGATTACAGAGGACTACCATCGTTCTATTGAATTCCTTAAAAAAATTGACTGTGACAATGTTAAAATTTATTATCAGCCAAACCCGCACAAGAGCGTTGAGTACAATCTTGAGGCGGCAAGGGCTCTGCTACCTTGGGTAACTAATGTGCATGTATGCAATCACCATTTTATAAACGGTGAGTTTCACAAGGACTCTCTTGAGGCAGGGCATCTTGAATGGTGTAAATATCTTAGCGTGCTTGAAAACGGTGAGGACAGGGTTTATTATCTTGAATTTATGCCCGACGGCACGCCTACATCACTTCCTACGGAGTGTCAGTGTCTTAAGCTTTTTGAAAAGGAGATACAAAAATGAACATTTTAGACAAGAATTATGACCCTACCATATGGACAAGGGCAAGGGAAATTCCCGAATTCAAAGGTGCGCTTGAAGCACTTGAAAAAAGTTACGAGCAATACTGTGTTGATGATATTTTGCCATCTAAGTTCAGTCATTTTAGACTTTTCCAAGATGTCGGTGACAGAAACACATATCAAAAGGACTTTTTCCGCCGTCAACACAGGCTATTTACATGTGCGGTGTATTCTCTTATTTATCCCGAAAACGAAAAGGTTTTTGAACTATTGCAAGACACGATTTTTGAAATTTGCGATATGTTTGCCTGGGCCCTTCCCGCACACATGGGTCCGCTTGACACGATAAATCAGTTTGAGCTTGACCTTGACTCTTGCACTATGGGTATGGCACTTGCGCTTATTAAAAAACTCTTTGGAAAAAGGCTTCACCCTCTCATTATAAAGCGAATTGATGATGAAATTGACAGGCGTATTGTTGAGCCGTTTCTTGCTCAAAGATGGCATTGGGAGTTTAGAGAAAACAACTGGACAACGGTTTGCACAGGTAGTGTCGGCTGTGCGCTTATGCTCAACCGTCCCGATGTTTTTGAACTTGTAAAAGATAGAATAAATCACGATATGCAAACTTATGTTGACGCATATGGTGATGACGGTGTATGCACCGAGGGTGCGGGTTATTGGGGATACGGTTTTGGATACTATATCGCTTATGCCGATATGCTACGCTCTTACTCAAACGGCAAAGATGACCTTTTGGCAGGTAAAAAAATTAAGGGCATTGCAACTTTCTATCAAAAGATGATTCTTGACAACAATGTTGTTGTTACATTCGGCGACTGCGGTCTTGGTGGCAGAATGACACAAAATGCAGGTCTTGCTTACAAGTTGAAGTCTATATTTGGCGATGTTTACGAATTTCCGCCAAAGGACACACTAACTTATGATGTGCATTACTTTCCATTCTTCCTTGATACATTTATTTGCTATAACGAGGCAAACAAGGACTCCGAACTTTCAAGGAACTGCGAGTATTTCATGGCTAACCAAGGTTGGTATGTAAAGAGGACTCCATATTACAGTTTTGCTTGTCGTGGTGGAACAAACGGTGAAAGCCACAACCATAATGATGTTGGCTCGTTCATTTTCGCGAGTGGAGATAAGCAAGTGCTTTGCGACATCGGTGGCCGTCCTTATACAAGACAGTATTTTGAAAACGAATACAGATACACATTCCTTGAAACTTCATCAAGAGGTCACAATGCTCCGATAATCAACGGAAAATATCAAGTTAACATTCCCGAAACACGCTCATATACAACATTCGAAAACGGTGTTGTGAGCATTGATTTCAAGGAACTTTACGGACAAGAGGAACTTAAAAAACTTATTCGTCACTACAAGTGCGACGAAGATGGTGTTGATATTGTCGATGAGTTTGAAATCGAGGGTGACGGATCGCTTGTTGAGCGTCTTGTTACCTATTTCGAGCCAAAAATCAGTGATGGTGTGGTTGAGATTGATGGTGTTCTAATTAAATTTGACTCAAAGATTGCCAAAGCAACTTATACTATTGATATGCGTGCGCGTGAACTCAATGAAGATGGAAGTATCAAGATTGGTGAAGATGTTTACTGTATTGATATTACTCCGTTTGAACTTGGCACTTCGTTTAGTTTCCGTGTTGAAGTTAAAAAATAAGTTTAATTTTAAAACTTGCAAAATTTATTAAACAAAAATCACCGCTTTTTATTAAGCGGTGATTTTATTTTATTATGATTTTTTTACAAACGCATCAAGACTTTCCTTATTACCTACAAAGCTTGGATTTACAACTGTTGAAATTTTAACTGTGTAAAGACCGTTTACCTGTGAGCACATAGGGGAGGCAACCGGAGCTTGCTCGGTGCTTATGTATTCCTTTTGCATTACTTGAATTTTGCTTGTATCTGTTCCCTCATAGGCGTAGCCTGCGAACACAAGCTCAAGTCCTGCATGAGTTTCATTGAAGCCGTTTACCAAGAGATTGCAGTTTGTATACTCGGTTGTCATATTAACCTGAAGTGCGCCCTTTGTTGCGTTTATTTTGCCGTCAACGAAGGTTTCGCCATTCAAATATTGAGGATTGAATACGACAATGCCGAAGGTGATTTTGGTGTTATTTAAGGTTTCGTAGGTTACAAGGGCATCCTTATTGATTTGGAAGCCTGTGCCGAAGCCTGTGTCGTCCGAGCTCTTTGTGTATCCCTGCGCAACGAACAATGGCAAAGCATCCTCTTCATTATCTACTGCATTACAGTTTTCGCATTTTACCATTTGCTTTCCAACCGATGCAAAGCCGTTATCGTATTTTACGGAAACTGCATATGTCTTATGGCTATCGTATTGCTTGGGATATACAACTGCCTCATTACACATTTCGCAAAGAACATCCCTTGTGCAATCGGTGAGCTTTGATGAGTGAGGAACAGGAGGATTTTGTGTTGCATAATCCTCATCAACTGTGATTGTTGTGCTTCCTCCCTTAGGAGTTGTATATACAGTCATTGAGCCTGCCGAGGAGCAGGTTGCGGTATTTATAATTCTTACAACCGCTTTTCCTGCATTATCGCCACTCATAGTCATGGTTGAATTTTCTTTGAAGGTGCAGTTGATAAAGTCGTAGTGAATTCTTCCTGTTGCTATTTTGAACGATGTGGATGTTGTGAAAATAGCATTTTCTATTTTAAACGCATTTTCATTTTGCATATAGAGTGACAGATTTGAGTCAAATGTAGGGGCGTAGGCTTCAAATCTTACGTTTCTTATATACGAGCCGGGACCAACGGAGAAAATGGAGTCTGTGCCACCTTGTTGACCGAGTCCGTAAACAACGCTATCCTCTAATATCATTTTGCACTCTGCCAAACTTCCACCGTTATCTCGCATACCGATAGCGGTATATTTATTGCCTCCGGACTTAATTATACAGCCGTTGAATTTTCCGTTATGAACTCTTGCCTGGTCCTGACCATCCGAGAGAAATACAATAGCCCATTCATCTGAATTGTATTGATTGATATACATATTATTTAGCACAATCGAGCCTGTGTAAACAACGATTGCAGGTCCGTTTGAAGCAAAGTCGGGAGATTTAACGCCACTTTCCTTATTTGGATTTACAATTACTCCGTTAGATGCTGTTATTGTTTTATCGGTGGGCGCGTTATAATTCTTATAATCAACATCAGTGGTATTTCCGTTCATTATAAGCTTAGCACCGCCCGACATTAGCTTAAAGCCGTAGACCGTTCCTGCGCCGCCACTACCGACATCGGCATAAATCAAATATCCGTTTGTATTTATTGTAATGGTAATATTCTTATTTATTACAATGCCCGAGCCTTTGGGTATAAAAACATCCGATTTCAAATCAAATACAAGTTCATCTCCTACTTGTGCGTTTTCTATATCGGATTTAATCTCATCAAGAGAAGTAACCTCTTTTGCGGAACACACAATAGTTAAGATACTTATAAAAATGACCATCATTAAAACTGTTATTAATGCTTTTTTCATCTTTAAATCTCCATAAATTTATATTATATAAATTATTTTAGCACAAATTTATAACTTTGTCAATACACGCACCAACAACTGCCATATTTTTGCAATACTAATTTGTATAAAAAACACCGCTCGGTTGAGCGGTGTTTTGATGTTATTTTGATTTAAGAATTATTGAGCTGCGTTTACGATTGTAGCGAAGTCGTTTGCTTTAAGTGATGCGCCACCGATAAGACCGCCGTCTACATTTTCCTTGGAAAGAAGCTCTTGTGCGTTTCCTGCGTTCATTGATCCGCCATATTGAATGGTGATCTTTTCAGCTGCTTCCTTTGAGTAGATAGCTGCGATTGTATCACGGATTACGCCACAGGTTTCATCAGCCTGCTCAGCAGTTGCGGTAAGACCTGTACCGATTGCCCATACAGGCTCATATGCGATGATAACATTTGCAAGCTGTTCCTCGGTAACTCCGAGAAGGTCAAGCTTTGTTTGCATTGAAACAACCTCGTTTGTAATTCCGTTTTCTCTTTCGGACTTAACCTCGCCAAGGCAAAGAATAACCTTCATGCCTGCTTCAAGCGCTGCCTTTGTTCTTGCGTTTACGGTTGCGTCGGTTTCGCCGAAATACTGTCTTCTCTCGCTATGTCCGATGATTACATATTCAACACCACACTCGGTGAGCATTTCAGCGGAGATTTCGCCTGTATATGCGCCCTTAGGTGCGAAGTGAACATTTTCTGCTCCGATTTTGATGTTTGAGCCCTTTGCTGCCTCTTGTGCTGCGTAGATATCTACAAATGGCACGCAAAAGATGATGTCGCAGTTGTCCTTGCCTGCAACGAGTGGCTTTGTTTCCTCAATAAGCGCCTTTGCCTGTGAGGGAGTCATATTCATTTTCCAGTTTCCTGCGATTACTTTTCTTCTCATTTTTAAATCCTACCTTTATGTTAATATTAAGCACAAAAAACTGACGGAGTGCGTCAGTTTTCTATTTTTAGTTTAATTATTTGTCCAAAAGACAAGCAATGCCGGGAAGCTCAAGTCCCTCGAGGAATTCAAGAGATGCACCGCCACCTGTTGAGATGTGAGTCATTCTGTCAGCATAGCCGAGCTTTTCAACAGCGGCAGCAGAGTCACCGCCACCGATGATTGAGATAGCACCGCTATTTGCAACTGCTTCAGCAACTGCCTCAGTTCCTGATGCGAAGTTCTTCCACTCGCTAACGCCCATAGGACCGTTCCATACTACTGTGCCTGCGCCGTTTATTGCGTCAGCAAAGAGCTTTTGTGACTTAGGACCGATGTCAAGACCCATCCAGCCCTCGGGGAATGCGCTGGAGTCGCAGAACATTGACTCGGTATTTTCATCGTATGCCTTACCAAGCTTGTTATCAACAGGGAGAAGAAGCTTAACGCCCTTAGCCTCTGCCTTTGCCATCATTTCCTTAGCAAGCTCAACCTTATCGTCCTCGCAAAGTGATGTGCCTACATTGTAGCCCATAGCCTTGAAGAAGGTATATGCCATACCGCCACCAACGATAAGTGTATCAACCTTTTCAAGAAGGTTGTTGATAACGCCGATCTTATCGGAAACCTTAGCACCGCCAAGGATTGCTACGAATGGACGGGCAGGATCAGCAAGAGCCTTACCCATTACGCCGATTTCCTTTTGAATGAGGTAACCGCAAACCGCAGGGAGATAGTCAGCAACGCCTGCTGTTGTTGCGTGCGCACGGTGCGCTGTACCGAATGCGTCATTTACATAAAGATCTGCATAGCTTGCAAGCTCCTTTGCGAAATCTGCATTGTTCTTTGTTTCTCTTGCGTCAAAGCGAACATTTTCAAGAAGAACTGCCTTGCCAGCCTCAAGTGCGGCAACCTTTGCCTTTGCGTCCTCTCCTACGATGTCCTCAGCGAATACTACTGTGCCCTCGCCAAGAAGCTCGTTAAGTCTTACTGCTACGGGAGCAAGTGTGAGCTTCTTCTTATCATCAACGAGTGCCTTTTCAAGAAGCTTCTTTGTTTCTGCCTCTCTTTCAGCCTCGGGAAGCTCCTCTACCTTCTTCTTCTCCTTCTTTGTAAGTCCAAAGCCCTCGGTAAGAATGCTATGTGGCTTGCCCATGTGTGAGCAAAGAATTACCTTTGCGCCATTGTCAAGAAGGTACTTAATTGTAGGAAGCGCTCCTACGATTCTTTTGTCGGATGTGATAACGCCATCCTTAAGGGGTACATTGAAGTCGCATCTTACAAGAACTCTCTTGCCAGCTACTTCTACATCTTCGATTGTTTTCTTGTTGTAGGTCATTTTTGATTTCTCCTATTTTTTTATATTATTTTTTTGCCACGAATATATTATCACACTTTTTTTAAATATGCAACTGTTTTTTAAAAATTTTTTTAATATTTTATTAAAGCGTACAAAATGAGCAATGCTCCAAGGGCGATTCTATACCATCCGAACGGCTCAAAGCTATGCTTTTTAACGAATGCCATAAGGAATTTGATTACAACCATTGATACGGCGAAGGCGGTGAGTGTGCCGACGATAAGGACAATTACCTCGGTTGAGGTCATTGAAATTCCGTCAATCAGGACTGCCTTTGCGCATTTCAGAAGCGACGCGCCGAGCATTACGGGCACGGCAAGGAAGAAGGAAAACTCCGCCGAGGCGGTCCTTGACACGCCAACGAGTGAGGCGCCGAGAATTGTTGAGCCCGAGCGAGATGTTCCCGGAACTACGGAAAGGGCTTGGAAGCAACCGATTTTTACAGCGGTTTTATAGTCAATGTCAAACACATCATCGACCTTTTTGGCTTTGCCCCTATTTGCTCTCTCTATTACGATGAAAAGCACGCCATAGACGATAAGGGCAACGGAGATTACGATGATTTGCGCCATTCTATTATCCTCTACGAGGTATGAAACGAGCATATCTATCGGTATTCCGATAATGGCGGTGGGTATCATTGCGACAATGACCTTTAGCCAAAGTGAGTAGGTTTTTTTCTTCTCATCGGGGGTTTTCTTTTTTGAAAAGGGGTTGAGCTTATCAAAAAACAAGATAATTACCGCAAGGATTGAGCCGAACTGAATTACGACCTCAAACAGCTCCCAAAACTCACTTGACACATTAAGGGGCATAAAATCGTTTACCACTATCATATGTCCTGTGCTTGACACGGGCAGCCATTCGGTAATTCCCTGCACTATACCGATAAGAATTGCTTTTAATATTTCAATAAAGGTTTCCATATTGCCTCATTTATCTTTCGCTTGAGCGCAAGATATCTCCCTTTTTAACGGGAATTGGGGATTTGATTTTGAAAAGCATTGAGGGATGCGGCGCGCTTTCAAGCAAATTGCCGTCAAGGTCACGCATTTCGGTGACGGTGAAGGGAGTGCCACATTTGCCCGGGGTGATAAGCTCTACGCCCTCGCCCACGCTGAGCTTATTTTTTTGCATAAAGACTGCGTAGCCATCGCTATCAATATCGGCTTGCGCGACACATAGGAAGGCTTTTTCACGAAGGTAGCCCATATTTGTAACTGTTTGCGGATTTTCCATTGGGTTATCAAAATAGAAGCCTGTGGCGTAGTCCCTATGGCTTACGCTATTCAGCTCTCTTAGCCACGCCTCATTATATTTATACGCGCTTGGGTCCTTCAAATATTCATCCATTGCCATACGGTAGGTGTTCGCGCAAATGGCGGTGTAGTAGGCGCTTTTCATTCTGCCCTCTATTTTGAAGCTGTCAATTCCGCTTTCCATAAGGGCGGGAATATGCTCTATCATACACATATCCTTAGAGGACATTACGAAGGTGCCCTCCTTATATTCCTCGAGGGAAAGGGTATCACTTAGTCGCTTTTCCTCAGCGAAGGATATGGGGGCGGCGTTTTTGTAATTCCATCTGCACGGCTGAGCGCACGCGCCACGGTTGGCATCTCTGCCTGTGTAATAGTTGGACAGAAGGCATCTACCGCTATAAGAAATACACATTGAGCCATGGATAAAGCATTCAAGCTCAAGCGATTTTGGAGTATTTGCCCTTATTTCGTTAATTTCATCAAGCGAAAGCTCTCTTGCGAGGACTACCCTTTTTGCGCCCATTTTGTGCCATGCTGTGGCTGTAAATGCGGAAACGGTGCTTGCCTGCGTGGAAATATGGATTTCCATTTTTGGGATTAGCTCCCTTGTAAGAGTAAACACGCCAAGGTCGGATATAATCAATGCGTCAACACCGATTTTGTCAAGCGCGACAAGGTATTTTTTCAGCCTTTCATACTCGTTTGTATGGGGCATTGTATTTACTGTTACATACAGCTTTACCCCGTGGGAGTGTGCGTATTCTACCGCCTCAGCAAGCTCATCAAGGGTGAAATTATCGGCTTGCGCCCTCATTCCGAACATATCAGAGGCAAGGTAAACCGCATTTGCTCCGTAGAGGATTGCGGACTTCATTTTTTCAAGGTTGCCCGCAGGACATAAAAGCTCTTTCATATTTTCTAAATTCTCTTTTTAATAATGTTGAAGATTTGCAAATCGCACGCTTCCGCCCTTTGCGAAGTATTTATGAATGATAAAGCATACGAGCGCGTTCGCAAGTGTGAATATTATGCCGATTACATAGAATGGCACAGCAAGGGCTGACAGGAAAATTCCTGCAAAAAGGAAGATCATTGACCATATCATCGAGCCGAACATTGAGCCGAATACCGCAAAGCCCTGCTTTACTGCGACGGTTTCGTTTTGCCAGTCGAATTTTGGGAATTTAAGACCGAGCCAAAGACCGAAGTAGGCGGTAAACGCGACTATTGACAGTGATGCTATGACAAGGGAAATCACATCTAATGCGCTCATTTTAAGGGCTAATGACACGATTAAGGCGCTGAGCATTGTAAGCGGAGCGCATATTATGATATGGGTTGTTACCTTTGCCATAAGAATTTGCTTTGGGTCTATTGGACAGGTTTGAAGTATCCAAAGATTTTTATCCTCAAGGGAGATTGAGGGGGTTGACACAAAGTTCATTGATGCGATGATGATAACCACCATTGAAATCATTGTCGGGACAAGCCTTGCGACAATCGGCTCACTACCTAATTCCGCCATCAGATCGGGGGCAACTACTGCAAGCATTATCGCAAGAACGACGGTCATAACATTTCCTATCCCTGCGTTCAGGATATATGCTGACGATGTGAAAAATCTTTTCATTTCCTTGTTTATGAGTGCGACGAATTGGCTACTTGTCTTTTCGCTTTTTGCCTTATATGCGATTTTTCTTTCGCCCCTCTTTGTTGTGATGATTTTAACAAAGCTACGGTTAAGAATGTAAATCGTTATAAGTGCGGGAATAACGGCACACAAAATGACATATAGAAGGTTTAGGAAATTGCCCTCTCCCATTGCGCTACCCATCCAGTAGAAGATATAGGAGTTTTTGAAGCCTGAGAGGTCAATTTCAGCGCTATCAAGCTCGCCCGAGCCTACAAGCGCGCCAAATGAGCCACACGCCATTATATAAACCACCATAAACAGAACTGTAAAAAGCACGGAAACGAGTGTTTTATTCCTTATTTTTGAGGAAATTATTGAAATTATCCACGCAAGAAGGACGGAGAGGGTAAGGCTAAGAAGTGGGAGCATAATTGCAACGACAAGGGTGCAAAATGCCTGCTGGAATGTCCAACCTGCAACGAGAGTATGCACTGCGATATAAGGGAGCATTATAACCGCTTCAAGCGCGTAATTTACGATAAGAAGCAATACTACTCTACTTATAAAGATGTATTTCGGTGGGATTGGCATTGAAAGCAGAAGGTCGTTATCCTTGCTTTCAAAAATTTGTGTTTTTGTTGTAAAGACGCTACCGAGAAGGCATAATGAGACTGAAATAAGGCTAACGAGCGTTGGGGCGAACCATGTATCGCCTGTTTCAAGCGCGAGAAGCTCCATTCCGAAGCACATTGCGCCTATTGCAAACATCATATATACCACAAGAAACGCAAAAAGTATGATAAGAAGAATACTAAGCGCCTTGGAGCGTGGCTTTTTATTGGATTTTTTAGTGCCTGTGTTTGAAATAGAGGCAAAAAAGGCACTAATCTTTGATTTTACAAGAATTTTAAGCATCTTCGCCCTCCAACTCAAGGAATACGCTTTCAAGGCTTTCATCGCCCTTTACCTCGTCCATCGAACCGCTTCTTACAAGCGCTCCGCCCTTAATAATTGCGATTTTATCACAAATCTTTTCGGCTACATCAAGGACATGGGTTGAAAAGAAGATTGCGCCACCGTTTTCGCAAATGCGTTTCATTTCCTCTTTGAGAAGGAATGATGCTTTTGGGTCAAGACCCACAAACGGCTCATCCATTATAAGAAGCTTGGGGTCATGAATGAGTGCGGAGATGATGGCAATCTTTTGCTTCATTCCGTGGGAGTATGATGAAATAGGCTGTGCGAGGCTTTCGGTGATTTCAAGCATATCGCCGTATTTCTTTACTCTTTCCTCTCTATCTTCTTTTGACACGCCATAGATGTCAGCGATGAATTTGAGGTATTTTATTCCACTCATAAACTCGTAGAGGTCGGGGTTATCGGGGATATAGGCAATTTGCTTTTTGCACTCAATCGGGCTTTCCTTGATTGATTTGCCGTTTATATAAATTTCTCCCTCATCAAAGTCAAGAAGCCCCACGCAGGATTTTATTGTTGTGGTTTTACCCGCGCCATTGTGTCCGATGAAGGCGTACATTTCTCCTGCCTTGATATGTAGGCTAAGGTTGTCAACCGCCTTTTTCTCGCCGTATTTTTTTGTCAGATTTTCAATTTTAAGCATTATATTCTCCTTTTTAAAAGTATTTGTTTTTTCGGTTTTCTTCATTATATTAAATAAATTAAAATAACATACATATATATTTTAGCACAAATATATATGTATGTCAAGAAAAACAAAAGCTTCATCCGTTTGGATGAAGCCGTAGCTTGCTTATTAGCCGAAGAAGTCCGCCTCGATATCGATTGACGGTGTGCCACCCTCAGTTGAGATTTCAACCTTTGACTGTTGCTCAGTTGAAAGATTATCCCAGTTCAAAATATTGCCAAAGGACAATGTGATAACATCCTCAGTCTGTATTTCGTTTATTTCAATTTCAGGTCTAATATATTTCATTTTGAATTGTCCTCCACAGAAAATTTATCAGAAAAAGTCTTTATATGGCACAATACGCCCATAATTTCTTTACATAGTAAGTATACCACAATCCATTTTATTTGTCAACATTTTTTTAAAAGTTTTTTGAAAATATTAAATATTATTTATTTTATATAGGAAAAGCATAAAAAATCCTCCGATTGCTCGGAGGATTTTTTGTTGTTTATTACTTGTTGTCGTCGCTGTAAAGAGCTGTGAACTTAACAAGGCGCTCGTACTTAGCCTTTGCGATTGCCTCAGCCTTAGCGAAGAGCTCTTGCGCTCTTTCAGGGAATTGCTGTGCAAGACGGCTGTAACGGGTTTCACTTGTGATGAATGCCTTATAGTCGCCGGTTGGCTCCTTAGAGTCGAGTGAGAATGGATTCTTACCCTCTGCCTTGAGTGCGGGGTTGAATCTGAACATCTGCCAGTAGCCTGCCTCAACTGCCTTCTTCATCTCGCCTTGGCAGTTAGTCATACCGCCCTTAAGTCCGTGCATTTCGCATGGAGCATAGCCGATGATAAGTGAAGGTCCTGGATAAGCCTCAGCCTCAGCCATAGCCTTGATTGTTTGTGCAGGGTCAGCACCCATAGCGATTTGTGCTACATATACATAGCCGTAGGACATTGCGATTTCAGCAAGGTTCTTCTTACCAATTGCCTTACCTGCTGCTGCGAACTGAGCAACCTGTCCGATGTTAGAAGCCTTAGAAGCCTGTCCACCTGTGTTGGAGTAAACCTCAGTATCGAATACCATTACATTTACATCCTCACCAGATGCGAGAACATGGTCAAGACCGCCAAATCCGATGTCATATGCCCATCCGTCTCCACCGAAGATCCATACGGACTTCTTAGAGAGGTAATCCTTTTCAGCAAGGATTTCCTTAGCTGTTGGGCAACCCTTGGAAGCAATCTCTTCAAGAGCTACGATAAGAGCCTTTGTTGCGCCGTCGTTTGCCTTTCCGTTGTCCTTTGTATCGATGTATGCTTGTGCTATTGCTTTGAATTCATCGGAAGCCTTGTCGCTTTCCATCATGCCCTTAACCTTAGCAATAAGCTTTTCACGAATTGCCTTTTGTCCAAGGAACATACCAAGACCGTGCTCTGCGTTATCCTCAAAGAGTGAGTTTGCCCAAGCAGGTCCGCATCCGCTATCCTTATTTACTGTGTAAGGAGTTGCAGGAGCTGAGCCACCCCAAATTGATGAGCATCCTGTTGCGTTTGAGATATACATTCTCTCACCGAAGAGCTGTGTGATAAGGCGTGCGTATGATGTTTCAGCACATCCTGCGCAAGAGCCTGAGAACTCAAGGAGAGGTTGGTTGAACTGGCTACCCTTTACTGAGAATTCAGCAAATGGAAGCTCCTTCTTGGAAACATTTGCTACTGCATAGTCAAATGCTGCCTGTTGGTCAGCCTGAGAAGCCTGTGCTACCATTCTGATAGCTGCCTTTTCAGGTGTGTTGTTAGCCTTTGCCTTAATAGTTACCGGACATACATTTACGCAAAGTCCGCAGCCCATACAGTCAAGTGGGCTAATTGCCATTGTGAACTTGTAGCCCTCGCATCCCTTACCGATCATCTTAGCTGTGAACTTTGTTGAAGCAGGCGCGTTCTTAGCCTCCTCCTCGTTCATAGCGAATGGACGGATTGTTGCGTGTGGACATACATATGCACAGTTATTACATTGGATACAGTTTTCAGGAATCCACTCAGGAACTGTTACTGCAACGCCACGCTTTTCGTAAGCAGCAGCACCCTGTGGGAATGTTCCGTCTGCATAGTCAACGAATGCAGATACAGGAAGGGAGTCACCCTCCATCTTAGAAACAGGGATAAGTACATTTTCAACATACTTAACGAGCTCAGGACGCTTGCCCTCTACTGTTTCCTTCTTAGCTACAACCTCAAGGTCCTTCCATGATGCAGGAACATCAACCTTAACGATTGCGTCCTTACCTGCGTCGATAGCCTTGTAGTTCATTTCAACTACTGCCTCGCCCTTCTTGAGGTAGGACTTCTTAGCCATGTATTTCATCTTGTCTATTGCTTCATCAATAGGCATGATGTTTGCAAGTGTGAAGAATGCGGATTGGAGAATTGTATTTGTTCTCTTGCCCATTCCGATTTCGATTGCCTTGTCAATAGCGTTTACGATGTAGAACTTAATGTCGTTTACAGCGATATACTTCTTAACCTCGTTAGGAAGAACTGCATCAAGCTCATCAACGCCCCATTGGCAGTTGAGAAGGAATGTTCCGCCAGGCTTAACATCGTTTACGATCTTGTAGCCCTTGAGCATGTATGATGGGTTGTGGCATGCTACGAAGTCAGCCTTTGTGATGTAGTATGGGCTCTTGATTTGCTTATCACCGAAGCGAAGGTGAGAAATTGTAATTCCACCTGTCTTCTTTGAGTCATACTGGAAGTATGCCTGAATGAACTTATCGGTATTGTCACCGATGATCTTGATTGAGTTCTTGTTAGCACCAACGGTTCCGTCTCCGCCAAGACCCCAGAACTTGCAAGAGATTGTTCCCTTTGCGCTTGTGTCAGGAGCAACGGTTTCAGGAAGTGAAAGTCCTGTTACATCGTCAACAATTCCGATTGTGAAGTTTGCCTTAGGTGTATCAAGATTGAGGTTTTCATATACTGCGAAGATTGATGCAGGTGTTGTATCCTTAGAGCCAAGACCGTAACGACCGCCAACTACCTTTGCATTGAAGCCCTTAATTGCAAGAGCTGAAACAACATCAAGATAGAGTGGCTCACCAAGAGAGCCAGGCTCCTTTGTTCTGTCAAGAACTGCAATCTTCTTAGCGGTTGCAGGAATAGCCTCAAGAAGCTTGTCCGCTACGAAAGGACGGTAGAGTCTTACCTTAACAAGACCAACCTTTTCGCCCTTAGCTGTGAGGTAGTCAATAACCTCCTCGCAAACATCACATACAGAGCCCATTGCAACGATTACTCTGTCTGCATCGGGTGCGCCGTAGTAGTTAAAGAGCTTGTAGTTTGTACCGATCTTCTCGTTTACCTTGTCCATGTACTCCTCAACGATTGCGGGAAGTGCGTTGTAGTAGGAGTTACAAGCCTCTCTGTGCTGGAAGAAGATATCTCCGTTTTCTGCTGAGCCACGGAGAACAGGATGCTCAGGATTGATTGCTCTTGCACGGAACTGCGCGATTGCGTCCTTATCAACCATTTCCTCAAGATCCTTGTAGTCCCAAACCTCGATCTTTTGGATCTCGTGAGATGTACGGAAGCCGTCGAAGAAGTTGATGAACGGAACTCTACCCTTGATTGTAGCAAGGTGTGCAACTGCACCGAGGTCCATAACCTCCTGAGGGTTGGTGTTTGCCATCATTGCATAGCCTGTCTGACGGCAAGCGTATACATCGGAGTGGTCACCGAAAATGTTAAGCGCGTGTGATGCTACACAACGAGCTGATACATGAATAACATTAGGAAGCAATTCACCTGCGATCTTATACATGTTAGGAATCATCAAGAGAAGTCCCTGTGATGCTGTATAAGTTGTTGTGAGCGCTCCTGCTGCGAGTGAGCCGTGTACAGTACCTGCAGCGCCTGCCTCGGACTGCATTTCTGTAACTCTTACCTGTTCGCCAAAGATGTTCTTAAGACCTGTTGCTGACCAAGAGTCAGTAAGCTCTGCCATAACACTTGACGGGGTGATTGGGTAAATCGCTGCAACCTCAGTAAACGCATAGCTGACTGTAGCGGCGGCGGTATTACCGTCCATTGACTGTTTCTTTCTTGTTACCATAAGAAAAAACCTCCTAAAAATTTATATAAAATTTTATAATACCTTATCGGGCGGGCGCATGCCCGTACCCTATATATAATATCACTTTTGTTGTGGAATTTCAATAGTAAAGTAATATTTTTTTAATTTTTAATTAAATTGCACAATTTTTTTGGAAATTTACAGGCTTTTTACTCGGATATTTCAAATTCATCGAGGCTTGCTAAGGACAGGTCCTTTATATTTCCCTTGGTGCGTTCAAAATACGATATTTTTTGTCTTGCGAGGAACACAAGAAGCTTTTCTACGCTCATATTCTCTCCCTTGGCGACAATAGCGAGCTTTTTGGCGTCCTGCTCGTTTAGCTTGACCTTGATTGTGAATGTTTTTTTCATTTGATTTCTCCTTTGCGATTATTACAATTACATTGTATCATATTTTTTCGTATTTGTCTTGCTATTTTTAACATTTTATGATAATATTTTTATATACGATTTTTGAAACGGAGAAAAATATATGCTTAGTTGTGTATACAGTGCGGGAATTTCGGGCATTGACGGCTTTTTAGTCACGGTTGAGTGCAACTGCACAAAGCGCATGGCAAGCTTTGAAATTGTCGGGCTTCCCGATAATGCGATAAAGGAAGCTAAGGAGCGTGTGCGCTCTGCCATGGTTAATTCGGGATACGGCTTTCCCGATATGGACATAATTGTCAATCTCGCTCCTGCGGATATTAAAAAAGAGGGCTCTGCCTTTGACCTTGCAATTATAATGAGTCTTTTGCAGGCATCGGGCAGGCTTGGCAGTATTGAGGACAGTAAAAATACCGATTTGAGTGGCGACTGCTTTATTGGCGAGCTATCGCTTTCGGGTGAGATACGGGCTGTGCGCGGTGCGCTATGTATGGCTATTTCCGCTAAAAATGCCGGCAAGAGGCGCATTTTCGTTCCTAAGGATAACGCAAAAGAGGTGTCTGTTGTCAGTGGGCTTGAGGTTTATGCGGTTGAGCGTGTCAGCGAGGTTGTTGACTTCCTTATCGGCGTGCAATCGCTTGAAAGGTTTATTTATGAGCCGAGTGAGGCGGAGCTTGATGTGAAATGTCCCGATTTTGAGGATGTTAAGGGTCAGGCTATGGCGAAGCGCGCGGTTGAGATTGCGGCGGCAGGCGGACACAATATTCTTCTTATCGGTCCGCCAGGCACGGGCAAATCAATGATTGCAAAGCGAATACCCTCTATTCTTCCCGAGATGACCTTTGAGGAAAGCATTGAAACAACCAAGGTACACTCTATTTCGGGAATTTTACCGAGTGATGTATCGCTAATTCGCACCCGTCCCTTCCGTTCACCTCATCATACGATGTCTACTCCGTCGCTTGTCGGCGGTGGCAGAATCCCTATGCCCGGTGAGGTTTCGCTCGCTAACAACGGTGTACTTTTCCTTGATGAATTTCCCGAATTTTCAAAGAGCGTTACCGAGGCGCTCCGTCAACCGCTTGAGGACGGGGCGGTCACTATAACCCGTGCCTCGGGAAGGGTCAGATATCCCTGCTCCTTTATGCTTGTTTGCGCTATGAACCCTTGTAGGTGCGGTTACAGGGGGCATCCTACACATGCTTGCACCTGCTCTGACACAGATGTGAGAAAGTACATAGGCAAAATAAGCGGTCCCTTGCTTGACAGAATTGATATTCAAATTGAGGTGCCTTCTCTTGCTTACAGTGAGATTTCAGATGATGGCAGAAAGGAAGAGCCCTCAAGTGTGATAAGAGAACGGGTAAATCGCGCAAGACAAATTGCGCAGGAGCGCTTCAAGGATGAAAAAACGGACAACGGGGGAACTATTTTCTGTAACGGTCAAATGGAAGCGAGGCACATACGCAAGTATTGTGCGCTTGATGATGCTTGTAAGCGACTTATGGAAAGGGCGTATGATTCGCTTGGACTTTCCGCAAGGGGTCATGATAGGATTTTGAAGCTTGCGAGAACCATTGCCGACCTTGCGGGTGATGAGAATATTTCACCTCGCCATCTTGCCGAGGCTATTCAGCTACGGGCTCTTGATAAAAATTTCAGCATTTAAAAAAGATGTTGCAATAAGAAAGCGAAAGGACTATCCGTTTGGATAGTCCTTTTTGTTTTTAAGGTGATAGCGAAATGAGTACAAAATTAAAAGGACTACCCGTTTGGATAGTCCTTTTGGTTTTTATCAGAAGTTGTCTTTTTTGATTGTTGGAATTACTGCCTCAACGGATACGGGGCTAAGCTCGCTTGATGCCTTTTCGTAGGTTACTGTGTAAAGGCTTCCGTCTGCGTAGTCAAGTGTTGTTACCTTGCATACTGTGTCAGCATCTTGGATATATTCAACATCCTCACCCTCTACATATGCATATGCGGCGATAACAAGCTCAAGCTTCTTAAGCTCTTCGGAGTTAAAGCCTGAGATTTGGAATGCGAAGTTTGCATACTCTGTTCCTGTCATTTCAACAACGAGCGCGCCACTCTTGCCCTCGGCAAGGTTAGGTGCGTAATTAACCATGAAGGAGTTAGATGTGAGATGTGACGGATTTACCATGAAGATACCGAACTGAACATCCTTCTCGTTATAGTCGTTAAAGAGTGTAACGAGGTCAGTATTAACTGTCCAACCGCCTGCAAGACCGCCGTTTGCGTTTGTGGAATAGCCACCGCTTGTGGAAATCATTGCGCCGAGAGTAATTTCATTATCAAGCGCTTTACAGCCCTCGTTGTCGCACCAAACGGTGTGAAGTCCACTCTTTGCAAATCCCTCTGCGTAAGCAACTGCGTGCTTTTCAATGTGTTCAAGTGCCTCAGCGTCAAGGAATTTATCGCACTTGCCCTCGCCAAAGTTTTCACAAAGGTTAGGTGTTGTGCAGTCAAAGTCGTTGATATAGTTATGAGTTGTGAGCATTGTATTAGGTGTTTCGCCCTCGCTAAGCACCTTAGTGCAGAAGCAACGGGTTACGCCCTTTTCGTTTGAATAGCATGTAGCAGGCTCAATGGTTGAATGTTTAGGGCTTGCAAGGTGCTTTGAAGTGTCGGTTTCCGAAGCGCAGAAAACAGTTGTTCTTGAATTGGTGTAACTTGCAAAATCGCTACTTGATTTATCATTAGCGTTAGCGAAGATGATTTTTGAAGTTTTCCAGTTGGTTGTATTTATCTCGGTCATATCTCCAAGGAATACAACCGTGCTTGTAACATTCTTGAAAAGATAGCTACCGCTTGCGGAGGTGATCTGTGTTCCGAACACCAAAACGCTGTTAATGGATGTGGCACCTTCAAAGGTGTTTGTGTGAATGGTGTGAAGGCTTTCGGGGAAATAGTAAATATCGGGTTTTGCAGGGGCTGTATCACTTGTAGTAAATGGTTCGCTTACAAAATACACTTTACTGAGGTTTTGAAATACTGCGTATCTATTTGAACCGGTTTTTTCAAGTATTTGAATGTTTTTCGATAGATAAACGGGACCCAAGCTTGAGCAACCATTAAAGAAGTTACCCTCACCTGTTATCGTGGTAATGCAGTCGGGAATGCTAAGCGCCTTTAATTTTGAGCAACCGGCGAACATCCAACCGGAAAGGGTTGTAAATTCGGTATCGGCTTCTGTATGCTCAAAAACAACCTCTTCAAGAACCGCTGAGTTTTGAAAACCGGTGCTACCAATGGATGTAACGGTGTGGGGGAATGTGATTTTCTTAACCGAGCTCAAGGAGTGGGCAAATTGATCTCCAAGGGTAGTAATTCCCTCCGGAATATCAAGCTCAACAATGTTGTCAATTGTGTAGCTTACCTTGTTTTCCGCATCCTTGTAGTATCCGTTTTCGGTAAGGAATGAAAAGTCGAGCGCATTTTTAAGTCCGGCGTTTCCGTAGGAGCCCTTTGAAACGGTTGCTTGGTCCTTGAAAATATAAGTGCTTGGGCAAGCAAATCCCGTGTCGAAGATAACATAGTCGTCGGTAGAATTTGCAAATGTTGCCTTTGCGGGCGCATTTGGTATGATTGTAACTTCAACTGTTTCACCATCAAGTTTTGTGAGTGTTTTTGCGCTTGTGCTGAGTGCAAATAGTGTGCATACGATAAGAGCAAGAGCAAAAACTAAAAATAGTCTTTTTTTCATAATTTCTCTCCTTGCAGGGTCGAGAGGCTCGACACCCATCATAAAATATTATTACAATATAAGTATATCACACATTCCCTCTGTTTGTCAATATTGCACAATTAACAAATACCCCCCCCCCATTTTTTGTGCATTTTGCACAAAAACATAAAAATATCACTCCTTCCTCACGGAAGGAGTGTATAGAAGAACCTAACCTACCTGTTCTTGCGAACAGTTTTGCTAAAGCAAAAGTGAAAATCAAATAGCATTTTCACGGGTAGAACCTTGTTACTCGCAAGCTCGTAATAAGAACACGACCAACTATTCTTGCGAATAGGTGCTTCTCTCTTGCAAAAATCAAATAGAATTTTTGCGGTCGCAACCTTGTTACTCGCAAGCTCGTAATAATCAAAACGCAGTTTTGTATCTCATCAAGGCAACGACTTGTGTTGCATAAAAAGTCTAACTTGCCTGCTCTACAAACGACTAAAAAAATACGCTCACAAGGAGCGTATTTTTATTTAGGCTATCAGAAATTCTCTTTTTTAACTGTTGGGATTACTGCTTCAACGGATACGGGGCTAAGCTCGCTTGATGCCTTTTCGTAGGTTACTGTGTAAAGGCTTCCGTCTGCGTAGTCAAGAGTTGTTACCTTGCATACTGTGTCAGCATCTTGGATATATTCAACATCCTCGCCCTCTACATATGCGTATGCGGTGATAACAAGCTCAAGCTCCTTAAGCTCTTCGGAGTTAAAGCCTGAGATTTGGAATGCGAAGCTTGCATACTCTGTTCCTGTCATTTCAACAACGAGTGCGCCACTCTTGCCGTCAGCAAGGTTAGGCATATAGCCTGTCATAAACTTCTCAGATGCGAGATGTGAC
>JAFTUD010000004.1 GCA_017466455.1 Clostridia bacterium
ATAAAGTCCTCGCATCTAAATAAACAAAATCCCCCCCGCTATGCGTGTTATCCTTAATGGAGAACACGCAATGAATTGCAACCTTGCGGTTGCATGAATTGAAAGTCGTGCTTTCGTGAATTGCCTACGGCATGAATTGTGCCTTACGGCACATTGGTTGCAATTCAATTCATGGAGCGAAGCGAGAAATCATGGCGGAGCCAATTCATGATGCGTAAGCATCAATTCATTCAAAAAAACGAACAAGAGCAAGAATAGAAGGATTTATTTCCTTTTACTCTTGCTCTTTCTGCTTGCACTTTTGTCAAAGTGTCAATTCTCCGCTAAGGATATCGCCCTATCAACGGGGTGATTTTTCATTATTCGCATTGAGAAAGTATACTATCAAGCATTTTCACCATTTCCTCGTGGCTAAATACCGAAGTATCATATCCAAAATGGTAATAGTAGCTCGGAGTTACCCACACAAGGTAGTACATATCATCTCCGTCATCGTGAATGCGGTAATATTCCTTCCCGTTGATAGCTACCGTTTCAAGATTGTGGTTTGATGTTCCCTTTACAACAGCCGTTCCGCGTATTGTGGATTGACGAAAACTAACGACAATTCCGCTTTCATCACTCCATTCATAAGATATATGCCTTTTATCATCTGTAACAAATTTTCTTGTCAATTCAAATTTTTTGGGAACAGCTGGTAGGCGCGGATTTTCAACCGTTGCAGGTGCGTTTGGCGCGTAAATCTTAAAGTCCAAGCACTCACCCTCTTCACTAACCTCAACCCTAAAGTCATTTATTGCCACCGCTACAATAGCGCAAGCAATGATAACGGAAATAATTACGATAATCGCCACAGCAAGGCGCAAGGGAAGTCGCTTTGGCTTTTTCTGAATTTCGCATTCAAATTCCGTGTCAAGTGCTTTTGTTGTGTCTTCGCCCTCATTTTTTAGTAGGGCGATTTCCTTTTCGGCATCGGCGAAAAATGCACTTTTTAATTCTTTTTTGAATTTTCTATTCATATAAATCACCGAACCTTTCTTTTATTTTTTTGGCAACAGAGCGAACACGAGAGGAAACTGTTTTTTTGTCAATTTCAAATATTTTGGCAACGCTTGATGACTTAATTCCTAAAATCACCCGCATTATGAAAACGCCACCCTCATTCTCAGGCAAGGAGTTTACAAATTTTACTATGTCGTTGTAGATGATTTTTTTAACAGCTTCATCCTCGGCACTTTTTGAGGCGGGATTGATGGGTCTTGAAAAATAAAATTTATCCAACCCTTGGCGGGTCCTTGCTATTTGATGCTTCAAGCAAACAAGAAGATATAGGCGAGCCTCTTCTTCCTTTTTTGGAAAGGCGCTCGAAGAACCGAAAATGCACTTGAATACCTCTTGTACAACATCCTCGGCATCACCCTTATATTCTTCAAGGTGCTTTTTTGCATATCCAATCATCCAATTTTTGTTTGACTCATATGCTTTGCCTATGAGTGATGCTTTTGTATCATCGCTTTCCAAAGTAAAGAATATCATACTCGTTCCCCCCCTTGCTGTCGTTATTAATTATAATTTTAACATTATTTTTTGTAAAAGGCAAGACTTTTGTTGACAAAGTAGATTTTTTTGTGATATACTTTACTTAGCTATCGAGCAAAAAAATAGAATCTTAAAGGAAAATAAAAAATGAAAACTCTAAAAAAATCACTAACAATCATTCTCGCATTAATTATGCTGTGTGGCACTTGCTTTGCAATAGAAAACCCCGTTAGTCCGTGTATTTCGCCAAATATAAGCTATGATGCGACATTTTCCATCGACTCAAACGGACTTGCAAGCACCTTCTTTTATTATGAATGTCCCGTGGGCACAATCACACAGGGCGATGTCAGAATAAGACTTGAAAAAAAGACGCTTTGGTGGTGGAACACAGTTGACACCTCGTGGCAGGATGATACATATTATCAATATTCACTTGGAAACACCTTCACTCGCACATATCAGGAGCAACTTGACTCCCGCGGAACATATCGTGCAATAGTTGAATTTACATTTCATTACCCCGATGGAACAAGCGAAACTGTGACAAGGACCCTTGAGGCAAAATACTGATAAATTCTAAAAAACAAAAAAGCGCCAAATTTTGCATGTGAAAATGCACAAATTTGGCGCTTTTTTCTTTGCGAAATATCCTCGTTTTTTGTGCAAAATGTAGAAATTTAGATTTTTTAGAAAAAAATTCAAAAAATGCTCCCCTTTTTTGAAAAAATTTACTTCTTATATAGTAGAGAGTAAAAATAAAAATCGCATAAGAACGCAAACACAAACACTCGTAAAAAGTCAAATTAAAATGGGGAAACTATGCCCGCGACCGTAGGGAGTCGCAAATAAGAAGGGAGATGATACCAATGGGTTATGTGAAATGAATAAAACTGCTTCGTAGCGTTTGGAACAACCAAACTAAACGAAAACGGAGCTCGCCCACCGAGGCTCTCGGCAGTTTGCACAAAAACAAGTATTCTATGAATTGCAAAACCCCAAAACTTTTGTGCAAAACATAGAAAACCTTTTTCGCAATGTGAAGGTTTTGTGAAAATCAATAACTTAGGCTCAAATTTATGCTAAAATTAAAAAGGAGAAGAAAATGAAAAGGATATTTTCAATATTACTCGTAGCAATAATGCTATTTTCCACGCTTGCAATAGGAACGCAGGCGCAAACAATAACAACCGAAAGCTCACAAAATAAGCTCACCGATGGGCTTAAATCATATCTTGAAACAGTAGAAAATGATGAATATGTCCCTATCTACATATGGCTAAATGAACAAGATGAGGAAATGGTATATGCAGTTCTTTCCAAGACTCTTGGTATGACCGTTACAAAAAATAGCGAGGAAGCATATATAGAAAGAAAAACTTCCGCTAAAGCGGAGCTTCTCTCCAAAGGACTTGAAAACCTTGCAAAAACCCCCGAATATTCCTTGCAAGCAAGGGCAACAGGAACTATTGATATAGTAAACCTCACCCCCGATGTTTTCAGAGCCCAAGCAAACATTCCCGAGATAATGACAAATGATGAAATTAAAAATTGCATTGAAAGCGGAATGACCTCTGATGAAATAATCAACCTAAGCGAGAGGACACAATTCCTGTCCGACTTTAGAATGGCTCGTAAAAGCCTAAATAACGCAACAAATGAGCAATTCTATAAGCTCCTTGACCTTGATAAATGCAAAAATGTTTATCTTGACTCACTCCTTGCGTATGTCAGAATGGATTGTAAGAAATCATATGTTGACAATCTTGAAAATATCTCTACCGTAAAAGAACTTGGATTGATTCAAGAAACAACAGTTGAACAAATTGAAACAAGCGATACAACTCGTGCAGACTCTACTCCTGCCAACATAACAACAGGATATGATATGTTCCCTCAAAACACAGTAGACGGCGTAACATACACCGGTGCAGGAATTAAGGTTGGAGTAATAGACCCCGCTTATTATGACCCTAATGCTTATCATTTAGCGGGCAAAACGATAACGAATAAATCAAACATTCCGGAAAATGCAAATACCTCTCATGGAACGGCGGTTATGAGCATTTTGGCGGGTAATCCTAAAGCATATAACGACGGAACAAGCACCAAGATATATCAAGGAATTGCACCATCGGCTTCGTTGTATTTTGCTGGTGGAATGATAGGTTCGACCGAAGATGAACTTCGCATATGTGTATTGACTTTTTTAGCCTGGGTTATTCAGAGTAATTGCCATGTTGTCAATATGAGTTTGGGACTGAGTACAAATGGAAATTATCTCGATGATTATGATCAATTTGTTGATAGTTGGGTGTCAAATTATAGGATAGTAGTGATTATATCTTCTGGAAACACGAGATACAGCAAAACTGGCAATGTTGAAAGTGATTATGTTGCAAACCCTGCCATGTCATACAATTCTATAGCAGTTGGAAATGTTGATAGTTCAACCTTGATAAACGGAAAATATTCAATGCAAAGCGATAGCCTATATAAAGAAGGATCAACGGCACTTACAAATAAACCTGATATATCAGCATTTGGAACGCAAATGAGGATGTTAAACGATGCCGGCGTTCCAAGTAATTGTTTTCCAATAGTGACCGATCCCAAAACAACCGATTATGTTACAGGCACAAGTTTTTCGGCACCTATGGTAGCAGGAACAGTAGCACTTATGATGCAGGCTCGCCCTGAGTTGATAGGAAATCCAACATCTGTAAAAGCAATTCTTATGGGAAGTGCCAATGAGAACGCCATATCATTTAATTCAAACGAAATAGCGGAAGATTCTATCGCAATTTTTGATAGCAGTAAAATTCATTATGGAATTAACGATGGCTCGTCTTGGAGATCCGCAGTGTTAAGAGAAAAAAGCGGAGCAGGACTATTGAATATTTCGGGTGCAATACGAATGGCTCTCGGAAATACCTTCTATACTACAAGATTTAATTCGAATCAAAACACTATCCAAGATAGTTTTGTAAGCGAAGAGTATTATTTTCAATCAGGGAAAACAATAAAGGCGGGGCTTGTCTATGAAAAATTTGATAATGATGAGGTTGGAGAAACGCCTTATGTTCATTATCTTGATTTTGAAATTGTTGACGCTAACGGAGCTATGGTGGCAAGAACGGGCTTTTCACCTAACAACGCAAAAATGCTGGTGTTTATAATAACACAGTCCGGAAATTATAGATTTAGAATTAGACCGCACATAGGTAATTCAACATCAGCGTATTCGATGGAAGCGACAATGTTTTTCACTTGTGGAGAATGCACAGGTAGAAATTTGATTTATGACAATTATGGTCCAAGTCAACATCTTATATTGTGTCAACAATGCGGTTTTGTTTGTTGGGAAAATCACACAAGTTTTGATGCGAAAACAATAACTTTGTCAAATGGAATAAGTTTGAATTTTAATGCGACATTTGTGGCTAAAAAAATACATTATAATAGAGAGGCTGAATATTTTAATGTTTTTGTGTACAGTTATCCAACAAGTGGAATAACTGTCAACGAGGTTAATACATACATGATTTCTTCTACAATTACAGCAACGGGAGAGATTATGACATTTTATTGTGACATTATTTATACAAAGAATGGGGTTAGGTCAATAATTTCAACTCCAACAATAACAGTAACCATTGATTATTATAGTAAAACGATAGATGTATCATAGGAGGTATTATGAAAAAGATTTTATCAATGCTTTTGACTCTTATAATGTTTCTCGGTTTGTTCGTTTCGTGCGAAAATGAAGAAATTTCATCATCACAAAGTGAAACAAAGAGTGAAACTTCAAGCGAGAGCGAAAGTCCTTCATTCATCTATGATGAGGAGAAAAACGACTCGGAGGCGGAAAAACAAGATATTTATTATGAGGAGCTTTCGGAGCTTGGGGTTTGTAAAAGCATTTTAGATCTTTCGACTGAGGATTTTTTAGTTCCCAATGAGTGGGTTCCACTTTTGTCCCCAGGATGGAAATATGTGATTTTTACAAATTATGATGAGTTTGTGCAGATATTGTATCCGAATCAAAGAAATTGTGTTGATGCAACAATATTTGAGGATAATGTTGTTTTTGCTACACTTCATTATTCTGATGAATCACTTCCGTTTGAATGTGTAGGATATAGAGACCTTGTTATAGAAGGAACAACGCTCATGCTGGAGCGTGATTGTGTACCGAGAGAGGAAAGCTCTAAGGATCTTATTTGCAAAAATTTTTATATAATTCCGAAAAGCGAATTTGGTGAAACATCTCCCAAAGATATAGCCAAAATCAAGGTGAACGATGACACCTTTCCTTCAAACGAGGAGAACGACTCGGACTTAGAAAATCAAGACATTTACTATGAGGAACTTTCGGAGCTTGAATTTGATTTGTTTTCGTATCCAGATGAATTAAATCCGTTCCCGCCCGCTAATTGGAAATATGCGATTTTTACAAATTATGATGAACTTGCCCAAGAGCTGTCCGCAGACCAAAACGATAATTTTGATGCAACGATATTTGAGAACAATGTTGTTCTTGCTACGACATACACTTCCGGCGGAACGATATTTTTTGGTTATACAGGATATAGAGATCTTGTTATAGAAGGAACAACGCTCATGTTGGAGTGCGATTGTCTGCTGACTGAAGAGGCTTACGGACATTTTATGTCAAAAAACTATTACTTAATTCCAAGAAGCGAATTTGGCAATATTTCTCTTGAAAGTATAACCGAAATTAAGGTAAACATCAATACGATTCCAAAGGATTAAAACGGGGCGGGCTCGCCCACCCTTAAATAAAAAGAGTTGATTCTATGAAAAAATCAATAGCTTTAAGTTTGTGTATTGCGATTTTGGTATATTTTTTGATAGCTTTCAGCTTCTATAACAGGTCGCTTGAAAACATTGAAATTCCAAGTAGCGTGGAACATATTGACTCTTATGCATTTAACGGCTGTAAATCGCTCAAAGCCATAACTATTCCAAGCAGTGTAACGCAAATGAGAGGTAATGCCTTTGTTTATTGCACATCTCTTGAAACGATAAACTGTGAGGCGGCAAAAAAGCCCGACGGTTGGGACAACGATTGGCTTCACCGTGAATGCACGGCAACGGTAAATTGGGGGTATACTGAAGGGTAACGCCTTTAAATAACGCAAAACGGACGGCATAGCCGTCCGTTTTTGATGTGGTTATTTATTATTGGGTTGCCTTGAAATTATAGATAGGCTTTATGCGAAGAAGGATGTCGGCGGTGGGAATGATTTGCGCCATTATTGTGTCTATGCTCTTATATGCCATTGGTGACTCATCAAGGGTGGAGCGCACGACACAGGTGGAGTAAATTCCTGCCATTTCCTTTTCGTATTCCTCCATTGTCAGGCGGTGGAAGGCGCTTGAGCGTGACATTAGTCTTCCTGCTCCGTGCGGGGCGGACTGATTCCACTCATCATTTCCCTTACCGATACAAATCAGCGCGCCGTCACGCATGTTTATAGGGATAAGGAGCTTTTCGCCCTTTTTGGCGCTAACTGAGCCCTTGCGAAGCACCATTCCGTCATAGTCAATGTAGTTATGGGTGGTATGGAACGCCTCAATCGGGGTAAAGCCCATACCCTCAACTATTATTCTTGCCATTGCCTCACGGCTACGAAGTGCGAAGGCTTGACAAATTTTCACATCGTGAAGGTAATTTTCCATAGGCTCGCCCTCAAGATAGCAAAGGCTTGGGGCAAGGGGCGGTTTTTTATCCTTCCACTCCTTTTCCATTTTTTTAATCGTTTTTTGGATAAGCGCACGGCGCTCGTCCTCCTTATACTCGGTGATAATCCTTTCGCGCTCGGCGAAATACTCGCTCCTGCCCTTCAAGATTTCAACAGCCTCGTTTTGGTAAAATTCGGCGACCTGTGTGCCGAGATTACGGCTACCCGAATGGATAACGAGGTACTTATTTTTGTCCTCATCCTCATCAATTTCAATAAAGTGGTTTCCGCCACCGAGAGTGCCGAGAGAGCCCTTCAAAACCTTGAATTTTTTAAGATTTGAATAGCATTTAAGACCCGTTAAATCAAATTCCTCAATCGGTGTGTCCCACACATCCCTACCGCTTGGAATAGTATGCACAAGCGCGTCAAGGGCGGGAAGGTCAATATCGACCTTGCCGAGGGACACGGTATACATTCCGCAACCGATATCAACGCCAACCATTGCGGGAATGATTTTATCCTTTATGGTCATTGTTGTGCCGACGGTTGCGCCCGTTCCCATATGGACATCGGGCATTATGCGGATTTTTGACTGTGCAAGCGCCTCGTGATTACACATCTCGGTAATTTGCGCCCTTGCCCCGTCATCAATTTCATTTGTGTAGCATATTGCGGTATTATATTTTCCTGTTATTTCTATCATATAATTTCCTCTCTCTAAAATCGGCTATGTTTTCGTTAGATACAGCTTCATTTTATCACACCAAAAAAGAATTTTCAATATTTTACCGTGATTTCTTGATTCTTGTATGAATAAATAGTATAATATTTTATAGATTTTCAAGGGGGGTGTGTTTTTGCGTACTGTTAGCAAGAGCTACGAGTCGGACTTTGACAGGCTCGCGCATGCGCCTGTTTCAAGGCTTATAATTTCGCTTGGTATTCCAACGACAATCAGCATGCTTATTACGAACATTTACAACATGGCGGACTCGTACTTTGTTAGCCAAATTTCGCTTAGCGCGGGCGGAGCTACGAGTGTTGTTTTTGGGCTTATGGCGATAATTCAAGCCTTTGGCTTTACCTTCGGGCACGGAGCAGGAAGCCATGTAAGCCGTCAGCTTGGCGCAAAAAGCACGGACAATGCAAGCAGGTATGCCTCAGTTGCGTTTTTCAGCTCTATCCTTTGCGGTGCGCTGATTTCGGTGCTTGGGTTGATTTTCATTACTCCGCTTATGAGGCTTTTGGGAAGCACGGACACGATTTTGCCGTATGCTAAGGATTACGCGCTTTTTATTCTCATCTCTGCCCCCGCTATGACATCAAGCTGTGTGCTTAACAATGTATTAAGATACGAGGGTAAGGCAAGGCTTGCGATGATAGGGCTCACCTCGGGCGGTATTCTTAACATAATCCTTGACCCTGTGTTTATTTTCGGACTCAATATGGGGGCTATGGGCGCAGGGCTTGCAACTGCGGTTTCTCAATGCGTTTCGTTTGGAATTTTGCTCTCGATTTTCCTGCTCGGCAAAACGCAAAGCAGGCTTTCGCTAAGACTGATTTCCAAAATTCCCGCTACGCTTGCCGATGTTATCGTAACAGGACTTCCAAGCCTTGCAAGGCAGGGGCTTAGCAGTGTTTCTACGATGGCGCTGAACTTCTCGGCTAAGCCATTTGGTGATGTTGCCATTGCCTCAATGGGCTATGTTGGGCGCACATCTCACCTTATTTTCAGTGTTGGGCTCGGCATCGGTCAGGGCTTTCAGCCTGTATCGGGCTTTAACTACGGGGCTAAGCGGTATTCGCGAGTTAAGAAGGGCACGCTTTTCACTCTTGGCTTTGGCACGGGCTTTATCGCTCTTGTTTCATCGGTATGCTTTGCGCTTGCACCGCAAATAATTTCAATATTCAGAAAAGAGGCAGAGGTTGTTGAGCTTGGCTCGCTTGCTCTCAGGGTACAGTGCGTATTTCTTCTCTTTCTTCCCGCTTCGGTTGTCGCTACAATGCTATTTCAAAGCATTGGAAAAAGTGGTCGCGCGTTTACGCTGTCCTGCCTGCAAAGCGGTGGAATATTCATAATTTTATGTCTTATTCTGCCGAGGTTCTTTGATATTTACGGAATTGTCATCTCGCAACCGCTTGCGTATCTTGCGTCGGCACTTGTGTCGCTACCTATGATGATTTTATTCCTTAAAAAGCTTCCCCCTGATGAGGTAACAGACAATGATGATTGATTTACATAACCATTCAAATTACTCCGACGGCACTCTGACCCCTGCCGAGCTTGTTGATATGGCAATTTTAAACGGGGTTGATGCTTTTGCCCTTACCGACCACGACAGCGTTTACGGCTGTGATGAGATACAGGCAATAGCGAGGGACAAGGGTGTGCGCGTTATAAACGGAATGGAGCTTTCCTGCGATTTCGAGGGGGAGAGTGTGCATATTGTGTGCCTTTTCAAGGACAATACCGTTCCAAATCGGATAAGGGAGTTTTCCGACACATCAAGAAAAGGGCGAAACGAGCGCGCCATTAAAATGCTTGAAAAAATCAGTCAAGAATACGGTGTTCGTGTCAATACCGAGCAATTAAAGGACTCCAAGCAGGTGATTACAAGGGCACATATGTGTCAAAATCTTCTTGAAAACAACGATATTTCCGAGGCTCTTGCAAGGGAGTATTCCTCAAAGGAGTCGCGCGGGTACATTCCGTTTTCAAAGATGAGCGTTGAGGACGGGCTTCAGCTCGGGCACGAGTGCGGTTGCTTTTGTATTCTTGCGCATCCGTGCCTTATCAAAAATCAAGCAAGAGTTGAACGGCTTTTGGCATATGGCTTTGACGGAATCGAGGTAAGATATCCCGATATAAAAAATGATGAGTCAAAATACCGTGCGCTTGCCGAAAAATACGGGGTGCTTCCCTCGGCGGGCTCGGACTATCACGGGGACACATCACACGCTAAGATAGGCACATGCACGCTTGATTACGGTGAATTTTTACCGATTGCGAAGAAAATCGGCTTTGAATTTTAAGAGGTATAAAAATGATTTACAAGGAAGCGAATTTTGACCTTGCCCTGCCTGTTTGGGTCAAGGATGATGACAAAAATCTCACGCTTGCCTTTTTTACAAGGGTGGAAAAATCAGACAGTGCATGCCTGCGCCTAACGGGTCAAAGCACTTATGAGGTTTTTATTAACGGAAAATTCATTTTTCACGGTCCGTCAAGGGCAGGGCGTGGCTTTTTCCGTGTTGATGAGCTTGACATTTCAAATCATCTTGACAAGGGCGAGAATGATGTTATCGTGCTTGTATCGGGGTATTCATGTAGCTCGTTTTATCTAATGAATCAGCGCTCATTCCTATGTGCCGAGATTGTGTCGGGGGATAGGGTCATTTGTGCAACGGGCAAGCACGGGTGGAGTGCGCATAGCTACAAGCAAAAGCTACAAAGGGTGGAGCGCTACGCCTATCAGCGTCCGTTTGCCGAGGTGTATGATTTTACGCACGATATGCCCCTTGCGCTTGGAGATGAGCTTGCGCTTAGCGTGCTTGATATAACAAGCTTTATTTGTCGTGAGGTATCATATCCCGATTTTGGCTTCGAGGAGCATACAAGCGTAATTGAGGCAGGAAATGTGCAATTTTTAGATACGCCACGCACCTTTTCTCCATGGTGGTATGATAGAATCGGACGGGATTGTGATGGATTTACCCCCTCGGAGCTTACGGTAAATTCAAGTGCGCTTGCCTGCTCGCTTGACACGATAGCGTCTGAGGATATGCCGAGAAATTTGCGCCTTAATGCGGACACATATGCCACCATTTCAATGAAATGCAACCTTACGGGGCTTGTAAAATGTGAGCTTTTTGCAACGAGTGACACGACTCTGCTTTTGACCTTTGATGAGGTTTTACGAGATGGCAAGGTTGACTTTGCCCGTGGGGAGTGTGTAAATTGCCTTATTTTCAAGCTTAGCGCCGGCAAGCGCTACACGCTACTTACTGCCGAGCCCTACACCTTTAAGTATATGAGCGTTTTCTCGCTCGGTGGGTCGGTGGAGATTGACTCGCTCGGCATTATTCGTATGGACTTTAATGAGGGTGAGATTATAAAATCGCTTCGCCCTGACGCTGATGAGCAAATCAAGCGCATTTACGAGGCGGGGGTTGAGACATTTAGGCAAAACGCCTTTGATATTTTTATGGATTGTCCGTCAAGGGAGAGGGCGGGTTGGCTTTGTGATAGCTTTTTCACCTCTCGTGTTGAGCATCTTATGTCGGGCAAAAGCACGGTTGAGCATGCGTTTCTTTCCAACTTTATGATGGAAAAGGAGTATTTATACATTCCAAGCGGTATGATTCCTATGTGCTACCCTGCTGACCATAAGGACGGAAATTACATTCCTAACTGGGCGATGTGGTATGTGCTTGAGCTTAGGGAATACCTAAAAAGAACGGGTGATGTATCGTTTGTTTCGGCTGTTAAGGACAAAATCTACGCTCTTTGCGACTTTTTTGCAGGCTTTGAGAACGAAAGCGGACTGCTTTGCCACCTTGAGGGCTGGGTATTTGTTGAGTGGAGTGAGTGCAATAACCTAACTCAGGATATAAACTACCCCACAAATATGCTCTATTATATGTTCAAAAATGCGGTTTATGAGCTTTACGGTGATATACGCTTTAAGAACGAGGCACAGGCGCTACGCAATACTATTCGCCAAAGGAGCAAGGGTGAGCTGTTCTTTTACGAAAATGCTATTATCGATAGTGACGGAGTAGCTACGCTAAGTGGCAAGGTGACGGAAACATGTCAGTACTACGCCTTTTACACGGGTGTTGCGACCGTTAGCGAGGACACGGAGCTTTGGAATGTGCTTGTGCGTGACTTTGGTTCGGAGCGAAAAAGGAACAACAAATATCCCGATGTGTACTTCTCGAATGCGTTTATCGGCAACTATTTGCGACTTGACCTACTCAAAAATGCGAAGCTTTATGACACGCTTGAGAGGGACATTCGTGGCTATTTTGACTACATGGCGCTTGAAACGGGCACGCTTTGGGAGAATGACACATCAAGCGCAAGCTGTAATCACGGCTTTGCCTCACATGTGCTTGTTTGGCTTGATGCCCTTGGTTATCTTATTTAATGCGGAATGCGGAATTCGGAGTTCGGATGTGCGCACACCCCAAGAGTTCAAGCGAAGTGAAGAACGATTGGTTGGTGGAAGCCATGCATGCGACCGTAGGGAGTCGCAGTTCGGAATGCGGAATGGTACTAACGCAAATGCGGAGTGCGGAATTCGGAGTTCGGATGAGCGTACACCCCAAGAACACGAGCCTTGGCGAAGTGTGATTGGCTGGTGGAAGCCATGCATGCGACCGAAGGGAGTCGCAATGGTGCTATCGCAAGCTCGATATGTCCCGTCGGGACTCGATATGTTTCGCTACGCTCAACTCGATATGGACTCTGCGAGTCCTCGATATGCAGCTTCGTTGCGTTGGATAGCCTATCAAGGCACTTGGGGAAAATTCAAATAACAAAAGGAGATTTCTTAGGAAATCTCCTTTTTATTTTAATATGTAATTTATCCCCAGTAGCCGAGGTCGGGCTTTGGCTTGGAGAAAAGCGTTATGGGCTTATTTTCAAAAAGCTCATTTGCGTTTTTCACAAAGTCCTCAGCTGTGATATCGCGGTCACGAAGGATTGTGCCTGTTTGGTAATCAATTTCGTAGAGCCATGCACCGCTATATCCGATTTTTTCAAGCTCGCAAAGCATCGCCTGCCAGTCGTTTATGCCCTCACCGGGTAGCCAGTGACGCTCATTTACTCTATCGTAATCGGACACATGAAGTGTAACGATTTTGTCGCCTACTGTGCGAATAAAGTCGATATTTTCTTCCGCCAAGAGGTGGTTTGTATCAAAGCATACGCGAAGATTTTCGTTTGCGCTGATAAGCTCCAAAATATCGCTTGAATCTCTGCCGAGGCATGTGCGCGGAAGGTCCTCAACGCATATTACAGCGCCCCTTTCCTTTGCGTAGGTGGCAAGGATGTTTAGGCTGTTTTTCGCACACTCCATACGGCTTTTTCTATCATTTTCCTCAATCGGCTCACCGCTTGCGTGAATGATGAATTTATCAATGCCGATGATTGTCGCCTTATCAATGATGCTCTTTAGATATTCTATGCTCCTTTCGGCAAGGGCGGGGCTTGATATGTCAATTTCCGCAAAGGGGCAGAACGGAAGGTGGAAGGAATACAGCTCTATTCCGTATTTTTCGCTCCATTCCTTTATCTTGTCGTAATCGTAGCTATCCGTTTCGTCTTTGTCTCGTGAAATTTCCATGCAGTCAATGCCTGCGCGCTTATATGAGGCGAAAAGCTCCTCGGTGATTTTTGTTGCGGTGGAAAGACCTATTTTATACATTTTACAGCTCCTTTTTGGTGATGATTTCATTTATCATTTCGCTATAATAGCTATCGGGGTGTGCCTTTATAACGAATTTGCGGTTTGAGGACTTGTTTTCCTTGAAAAAGTTCGCACCTGTGTCGGGATTTACGCTTACATCGGCGCTTACCGTGCCGTAACCCGCCTTTTCTTCATCGCCGATTATTGCCATAAGGGTGAGCATTGGGTCCCACGATTCTCTGCCGTCACCCGAGCCGTGGTCATTCAGCGCCTGCCACAGGTAATCGCCCTTATCAAGTGTGTCGCCTGTTATAAGGTTGACGCCGATTTCCCAGCCGAGAAGGGTGATTTCGCAGGGGCATTTTTCAAGGACCTTAGATGAGGCTACTCTTGCCTCGCTATGACGGGCGAAGTTGTATTCCTTACCGCCCTGCTCGCTCCATTTTCCGCCCATAATCCAAATTTTTCCGACCTTCTCGGAGAAAAGCTCCATTCCTGTTTTTGGGGAAATGTCATCGCCCTCGCTAAGAAGCGCATCGCATAGGGAGTTCAAAAAGCCGACCTCAATGATGTCAACCTTGCCCTTAGCGCTTGCGAGAATTTTACGGTAGAGCCTTGGGGAGTGTTCGGCATCGTCGTTTGTTTTATCGGGTGCATACTGTGCCAAGCGAGCCTGATAGCGCGTTTCAATTTTTATGTGCTTAGTGCTTTTATCTACACCGACGGGCACGCAAATTCCCTCTTTATTCAAAAAGCCGTAGACCGAGGCTGTGCTATTTTCATCATATGTGTTTACGCACACGCCCTCAAGGGAAATCTTGCCGGCTCTATGGTACATTGCAAGGATACGAAGGGCAACGCAATCGTCACAGTCCTCGCCCCAGTCAGTTCCAAAAATGAATTTTCTCATAGCTTCTCCTTTTATGCCTGACGGGAATGGAACGAACCAGTTTTGGAACGGACAAAAGTCCCGTCTTCTGTGTTAAAATTTTTTGAAATATTTTTATATATCGGCAAAATTTTGCCTTGAATACAAGCCTTTTGGCTCGTTCTAAAATGCA
>JAFTUD010000005.1 GCA_017466455.1 Clostridia bacterium
GGCAGAGATATAGCACGCGCGTGGAACGGATATTGAAAACTTACGCTTTTTATGCGAGCCGTCACGGTAGGACTGTTCGATTTTTTCAATACGTAGAAGAATGTCGCGCGCATAGTCCATAAACTCCTCACCATCCGGAGTCAAAACCATTCCTTTTGCGCTTCGTTGAAAAATCGTAATACCAAGATCAGCTTCAAGCTCTTTGATAGATCGGCTGATATTCGGTTGTGCGATCATAAGCGTTTCCGATGCTTTATTCAGCGATCCAAGTCTTGCAACCTCGACCGCGTATTTCATATGTAGAATATTCATATACAGATCCTCCTCTCATTGCACTGCCTACATATTTATTCTATTATATCACAAAACTGTGAATAATTCAAGGCGTTTCTTTTACCTTGATATGCGCCAAACAAGATGGCATCGGATATTTCACCGATGTTTCATTTGCTTCCTTTTTTGTATAGGATATAAATCTTCAAATGCCTCTTCTTTATCTGGATTCGCAACTTCGAATTGTGTCCAAGACAATCTCTTGATTGACATATAATTACTCCTTTTTTGTACTTGTAAATTTTAAAATAACGTTAATTGTCATGCTCCACTCTGAAGTAGTCAAGCCAAGCTTTGAATTTGTCTTGGGCTGTGAGGCATGTATCGATAAAATAGCCTTTTTCACGCTTCCATTCGGTAAGTCCTCGGTAGTAGAACATTTTTAGGTTTTCATCAATTACAAATGGCACGATATTGTGCTTTAAGCATTCCTTGAACAGTAGTAATCTACCAACTCTTCCATTTCCGTCTTGGAATGGATGAATGCACTCAAACTGATAATGGAAATCTATTATTTCTTCAAGTGTTTTATTTTCACTCTTGTTATACTCTTCAAGGAGCTTTTTCATTTCTGCAGCTACCTTTTCCGGTGGTGTTGTATCCTTGCCGCCTACCTCGTTTGGAACTTTCTTGTAATCGCCAACGGCAAACCAAGATATTCTGCTATCCGATGTTCCGTTTTTGAGTATTCGGTGTAGTTCTTTTATAAGTGATTCAGTTATATTTGAATTGGCTTTATCAATAATCAAATCAATACATCTAAAGTGATTTGCTGTTTCTACTACATCATCAACATTCACAGTTGTATCACTAACACCTATTGTATTGGTTTCATAGATATATCTTGTTTGGTCATGTGTCAAACGGCTTCCCTCGATATGGTTAGAGTTATAGGTTAGCTCGATTTGCACCTTGTGATATATTCCGCCTGTCATTTTAGCTTGCTTTTCAGCTTTAAGAACATTAAGCAGTGTTCTTTTTGTATCACGTTGCTTGTTTTTTCTTTCAGGCTTTTTTGCATCCTCTGGTATTGTCCATGTCTTGCCAACAAGAATTGCTCCTTCTACTCTTCCTTCGGCACAGTAGTTTCTAACACTACGCTCTGACATATTCCATTTTTTTGCCATTTCAGCAACAGATATATAACTCATATTTACACCTCTAAATTTCATCTTGTATATAGTATAACACTTTATCGGCAAAATATCAATATATTTTTAATAATTTCAATTTATTTTTGCCGATATAGGAAATTTTATATTCTTTGTTTACTGGGGTTCAAGTTTCGGTGTCGCTTGATATCATATCATGCAGGGATTGTGTGTGCAAGAGTTCAAATTGGCATTTCCAGGCGTCTATGAGCTTGGTGTGGGCTTTTGATTTATTGACGATTTTATTGCCATAGGCTGAGGTAAGGAAGGCTATTAGGTCGTCCTTGGGGATAATGAAATGGCTAAAGTATGTCACACCCTTGATTTTACCAAAAATCGTGTACCGACAAAGCTTTATGCTCCATTTCTTATCTAACGGAAATTCTAACGAAGCAGGCGCTTTTTCGCCATTTTTGCCAAAGTTGCAATATTTCCATTGAAAAATTTATATTTTGGTTGCTTTTTTTATAGGTTTATGGTATAATTGCGGTATATAATTTTTCGTAAAAAAGGAGCAACTACGCTATGTTAGGCAGGTTAAAAATAGAAACTGAAAATAAGATTGCTAACGAAGAACTTATCAAAATAAAGAATGGAGAAATTTGCGAATATAAGCTTAAAATTGAATTTACCGAGCCTACAAATCCCAGTATATATTCTATAATTTGGGAAGAGGATCAGGTTGATATGTATGGCTTTTGGTCTTCAAAATCCTTTCAGCAGCATAATCTAACTCCCGAATGGGGAATGCGTACAAACGATAGCGAGGTATCAAGTGGTATGCCTCTTATTTGCGTTTATAACAAAGCAAACAAAAATAGGATAACCGTTGCTTTGTCTGACCCAACTGTTCCTGCGGAAATTATGACGGGGGTTGTTGAGGAAAACGGTTGCCTTCGCTTTAAGATTAATTTATTTACAAAATTATGTTCTAAAATGAAAGAATATGAGATGGTTATCAGAATTGACCACCGTAATATTCCGTTCTATAAATCTGTAATAGACACTAAGGAATGGTGGACATCTCTTGGCTATAAATGCGCTTGCGTTCCAGAGAGTGCTCGCTTACCTCTTTACTCCTGTTGGTACAGCTTTCACACAAAATTAGCTTCTGAGGAAATTATTTATGAATGTAAAATTGCCAAGGAATTAGGTATGGAAACGGTAATTGTAGATGCCGGCTGGTACACAGAGTCTGAAAGTGACGCATTTGCCAAAACCTGCGGTGACTGGGAAATCTGCGAAAAGAAAATCCCTGATATGCAAGCACTTGTTGATGAAATCCATAAGCTTGGAATGAAATTTATGGTATGGTTTTCAGTGCCATTTGTAGGCTTCGACAGTGAAAATCACAAGCGTTTTAAGGATAGATTTCTATGTGACCGTCCCGGAGTTTTTGCAAGCGTTCTTGACCCGAGATTTCCCGAAGTTCGCAGATTTTTGATTGATACATATTGCAACTATGTAAAAAAATATAATTGGGACGGCTTGAAGCTGGACTTTATTGACCGTTTCATTATAAACGAGGAAAGCTCCAAGGAATATGATAAAATGGATACTCCCTCCGTCAATGTGGCTTTACAGCTTCTACTTAATGAGGCAACAACGGAGCTTAAGAAAATCAATCCCGAAATTATGATAGAATTCCGTCAATCCTACATTGGTCCTGTGCTTACTCAATACTGTAATTTCTTGCGTGTAGCCGATTGTCCAAACGATGCTATTTTTAACCGAGTAGGCTCACTTAATCTGCGCTTAACCTCAGGAAAAACACCTGTACATAGCGATATGCTTATGTGGAGTAAGAACGATGCGAATGAAGGTGTTATGTATCAATTACTCGCTATTATGTTTACAGTTCCACAAATTTCGGTTCGCTTTGACAATATAACCAATGAGCACAAGAAAATTCTTAAATACTTCCTTTCATTTTGGCGTAGTCATCAAGAAGTCCTGCTTGACGGTGAGCTTGAGCTATGGGGAGTGGATGCTAACTATACAGTGGCAAAATCAAAAAAGGATACTGAAAGCGTTACTGTTATATACCATTCCCGTCCCGTGACTGTTGAGAACGATGAAAATGCCTATATTTTCAATTCCACTGGCGATGACGGTATATTTGTAGAAGTCAATAAGGACAGAAAATATGAGCTTAACGATATTTTCGGAGAGTGCTATGAAAGTGGCGTATTGCATAAGGGCATCAATCGGGTAAATTTACAAAACTGCGGTATGATTTTTGTAAAATAGGAAATTTTTCTTTGACTTATACCATTTGTGAAAATTAAAAGTAAAGCTATTTTGTATTATTCCATTGAAAATATATCTATTAAATAGTTTGACAGTTTAATACTATGTCCGCTACTCAAAAAAGTAGCGGATAAATTTTTAAAGCATAAACAAAAGCCACTATTTTTTAAGTTGCTTTTGTTAGTTCGATTTTCATTTCACTTGCTCCGCCAAAGAAGCCTTAACCGTGTTCGGTTAAGGCTTCTTTTTTATAGGTTGACTTTTCTATATACAATAAAAAGCCGAGAAAATCTCGGCTTTTTATTATTCTATTTCAGGAAGTGGAATTTGAGTTGTGCCGTAGTCACGATAGTAGATTTCGTGATGCTCATCTGCCTGCTTGTAATCGCCGTTATCGCCTATTTTATATTCTATATAGACTACATAACCGTTTGCGATTTTTATTCTTATATCGTGCATACCAGCGTATGAGTCGATATAATAGATTCCGTCATTTCTTATAGTTGCATTTTCGAATGCGTCCTTGAAAATTAAAGGGTCAATGATGTCATAGCACTTATGCTGGCTTATGCCATTCTCGACTATCCACGCGGATTCGCCATCCTTATAATAGGTTTGCGCATTTTTGTAATCCCAAACATATCTATGCTCCTCGATTATGCTATTAATACCGCTACGGGTGATAAGCCGTGCCGTTTCAAGCATTCTATCGCTTGAAAGCATATTGGTTAGAGTTACGCGTGACAAATATCTTGACTCTTGATATTTGAAATTGATGTAATGATTGCTTGTATAATTTTCAGCGTGCAGTGTTGCTGAAAGTGCGCTATTCCACTCGGAGGCGGTTAGCTCCTTTATATTAAAGGGTCTTTCGTTTATATGCGTGATTACCTCAATTTCCGTGTTGGGATTAAGCATTGTTTCCTTAAGCTTTGTATCAGAAATGAGTGCTGTATCGTTGAGGCTTATTAAATAATACTCATCCTCGCTTGTCGCCTCTTCAATGGCACCGCTTGCCTCGATATTTATCTTCAGCTTATTTTCTGCAAGTGAGGTGGAGATTGTGAGAATTTTTGCATTGAGCTTCGGCATAATGATATAGTTATTATAGCTGAAATACTGGCTATAATAAAGGTCCTGCTCCTTACAAAAATCTCTATACTGCTCTGCCTCGATAAACATAACCTCGTCTTCGAGGGTGATGTCCTTTAACACGAGTTCAGAATACGAATTTGAATAATACTCTGTTTCCGTCAAATCAAGCTCTTGAAATGCAAGCATATCCGGAAGGCTATTGTCACGCGGTATTAGAAGAAAATTGGTGCTTCCAAATTCACAATCGTTGTATGCCCAACCATCTCCCGTGTAGGAGGTGTGGTCGATTTTAGCAATTCCGTCCTCATCAATTCTAAAGTTTCTAAAGCCGAAATCCATTGAATATTTTCCGCCATAGTGGCGATCTACTACAAGCACGAAATAATCATTGAACAATTCCTTTTCAATATATTGTCCGTCGGTAAAATCGCTCGCAAATTCATCATAGCTTTTGATTATCTTATAAAAGTCGCCATATTCATCCAAATCGGAGTTTAGTCCGCCGACATAGGCTCCAAAATCAAAGGCTATTTCGGAAAGATAATTATCTGTCGGCTTGGAGCTGACATTTTTTATTGGAAGAGTGATATATTTTTCAGTTGGTATTAGTGACGAGGAAGTATCGGTATTGGATTCGCTTGGGAAGGTGGTGTTAGAGGAGGACTCCACCGGTGAGCTACTAACCTCATCTTTTGGTTGGGTGGTGAATGATTCGCTTTCGCGATTTACCTCACTACTGCTTTCACTTTGGGTTTGTGCGCCGCAGGAGGCGAGCATTAATGCAAGACACAAAATAAGAGCATATAATTTTTTCATAAGGGTCATCTCCTTTCCTATTTTTATTTTACACCATCTTTTTCCATATGAAAATAGACTTTTCAGAAAATTCACCCTTTCTTCACATAAAAATCATATTCATCACAGAAAAAACAAAAAAGCGAGCATTTAGTTGCTGTTGACTTTTTATTTATCAGGTGATAAAATAAAAGTATAAAAACATATAGGATTTACGGTGAAATGATAAGACTGAACAAAAGCGGTGAGATTTACGATACAAGAGCGCCACAGGACAAGCTTTTTAGCGATGCCATAGGCGTCTGCTTTACCTACAAGAGTGATGATATTTCAAAGATGCCACATCCGAGCGCAACGCCATATTCGGACAGATGTGACAGATTTTTATCACTACGGCTCGGAGAGTGTGCAAGCGAGAGTGGCAATAGCTCCCTTCAGATTTACGAGCTTGGCGAGTCACTTGTTTTTGAGGCTTGCTCTCTTGAGGCGGATATAATAAGTGAATTTGGGCTAAGCCTTCCGTTTAATTTCATGGGCAAGCTCGGCGGTGGGGAATGGAAAAATCAATTTTTGTTTAATTCTCCATACATATCCGAGGAAAACGGGTATGTTTACGCATACCTTACCAAGCCAAACGGTTGCAATTTGCTTGTCAGTGTGCTACACGGTGCGCTTGGCTGGAAAATGGATTACTCCGACTTTGCGTGGGGGCATTATTTTATGAATTTAAAGATGCTCTCAAGCTATGACAGAGCCTTTGGCGTTGGCGAGGTGGCTGACAAGTCAATAAAGATTGCGCTTACCCCTGTGAGCGATTTTGAAAATGCGCTTGAGGCGATTAGTCGCCTTTACGGTGTAGGCGTGCTACACTCCGAGCTTAGCGGTGGCAAAATTGGCGACAAAATTGCGCTTCACGCCATTGGGGACTGCGACAAAATTATTGAAATTAGCGACACAGGGCGCAGGGCTTTACCGTTTGACGGTGAGTACACTATAATTAAAGAGGGCGAGGTACGGCTAATTCCCGTTTCGGGCGATAGAATGGGCCCCGAAATAACGCTTTACGGATATGACTCGCTTGAGGCGCTTTATGAAAGGTCTATGAATAGCATAGACAGAGAGATTACGAAAAAATACACTGACTCCAACCTTTGCGAGCATCAGTGCTGGCTAAGCGCATTATTGCGATTTTTGCGAAAATACGCACACAGGCTTGACCCTTTTAAGAAAAAGCAGTTTGAAAAGATGGCTCTTTCGGAGCTTGACATTATAACCGAGACAGACAAGAGCAAGGCAACGCCACATCAAACAATTCTTTCAAGCGCGCACGAGGGCTATGCCCCCTACAATGTTTACAGGTCAAGGCGTGTGCAGGAGCTATTCTTCGGTATTACGATTTTACTTGATGCTTACAGATACTTTGGTGATGAAAAATATTACGAGTATGCCTGCGGAGCGACACGCAACCTGCTTGACAATTACCGCGGAGCGCGTGGGGAAATTCAAATTGACTGGGGAGATTGCATTGAGGACTATACCACTGTATGCTGTCCTATGATTCCGCTTGCGGATATGGCTCTCTTTTTAAGGGACAGGGATTGTGAGCTATCTCAAAAATGTGCCGAGGCGTGTGATAAAATCGCGCTTTATCTTTCCGAGCGCGGGCTACACTTCCCTACCGAGGGCGGGGTTAGCGACAGGGCGCAGGAGGAAATGGAGGACGGGTCTATTTCCTGCACAGCGCTTTCTCTGCTTTACTACTGCAAAAATATAAGGCGAGATGAATATTACATACGCAAGGCTAAGGAAATACTTGACACGCACGAAAGCTGGGTAATTCGCTCACAGATTTGTCAAATGAAGGGCTCAAGCCTTCGTTGGTGGGAAACACAATGGGAGGGCGATGCCGACGGGCCTGCAATTTGCGCAGGACATGCGTGGAGCATTTGGCGTGCCGAGGCGGATTTCCTCTATTATGAGCTAAGCGGTGACGATATGTATCTGAAAAAGGCGAAAAACGGCTTTATGTCCAACCTTTCAAAGATTGACAAAAACGGAACAACCTACTCAATTTACAACCCCGACAGAATAAACGGCGGTGGGTTTAACGGTGCGCCTCTTAAAATTGCGTCACGGTTTTCCTCTATTCCGGACTGCGGAATTTCCCGCTATGTATGGATAAGGCTTTGCGACACCTTTTTGAGATAAAATTCATTAAGCTTTAATTTATTATTGACTATTTTAAAATATGGTGGTAAAATTAGTATATCAAATAATTTTGGAGGAATTTATGGCTAATAAAATTTCAATCATTTCCGCCATTGTGCTTTTAGCGCTTGGCGTTTTAGGAATTGGCGTATTTGTTGCTCTATTCCTATTTGGCGAGGGAGCAGGAGCTTATGTATCCGCGCTTATTGTAGCTATACTTTTAATCGTTATATCCGTGCTTGACCTGACCGTTTTCAGAGGCATACTAAATGCTAAGCTTGACGGTAAGAAAAGGACCGAAAAAGGGGGAAATGAGTAATGGGCATCAAGGTAATGAGCTTTAATTTAAGATACGATACGGAAGCTGACGGAATAAACAGCTTTACTAACCGATTTTCAAATGTGCTTGGTGTTATAAGGAGCGAGTCGCCCGATATAATAGGCTTTCAAGAGGTGACGGACTCTATGCGCGCAAGGCTTTATAAGTCGCTTGACGGGTATTTATTTGCGGGCTGTGGCAGAGATGCAAATTACCACGGAGAGGCAATGCTCATCGCTTATCGTTCTGACATTGAGCTAATAGAGTGCAAAAATATTTGGCTTTCAGAGACGCCGAGCGTTGCCGGCTCACGCTACTACGGTGATCACAGTGGCTGTCCGAGAATGTATACACAGCTACTTTTGAAGCACGATGATATTGAAAAGCCATTTACATTTATAAACACGCATCTTGATCATCAAGGCGCAAGCGGCCGTATGCTCGAATCGGTTCAGCTATGCAAGGCGATTTCGGAGCTTGACACGCACTTCGTTTTGACGGGTGACTTTAACGCTGAGCCGTCTGACCCCGAGATTTTGAACATTACCGAGTCGCTTTCAGATAAGGGCGCAATTGACTGCACCCGTGGGCTTGGTCCGACATTTCACAATTTTGGAAGGCTTCCAAGTGAGAAATGTGTCAAGATTGATTATATTTTTACAAGCGGAAAATGCGAAAAATCTTATAAGGTTGCGGACAAGGCGGAAAACGGGGTTTACTACTCCGATCACAATGCTGTCGTGGCTATTATTGAGCTTGACTAACTGTCTTTCCAACGCAAAAAAGGATAATAAACTAAAAACGCCAAATTTTGCATGTGAAAATGCACAAATTTGGCGCTTTTTTCTTTGCGAAATATCCCCGTTTTTTGTGCAAAATGTAGAAAAATAAAATTTTTAGAAAAAATTTCAAAAAAGTGCGTTACCTTTTACGAAAAAAATTACTTAAATATAGTGAAAAGTAAAAACAAAGGGAAACTATGCCCGCGACCATAGGGAGTCGCAATAAAAAAACTGCTTCGGGGAGTGTATGCCCACCGAGGCACTCGGTGAAATTGCACAAAAATCAAATCCACACAAAATAGAAAAATCCGAGGTTTTTGTGCAAAGTGTAAAACCTTCCATTTTGAATGTGAAGGTTTTGTGAAAATCAACAAATTTAAACTAATTTTGTGATAAAATAAAATTAGAAAATCTAACATTACACTAAAGGAGAAAAGCCAATGGGTCATAGTGCGTTTGAACCGCTTATTCAGTCATTCACAAATACTAAACAAACAAAGGCTTCTTTAGCGAAAGGAATGCTATAAGGTAGGAAGCCTCGTGATTAAAACGGAGGAAGTAAAATGAAAAGGATATTTTCAATATGTCTCGTAGCGATAATGCTATTTTCCACGCTTGCAATAGGAACGCAGGCACAAGAAGTAACAACCGAAAACACACAAAATAAGCTCACCGATGAGCTTAAGGCACATCTTGAAACAGTAGAAAATGATGAATATGTCCCTATCTACATATGGCTAAATGAACAAGATGAGGAAATGGTATATGCAGTTCTTTCCAAGACTCTTGGTATGACCGTTACAAAAAATAGCGAGGAAGCATATATAGAAA
>JAFTUD010000006.1 GCA_017466455.1 Clostridia bacterium
TTATGCATTGCTATTGCATCTGGGTCGTGGTTTATTGCTATATCCACAGGTCTTCCTGTTGCAAGCTCTATGCCAACGGAAGCTCCACCACCACCCGCAAAATTATCTATTATTAACTCATCTGTAAAATTGTATTGATACATTTTTAAACCTCGTTTTCTATCTCTTTAAACTATAAAAAAACAAATTCCTGTAAAATAAAACAATCCTTGTAGTATTACACACTCCTTCCGTCAATACTTATTTAAAACTTTATATTTACTGCATTGACCCAAGCCTCAAATTCCGTTACAAGAATTTTCCCTTTAAGCTTTGTCTTATCTCCTGTGCAATACTTAACGCTACGAATTATTGATTGTGCTTTCGCTTCGCCACAACCCAATAAATTCATAATATCAAACTTGTCATAGACAACTTTTTGTTGTAGATCCATTTTCTTTTCTCCTTATATTACAAATTTGTAAAAATATCGTATCGTGCAAGGACCTCGTCTCTTAAGGGCCTTATGTACTTATGAATAAACCAAATAATATTACGCATTTTTGGTATCTCCTTTTAAATCATCTTCTTGTTCTTTTTTTAGAGTTTCTGCGACCTTACTCTCAAGGTCAAAAAATGGAATGTAGTTCATAAAATCACCTCGTTCAGCAATTTTGTTGCTGATTTTAATTAAAAAAAATAGAGTCAATAGAAACATTTGGAAAAACAATCTTAAATTTAGACATAAATTTAGCCGATACTCCAGCTCTACCGTCTTCAACTTTCTCGTAAAGCGAAAGAGTATAACCTAACTTGTCAGCCATTTCCTGTTTTGTTAATCCTTTTTCTAATCTAAACTCTTTAAGTTTCTTAGTAGAATCCTTCAAAAATCACACCTCCTAAAGCAATTTTGTTGCGGTATAATCATTATACACCGCAAAGTTATTGCTGTCAATAGGTTTTTTGAAAAAAGTTATTGAAAACCGCAATTTTTTTGCTATAATGAAATAAAACGCAATTTTTTTGCTGAAAGGAGCACTGTATGGCAAACAGAACAAAAAACTACGCAAATATAGGTAACAAAATAAGAGAATTAAGAAAAAAAGAAAACTTAACCCAAAAAGACTTAGCAAAAATGCTATACAAATCAGAAAGCGCCATAAGAATGTGGGAATTAGGAAAATCCGAACCTGATATTGAAACATTACACCTTTTGTCAAAGATATTCAATGTGCCTGTTGATTATATTACAGGAAATACAAATTCGAGAAACTTTTTTATCAACCCATATACTTTAGGTAAAAAATTAAAAGACCTGCGAAAATCAAAAAACATAACGCAAGAAGAACTCGCAAGCGAATTAGGATTGGAAAGATCTTCGATTGCAAAATATGAAACAGGAACAACACCCTCAATAGATATAATTACAAAAATAGCAAACTATTTTAAAGTATCAATTGATTGGCTATTAGAACAAACAGTAGAAGAAAATATTGATACCGAAACCATTGCAGGAACATTTCCCTATAATACAAAAAAGCTCCCATTATTAGGAAACATAGCGTGCGGAAAGCCTATTTTTGCAGAAGAAGAATTCAACGGATATATTGATGTCATAGAAGGAATTCAAGCTGATTTTTGCTTGCAAGCAAAGGGCGATAGTATGATAAATGCTCGCATTTATGACGGAGACATTGTATTTGTAAAAAAGCAAGAGCTTGTTCACAACGGAGAAATTGCAGTTGTCCTAATAGAAAACGAAGCTACGCTTAAAAGAGCTTATTATTATCCGGAAAAACAAATGCTAATTTTGAAGCCTGAAAATGCTAACTATGAAGATATGATATTCTGTGGCGAAGAGCTTAATAACATTACAATACTTGGAAAAGCGGTGGCCTTCCAAAGCTTGATAAGATAACAAACAAATTTAATAGTTAAACAGAAAGGAGATAATATGCCAAACTATGAACAAAACCCAAAATCAAAAAAATGGTCAGTGCGCTTTCGCACTATTATAGATGGAATTGAAAAACAAAAAAGGCTATCAGGATTTCGAACTAAAAAAGAAGCACAAACTGGATATATCTCCTTTATATCAGAGCAAGAAAAAATAGAAAAGCTTCGCATGATGTCCGAAAGCCCTGCAGATATAACTTTTTCAGAGCTGATAACTAAATATCTTTCCTATATGGAAAACAGAGTAAAATACTCTTCTTTATACTCTCAAAAGCATAAAATAGATAAGCACATATTGCCATATTTCAATGATAGACCTGTAAAAGAAATTAAACCACTTGATATTATGGAATGGCAAGAAAATCTCAAAGAATATTCTTTTGCGTATAAAAAAGGCTTAAGAGGTCTTTTAAATGCTATTTATAAATTCGGATACAGATATTACGATATACCAAACATTGTGCAAAAAGTAGAGCCCTTTCGTAATCTTGAGCCAAAAAAAGAAATTCAATATTGGTCGCTTGATGAATTTCGTATATTTATAGAATGTGTAGATAAAATAGAATATAAAACACTATTTTCTACTTTATATAACACTGGATGCAGGATAGGAGAAGCTTTAGCGCTTACCTGGAATGATATTGATTTAAATAAACAAAAAATCACTATAAACAAAAGCATGACAAAAAAGGCAAAAAACAAACCTTTTGAAATTACAACTCCTAAAAATATGTCAAGTAACCGTATAATTGATATATCAAAAAAACTTACTGAACAATTAGCAAGCTATAAAAAATGGCAAAAAGAAAACCACCAAGATACAAGCTTTGTATTTGGTGGGAATAGACCTTTTCCAAAAACAACTATGGAAAGAGTTTTTAATGAAGCAATAAAAAAATCCGAAGTTAGAAAAATAACAATTCATGGATTCAGGCACTCTTGCGCTTCCTTGCTAATATCTCAAGGTGCATCTATTGTTGCAGTATCTAAAAGATTAGGACACAAAAACATTGAACAAACCCTAAACACTTATTCTCATATGCTTCCGGATGATGTTTCAAAAATAATTTCAATTCTCGAACAAATTTAGTCACAAAAAAAGTCACAAAAAAATATTTTTAAACATTTTTTTCAAAATTCTAATAGCAATTTCAAGGCAAAAAAGTTACAAAATGCATTCAAAAAAAGAATGTTTTTTAGATTTGCAAAATCTCATCATCCACCCCAAAAAATTCCCGTTCGCAAGAACGGGAATTTTTTTATCCAAACCATAGGTTTGGCATATAAGAACCTAAGCTAACTGTTCTTGCGAACAGGCTACTGCGTAGCTATGAAAATCAAATAGTATTTTTATGCTTTTTCATTTTGTTTTTCACCTCACTTTTAATAAAGGTGGTCCAGTATTCCACCAGACCACCCCAAGATTTTTTGAAATTTTTGATTTTGTATTGACAAATATATAAAAATAGAGTACAATATTTACGAAAACGGCAGTCCATCACTTTTGTGTAATGTTGACGAAGTACGAGTGTACACCGTTTTCTTTTTTATTTGTTAATATTTTTATGCTTAGAGCTCTGTTATTCGCTACGCTCATAATAACCACTAAAAACCCCACTTGACTCGCCGGAATAAATATGTTAAAATGTATTCATAACACACAAAAGGAGCTTTTATGGCTAAGTTTATAATTGAAAATGGCGTGTTAATGCTATATACAACTGAAAATAAGGAAAAAATAGCCAAAATTCCCGACGGAGTTGTAGCGGTTGGAGAGAGCGCATTTTTTCACTGTATGTCCCTTGAAAGCATTGAAATCCCCGAGGGCGTAACCAAAATAGGGAAGAATGCCTTTGCACAGTGTGGCAACCTGAAGGAAATCAAGCTACCAAGCACCCTTGTAGCGGTTGATGACTGGGCGTTTACATACTGCGAGGCTCTTACGAGCATAGCCTTCAAAAACGGCTTGAAATCAATCGGTAATAACGCCTTTTTCGGTTGTCGTAGATTGTCAAATATCACTCTCCCAACCACCCTTGAGGTAATCGGAGAGCGCGTATTTTATAAATGCACCGCGCTTGAAAAAATCACTTTGCCAAATAGCCTTGTTAAAATATCGGGGCGCGCCTTTGAGGAGTGTAATGCGCTAAAATCAATCACAGTCCCCGACAAAATTACAAAAATAGAGAATTATTTGTTCAAGGGCTGTGCCACTCTTGAAAGGGTTACCCTGCCACCACATCTTCAAATTATCGGCGAGGGCGCGTTTTATGAGTGCAAGGACCTAAATGAAATCTCGCTCCCTATATCTCTTACAAGTATTGAAAAACAGGCGTTTTTCGGTTGCCAAGCGCTTGAAAATATAGAAATCCCAAGCAATGTGACTGCCATTGGCGAAAATGCTTTTGATTCCTGTAAATCTCTTAAAAGGCTTACGATCCCCGAGGGTGTATGCAAAATATCCAAATTCCTGCTTTTCTTCTGTGAAAGCCTTGAAAGCCTCACCCTTCCAAGCACCGTTAAGGAGATTGATGACTGCGCACTGTGTGGCTGTAAATCGCTGAAGGAGCTTAAAATCCCAAGCGGTCTTACAAGACTCGGAAAGGATTCACTTTGTAAGTGCGTTTCCCTAAAAAGCGTAAAAATCCCCGAGGGAGTGTGCGAAATTAACGATGGCACCTTTGAGGAGTGCTACGCACTTGAAAGCGTAGAAATCCCGAGCAGTGTGTCTAAAATAGGGCGTAATGCCTTTAATAATTGCACCTCTTTAATGGGCGTATCTATCCCCGAGGGCGTATCCCAAATAGAATTTGCAACATTTAGAGTATGCACCTCGCTTGAAACGGTCAAAATTCCCAAAACAGTTACAAAAATTGATAAACACGCCTTCTTGTCCTGTGGCGCACTAACCCTTACAGTTCCAAGCACAGTTGCCCAAATTCACAAAACCGCCTTTGAAAAATGCAACCCAAATACCATTAAAATCACACACTCCCCCGAGTGGATTGATGATTAAATACCAACGCCGTATGGAATTTTCACCGTACGGCTTTTTCCCTGCTATTTTATTTTCAAATTTTATTGTAATTTCGTAATATTTGTGCTATACTTAAAATATATACTCATTTTAAATTTAGAGAGGTTTAAAATCCGTGAAAGAGAGAATAGAAAAGCTTCGCGCAATCCTAAAATATCACTCAAAAAGATATTATGAAAACGATGCTCCCGAAATATCCGATTTTGAATATGATAAGCTCTTTGAGGAGCTAAAGGCCCTTGAAGCACAATACCCCGAATTTTATGACCCTACATCCCCAACTCAGCGTGTTGGCGGAATGGCACTTGATAAATTTGAAAAGGTAAAGCACGAGGTAAGAATGGGAAGTCTTACCGATGTGTTTGATTTTGACGCGCTTCGCGCCTTCGTTCGTAGCGTTCAAGCCGAGGTCGGCGAGGATACCGAATTTTCCGTTGAGCCAAAAATTGACGGTCTTAGTGTGTCGCTCAAATACGAAAACGGAATTTTGAGCGTTGGCGCAACCCGTGGCGATGGAGTAACAGGTGAGGATGTCACCGCAAATATAAAAACAATCCGTTCAATCCCACTTGAGCTTGAAAGACCTCTCAATATCACCGTACGCGGTGAGGTTTATATGCCCCGCAAATCATTTGAAAGGCTCAACAAAATAAAAGAGGAAAATGGCGAGGCGCTTTGGGCAAACCCGAGAAATGCCGCCGCAGGCTCTCTAAGACAGCTTGACTCAAAGGAAACCGCCAAGCGCGGACTTGATATTTTCGTGTTTAATTATCAATCGGGCTCGTTTGAGGATGATACAATTACAACTCACGCCGAAACAATAAACGCAATAAAAAATCTCGGCTTTAGCACCATTTCAATGCTCGCGGTAACCTCAAGCGAGGATGAAATTATTGACGCAATTATAAGGCTCGGTGAAAGCAGACAAAGCCTTCCATACGATATTGACGGCGTTGTTATCAAGGTAAACTCCCTTGAAAGGCGTAAGGAAATGGGCGAGGGAACAAGCACACCCAAATGGGCAGTAGCCTATAAATTCCCCCCCGAGCAAAAGACAACTAAGCTCCTTGATATCTTAGTTCAGGTAGGAAGGACAGGCGTTTTGACCCCCCTTGCCGAGCTTGAGCCGGTGAAGCTTGCAGGCACAACCGTTTCAAGGGCGACCCTTCATAATATTGATATAATCAGAGAAAAGGACATTCGCATAGGCGACACCGTAATCGTTCAAAAGGCGGGCGACATCATTCCCGAGGTTGTCGGAAGCGTGAAGGAGCAAAGGAGTGAGGACTCCGTGCCCTTTGAAATGCCAAGCACCTGCCCGTCGTGTGGCGGTGAGCTTAAATACGATGACGCAAGCGAATTTGTTGACGGAGATGAGGACTTTACCCTCGGCGCGCTCAGATGCGTAAATCCCTCTTGCCCTGCTCAGCTTGAAAGAAATATAACCCATTTCGCCTCTAAAAAGGCTATGAATATTGATGGAATGGGCGGAAAGATGGTTAAGCTCCTGCTTGATAATCAGCTGATTAGCGACCCGTCAGACCTCTATTACCTCAAAAAAGAGGATATCGAGGCTCTTGACAGAATGGGAGAAAAAAGCGCGCAAAACCTCGTAAATGCCATTGAAGCCTCAAAAACCGCAGGACTTGCAAGGGTAATCTATTCCCTTGGAATTAGGCATATCGGCGAGGTCGCATCAGGAGAGCTTGCTTCAAAGTTCGGCTCAGCCGATGCAATCTTTGATGCCACTGAGGAGCAAATTTGCGAAATTGAGGACTTCGGTCTTATAATGGCAAGGGGCGTCGTGGACTTCTTCAAACGCCCCGAAACAAGATACATCATTGACCGTCTTGCCTCGGCAGGCGTCGTAATTACTGAAAAGACAGTAGAAAAAACAAACGAATTTGAGGGGCTCACCTTCGTTTTAACAGGTACTCTTGAAAATATGACAAGAGATGAGGCGTCGGAGATGATAAAGGCGCGTGGCGGTAAAACCTCATCATCTGTGTCTAAAAAGACCGATTATGTTTTAGCGGGTGAGGAGGCAGGCTCAAAGCTTACCAAGGCGCAAGCCCTCGGAGTTAAAATAATCAATAAAGAAGAATTTTTGAAAATGTGCGGAGTAGATAATGCTTAATCTTAGCGAGGGCTCCAAAAGAGCCATAACATTATTAAAGGGCGCAGGCTATGAGGCGTACGCAGTCGGCGGTGCAATTCGCGACTCTATAATGGGCCGTGTCGCCAACGACTTCGATGTTACGACAAGCGCCACTCCCGAGCAAATGAAGCGCGTCTTTGAGAGAGAGCGAGTTATTGAAACAGGCTTGAAGCATGGCACACTCACCCTTCTTTATAAGGGGGAATGTGTTGAGGTTACCACCTACCGCATAGACGGAGAATACCTTGATTCAAGGCGACCTCAAAGCGTAGAATTTACAACAAGCCTGGATAAGGACCTCTCCCGTCGCGACTTCACTATAAACGCTCTTGCCTATGACCCAATCAGCGACACTCTCGTGGATCTTTTCGGCGGTCAAGAGGATATAAAAAACAAGGTAATAAGATCAATCGGTGAGCCTGAAAGACGCTTCTCCGAGGACGCTTTGCGTATACTCAGAGGAGTGCGCTTTGCCTCACAGCTCGGCTTTAAAATTGAGGAAAAAACAAAAAAAGCAATGCTCAGCACCCTGCACCTGCTCAAAAATGTGTCAAGGGAGCGAATTGCAAGCGAGCTGAACGGACTATTGTGCGGAGCGTATGCTAAAAATGCCATCTTAGAGCATTACGACATTCTGTGCGCCATTTTGCCCGAGCTTGAAATAATGCACGGCTTTGACCAAAAAAATTCGTGGCATATTTACGATATTCTGACTCATACCGCAGTCGTCGTTGATAATGTCCGCCCAATTCCCCATATGCGCCTTATGGCATTTTTACACGACATCGGCAAGGTAACAACCTTTCATCTTGACGAAAACGGAGTAGGACATTTTTGGGGGCATAATGAGGCGAGCGAAAGGCGCGCTCGTGAGTTCTTTAACGAGTATAAGTACGATAACTTTACAAAGGACCGCGTGTGCAAAATCATCGGACAGCACGATGTCCATATAAAAGCCGACAGTGTGTCTGTAAAAAGACGGCTTCACGATATGGGAAAAGACGCATTTTTAGAGCTTTTAGAGCTACAAAGGGCGGATAATATAGCCCAAAACCCCGAAAAAACCGATATGAAGCACTTTGACATCGTGCGTCAAATCTATGATAAAATCATAGAAAATAACGAGTGCTTTATGATGAAACAGCTTGACATAAACGGTGGCGACCTTATGCAAAACGGCTTTGAAAAGGGCGAAATCATCGGTGATGTGCTTGAATTTCTTCTTGATGAGGTCATTGAGGAGCGATTACCAAACGAAAAGCAAATATTGATAAAAAAAGCAAAGGAGCAATTTTTGAAATGAAGTATGAAATTAACACCTATAAGGGCTATGAGCTTGGCTCACTTCCCAAGGATAGCATAAAGGAGCTTGAGGAGCTGTCACGCATCAGTGCCACTGAGGGCATTGTAATGCTTGAGAACAAAAATGATACTCTCCCACTCAAAAAGGGTGACCGTGTGTCCGTTTTTGGCAGAATTCAAAGAGAATACTACAAAAGCGGAACAGGCTCGGGCGGTCTTGTAAATGTAAAGTATGTGACCAATATCGTAGATAGCCTTAAGGAGTGCGACGGAATTGAAATTAACGAGGAGCTTCTGAACACATACGAGGAATGGAAAAAGGATCACCCCTTTGATTACGGTAAGGGTTGGGGACAGGAGCCATGGTGCCAAGAGGAAATGGAGCTTGATATGTCCCTCGTTGAGGACGCTCGTAAATTCGGTGATAAGGCGATAATTGTCATCGGTAGAACCGCAGGAGAGGATAAGGATAACTCCGCAACACAGGGAAGCTATCTTCTTACTGAAAAGGAAGAGGATATGATTAAAAAGGTTACCTCTGTGTTTGAAAAAACAATAGTCCTTCTCAATGTTGGCGCAATAATTGATATGAAATGGGTTGAGAAATATAAGCCCGCCTCGGTCCTCTATCTGTGGCAGGGCGGAATGTGTGGCGGTCTTGCCTGTGCCGATATTCTTACAGGTAAGGTAAACCCAAGCGGAAAGCTCGCTGACACTATCGCGTACGATATAAAGGACTACCCCTCAACCGATAACTTTGGCGAAAAAATCGGAAGCTACTATAAAGAAGACATCTATGTAGGCTACCGCTATTTTGAAACCGTTGCTAAGGATAAGGTTCTTTATCCCTTCGGCTTCGGTCTATCCTATACTAACTTTGAAATCAGCGCTGATGTGTGCGTAAATGACGGAAAAATTAAGGTTGACGCAACCGTTAAAAATGTAGGTGGCGTAAGCGGTAAGGAAACAGTCCAAATCTACTTCGGCGCTCCAAACGGTAAGCTCGGTAAGAGCGCAAGGGAGCTTGTAGCATATAAAAAAACAAGGCTTCTTGAGCCAAACGAGCAACAGACCCTCACCCTCGAATTTGATATTGATAAAATGTGTGCCTATGATGACGGTGGCGTAACGGGAAATAAATCCTGCTATGTGCTTGAGGCGGGTGATTACGAAATCTATGTCGGAAGCGATGTAAGGAGCGCTCAAAAAGCGTTTACATACACACAGGGTGAGCTAAAGATAGTTCAAAAATGCACCGAGGCGCTCTCCCCAATCAAAATGCTTGAGCGCGTTAAGCACGACGGCAACGGTAAGCTTCAGCGTGAGCAAGCCCCGACAAGAACCTATGCAATAAAAGACAGAGTAGAGAAAAATCTACCCAAGGAAATACCCTATACAGGAAATAAGGGCATTAAGCTCGACGATGTAAGAGAGGGCAAGGCAACAATGGATGACTTTGTCGCTCAGCTGAATGATGAGGAGCTTTGCTGTCTTGTAAGGGGTGAGGGAATGAATAGCCCTAAGGTTACCCCTGGCACAGGTAGCTGCTTCGGCGGTGTTACCGATGAGCTTATTTCGTACGGTATTCCGATAGTTTGCACAACCGACGGACCCTCAGGCATAAGAATGGATAGCGGTCTTTTGGCAACAAGCATGCCAAACGGCACATGCCTTGCCTGCACCTTCAATACCGAGCTTATAAGCGAGCTTTACGCCCTTGAAGGAGTAGAGATGACCGCATATGAAATAGATGTAATTCTCGGCCCCGGCATAAATATTCACCGTAGCCCGCTAAACGGCAGAAACTTTGAGTATTTCTCCGAGGACCCATACCTTGCGGGAACAATGGCATCGGCAATCTCAAAGGGTCTTGCTAACGCAGGCGTTTATTGCACAATCAAGCACTTTATGGCAAACAGTCAGGAGTGGTACAGACATCATACCGACGCAATCATCTCCGAGCGCGCTATAAGAGAAATCTATGCCCGCCCCTTTGAAATCGCAGTTAAGGAGGGCGGAGTTAAGGCGATAATGACAGCCTATAACTGCATAAACGGAGCGCACGCCGCATCCTGCTATGACCTTACAAAAACTCTCCTTCGCGATGAATGGAAATACGACGGCTTTGTAATGACAGACTGGTGGGCAAAGCTAAGCGACCTTGACGGCAAGGAAAGCAATGATGACTTCGCAAGCATGGTAAAATGCGTAAACGATGTCTACATGGTAATGCCTAACGCGAAAAATAACAAGGATAACCTGCCAAGAGCGCTTGAAAGCGGCTATCTGAAAAGAGCAGAGCTTCAAGCCTGCGCTAAAAACATCTGTGGCTTCGTTATGTATACCCACGCATATGAGCGCTTTAAGGCAAATGGCTTCAAGTACGAAATAACCGACCTTGATACATCGTCAATGTCCGTTTGCTACGAAATCGGCAGGACCGAGCTTGGTGCGCCAACAGAGCTGAGGATTGAAAAATCAGGAAAGTATGTTCTTGAAATAGAGTTTGAGTCCTCACTCTCCGAGCTTGCTCAAATAAGCATCGGCGTAAATGTTGACGGCTCAGATGCCTGCACCGCGGTCGCAAAGGGAACAAATGGCGAGAAGGGAAGCATCAAAACTCCAATCTCTATGATGAACTGGAATAAGAAAATCACCTTCACCTCAAAGGCAGATGTAAAAATCATCAGCGCTAAATTCCTTATCTAAAAACAAAAAACGGATTTCCTCGGCGGAAATCCGTTTTTCTTTATTTGTCAGTTGACTCATAGATATTGTAGGTAGGTACAAGCTCCTTTACGAGCTGCTTAATTTCATCACTCTCGGCATAGGCTTCATCGTAAAGCTTGTCAAGCATCGAAAGAAGCTTCTTTTCATCAAATTCAATAGGCTTTCCAATGCTTATCTTGTCGTTCGCAGTCTTAGTCAAGCCCTCTTCCGCCATAAGACGCTCCTCATAGAGCTTTTCACCGGGACGAAGACCTGTAATTTCAATCTTAATGTCCTTGTTCGGCTCATATCCCGAAAGACGGATAAGGTTCTTTGCAAGGTCGTAAATTTTCACCTGCTCACCCATATCAAGCACGAAAATCTCTCCACCCTTAGCGTAAGCCCCTGCCTGAAGCACAAGCGAAACCGCCTCGGGAATTGTCATGAAATACCTGATAATATCCTTGTGAGTTACAGTAACGGGACCGCCCGCCTCAATTTGCTTTTTAAACAGAGGAATTACCGAGCCGTTAGAGCCAAGCACATTACCGAAGCGCACCGCCACAAACGAGGTTTTTGAGAACCTTGCGAAATACTGAATTATCATCTCGCAAACTCTCTTTGTAGCTCCCATAATGTTCGTGGGATTTACAGCCTTGTCAGTTGAAATTTGTACGAATTTCTTAGTGCCGTACTTGTCCGCGCACTTGGCAACCTTGTATGTACCGATAATATTGTTTTTAACCGCCTCGTTTGGCGAATTTTCCATAAGCGGAACATGCTTGTGTGCCGCCGCGTGGAAGACAATATCGGGAGTATATTTTTTGAAAATATCGTCCATTCTCACGCTGTCACGAACAGAAGCAATAAGCGTAATCAAATCAAGCTCGGGATGCTTTCTCTTAAGCTCCTGCTCGATTTCGTATGCGTTGTTTTCATAAATATCAAGAATAATAAGAGTTTTGGGCGAATGTGATGCAATTTGTCTGCACAGCTCACTGCCAATAGAGCCTCCACCGCCTGTTACAAGCACGCATTGACCCTCAATATAGCCCATAACCTCATCAAGATTGATCTGCACAGGATCTCTGCCGAGAAGGTCGGAAACATCAACATTCTTGAGTCGCTGTACAGAAACCTGTCCGTTAATAAGCTGATAAATTCCGGGCACAGCCTTAACCTCACAGCCACAGCCGACACAAATCTCGGAAAGATGGCGAATTGTTGAAAGCTCCGCCGACGGAATAGCAATGATTATTTGCTCAACATTGTAATCCTTGACAACCTCGGGAATATCCTTTGAAAAGCCAAGCACCCTGTGACCTAAAACGGTTGTATATTGCTTCAGAGGGTTGTCATCAATAAAGCCGACCAAAGAAAAGTTAATTTTGTCGGAAAGAAGTATTTCCTTGGCAATAGCAACTCCGGCATCGCCCGCGCCTACAATAAGCGTGCGCTTTCCGACGGGAAGCCTTCTTGCTACAAAATAATTCCTTATGTATTTGAAAAATCTATAAGAAAACAGCACCGCAAAGCTTACTGCGAAGTTAAGAACCCATAGGACAAAGCAACCTTGGAGAGTAAGGCAAGAAAACGGTGCTAAGTAAAGAATAATATTAGCTATAAAAATTACCGTATTAATGCAGGTCATCTTAAAAAGCTCGGAAAGACCCACGAATGAAAGCGCAGAGCGATTTATTCCGCTTACAAAGATTCCGATAATCGTTATTACAATTCCTACGATGTAAACGAGTAAGGATTCCTCTGTCGGCACTGATGATTTGTGCTCAAAAAGGAATGCGTGGTTAAAAAATACGGAGAATGCGTACGCTCCGCAAAGCGCAAGGTATAAAATCCAAGGCTTTAAAAAACGGCGAACAGAATTTTTCATAAAAACCTTCCAAAAATCAGGATAAAAGACCACTGTCGTTAAAAACGACTGTCTTACGACAAGTATTTTACAATAAAATCCCCCCTTTTGTCAAGTAAAACAGTTATATTTGCCCCAAACAAATTTTTCACCGTTATTGCCAAAAAAGCATGTATCAAAAAAGACATTTGTCTAAAAATATTAAAATTTTGCGATTTATTTTTCAATTTACTATTGAAATATTTAAAAAAGTATTGTATTATATAATAGATATAATATGAAAAACAAGGGACTTGGTTTTGTCCGTAGTGTATATGGCGAAACCAAAGAAACGGAGGAAGAAAAATGGCTTTTGAACTTGATAATGAATTTGATTCAGGCGTAGATATAAGAGTAGTTGGCGTTGGCGGTGGCGGAAACAATGCTGTAAACAGGATGATTTCATCAAATATTAAGGGAGTGCAATTTATTGCTGTAAATACCGATCGCCCCGCACTTTTGAAATCCGAGGCAGCAACGAGAATTTGCATAGGAGAGCAGGTTACTAAGGGTAACGGTGCAGGCGCAAATCCCGAGATGGGACTCCGCGCAGCTGAGGAGAGCGTTGAGGAAATAAGAAAGGCGCTTACAGGCGCAAATATGGTTTTTGTCGCAACAGGAATGGGTGGCGGTACAGGAACAGGCGCTGCTCCTGTGGTGGCAAAGATTGCTAAGGAGCTTGGAATACTCACCGTAGGTATTGTAACAAAGCCCTTTAAGTTTGAGGGTCCCCGCAGAATGAATCAGGCGGATGGCGGAATTACCGAGCTTTCAAAGTATGTTGACTCTCTCGTTGTCATTCCTAACGAAAGACTAAAAGAGGTTAGCGAGGAAAAAATCACTCTTATGAATGCGTTCGCAATCGCCGATGATGTTCTGAAGCACGGCGTAAAGAGTATTTCCGACCTTATTAATGTCGTTGGCTTTGTAAACCTCGACTTCGCCGATGTAACCGCGGTTATGAAAAATGCGGGACTTGCTCACATGGGCGTCGGAGAGGGCAAGGGACCTAATAAGGCTATTGATGCAGCAAAGGCAGCAATCGCAAGCCCGCTTCTTGAAACCTCAATCAGTGGCGCACACGGAATAGTTATAAATATCACCGTATCCCCCGATGTCGGACTTGATGAGGTTGATATGGCATCATCAATGATTACCGAGGAGGCAGCTCCCGATGCCAATATCATTTGGGGCGCAACCTTTGACCATACCCTTGAGGATACCGTTAAGGTTACCATTATCGCGACAGGCTTTGATAAAATGCCTAACAAGAATGTAAAAATTGATGCCGATAGCGTTGATGATATAACCTTGAAGAAGGGAACTGACATCAGCACTGATGACTGTGCCGACATCATTGACCTTATAAACAAAAATAAGAGAAACAGCGACGATCAGGGTGGCTTCGGCTCAAAGAGATACTAATCTCCTACATAAAGCCCCCAAATCGGCTTATCTTGACTTTAATTTACTATTTATTAAATATTTATTGAATAATAATGTAGAGAAAAAAGTCAGGACGAGCCCTCAAAAAATTTGCAAATTACCCGATTTTTGTTAATATTGCCCAAAAAATGCACAATTTAATGCAAAAATACCGCATCTTTTTGTGCAATATGTAAGAAAATTTAGCAAAGAAAAATTTTAACTTGACATAATTATATTAAAATGATATAATGTTGTAGGCATTGAACTGTAAATGCCTAAGTTATGCCCAATTTTAATGATACCTCGTTCCGCAAGGACTGATGTATAAACATTTATTCTGAAAAAAGGAGGAAAAAAATGCCAACCTTTAACCAACTCGTAAGACAAGGTAGATCGGATAAGACCTATAAGTCAAAGACCCCAGTTCTTCAATCAACCTTTAACACATTGAAGAATAAGGTAGTTGAGCAAAGCGCACCTCAAAAGAGAGGCGTATGCACAAAGGTTACAACAACCACACCTAAGAAGCCAAACTCAGCTCTTCGTAAGATCGCAAGAGTAAAGCTTACAAACGGTATGGAGGTAACATCCTATATCCCCGGTATCGGACACAACCTTCAAGAGCACTCAGTTGTTCTTATTCGTGGAGGAAGAGTTCGTGACCTGCCTGGATGCCGTTACCACATTATCCGCGGTACGCTCGACGCACAAGGCGTAGCAAACCGTAACCAAAGCCGTTCAAAGTACGGCGCAAAGCGTGCTAAGAAGAAGTAATTCTTAGCGAAGGTAGAAAAGATAATTTTATCGTAGCTCCGAAGCTTGTCATACTGAATAAATGTTTATATCAGTGACATCTTGCGGACACAGCGGGAGAATTTCTTTCGAGTACCAATGATATCATATTTTTAATGAAGGAGGGAAGTAAAGTGCCGAGAAGAGGTCAAATTTCCAAGAGAAAAGTATTGCCGGATCCACTTTATAATTCAGAGCTCGTAACAAAGCTTATCAACAACATTATGCTTGATGGTAAGAAGGGCGTTGCTCAAAAGATCGTCTATGATGCGTTCAAGATGGTTGAAGAAAAGACCGGTGCAAACGGACTTGAAGTTTTCACTCAGGCTCTCGATAATGTAATGCCTGTTTTGGAGGTTAAGGCTCGTCGTATAGGCGGTTCTAACTATCAAGTTCCAATGGAAGTAAGAAAAGAAAGAAGATACACACTTGGTCTTCGTTGGATTACAACCTATTCAAGAAACCGTGGCGAAAAGACCATGGCGGAAAGACTTGCAGGCGAAATACTCGATGCTAAGAACAGCATGGGTGGAGCCTTCAAGAAGAAGGAAGAAACACACAGAATGGCTGAAGCTAATAAGGCTTTCGCTCATTACAGATATTAATCGCGTCTTATTAGCGTGAAAGGAAACACAGATGCCAAGAGAATATTCACTTGAAAATACTCGTAATATCGGTATAATGGCTCATATCGACGCTGGTAAGACCACTACTACCGAGCGTATCTTGTTCTACACAGGTAAAACACACAAGATCGGTGAAACTCACGAAGGATCCGCAACAATGGACTGGATGGCACAGGAGCAGGAAAGAGGTATTACAATCACCTCAGCTGCTACAACATGCTTCTGGTCAGGATCACAGGGTCAATTCACACCAACCCGTATCAACATCATTTATACCCCTGGTCACGTTGACTTTACTGTTGAGGTTCAGCGTTCACTTAAGGTTCTTGATGGTTCAGTAACAGTTTTCTGCGCAAAGGGAGGCGTTGAGCCACAGTCTGAAACCGTATGGAGACAGGCTGATGAGTACGGCGTTCCCCGTATGGCGTATGTAAACAAGATGGACATCATGGGTGCCGACTTCTACAGAGTTGTAGGCATGATGAAGTCAAGACTTCATGCAAATGCAGTTCCGATTCAGCTCCCAATCGGCTCTGAGGATACATTTAAGGGAATCGTCGACCTTTTTGAAATGAAGGCTGATGTTTACTATGATGACCTCGGTAAGGATATGAGAGTTGAGGAAATTCCTGCAGACATGCTTGCAAAGGCAGAGGAATACAGAGCAAACCTCGTTGAATCCATTTGTGAAACCGATGATGATCTTATGATGATGTACCTCGAGGGTGAGGAGCCTTCAAACGAAGAGCTTAAGGCTGCACTCCGTAAGGCAGTTATCGCAAATAAGATCGTTCCCGTAACCTGCGGAACATCATACAAGAATAAGGGCGTACAAAAGCTTCTCGATGCAGTAGTTGAGTACATGCCCGCACCAACAGATATCCCTGCAATTAAGGGTATTCACCCAGAAACAGGCGAAGAGGATGTTCGTCACTCAAGCGATACTGAACCGTTCTCCGCGCTTGCATTCAAGATTATGACTGACCCATTCGTTGGAAAGCTCTGCTTCTTCCGCGTATATTCAGGCTCAGTTCAAGCAGGAACAACTGTTTATAACTCATCTAAGGATAAAACCGAAAGATTTGGCCGTATTCTACAAATGCACGCAAATGACAGAGCAGATATTGATGTATGCTATGCAGGAGATATCGCAGCTGTTATCGGCGTAAAGAATACAACCACAGGAGATACCTTCTGTGATGAAAAGAATCCTATCATTCTTGAATCAATGGAATTCCCGGAGCCTGTTATCAGCGTTGCGGTTGAGCCAAAGACCAAGGCAGGACAGGAAAAGATGGGACTTGCTCTTGCAAAGCTTGCAGAGGAGGACCCAACATTCAGAACCTATACCGATGAGGAAACAGGACAAACGATCATCGCGGGAATGGGTGAGCTTCACCTTGAAATCATCGTTGACCGTCTACTCCGTGAATTTAAGGTAGAGGCAAATGTCGGCAAGCCACAGGTTGCTTATAAAGAAACCATTAGAAGAAGTGCCGATGTTGATCATAAGTATGCCCGTCAATCAGGTGGTAAGGGACAATATGGCCATGTTAAAATTATCATGGAGCCAAACGAGCCTGGTAAGGGATACGAATTTATTAATAAGGTTGTCGGCGGTGCAATTCCGAAGGAATATATTCCTTGCGTTGATGCAGGTATTCAAGCAGCAGCACAAACAGGTATTCTTGCAGGATATAGCGTTGTTGACTTCAAGGTAACACTTTATGATGGTTCATATCACGAGGTTGACTCCTCTGAAATGGCGTTCAAGATTGCCGCTTCAATGGCATTCAAGGAGGCTATGAGAAAGGCAGACCCAGTCCTCACAGAGCCAATTATGAAGGTTGTAGTTGTTACACCTGACGACTACATGGGTGATGTTATCGGTACTATTAACTCACGCCGTGGACAAATTCAGTCTATGGAGCAGGTTCCTGGTGCGCAACAAATCACCGCTATGGTTCCACTTGCAGAGATGTTCGGATATGCAACAACACTTCGTTCATCTACACAGGGTAGAGCAAACTACTCAATGGAGCCTGATCACTTTGCGGAAGTTCCAAAGAGTGTTCAAGACACAATCATCGCAGCTCGTGCGAAGAACAACTAATTAGTTCACCAATAAAAAACAAATATATTATTTATTAAATGGAGGAAAACTCAAATGGCAAAGGCTAAATTTGAAAGAACCAAACCCCACGTAAACATTGGTACCATCGGTCACGTTGACCATGGTAAAACAACCCTTACAGCGGCTATCACAAAGACGCTCTCACTCAAGAACTCAAACATCGACTTCTTGGCTTATGACCAAATCGATAACTGCCCTGAGGAAAGAGAAAGAGGTATTACAATCAACTCCCGTCACGTTGAGTATGAAACTGACGCTCGTCACTATGCTCACGTTGACTGCCCTGGCCACGCTGACTATGTAAAGAACATGATTACTGGTGCAGCTCAGATGGACGGTGCAATCCTCGTTGTTGCTGGTACTGACGGTCCTATGGCTCAAACTCGTGAGCACGTTCTTCTTGCTCGTCAGGTAGGCGTTCCTGCTCTCGTAATCTTCATCAACAAGTGCGACGATGTTGACGACCCTGAGCTTCTTGACCTCGTAGAGATGGAAATTCGTGACCTTCTCAGCGAGTATGACTTCCCAGGCGATGACATTCCGATCATCCGTGGTTCTGCAAGAAACGCTCTCGTTTCTGAGAACAAGGATCCAGACGCACCTGAGTATGCTTGCATCTGGGAGCTTATGGCTGCTGTTGACAGCTATATCCAAACTCCTGAGAGAAAGGCTGATCTCCCATTCCTTCTCCCTGTAGAGGATGTATTCTCAATCTCTGGCCGTGGAACTGTTGCTACTGGTAGAGTTGAGCGTGGTACAGTTAAGATGGCTGATACTGTTGAAATCGTTGGTCTTACCGACGAAAAGAGACAAACAGTTATTACCGGTATCGAAATGTTCCATAAGCTTATGGACAGCGCTGAGGCTGGTGACAACGTTGGTCTTCTTCTCCGTGGCGTACAAAAGAACGAAATCGAAAGAGGACAGGTTCTTTGCAAGCCCGGTTCAATCAACCCACACACAAAGTTTGTAGGTGCAGTTTATGTACTTACTGAAAAGGAAGGCGGCCGTTCAAAGCCATTCTTCTCAAACTACAGACCTCAGTTCTATCTCAGAACAACTGACGTTACTGGTATCATCACCCTTAAGGATACAGACATGGCGAAGCCTGGCGACAATGTAACAATGGAAGTTGAGCTCATCACTCCTATCGCTATTGAAAAGGGACTTCGTTTCGCTATCCGTGAGGGTGGCCGTACTGTTGGTTCAGGACAGGTTACTGACATCATCGCGTAATTGCGAATAAATAAAAATGAGTACACATTTGTGTACTCATTTTTTATCCAAAAGTAAAAGGCTTTGAATAAATCAAAGCCTTTCATTGTTATCTCTTATATAGAGAAAATCATCATCTGTTACATCTTTTGGAATTTTTAAATTCTTAAAATGTTTATTATATAATTTAATCTCCAAGCTCGTTTCCGTGCCCGTCAGTGTTGATAGAGCCTGCAAGGATCATAATTCCTTCAACAAGACCCCAAACCCACGAGGCAAACGCACCAAGACCAAATGTACAGCAACCGCCAAGAAGGGTGAGCAAAAGCTGAATTATCGCCTTTACGGTATATCCAAGATAGAAGTTATGTACTCCAAGCGAGCCGAGGAAAATTCCAAGCAGTCCGCCTGCAAGGCGTGATTTTTTCTCTCCATTTGAGCTTGGCTCAGCTGGCATAGCATAATTTATCTTGTTATCATTGTTAATTTCTTCATCATTGTTGGAGGAGAACTCAACAGCAATATCGTCATCGTCAATTTTTTCATTTTCAACCGAGGGCTTGGAAACGGCCGTACCGCAATAGGGACAAAACTTACAGCTATCGTCAATTTTAGCTCCGCAATTTGCACAAAACATAGTAACTCTCCTTAGATAAATTCTTGTATATGACTATTTTATCATAAAAAGAAAATGTTGTCAATAAAAAACGCCTACCTTTGACAGTAGGCGTATAATTTTTATAAGAGAATACAAATAAGACCGCTTGCCCCCTCGTTTATAGCCCTTGAAAGCGTGTCACAAAGGCGGGAGCGAGATTCGGGTGAAATATGCTCAAGCTTTGCGTGTAGCCCCTCGTTTACAAGCTCGTAAAGCGACTTGCCGAACATCTTGGAGTCCCATAGCCTCTTGGGGTCTTCCTCAAATTCCTCAAGCATGTGCTGAACAATCTCCTGCGATTGCTCCTGCGTGCCAACTATTGGGCTTATCTCCGCTTCAATTTGCGTGCGTATCATATGAATTGAAGGCGCACAGGCGCGTAGCTTAACTCCGTAAGCGCTTGAATGCTTAACAATTTCGGGCTCCTCAAGCACCAAATCATCGACACAGGGGTGGACAATTCCGTATCCCGTAGCATTTACCTCATCAATCGCCTGTGAGAACTTGTCAAGCTCTCGCTTAGCCTCGCTAAGGGCGCGAATAGTGAAGAATAGCTCCTCATCATCACTGATTTCATCATCACAAAGCTCGCTTATTATTTTGTAATAAAGCTCATTCTGCAAGGAAATAGTAATGTCAACATTTCCCGTGCCAAGGTCGCAGTCATGCACAGGGGTCGCCGATATAAATTCATTTTTAGCAAGTAAATCAACACACGATGATGTGTCATCAATTTTTTGCATGTCGCTAAGTGAGTCCCTGATTGAGTCAATAATGCTTGATTTCAGCCAATGCTCACTATCAAGACAGGAAAGATACTTAGGTAGGTGAAAGCGTATCTCATTTATCTCAAATTGACCGAGCAGAAGACGCATTATCCCCTCAAAATCCTCACTTGTAAGCTCGGTAGCATTGACAAGCGCAACAGGCGCTGAGTATTTTTCCTCAAGACTCATAGCAAGGCTGTGCGCATCCTCACTCTCGGGCTTTGCTGAATTTAAAACAATCACAAAAGGCTTTGAAAGCTCCTTTAGCTCGTTAATAACACGCCTTTCCGCGCTTATGTAGTCATCTCGTGAAAACTCACCAAAGGACCCGTCACTCGTCACCACAAGCCCAATGGTGGAATGCTCGGTAATAACCTTCCTCGTTCCAAGCTCACCCGCCTTGTCAAATTCCATAGGCTCACTTGACCAAGGAGTGCTTACCATTCTTTTTTCACCGTTTTCAGACCCGTCAAGCGCACCGTCAATCATATACCCGACACAGTCAATAAGGCGCACTCTCATTCGTGCCTCGCCAAATTTTACGCCAACCGCCTCATCGGGAATAAACTTAGGCTCAGTAGTCATCACCGCCTTGCCGGAAGCGCCCTGAGGTGTTTCATCCATAGCCCTTTGACGCTCATAATCACTCTCAATGCTCGGTACAATCACCCCTTCCATAAATCGCTTTATAAGGGTTGACTTTCCGCATCTTACAGGTCCAACAACGCCAATGTAAATTTCGCCATTTGTCCTTTTCGCAATATCCTCGTATATGTTCATAAAATCCTCCAACCTCTCGGTATAATTGTATATTAAATCATATTCGGCATAGGCGGATTATATTACAAAAAATAAAAAACGCCTCTTAAAACTAAGAAGGCGTCTTTATTTGCTTAAATTTTGACTTAAAACTCCTCAAGCATGCTTGACATGTCAAATCCTGCCTCAGTCATAAGTGACTCAAAAATTTCCATAAATCCAGAGGAAAGAATAATTGCCGCAAAAATCATACCGAGAATAGAAATAACTATTGAAATTATTCCACAAATAAGTCCCGCAGTCGCAAGTCCTGTCTTTTGCTTTGCAACCTTTCTTTCGAGAATGAAAAGAATAATTGAAGCAACTGCAAGACCGATTCCGAGCCACTCATTGCAACAACAGCAAAGAAGTGAGAGAATACCACAAACTAAGCAGGCAATACCGAAAGATTTGTTTTGATTTTCCATAATAAAGCTCCTTATATGTATTTTTAACAGTAATATTCTATCACTTAACGCATAAAAAAGCAATAGTTTTTGAAAATATTTGATTTTTTCATAAATATATGCTACAATATAAGGGTCATTATTTTGACGCTTAAAGCATTACTTAAAAAGGAGGGAGCATATGAATAGCACAAGGCGCACACTAATCATCGGTAATACGATTGTTTTTTTAGCAGTAATAGCCTTTCTTATCACATCAAAGCTTTCTATGGACGCAGGAATAAAATGTATTCTTGCCGAAAGGGCATTTCTTTATTGCCCGGGCTGTGGTGGCACAAGGTCACTTTATGCGCTCCTTCACCTTGATATACTGTCCGCTATGCGCTATAATATTGCCTTGCCCTTTGCCGTATTCGTTTATATCTATTACAACATAAAGGCAATAATCTCCATAGCAAAGAAAAGAGATGACTTTTTTAAGCGCGAAAAATTCATTCTTGTTTATGTTTTTATAGGAGTTTTACTTCTGAACTTCCTTGTAAGAAATATTCTTTTGTGGGGCTTCGGAATTGATTTTATCGGCGATATTTTGCCCTTAAAATAGGCTAATATATCTAAAACCCTTGACAATGTGTAAATAATATGCTAAAATCATATTTAATTATATAAATATTTTTTGGAGGTAAATTTACTCTATGGACGCAGGCATATTGATCGTAATGATCGTGCTACTTGCCTTGTCAGCATTTTTTTCAGCAACAGAAACCGCATTTTCCACCTTTAATAGAATCAGGATGAAGAACATGGCGCAAAACGGAAATAAGCGCGCTAAATTAGTTCTCAAGCTTGATGAAAAGTACGACAAGCTTATCAATACCATATTGATAGGAAATAACATCGTAAACATCGCCCTCTCATCTATCGCAACAATCTTCTTTGTAGATTTGCTCAAAAATACGGATGAGAGCGTTAGTGCAACCATCTCAACCGCAGTTATCACAGTCGCAGTTCTTATTTTTGGTGAAATTTCACCGAAGATTATTGCAAGAGGTCATGCGGACGGAGTTACACTCGGCTTTTCATACATAATAAATGCGATAGGATATGTACTATTGCCCCTTAGCTTCATATTTGGATGCTGGAGTAAGCTTCTTATGCTTATCGTTAAGCCCAAAAACGGAAGCGCCTATACCGAGGATGAGCTTATTACAATCGTTGATGAGGCGGAGGAGGATGGCTCTATTGAAACCGAGGAGGGTGACCTCATCAGGTCAGCCATTGAGTTTGCCGATGTCTCCGCAGGAGATATCCTTACCCCTCGTGTTGATATTTGCGCAATTCCAAAGGATGCAAGCATAGAGGAGATTGCAAGGGTGTTTATTGAAAACGCCTATTCGCGCCTGCCCGTGTACGATAAGGATATTGACGACATCATAGGCATATTACACGAAAAGGATTTCTTTGTCGCATACCATAATAACAATAAAACAGTAACAAAGCATCTTCAAAAGCCTGTTAATGTGTCCGAGCATATTAAAATTGCCGACCTTATGCAGGTTCTTAAGTCAAAGAAATGCCATATGGCAATCGTAGTTGATGAATATGGCGGAACTATGGGAATTGTCACAATGGAGGACATCATTGAGGAGCTTATTGGAGATGTCTTTGATGAGCACGATGAGGTAACCGATGACTATAAGGAGCTTGAGGACGGAAGGGTAATTGTTAAATGCTCAGCTGACCTTGATGATTTCCTTGAAAGATTTGAAATCTCTGTTGACGACGATGAGGATATGCCTCAAACAGTAAACGGCTTCGTTATGAAGGAGCTTGAAACCTTCCCTAAGGTTGGAGAGGCATTTGATTTCCAAGGACTTCATGTGGAAATAAAGAAGATCGGTCCAAAGCGTATTGAGGAAATTATCGTTTCCAAGAACGAGGTCGACAGTGAAGAAGAGGAATAATTAAAAATTCGGCGCAAGCCGAATTTTTAGTAGGAGAATAATATGAATGTATTTGATTTTGACGGAACAATATATCACGGTGATAGCTCAAAGGATTTCTTTTTCTATTGCCTGAAGCATTATCCGAAAACAAGAGGAAAAATTTTCCCCGTAATGGGCTATGGCTTGCTGTTCGGTCTTAAAATAGTAAAGAAAAAGACCTTCAAGCAAAAGCTCTTTAGCATAGTTACAAAAATTCCCGATGTTGATAAGGCGGTTAGCGATTTTTGGTTAGAGCATAAGAAGAATATCAAAAAATGGTATATGGAAATGAAGCAGGAAACAGATGTTATCATTTCCGCCTCACCCGAATTTTTGCTTGAACCAATATGCGCCGAGCTTGGTGTTGAGTGCCTTATGGCAACAAGAGTAGATAAAGCGACAGGACTCTTTGATGGCGAAAACTGCCACGGAAAGGAGAAGGTCACTCGCTTCTATTCCCGCTATCCCAATGCCGAGATTGATGAATTTTATTCCGATATGTACTGTGATACCCCCCTTGCCCTTATCGCTAAAAGGGCGGTTATCGTAAAGGGCGAAAGGCTCTCTAAATGGAAATTTAAGAAAAAGGATATAAAATAATCTCCGTCCCCCATTTTTGGGGGATGTGTTCTTTTAAAGCGCCTTAATATGAACAAAAACCGAATTTTAAGTGATATATTTGTAAAGAGTATTTACAAAAAAGCTAAAATATTGTAAAATATAAGTAGTAAAAGAAAGGAGGCGTCCTAATGAAAAGAATACTGTCCCTATTCCTTTTGCTTGCTTTTTGCCTGTGCGCATTTTCATCATGTAACGATGATGAGGGTCAAGGCTCATCAAGCGAAAGTGAGAAGGAAAGCCAATCGCCCGAGCAGGTTGTATATCCGTATATTGATAACGATGGCTTCCCCGTGTTTAGAGATAGCACCGAAATATACAAGCATATAAATGTTCAAGCAAGGGAGGAGCTTCAATATAACCCCCTTGATACAATAGCCATAGATAGCTACGATACCCTTCGTACCTTTATGCGTCAAAATCTTAATCAGTCAAGCATAAGTGGAATTGATGAAGCCTTCTTTAACGAAAGCTTTTTATTAGCAGTATACCGTGATAATAACCGTAAAATGAAGGAATATCATTGCTATAGCACGCTTACCCCCCATAAAACCCTGAACTATCATTATACCCTGAGGCTTGAGTATGTGTCATACTCCGATAAGGGCTATACAATGGAAATCGCCCCAAATACCTTCGATCTTGTAATAATCCCCAAAAGCCATAGCTCAACACAAAATAATATAAATAAGCTTGTCGTTGATATAAGGGAATATAAGCATACATATGACCTTGATGTGGTTATGTCAAGCTCGGATATCAGCGATTATGACACAACCATAAATGCGCCCACAATCAAGAGTGATGGAATATTTCCTGAGCTTACCTCAATAAAAACCGCATATAAGACCTATAATATAGCAACAAATGTTGAGCATACTAATGAGGACTATAACGCCTTCCAAAGCGATATAAATTCAAACCGTGTAATAACCGATTATGATAGCTTTGTCAGCATGCTTAATAAATATACGGGAAAGAGTGAGCTTGACGGTATAACGAGCCAAACTCTTGATGACCATATCATAGTGGTCGCATCACTAATGTCACACTACCGTCATAATGAGCTGTATGGAGATATAAAAAAGGCAAACGGATATTATATACTTGACTTTGAGTATATGATATATAGCGGCAGAGGATATACAACCGATATAAAGCCCATCACAATAGATTTTGTCCTAATCCCCAAAAATGATCTTTCCGAGGGAGATGAAAATATTACAATTCATTTCAGAAAAATCTCTCATTTGTACGGATGCGAGCTTGAATATAATTTCCCCGAATTTTAAAAGGAAAGATTAAGCCTACTCATAAATTAAAAAGGTTGTCGCAAAAGCGACAACCTTTTATCTTATTCTTTTTTCTTCAAGCCTGTGTATAATCTTATATAGCGGAATTACAAGCAAGCATAAAACAATATTCCCGCACATGTGAACGGCGTCAAAGGGAAGCCCCGCGATAACCCACGGTAGCATCTTGCTAAAGTCACCGCCAAAGAACGCGAAGATCTGAAACGGAGCGTAAAGCAAGCCATATGCCAAGCCGTGAATAGCCCCAAATACTACGCATAAAATCCCCTTAATCCTAAGCGACGCATTTTTTGGAATTGCCATAAATAAAGCCCAAGCAACCGCCCATATGTATAAGTAAGGATACCACCAAAGCTGAAAGCCCGAATATGCCCCCTGCAAAAGCACAAAGACATAAAGAGGGATTAGCGCCCTTGCCCGATATTCAAGCGTAAGCACCGCAATAAACAAGGTTATTGCATGAAAGTTTGGCAAAAATTCCATTATTTGCTTTGAAATAAAAATCAATGCGCCAAACATCGAAAATATCGCAAGGTCTACAAGCTTAGATTTTTTCATTCCTCAATAAGTGAAACCTTTTTCATTCTCATATCAATAATAGGTCTGTCAGCAGGCCCTGTCTTAACAGATGCAATCTCATCAACAACATCCATACCCGAAACAACCTTACCAAACGCCGCATATTGACCGTCAAGGAACTTGCCGTCAGCGTGCATAATGAAAAACTGAGAGGAAGCGGAGTTGGGCATCTGGCTTCTTGCCATAGAAATAACACCGCGTACATGTGAAATGTCGTTGTTAACTCCGTTCATTCTGAATTCGCCCTTTATCTTTGTATCAGATCCGCCAAAGCCCGTGCCGAGAGGGTCACCGCCCTGAATCATAAAGCCCGATATAACCCTGTGGAAAATAAGTCCATCGTAAAAGCCCTCGCTAACAAGCTTCTTAAAGTTAGCAACAGTAATAGGAGCCTTGTCCTCATAAAGCTCAATATCAATGATACCGCCGTTTTCCATTTCAATTCTTACCATAATAAAATACCTCACTAAAAATAATTTACAAGTATATTGTACCAAAATAAAGCGTCAATGTCAAATGATTTGTTTAATAAAAGTCAAAAAAGTTAAATATATTTTTAAAACATAGCAATAATTTTGCTCAAAGCCAAAAATCCGAGGTGAAAATATGGAAAAATACAAAAAAACCGCATATATCGGCATAAATATTCTAATCTATCTTTTTCTTGCGTACCTGCTTTTAAAATACGCCCTGCCGATCCTTTTTCCCTTTATTTTGTCCCTCTCGGTGGTTCTGATATGCAGACCGTTAGTAAACAAAATTTCAAGGCACACAAGAGTCCCTAAGGGGATAATCAGCCTTTTCGTAATCGGTATAGCCCTGACGCTTACGGTATATCTTACAATAATAGCCCTCAGCGCCCTGCTTGAACAAATAGGAGCTATGATATCCGTAGCCATAAACCACCTGAATAGCGAAAATAATTATATAAGTGTCGCCCTTGCCTTTATAGACTCCCTTGTGAATAAATTCCCATTCATAAAAAATAACCTTCCCGAAAGCACCTCGGTTTATACAATAGCCCTTGATATGGCAAGGGACGCACTGTCAAGCCTTAGTAGCTCCCTTACCGTAGCAGTCGGCAGAGTAGTGGCAATGACCCCCGAAATTATAATTACCGTAATAGTCGTTGTCCTGTCCCTCTTTTATTTTTCCAAGGACTATAATAAAATCGCAGGGGCAATAAGCGCCCATCTTCCAAGCGGTATAAAGGAAAGGCTCCCCAAAATAAAGAATACAGTCCTGTTCGTTTTGACAAGCTACCTTCGCTCATACGCCATATTGCTTCTTTTGACCTTCTCGCAGGTCTTTTTTGGACTTCTTATCTTAGGGGCAAAAAACGCCTTTGCAATGGCTCTGATTTGCGCCCTCGTTGATATGCTCCCCGTTCTTGGAGTAGGCACTGTGCTTGTGCCATGGTCGGTAATCTCCTTTGTTGCAGGAGATACAAGGCTCGCAGTAGGGCTTTTGGTGCTTTTCGTAATAGTCTATATAGTAAGACAGGTAATAGAGCCTAAAATCGTAAGTGCCCATTTGAATATCCACCCACTCATCGCTATCATTTCAGTCTATGCAGGACTAAAAATAGCAGGAATAGGCGGTATGATTGTAGCCCCTCTTGTAACATTTGTGATAAAAACACTCATAGATGGCTTAAAAAATGATAAGGAAAAGCAAAAAGATATTGAAAAAGAGTGAAAACTGTGTTAATATATATGTGACATTTTAGAACACAGGAGAAAAATTTATGTTTAATGATAAAAAGGTCGTTTTCTCGGGCGTTCAGCCCTCGGGAAACCTGACAATAGGCAATTACCTTGGCGCAATCCGTAATTTCAGTACATTTTCCGAGGATTACCATTGCTATTATTGTGTAGTAGATATGCACGCAATCACCGTAAGGCAAAATCCCGCTGAGCTAAGGCGCAGGACATATGAAACCCTCGCTCTTTATATGGCGTGCGGAATTGACCCCGAAAAGAATACACTGTTCGTTCAAAGCCATGTACCACAGCATGCGGAGCTTGGATGGGTTCTTGACTGCTATACCATGTTCGGTGAGCTTTCCCGTATGACTCAGTTTAAGGATAAGAGCGCAAAGAACGCTGATAACATAAACGCAGGACTCTTTACCTATCCCGCCCTTATGGCAGCCGATATCCTTCTTTATCAAACTGAGGTTGTGCCGGTCGGTATTGACCAAAAGCAACACCTTGAGCTTGCAAGGGACATCGCCAACCGCTTCAATCAGGTATACGGCGAAACCTTCGTAGTGCCCGAGGGCTATATCGCTAAGGAGGGCGCGAAGATTTGCTCACTTCAAGACCCAACAAAGAAAATGAGTAAATCCGACCCTAACGAAAACGCGGTTGTCAGAATTCTTGATAGCAAGGATGATATTATAAGAAAGTTCAAAAGGGCAGTTACCGACTCTGATAATAAGATTATCTTTGCCGAGGATAAGCCGGGAATTTCCAATCTTCTTACAATCTACTCCTGCATGACGGGTAAATCAATCCCCGATGCCGAGAGGGAATTTGCGGGAATGGGCTATGGCGACTTCAAAATCGCAGTAGGAGAATCTCTTGCTGACGGTCTTGCCCCGGTAAGAGATGAGTTCGCAAGACTTATGAATGATAAAGCATACCTTGAGCAGGTAATGGCAAAGGGCGCCGATGACGCCTTCCGTAGCGCAAGACGCACCATGTCCAAAGTAAAACGCAAAATCGGCTTCACCGAAATCAAAAGATAACGCCTAATAAACACATAAACCCAAAACACACAAAAAAGACACATTCCCCCGGGAATGTGTCTTTTTTTAGTTGCTTTTCGAGTGATATTCCTCAAATAAATCATTTGGCGTGCACTCTAAAATGTCACATAATGCCTTTAAGTTATCAAATTTGATAGCCTTAGTCTTATTGTTAATCATATTGTTAAAGTTTTGATAGCTTAATCCAAGCTGAATGTATAGCCAATAACGAGTTTTCCCCTTTTCCTTTAAAATCTCAAGCACCCTTAATTTCATATACACCTCACCATGTAATCTATCTTATGTATACATTATACAGCCAAAAACCACTTGACAAATAGACACATACATTATATAATGTATACATAAGATATAAAGCAATACATCAACAGTAAAAATAGCTATGTTTTCGGCTTGCAATGTAAAAATCAACTAAAAGTATAGAAATACAACCTTTAGTTTATTGACTTTTCCACCGTTAGATGATATTGTGGAGTTGCAAAGGCGGAGCGAAAATAGTCCGCTTAAAGATTGGAGGAATTTTTATGACACTTGGCGAAAAACTATCACAATATCGGAGAAATAAGCCGATGACACAGCAGGAGCTTGGAGAGCACTTGAATATAAGTGCGCAAGCAATTTCAAAATGGGAAAACGATTTATCCGAGCCGGATATATCTACTCTTAAAAAATTAGCAGAGCTTTTTGATGTTTCTATGTCTGATCTTTTGGATATAGAAGAAAAAAAGGAAGAAATTCAACCGCAGGTTGTAATTAGCGAGGAGGATGTAAATGATATCACCTCAAAAATAACAGGAGCAGTAATCGGTGAAATCGGCTCATCAAAGGCACTCGGCTTTTGTGTAGACTGCGGAATTTCCGTAACAGATGATAATGTTGGTGAAACCACTCCTAAGGTTCTTTGCTCAAAATGCTGTCAAGAAAGAGAGGAGCAAAGGCAAAGAGAAATACAGGCTCAAAAAAGAGAAGAAGAAAACGCAAAGAGGCAGGAAAGCTATAACAGGTCAAGAATGCGCTTTAAGAGAAACGCAAGTATAATTACAGGACTTTGTATAGGCTTAGCAGTTCTTGTTGCTTGCATCATCGGAGTCGAGGAAACAGGCATAGGCATCGGCACAGGAATTATCCTTGCGTATATGAGCTTTGCATTTACTGCACAAATGTTCTTTGATGGCGTTGTGAGAAATGTTCTTTTTGACCTTGCCGAAAAATCAATCCATTTCCCGGGACTTATTTTCACATTCGATATAGACGGATTTTTGTGGCTTATCGGTATGAAGATTTTATTTGCAATTCTCGGATTCCTTGGCGCAATTCTATTTGCACTCCTCGGCTTTGTAGTTGCATTCTTTATAGCACCATTCGTTTATCCATTCAGCCTTATTCGCCAAAATAAAGCAATAAGAGAATGTGACCTAACTGATTTTGATATGTATTGATTTTACATAATTAAAGCATAAAGGAGAAAATATGAAAAAGTTAGTGTGCTTTTTGCTAATATTTGTTGCGTGCATTTTTCTAGTGGCGTGTGATAATACTCCCTACATTGGAGAAAACGGAAATTGGTGGATTGGGGATGAGGATCTTGGTGTCCATGCACAAGGACCACAGGGCGAAACCGGTGAAAAGGGCAATGATGGAAAAGACGGCGAGGGCGTTATTGTAACGGATATAAGGGTAAGCACCGAAGGCTTGATTGATTCCTACACGATATACTTTTCCGACGGAACAACTACAACTTTGACCGTAACCAACGGAGAAAAGGGTGATAAGGGTAACCCCGGCTATAATGGAGATACACCTTATATAGGCAAAAACGGAAACTGGTGGATTGGCACGAAGGATACGGGCGTTCTTGCTGATTATTCAGGGGACGGAAGAAAAATAAGCGATGGTCTTTTCTTTGAAATAATTTCCATAAATGGCGTGGCAGGCATGGTCGTTACTGAATACGAGGGAACTGACACGGATGTTGTTATCCCTAACTATGTTGGTGCAGTACCTGTTATCGCAATCGCAAGAGAGGCATTTGAGGATAATACCAAAATAACATCGGTTACGTTCTCTAAGAATATTGTGTATCTTGAAGAATATGTATTTGAAGGCTGTACCGCACTTGCAAGCGTTGATTTCAACGGCTCGCAAATAGAGAGTATTCCAAACTATGCCTTTAGCAAAACAGCTTTGACCGGCATTGAATTGCCTTCGCAGACCACACATCTTGGTAATTATGCCTTCTATCAAACATATCTTACAGAAATAAATTACGAAAACATAACTTATTTTGGAAGCTATTGTCTTTATAATTATTTCGGTCATCGCGGCGACTACGTGTATCTCAACAGTAATGTTGAATATGTTGGCTCAAATGCCTTTAGCGGAGTGTTCGTGTTTGCCGAGCACGCAAGCAAACCGGTGGAATGGGCGACCGACATCGCAGGAACAAGCGGGCTGTGGTCATACGTAACCTACGGTTGCCAAAAAAATGATGATTATATTTATACTACCGATGGAATAAATGCCACTGTTCATTACTATATAGGAAACGAAAAACGCATACAAATTCCTAATAGAATAGAATATTATGACGTTACAAGAATTGGCTATGGCTTTGGTTCTATTGGCAAAAATAGATGTTACTTGTATGAAGAGCTTTTGGAAGAAAATAAAATAAGCTATTCTGATTGCATATCCGCACTTACAATGCTTGAGGAAGTCAAAATTCCGCAGGGAGTTGCCGAGATTGATTACGGGGCATTTTTCAGTGCCGGAACAATGGTGTTTGTCCCAAAAACCGTAACTAAAATGAGTTACGTAAGCTACGATGACTTTTGGATATCCAGATATTATGCATTTGAGGCGAATACATATCCAACCTTTTATGAAGGCTTTATATCAACTGATGATGTTATGTCTTCAACAACATGGCTTGACAAGCTCAGAGCCTCACTTGATATTTCTCCTGATAAGGTAAAATATAATCCCGAAAACAAATGCTATTATTATAACGAAGCGATAGGCTATTCTTTACTTGCCTCAATGGATTATACAAGCGAAACACTTGTAATAAGTTCAACATTTGATGGCTCAAATGTTTATACCATTCGCTCAAATGCAATAGCAGGCTTGGAACATACAAAAATCATAAAAATCGAGGACGGTATTACAAAGATACAGGGTAAGGCATTCAGAGATATTGACGATGTTCTGTTTGTTTACATTCCCGATTCTGTGAGCGTTATAAACGCATATGGCTTTAACAGTATCGACTGCAATAATTATTTAGTCGAAGCAGATAGTAAGCCAAGCGAATGGGATTCCTATTGGAACGGAAGTAATTCGAGTCTAAATGTTCATTATTCTATTGATCAAAACATTAACTATAAAGATGGCTTTATTTATACCGCCAATCCAAGTCACGCAACGCTTATAAAATATATCGGCTCATCAACCACCGTGAAAATCCCACGAACAATAGACGGCGTTACAGTAAGAGAAATAAAGGCGGACTTTTTCAGCGGTAGTGGAACTCGTTATTTCTATATTCCAACCACCGTTAATAAAATAGAAAGCAAGGCGTTTGTAAACACCTCCTCCTCAACCTTCTATTTCTATTGCGAGATTGATGCACAACCAAGCACTTGGGCGAGCGATTTTTATTACAACTCTTATTACGGCTCAACCTCAAATTATAGAACGCTTTATTGGTCACGAGAGCTTGACTATTAATAATTTCATAAACAACAAAAGGTCACATCTTGCCGAAAAATCAATCCATTTCCCGGGACTTATTTTCACATTCGATATAGACGGATTTTTGTGGCTTATCGGTATGAAGATCCTTTTCGGCATTCTCGGATTCTTGGGAGCAATCTTGTTTGCAATTCTCGGCTTTGTGGTTGCATTCTTTATAGCCCCATTCGTTTATCCATTCAGCCTTATCCGTCAAAACCAAGCAATAAGCGAGTGCGATACGGCCGAATTCGATATATTCTAATTACATAAAAAAGCCAATCGGCTTAAAATAAAACATAAAACACAAAGGAGCAAAAAATGAAAAAAGTATTATTATTAATTACGGCACTCTTACTTTCCTTGATTCTTATTGTTGGCTGTGGTTCGGAAGAATCATCAAGTTCATCAAGCGAGGAATCATCAAATGAAGAACAATCTTCAAGCGAGAAAGAATCAAATTCAGAAACAAACGACGAAACTCAAAGCGCAACCCCTGTGAAATACACAATTAAGTGGTTCGATGAACTTGGAAACTTGTTAAAGAGCGAGTCGGTTATAGAGGGTGAGACTCCGTCTTTTAACTATTCAATTGAAGATACTGCTGAGTGGGACTACACCGCAAAAGGTTGGAGTAAAACCAACGGCGGAAGTGTATTGAGTAGTATACCAAGTGCAACAGAAGACGCTTCCTATTATTTCATTGTAGAAAAGGTAAAGCAAAAATATACCGTTACATTCAATTCTAACGGCGGTAGCGCAGTTCAATCGCAAACTGTCGAGTATGGTGCACTTGCAAACGAACCCGAAACACCAAAATTTGACGGACATAAATTTATGGGTTGGTATAAAGATTTAAACGGAACTAACAACGTTGATTTTGGTTCTCCAATAACAGGAAATACTGAATATTTTGCTATTTGGAATACAAGTGTTGATGTAAAAGCATTGCTTAGCACTTTGCTTAGCGGATATAAAGTAAATCCATATAGTTACCTTCCCGAGAGTATGCGCCCCGATTTTAGCGCTAATTTGGTTGATGAAGAGGACATTGTAAGTGATTACTCAAACTTTGTTAATGTTTCTAATGTTACCTACGGATACGGTGAACAATATCATATGATTCTTGATAATATACAACAGTCACAAACATTCTTTAATGTATTGACAGTTGTAGAAAGTATTTCAACCGCATCAATTACAGCATTCAATAACTACATTGATAAAAATCCTGCAAGCACAGCGCACTACAACTTTGAAAGCGGTATTTATAACATCACTATTGATGTTGATGATGAAACAATCTTTTATGTGGTTGACTATACCGCAGATATTCCTGTATTGGGCAACCAAACTGTTCAAATAGCACTATCTATGAATATCGAAACGAGCGAAAAAACAGTTAGAATACAACTTGGCGATGCTAATGCTCTTGCATATACTGTTACTGAAAATTCATATGAATTTGCTATAAAATATTTGGGTGTTCGACGCGCAATGTTCTCAGTTTACGAAAATACTGATGGAACAGTTAATGGCTCAATTTACGAGTATCTTACCGCTGCCGGTGTAGAAGTAGCAAGTTGCGCGGAATTCTATATTACAGACGACTATGTGTCCGTTGTTGGAAACAAAGCAAATGGAATGATAGGCTTTACAGGAACTATAGTTGAACTTTATGATGCCAACACCGGAAAACTCTTAGGATATGAAGTTAGTGAAACCCTTTCGGCAATAAAATACGATACCTTGTGGTTTAACTTGAGTGATATTGATGGTATCAATTCAATAAAATATCAACCTAAGGACGAAGATAACGATGCAAAGTTCTTTGTAAACGGTTCGTCAAGTGCTTGGCAAGCAAAGAAGGTTCTTCTTTCAAGACGCTTTGACATTGAATTTAGAACACAGTATGTTTATTCCTATGATGCAACCGAGGAAGAATATGTTGTTCACGAAGTTCAAGTTCCTATGATATTTGTTCAAGAAAATAACTATGATACATTTGTAAGCGATGTAAAATCAACTAACAATGTAACAATAAGCGTTGGCGTGTCTGATGACGACCTTGACCAACTTCTTGCCGATTATGACGAAATGATTCCCGAATTCATAGAGAATAAAGAAAATATGAGTGCTGATGTAATTATTGCATTCCTCGGCGACAAAATTGTATTCGATTAAGTTCCCATAAAACAAAACCACTATTTTAATAGTGGTTTTGTTATTAAATCATTCCGCACTCCGCACTCCGAACTCCGCATTTCAAAAGGGCAGTTGTAAACTGCCCTTTTGATTATACATTAAATCTAAACAAAACTACATCGCCGTCGGCAACAACATATTCCTTGCCCTCGGAGCGTACAAGTCCCTTTTCCTTTGCAACAGCCATTGATCCACACGCCATAAGGTCATCAAAGGAAACGATCTCCGCACGGATAAATCCACGCTCAAAATCGGAGTGAATTTTGCCCGCCGCCTGCGGAGCCTTAGTGCCTTTGACAATTGTCCAAGCGCGCACCTCTTGCGGTCCTGCTGTAAGATAGCTGATAAGACCAAGTAGAGAATAGCTTGCCTTGATTAGCCTGTCAAGACCGCTTTCCTCAATTCCAAGGTCACTAAGGAACATTTCCCTGTCTTCATCATCAAGCTCGGCAATTTGAGCCTCAATTTCGGCGCAAACGGGAATAACCTCGCTTCTTTCCGTCTTAGCAAACTCAACAACGCTTTGATAATGCTTGTGCTGACTAAGATCACTGCCTATATCACTCTCACTAATGTTAGCGGCATAAATAACAGGCTTAATGGTAAGTAAGGCAACATCGCCCATCATTTCCATTTCTTCCTCGGTGTAGTCAAGCGAGCGCGCGGTCTTACCGTCAAGAAGCGCTTCATGTACCCTCTCAAAAAGCTCAACCTTAGGAGCAAGAGTCTTATCACCCTTCATAGCCTTCTTAACCGCATCAATTCTGCGCTCAATAATCTCAATATCCGAGAAAATAAGCTCCAAATTTATCGTTTCAACATCACGAAGCGGGTCAACACCGCCATCAACATGTATAATGTCATTGTTTTCAAAGCAACGAACAACATGCACAATAGCATCAACCTCACGAATGTGAGAAAGAAATTTGTTTCCAAGACCCTCACCCTTGGAGGCGCCTCTTACAAGTCCTGCAATATCAACAAATTCAATCATAGCAGGAGTATATTTTTCAGGGTTATACATCTTAGCAAGCTCATCAAGGCGAGAGTCTGGCACAGGCACAACACCTACATTCGGCTCAATAGTGCAAAAGGGATAGTTCGCACTTTGCGCTCCTGCATTAGTCAAAGCATTAAAAAGTGTGCTTTTGCCGACATTAGGCAATCCAACAATACCAAGCTTCATAAAAAATACCTCTTATATAATATGTAATAATTTCAACCTACATTTTACATTATTTTAATGAAATTATCAAGTAGTAAGGAGAAATTTGCGTAAAAATAATGAAAAATTATCAAAATAATGTAAAAGAGGTGAAATTTTAAGTATATGTTCACATAATGTTCACAAAACCATCACATTCATATATTAAAATTAAACAAATCAAATATTTTTGGAAATAATTTGTTAATAAATATTTACAAATATGAAAAAGTATGTTAAAATACGAGGGACAAAACAGGAGGAACGAAAATGATAGGAACAAAAATGCTGATAATTGACAGTGACAGTGCCTCATGCGAAATGCTCAGAATTTATTTTAAGGGTGAGGGCTATGAGGTAGTAGAGGCAAATGATGGCATTAGCGGACTGAACGCATTTAAGAAGTATGACCCCGACATTGTAATTACTGACATTATGCTATCAAAGAAGGACGGAAACGATCTTATAAGAGAAATTAGAGCCGTTTCAAGCAAGCCTATTATAGTAATAAGCGCAAAGGGCGACACCTTTGATAAGGTTTTATCTCTTGAGCTTGGCGCAGATGACTATCTTGTAAAGCCATTTGATGCCAAGGAGCTTGGCGCAAGGGTTAGGGCGATTTTGCGTCGCTCAGGCTCCTTAGTAGGAAAGGACAAGGATATCCTTCGCTTTGATAATCTTGAAATCAACCTTACAAACCACGAAATCAAGGTAAGAGGAGAGCATGTTGATATCCCGCACAAGGAGCTAATGCTTCTTCACTTCTTAGCGCAAAATTATAATAGAGTATACTCCCGTGACCAGCTTCTTAATAAGGTGTGGAGCTTTGACTACCTTGGCGACTCACGCACGGTAGATGTTCACATCAAGCGCCTTAGAGTAAAGCTTGACGGCGTATCAAAGCAATGGGAAATCAAAACCGTATGGGGCGTTGGCTATAAATTTGAGGTACACCCCGAGGTGCAAGAAGGAGAAGACAAATGAAAAAAGCCGAAAGGCTTTTTCGTTTATGAATAAATATGGAATATGTAGCAACCTGTCTTTTCGGACTTGAAAGCCTGCTCGGAGCAGAAATTGATGAGCTTGGCTATAAAAGGACGGAAACAATGGACGGCAGAGTGAGCTTTGAGGGCGACGAGAGCGCTATTGCAAGGTGCAATATTGCCCTTCGCTTTGCCGAAAGACTTTATATCAAGGTTGGCGAGTTTGAGGCGCTTACCTTCGATGACCTCTTTGAGGGAACAAAAGCCCTTGAATGGGAAAAATGGATAGGCAAGGACGATGAATTTCCCGTAAAGGGGCATAGCATAAAAAGTGCGCTTTTCTCAATCCCCGATTGCCAAAAAATCATCAAAAGGGCAGTCGTATCACGCCTTAGCCAAAAATATGGCATTTCATGGTTTGAGGAAAGGGGAATAAAATATCAAATTGACTTTTTCCTGTTCAAAAACAGAGCAACGCTTATGATTGACACCTCGGGCGTTCCGCTTCATAAAAGAGGCTACCGACCAAAGAGCGTGGAAGCCCCGATAAGAGAAACACTCGCCTGTGCCCTTGCAAAGCTTGCAAGACCGAGAGAGGATGTTCTTTTTTGGGACCCGTTTTGTGGCTCGGGAACAATAGCAATAGAGGCAACAATGCTGATGCTGAACCGCGCCCCGGGGCTTGACCGTGGCTTCGCCTCACAGGCGTTTCCCCAATTTGATAAGAAAATTTGGAGCGACGCAAGGGATGAGGCAAGGGCGAAAATCATCACCGACAGTAAATTCGAGGCGTATGCCTCGGACATCAATCCCGAATGTGTAGAAATCGCCACCGAAAGCGCAAAGCATGCGGGAGTGTATCAAAATATGCGTATTTTTGAGCGCGATGCTCTGACAATAAAAACCGAGGGAAGGCGTGGTACAATCGTGTGCAACCCACCCTACGGCGAAAGGCTTCTCACAATAAGAGAGGCAGAGGCGCTCTATCGCAAGATGGGTGAGCATTTTAAAACTCTTGACAGCTGGCAAATCTATGTAATCACCAATCACGAGCAATTCTCGCGCTTCTACGGCAGAAGACCCGATAAGGTCAGAAAGCTTTCAAATGGCAATATCCCCTGCTATTTTTATCAATTTTTCAAAAAACACGATTAAAAAACGAGCCTTCGCTAATACTATTTCCAAATGGAAATTGATAGCGGAGGCTTTTTATGCGTAAATTTTCCCCCGATTTTTCCGAAAATGTCCAAATCCTTGACGAGGAGCTGAATGTTTCGGAAAATTTTGATATTATAAAGCGAGAGCTTATTATCGCCACACACAGAGTGGTAATGTACTATGTAGACGGCTTTGTCACCGCATCAATAATGCAAAAGCTCATGATGCACATGGTAACCCTTAAGGATATAGGAAACAGCGAGGCAAAAACGGTTGATGAGTTTGTAAAGCGAAGCATACCAAGCGTTGAGGTTGACCCATGCTACGATGTTGACCTTGCCGAAAAATTAGTCCTCAGCGGTTGTACCCTCGTGCTTAGCGACGCCTTTTACGACGGAGCAGTAATAGTTGACGCGCGCTCATATCCCGCAAGAGTCACAGCCGAGCCCGAAAACGATAAGGTAATGCGTGGCTCTCGCGACGGCTTTGTTGAAACAATGATATTCAATACAGCAATGATCAGACGCAGAATACGCGATACGCGCCTGACCGTAAAGTATGCTACCGCGGGAGATAGGTCAAAAACCGATATGGCCATCGTCTATATAAAAGGCAAGGCAAACCCAAAATATGTGCGTGAAATTGAAGAAAAAATAGCAAGCATAAAGACCGACTCACTCGTTATGGGACATCAAAGCCTTATTGAGTGCCTGATAAAGCATAAATGGTATAACCCCTTCCCAAAGGTAAGATGTACGGAGCGCCCCGATTGTGCCTGCGCCTCAATTTTAGAGGGGAGCGTGGTTGTAATTTGCGATAATTCCCCCGAGGCAATAATTTTGCCGACCTGTATTTTTGACTTCCTGCAGGAAACCGACGATTACTATTTCCCACCCCTTGTCGGCTCGTATTTAAGAATAGTAAGACAGCTTGTCTTTTGGAGCGCAATCGTGCTTACCCCCGTGTGGTATTTGCTTGTCACATACCCCGAATTTATGCCACAGGGTCTAACTTTTTTAATTCCAAAAAACCCCGGACATATCCCAATCCTTGCCCAACTTCTAATAGTCGAAGTGGTTGTTGACGGTTTAAAACTCGCCTCACTTAATACCCCAACAGTAATGTCTAACTCCTTCGGTGTAATCGGCGGTCTTTTGCTTGGTGACTTTGCCGTACAGGTAGGCTGGCTAAGCGCCGATGTCATATTCTATATGGCAATCGTGTCCGTCGCAAGCTTTACTCAATCAAATTATGAGCTCGGCTACGCCTTTAAGTTCATAAGAATGATAACCCTGATACTAATTGCCCTGTTTAATATTTGGGGGCTTTTCATCGGCTTCGGCATAGGACTTTTTCTCGTTGTCACGAACGCAACAATAAACGGAAAGCGCTCGTACCTGTATCCGTTAATTCCCTTTAATGCACATGCCCTGTCCCGCCTGATATTCAGGCGTAAAAAGCCCTGAGCTAAGCCGGGCGCGCAAGGGCAATATAATAAGCTCCATTAAAAAATGGCTATCAACCGATAGCCATTTTTATTTTATCAATCAATTTTAACCTGTGAGCCAACCCCGCCGTTACCGGCATTTCCGCCGTAGGGAATACCAAGATGCTCATATGCTAAGCGTGTCGCGCATCTTCCTCTCGGAGTTCTGCTTAAAAATCCGATCTGCATAAGATAAGGCTCATATACATCTTCAATAGTGATGCTTTCCTCACCAATAGTAGCAGAAAGCGTTTCAAGTCCAACAGGACCGCCGTCGTAAAACTTGATAATCGTTTCAAGCATCTGCCTGTCCGTGTTGTCAAGTCCAAGCTCATCAATTTCAAGCGCCGAAAGCGAAAGCTTCGCCATTTCAAGCGTGATTTTTCCGTCACCCTTAACCTGAGCATAGTCACGCACGCGCTTTAAAAGCCTGTTAGCAATACGAGGTGTTCCGCGTGAGCGCGATGCTATTTCAAGCGCGCCCTCGTCAGTAATATCAACCTCAAGAAGCGATGCGCTGCGCTTAACAATAGTAGCAAGCTCCTCGTGTGAATAAAGCTCAAGCTTAAGCGGAACGCCAAAGCGGTCGCGAAGAGGGGTAGTCAGCTGACCCGCACGGGTTGTCGCGCCAACTAATGTAAATCTTGGAAGCGGTACGCGAATAGAGCGAGCCGCAGGGCCCTTACCGATAATAATATCAAGCACATAGTCCTCCATCGCGGGATAGAGAATTTCCTCAATGTTTCTTGAAAGGCGGTGAATTTCATCAATAAAAAGCACATCACCGGGCGCAAGGTTGGTAAGTATTGCCGCAAGGTCGCCCTGCTTTTCAATGGCAGGACCCGAGGTCACACGGAAGTTTACACCCATTTCCGTTGCGATAATGCCCGAAAGGGTAGTCTTACCAAGACCGGGAGGGCCATATAAAAGCACATGGTCAAGCGAGTCGCCACGACCCTTAGCCGCATCAATATAAACCTTTAAAAGGCTCTTAACCTTTTCTTGACCGATATATTCATCAAACGAGGTAGGGCGAAGATTTATTTCCTCATTAACCTCAACACCCGATGCCTCAGTCGCAACTATTCGGTTTTCATAGTCAAATTCTGTTTCATCAATCATTGTAATTTACCTCATATAAGCTTACTAAGAGCGAGTGGTATAATTTTTTCAACCTCAAGCGTTGGGTCAATGCCGGTAAGCGCCCTTTGAGCATCGGAGCGCGAATAGCCAAGCACGATAAGCGCATCAAGCGCCTCTCCAAGATTTCCCTTGCCCTTGACAAGCGCAGGGGCACTGCCAACCGCACCGCCAACAGCTGAGGATGTAGCGCCAAAGTAAACCTTTGCCACCTTGTCCCTTAGCTCAAGTATAATTCTGCCTGCAGTCTTAGCGCCAATACCGCTTGCCTTCGCAATAGACCTTGTGTCCTCGGCGCAAATAGCTTGATAAAGCCTGTCGGGGGTGAAAAGGGAGAGAATAGCCATTCCCGCCTTAGGTCCAACGCCCGAAACGCTTGTGAGTAGCTTAAACGCACCAAGCTCATCGGCGTTTTTAAATCCAAAAAGCTCAACTCCGTCCTCTCTCACCTGAAGATGAGTGAAAAGCTTCATTCTTTCGCCAATATGTGAGCAAATCTCGGTATAAGTGTTGTCACTTATCGCAAGACGGTAGCCCACACCGCAGCAGTCAATGACACAACCGCCGATTTCGCAGTAGTCAAGTGTTCCGTCAACATGATATATCATAAATTTTAATCCTCGTTTTTTGTATTAGTCGTTTCATCATCGGTAATTTCATTACCCTCACCGTCGGAGTCGCCCTCACAATCAAGCCCTTCAGCATTAGGCTCGTCAGATGATAAATCCCCCTCGGCATCATTTGCTACCTGTACCCTTTTGATTGTTAAGCGTCTGATTTTTTCCTCAAATACGCACATAAGCGCAAATAGCGCAATTCCAACAAGCGTAACAGTAATTCCAATGTTAAACACAGTAGAGCTGTATTTTAGCTTTATAGTATGCTCGCCTGCCGAAATGTCAAAGGCAAGAAGCGAGTCAAGCACCTCATATGTCTCAACCCTTTCGCCGTCAACATAAACCTGCCAATACTTGTCGTAAGGAATGGTAGTCATTACAATTTCGTTTTCCTCGGCGGTAATCTTACCCTCAAATTTCGTATCCGAGTAGTCCTCAATTACCATATTCCCCTTAGCAAGCTCGGTAAATGTACTTTCAAAAAGAGCCGTGTCAAGCTGGAAGAATAGAGGATATGAGCCATCAATTGACACATAGCTGTCATTAAACTCCACCTTAACATAAATTGTTTGTCCCGCCTCAAATGTGCCAAGACAATGTATGCGGTTGCTCTCGTCACCGAATACCTTTCCCGCGCTTTCATCATTTATATAGTATGTCGCCTCTTTAATGCTTCCGTTAGGCTTTAAATACATATAAATGCTACCCGTTGTATACGGAGATACAGCATAGGTAAACGATGCCTTTCTGTTGCTGTCCGAACGGCTGTAACGCTCGTTTGAGCCCGTTCCACTCTTAGTGCAGTTTGATTTTTCAAAGTAAGAGTAGTAACAGCTTGAATAAAATCTCAGATTTTCCTCACCCGTCATTCCCGAAACCAGATATTCAAGATATCTATAAGGAGTAAGCGTGTGATTTTTATCCCTTTCAAGCTCCTTCATTTGTGCGTCAACACAGTAAGCAATAGAAAGAGCATAGGGGTTTTTGTAAACAGTAAGCCCGTTTTTGCCCTCAAGAGGTGTATAAATGTGTGAAACGGGAATGTCCTTTGAAACAACATACTTGATTCCAAAAATGGAGTCAACAAGCTCATTGCCCTCAAAATACTTGCTCCAATGTGAGCGCGCGGAAAATCCGCAGTTCTTCATAAGGTTCATAACATCCTTATTAAAGGTTGAGGTAGATGCCGAGAGCCCGCGAATATCAAGCGCAAAATTCTCATTCGGCTTTCTGAACAGAGTTTTTTCAAGCCTGTAAAACGACTTGTCATTTTCAAGAATCATATCAACCGTCGGCTCAATTTCATCAATAAAGTCACGGTAAACATTACGCTTTGCCCAACCAACATCGTTTACCTCCTCACCCCAGTTGATAATACCGCTTACGCAAGCTTCAAAGGTCACAATGCCAAGCAGGACATAGGAGAAGACTTTTTTTACGCTCTCACGCTTTTTATAGTAGAGTATAGCAAGATAGGTTACAATGAAAATGAGCGAGAGCCACACAAGCTCGTAATCGGGCATAATAGGCGTTTTGTCACTGCCCTCAAAGCGAGGCAAAAGCACCGTCTTTTGAATGACAAAAACAAGAAGAATAAGCCCCGCGCCGATTTGAATTATATTTTTGTAATCAAAATCAGACAGCGCCTCAAAGCCCTTGTATGCCATTATCAAAAGAATAAACGAGAACATAAAGCTGTATCGGTAATTCAACCATACAGGCATTTGAAGTCCGTGCCAAATCAGGTCAAGCGCATCAATAGACATACACGCAATAAGGAAAATTGTAAGAATACCGTACGCAATCTTTTCTCTTGGCTTAGACCTTTTTGACATAAAGTAAAGCGGAAGCGTAAACAGAGCAAGAATGCCGCAGTAAACATTCGGCATGCCCGCAGGGCGCACCGTGTCGTATGAGCCGATAAACATCTTTGCAATGAAGTCAAGGAAGTCGAAGCGTAGCTCAAGTGTCATGTCGTGTATCGTTCCGTCGGTTTTTCCAAAGGAAATAGAGTAAATAGCGCAAAGAATTATAACGCATACAATCATGAGCGCAACGACCGTGCATACGCCTATTCTTAAAAAGCTTTTCCAAATATGCCCCTTTTCGCAAAGAGGGTTAAGCTCCTCTTTATTTTTTGAGCAAATAAAGCAAATGAAGTAAATAAGCGTGTAAATGCAAGCCATAAAGCCAATGTAGTAGTTTGACCATATGATAAGCGCAAGCATAACTGTATATAGCTTGAAGTGACCGGTTGTCGCAATTCTCTCAATTCCAAGAGTGAGCAGAGGTAGCCACATAAGCGCATCCATCCACATCGTGTTGGACTGATATGCCATAGCATAGGCGCAAAGGGCATACATTGTTGAAAACATCGCAAAGGAAACAAAATCCCTGCGCCTTCCGGTTTTGTCGAGGTAAATGGCAAAGCAAAGACCGCTAATGCCACACTTCAAAATCATTATAAGCGTTACCGCCTCAACAATAAGAGAGGACGGGAACAAAATCAAAATGAGCAAAAACGGTGATGATGCGTAATAGGTAAAGAAGCCTAAAAACTCACCGCCAAGCACCCTTTCCCAGGTGTAGATAAGAGAGCCGTTGCCCGTGAAAATATCTCTCATTTGCTCAAAATAGTAAATGTATTGAGCATTCATGTCAAGCGTTAAAATAGAGCGCTCTCCAAACGGGAAAACTCCAATCACCGCATAAACTATCAAAATTGCACCGACAGGCACAAAAAATGACGGATAAAGGTACGCCCTCGCCTTAATAAATTGCCATACCTTCACCGAAAGCGCCTTGAACCAAGCGGAAAGCTTGTTTGGTGAGCCACCGCCTGTGGCGTTATTATCAACTAAAATAGGTAAGCTGTTATCCATTTTCACCCTCGCAGGAAACGATTTTCTTTATCATTTTTTCAACCTTAATGCGCTCAAGCACGAGCATTCGCCCACACCCGTTACATTCAAGCTTTATATCCGAGCCAATTCTTAAAACCTTAAACGAATGGCTACCGCAGGGATGAGGCTTTTTCATTTCAAGCAAATCCCCCACCCTGATAACAGGAATTGAAGACATATCATTTCTCCTTAAATAAACTAAAATCGCAAGTAATTTGCAAAATGCTATACATAATCATTTTACCATATCCTTACAAAAAAATCAACTGTGTATAAGAATTTTATCATAAGTATTAAAGAATAGTAATATAATTTACGCGCTCTCGCAAAAATATTATATATTTTATTTGACATATGGCAAAATTTGTGCTACAATATATCCTGAATAATTTTGTTTTCGTATAGCTACGAGGTAAATATGGTAATTTTAGGAATTGACCCGGGGCTCGCAATTGTTGGTTGGGGCGTTGTTGAATACGATAAGGGAAAGTTTTATGTAAGGGGCTACGGCTCTATCCAAACAAAGGCAGGGCTTCCCGTTGAGGAAAGGCTTCTTCAAATATTTGACGGAATGAACACGATCATAGATAAATATAAGCCCGAGGTAATGGCAGTTGAGGAGCTTTTTTGGAACACAAACCAAAAGACGGGAATCAGCGTTGCCGAGGCAAGGGGCACAATCCTCTTAGCCGCCCATAGAAAGGGTATAAAGATAAATGAATATACTCCGCTTCAGGTAAAGCAAGCGGTCGTTGGATACGGCAGAGCTGATAAAAAGCAGGTTATCACAATGGTAACCTCGATTTTGAAGCTTCCGAAGCCACCGAAGCCCGATGATACCGCGGACGCGCTCGCGATAGCAATTTGTCAAGGCCACGCAGGAGGCAGTCCACTCGGAAAATATTACAAAATGTGAGGAAATCTTATGTATATAGCAGAAAACTGGAAGGATTATGAGCTTCTTGATACCTCGGACGGTGAGCGCCTTGAAAGATGGGGAAAATACATTCTCATTCGCCCCGACCCACAGGTAATTTGGAAGGGAAAAAGAGAGCATAAGCTCTGGCGTAGCGCGCACGGAATTTACCGTCGTTCAAGCTCGGGCGGAGGCTCTTGGATAAAAAACGATGTCCCCGAAAGATGGACAATCGGCTATAAGGACCTGACCTTTGCTCTAAAGCCAATGGGCTTTAAGCACACGGGACTTTTCCCCGAGCAGGCTGCAAACTGGGACTGGTTTAGCGAGCTTATAAAAAAGAGAAGGGCGCAGGGCAAGGATGTAAGGGTCTTAAACCTCTTTGCTTATACAGGCGGAGCAACCGCCGCGTGTGCTAAGGCAGGGGCAAGCGTTGTCCATGTTGACGCATCAAAGGGAATGGTAGCGTGCGCAAAGGAGAACTTGGCGCTTAGCGGTCTTGCAGATGCGCCTGTGCGTTATATAGTTGATGACTGCAGAAAATTCGTTGAACGAGAAATCCGTCGCGGAAATAAGTACGATGCGGTTATAATGGACCCGCCGTCATATGGCAGAGGACCGGGTGGTGAGGTTTGGAAGCTTGAGGATGCAGTTTGCGACTTTGTCGCGCTTTGTGAGCAGGTTTTGTCAGATGATCCGCTGTTCTTCCTTATAAATTCCTATACCACGGGTCTTAGCGCTCTTACAATGGGCTATGTCCTCGATATTGAAATCGTTAAAAAGCACGGCGGAAAATCAAGCACATCTGAGCTTGCATTGCCCGTCACCCAAACAAAGAGCTTTCTTCCGTGCGGAGCAAGCGCACGCTGGGTTGCCGATGGGGAATAATCTCAATCAGGAGAAAAAATGGAACCTATAATTAAATTTGACAATGTGTCATATTCCTACACGGGCGAGGAGAGAGAAAAGGAAATTTTCGCAGTAAAAAACCTCTCCTTAGAGGTTAAAAAGGGCGAATTTCTCGCAATCCTCGGTCATAACGGCTCGGGAAAATCCACCTGCGCCAAGCTTATGAATATGATTTTAACCCCAAATGAGGGAAAAATATATGTAGACGGTAAGGATATTACCTCTGATGACCTCACTGAGGGCGATGTGCTTGATATCAGAAAAAAGGTCGGAATGGTATTCCAAAATCCCGATAACCAAATCGTCGCTACAATAGTTGAGGAGGATGTTGCCTTCGGACCCGAAAACTTAGGTGTTCCGCCGAGCGAAATCCGTAAAAGGGTTGATGAGGCTCTTGAAATCGTCAATATGAGCGAGTATGCAAGGCACGCCCCGCATAAGCTCTCGGGCGGACAAAAGCAAAGAGTTGCAATAGCGGGAATTATAGCGATGAAGCCCGAGTGCATCATCTTTGACGAGTCAACCGCAATGCTTGACCCAATGGGCAGGCGTGATGTAATGAATACGATTTTGCGCCTCAATCGTGAGGAGGGCATTACCGTAATTCTCATAACCCACTATATGAACGAGGCGTCACTTGCCGATAGAGTAATCGTTATGAGAAACGGAGAAATCTATCTTGAGGGCGAGCCTAAAACAGTCTTTTGCGAAACTGAAAGGCTTTGGAGCGCAGGGCTTGAGGTTCCTCAGGGAGTAGAGCTTATTTACAAGCTGAATAAGGAGCTAAATCTAAATATCCCCTTGGGAGTGTATGATTTTGACACCTGTGCAGAGCTTGTGGCAAGTGAAATGCTCCGCCTGAAAAATAGCTCAAATAAGTAAAAACCAACCACAAATAGAGAAATAGGAAATAGAAATGTCAATAGTTGAACTAAGGAATGTAAGCTTCGTGTACGGCAAGAAAACACCGTACGAAATAAATGCTCTTGATAATGTTTCTCTCTCAATAGAGGAGAATATAATAACGGGCATAATAGGACACACAGGGTCGGGTAAATCGACTCTTGTTCAGATGTTCAACGGACTTTTAAAGCCTGATAACGGACAGGTAATAGTTGATGGCGAGGATATATGGGAAAAGCCCAAGCAAATCGCGCGTATTCGCTTTAAGGTAGGAATGGTAATGCAATATCCCGAATATCAGCTTTTTGCCGAAACGGTTAAGGACGATATTGCTTACGGTCCGAAAAATATGGGACTAAACGATGAGGAAATCGCACACAGGGTCGCCAAAAGTGCAGGATTTTGCGGAATTGAGGCGTCAATGCTTGAAAAATCCCCCTTTGACTTATCGGGAGGACAGAAAAGGCGAGTTGCCCTTGCGGGAGTTATGGCTATGGAGCCGTCGCTTCTCGTGCTTGATGAGCCTGCTGCAGGTCTTGACCCAAGAGGCAGGCGCGAAATTCTCGGCGGAATAAGAGAATACCAGCGCCAAAGCGGAAAGAGCGTTGTTATTGTCAGCCACAGCATGGAGGATATGGCGATGTACTGCGATAAAATCGTAGCCATGTCCCACGGCAAGCTTATCCTTGAGGGCACAGCGGGCGAGGTCTTTTCGCAAAGCGAGGCATTGCAGTCCGCAGGGCTTGATGTTCCCGATGTCACCAAAATTGTGACACGCCTGCGCCTGAACGGTGTTAAAATAAGTTCAGATATCTACACCGTAGATGGTGCTGTTGAGGCTTTGGCTAAATACGCATCGGGAGGTGATAAGGATGTCATTTGATGTAACGATAGGACAGTATTACGAAACAAATTCCGTAATTCACCGTCTTGACCCGAGGACGAAGCTCTTTTTCGTCGTGATGTATATCGTGTCAATTTTCGTAGCCAAGGAGGTTTACGCTTTCGCGTTCCTTACCGCTATCCTGATTTTGACCGTAATCATCAGTAGAGTGCCGCTTAGAATTATTTTCAGCGGATTAAAGCCGATTACCGTAATAATCCTTTTTACCGCGGTTTTGAATATGTTTCTTACCGTAGCGCAGAGTGAGCCGATTTTCTCGGTGACGGTAATTCCGAATTTTTGGACGCTTACACTCTATAAGGAGGGACTCTATAACGCGGGACTCTTAGCGCTTAGAATTATCCTTCTTCTTCTGGAAACGAGTATTTTCTTCTCCTATGCCACAACACCGATTGAGCTTACCGACGGACTTGAGCTTTCCCTTGCCCCGCTAAAGGCAATAAAGGTTCCCGTTCACGAGTTTGCTATGATGATGACAATTGCACTGCGATTTATCCCAACGCTTGTTGATGAAACCTCTAAAATTATGAACGCTCAAAAGGCAAGAGGCGCAGACTTCTCAAGCGGAGGTCTTATAAAGCGTGCAAAGGCTCTGATTCCAATCATAATTCCTTTGTTCATTTCTTCGTTCAGAAGGGCAGAGGAGCTTGCAACCGCAATGGAGTGCAGATGCTACCACGGCGGAAACGGCAGAACGAGAATGAAACAGCTGAAAATGAAGGCAAGAGATTATGTTGGACTTTTCCTCGCTTGCGCATTTTTGGCAGGAGTCATACTTTTGAATATTTACACAAATGTTTATTCAATTTGATTTCGGGGGCAAAAAATGAAAATTCTTACAACCCTTTCGTATGTTGGCTCAGCCTATCATGGATATCAGCTACAGGGCGATAAGCCAACCGTTGCGCTCATGCTCAACAGAGCGTGCAAAAGAGCATTCGGCTTTGAATGTAATGTAACGGGCTGTAGCCGTACAGACAGTGGCGTTCACGCACTCGGCTTTTGTGCGACGGTTGAGCCAAAAAGCAAGGAAAATCAAATCACCGTGCCGATTGATAAAATTTCAGTAGCGCTGAATAGCGCACTGCCAAGCGATATATGCGTTATCTCGGCAAAAATCGTTGATGATGAATTTCATGCGCGCTATAATGTGCTTAAAAAGGAATATGTCTACAAAATCCGTACAGCCACCACTCGTGACCCGTTTTTGGCGGGCAGAGTCTTGGAATACGGCAGAGAAATCACTCCCGAGGCTTTTGAAAAAATGCAAAAGGGAGCAGCTCATTTTGTAGGCACGCATAAATTTGATGCCTTTATGTCGACAGGCTCTAAAATTGAGGACACCACCCGTACTGTATATAAAAGCTACCTGACACGCAAGGGTAATATAGTTGAATTTCATGTAGTGGCAGACGGCTTTCTCTATAATATGGTAAGAATTATGGTGGGAACGCTTTTGGACATCGAAAAGGGCAAGATTAACGAAAGCACCGTGCCGTGGATCATAAATTTGAGGGAGCGCAAAAACGCGGGTGCTACCGCAAGACCCGACGGTCTGTACTTGAAAAAAATATATTATAAATAAAATCAATGGTAATTTTTGAACTCACTATTGACAAATGCCGAAAAAGGTAGTATAATATATGCACAAGGAAACTTGTCTTATAGAAAACGCATATGGCTCTATGAGCCGAAAGGTTAAACAAACAGGTAAAAATGGTCAGCTTAATAATTGATATAGTCATCGCACTTATTTGTTTGGTTATCATCATAAGAAACGCAGCAAGGGGATTTATTCGTTCATTCATGGCGTTTGCAAGGACAATTCTTGCAATTCTCTTGGCGTATTTGTTCAATTCGCCTCTTGCAGGCTTGCTTGACAAAAATGTATTTTCAAGCATGTCGCAGGGCTGGATTTATAACGCATTCGTTTCTACGGACAACGGGCAGGGAGGCTATAACCTCTACACCCTGTTTGACGGAATTCCCGAGTGGTTTACAAATGCACTTATGCGCTCCGGAGTTGATGAGCAAACAATTCAAAAGTATTTTTATAGCGGAGAGAGCGCTCCTATTGAAATAGTAGACGAGCTTTCGGTCAGCCTCGGCGGACTTCTTTCCTCACTCATTTCAACGGTTCTTGCGGTAATTATCATATTTGTAGTCGTTGAAATTGTATTACTTATCCTTGGATTACTCCTTAATAAGGTGGGACAAATTCCGATCTTCAGGTTCCTTAACATCTTGCTTGGCGCAGCCATCGGAGTTGTATTCTCGGCAGTCGTTGTGCTTCTTCTTGCAACCGTTGTAATTTGGGTTATCCAATTCGGTGCAGGCTATAATGCGAATGTGTTTACCGAGTCGCTTATTACGGATTCGATCTTCCTCGATTTCTTCTACCGAAACAACATGTGGCAGATAATCGCGGGATTTGTAATAGGAGAATAATAAAAATCAAAGATTTTCGCCCTTAAAAGCGGAAATCTTTTGTTTTATAATAACTTTATTTTGCACATACTATTGACAATCATTAAAAAGAAATATATAATTATTATGTATGGAATATAATTTTAAAGGAGAAACAAATGGGAATTGTAATTGACATCATCCTACTTATAATGGCAGTAATTTTCGTTATCAGACATGCCCGTCTTGGCTTTGTAAAGTCCGTGCTTAATTCCTTGAAGGCACTTTTTGCAATAGCTATCGCATATCTTCTCAGGGTCCCGCTTGCGAGAATGCTTGATGGCATGTTTATGAATAAATCGATAACTCAATGGGTATATAATTCGCTTGTAAGCTCGGCAAACGGCGGTGATCCAACCTTTGATTTGGCCAGCCTCTATGATACCTGCCCAATGGCGTATAACAGCCTTCTCGCGAAGTTCGGCTTGAATACCGAGGGGCTTGACTCTCAGTTTTCGGGTATTGAGGAGCTTAGTGACGAGGCGATTGTCGCAATGTCAGAGAATATCGGCTCATCTCTTTCGTATCTTTGCTCGCTTGCGCTTGCGTTACTCATCGTGTTCGTAATAGCGATAATAGCATTAACTATTGTAATCCACATTCTTGATCTTATAACACATCTGCCCGTGCTGAACTTCCTTAACAGAGTGCTTGGCGCAGTTATCGGACTCGTATGGGCATCGCTTTTGGCGTGGGTGGTCGGCACAGTTTTGACAGTTGTATCAACCTTCCTGCCCGATGTTGTAGGACAAAATGTGATAACAGACTCTGTCATTCTCGGACTTCTTGCAAAGATCGAGGCGCTTGAGATAATTCCGGGTCTGTTCTCAAAATAATCAAAAAGTAAAGGTGTTTTCATATGGCAAAAATAACAATGTGCTCAAGATGTAAAAAAAGACCTGCAACGGTCTTTATCTCGCGCACGGAAAATAATGAAACAAAGCAAGAGGGCTTTTGCCTTGTGTGCGCACGGGAGCTGAAAATAGGTCAGATTGACGAAATCCTTCGCCAAACAGGACTTAGCGATAGCGACCTTGCGGATATGGAAAGCTTTCTTGAGCAAAGCGGGCTTCCGCAAATGCTCGGCGTTGATGACGATGACGATGATAATAACGATTTTCCAACAATTGACTTCAATAAAATGATGCGCGCAGTCGGCTCGTTTATGAATAACCCGCAAGGCGACAATTCTAAAAACGAGGCAGGCGATGCTCAGGGCAAGGATAAAAAGAAAAGCCAGAAGCAAAAGGCTGACGACAGAAAGCATCTGAATACCTTCTGCCAAAATCTTACTGCATCGGCAAAAAACGGAAAAATTGACAGAATTATCGGCAGAGAGCGTGAACTTGAAAGAGTAATCCAAATCCTCTCACGCAGGCAAAAGAACAACCCCTGCCTTATCGGTGAGCCGGGAGTTGGTAAAACCGCTATTGCCGAGGCACTCGCGCAAAGAATTGCCGATGGAAATGTTCCGTATAAGCTCAAAAACTGCGAGGTATTTCTCGTTGACCTTACCGCCCTTGTTGCAGGCACTCAGTTCAGAGGACAGTTTGAGGGCAGAATGCAGGGACTTATCAACGAGGTTAAAAAGGCAGGAAACATAATCCTCGTTATTGACGAGGTTCATAAAATCGTCGGCGCAGGCGATTCAGAGGGAAGCATGAATGCCGCTAATATTCTGAAGCCCGCCCTTTCAAGAGGCGAAATTCAGGTAATCGGCGCAACAACCCTTAAGGAATACCGTAAGTTCATTGAAAAGGACGCTGCGCTTGAAAGGCGCTTCCAGCCCGTAATGGTTGAGGAGCCGTCTATTGATGACTGCGTTGAAATGCTAAAGGGAATAAAGGGATACTACGAAGCCTATCACGGCGTAAAAATCCCCGATGATATAGTCAGAACCGTAGTCGTTATGAGTGAGCGTTATATTAACGATAGATTTTTGCCCGATAAGGCAATTGACATTATTGATGAGGCTTGCTCTCGCATAGCCTTGAACTCTCCGCACATCAACGAAAGATACGCTCTTATGGAGAAGCTTGCCGATGTTGACAGAAGGACTGATGAGCTAAATACATCAATGTCCGAGGAGGGCAAGGTCCCGACGGAGTCGCAATATAAGGCTCTTGCCGAGCTGAAGAGCGAAAGGTCACAGCTCATTCTGAAAAAAGAGGAGCTTGATAAGCTCTGTAACGATACGCAAATGACCGCACACGATATTGCTGATGTAATTGAAATTTGGACAGGAATTCCTGCAACCAATATTTCAGTTGATGAGTTTTCAACCCTTGCATCGCTTGAGGAGAATATCAAAAAGCGTCTTGTGGGTCAGGATGAGGCTGTTTCCGCAGTTGCCCGTGCAATCAGGCGAGGCAGAGCAGGCGTGTCAACTAAGCGTAGACCCGTGTCCTTCATTTTCGCAGGACCGACAGGCGTTGGTAAGACCGAGCTTGTAAAGACCCTTGCAAGCCAGCTCTTTAATACCCCCGATGCTCTTGTAAGGCTTGATATGTCTGAGTTTATGGAAAAGCACTCCGTGTCCAAAATCATAGGAGCGCCCCCAGGCTATATCGGATACGATGAGGCAGGACAGCTCACCGAAAAGATAAGGCGCAAGCCATATTCCGTAATCCTCTTTGACGAGATTGAGAAGGCGCACCCCGATGTGTTGAACGCCCTTCTTCAAATTCTTGATGAGGGAAGGATTTCCGACTCTCAGGGCAGAGTTGTAAACTTTGAGAATACAGTAATAATTATGACAACCAACGCGGGCGCAACCCTTACATCGTCAACCGTAGGCTTCGGCGGAAAACAGCTTAACCAAAGCTCCGATAGGACTGAAAAGGCGCTTTCCGATATAATGCGTCCCGAATTTATCAACAGAATAGACGAAATAATAACATTCCGTTCACTTGAAATGGAGGACTTTAAGGAAATTGCAAAAATTATGCTCAATGACCTTAAGGTGGCTCTTGCCGAGAGGGAAATCTCATTCTCATACACTGATGAGGTTTGCGATTTCGTAGCGGAAAAATCATATAGCCGTAAATTCGGCGCAAGAAATATGCGCAGATTTATCCAAACTGAGATTGAGGATAGACTTGCAAGCGCAATAATTCTTGAAAATAAGGCTCAAATCGAGGCATGCGCGTTCACCGTTGAAAATGGTGAGCTGAAGCTCTCATACCTTTGATAGCCGTCGTAAATTACCGCGACCGTACCCCGAAAAAAGGAAAAAAGGAAATAAAGGAGTAACTATGAAAAAGGTAATATCATTTGTCCTCTGCGTTCTTATGCTCATATCCTGTATGTCAATCCTTTGCGTAGCCGAGGAGTCATCGAATGAGCTTACGAATATCGCAACAAACGGACTTGCGTATTGCTCAAGCATGAAGCATAGCGGATGGACACCGCCAAATACAATCAACGATGGTAAAGCCAACGACTGGCCGGGCTGGGAGCCGAAATATCCAACCATTGAGCCGGGAGAGAACACCTCTCTTGGCTTTAGCGGTGAATATTGCGGAATTAAGTTCCTGAATAAGGAATACTACGAAATTCACTCCATCAATATAACAGCGGGAATGCACGCTCTTTATAGGCAAAATACCGTCTATGAGATCAAGGCTCTTATTGAGGGTGAGTGGATTACAATAAAAACCTTCAAGGACGACCAAATGAAGCCCGACTCATACGAGAATTATGAGGATGCAATGGCAAACGATAAATCAAATTATCATATCCGTTCATCAATCACGCTTACGCTTGACGCGCCCGTAACTACAAACAATATAAGAATTTATGTCAGCGAGTTTGGAAAAAACTATCCGGGCGGAGATGTTCTCATATTCCCGTACATATATGAGGTTGAGCTTATCGGTAAGCTCGGTCAAACCCCCGATATAATTCTTCCCGAGGGTGCTGAATTTACCCAAAACGCAGCTCTTAACGCTCTGCCGAGCGCAAGTAGCTCAGCAAGGCTTTTTTACCCCCTTCGTGCAATAGATAAGGATGAAAAGACAGGCTGGCGACCGGGCGAAACCACCGCAGGTCAAACCCTGACCCTTGAATTTGACAAGGAATATTCAATAGATAAGCTGACTGCCGATTTCGGCGGAGCAAGCGCTGTTAAGACAATGGATTATAAATTCAAAATTGAGGCGCTCGTTGGCGGTGTATGGCAAAAGGTTGCCGAGGGCACTATGTACGACGATGAAAATAAAACCTTCCTTAATGAATTTACCCTTGCCGAGGCAGTAAAGACAAAATCTATCCGCTTCGTTTACGAGGACGCAATTACCCGTCCCCCAACGCTTTATGAGCTTGGCGCAAATATCGTAGCGGGAGACAGGTCACTTTTTAACCCGACAAGATTTACCGACCATCAGAGAAGCTCAAGCGCGAAGGGTAACCTTGCAATCCTTGGCACAGCCTATGCAAACGCAAATCTTGCGCCGTACTCCGACCCGTCATTCATAAACGACGGAAAGGCATTCGCCACAAGCGATGTTTGGTATGGCGGTACGCTTCAGATCCCCGTTCACTGCGGAATCAAGCTTGATAGAGCATATACGGTAAATAAAATAGCCGTTTATATTGCCGAGCCAAAGGTAATCGGCGACGATGTTACAAGATTTAACATTATTGCCAAGGTTGACGGTCAGGATAAGATTATCGCAAGTGGCAGAGCCTATGACCCAACTAAAATGGTTGAGTCAAGCCATACAAGGTATACCACCGTGTACGACTTCCCCGAGGGAGTTGTAACCGATGATATAAGAATTGAATTTACAAGAGGCGATATGACTATCCCTAATGTAATGGAGCTTGAAATTTACTCAAATACCGAAAAAACATCAATGTTTGACGGATATCCGATAGCTGAGGGCGATGCACCGCCTGTTTATACAGATGTTGTACCAACTCCGCCAAGCACCGAGCCGCAGGGCCCGCAAGACCCGACAGGCGGTGATGAGGATGATTTCAACTGGGCAGGACTTATTGTCGGAATTGCACTTTGCTTCGTAGTAGCAGTGGCAACACCCGTTACGGTAATCCTTATGAAAAAATCAAAAAGCACCGTCGGTGGCGAGGGCACAGACACTGATGCCGATGGCAAAAATAACGAAACTGAAAATAATTAAGCAAAAGGAAAATAAAAATGGCAAACGATAAAAAAATGGTAGAGCAAATCACCTCAATGGAGGTTGACTTTGCTCAATGGTATACCGATATAGTAAAGAAAGCGGATCTTATAGACTATTCAAGCGTAAAGGGCTGTATGATTATCCGCCCCTATGGCTACGCAATCTGGGAAAATATTCAAAAGCTCATGGATGCCCGCTTCAAGGAAACAGGCGTTGAAAATATCTATATGCCTATGTTCATTCCCGAAAGCCTTCTTAATAAGGAAAAGGACCATGTAGAGGGCTTCGCTCCCGAGGTTGCATGGGTAACACACGGCGGTAGCGAAAAGCTTACCGAGCGTCTTTGCGTGCGCCCAACCTCTGAAACACTCTTTTGCGAGCATTACGCAAATATAATCAGCTCATACCGTGACCTTCCAAAGCTCTATAACCAATGGTGTAGCGTTGTAAGATGGGAAAAGACAACTCGCCCATTCCTTCGTAGCCGTGAGTTCTTGTGGCAGGAGGGACATACAATGCACGCAACCGCTGAGGAGGCAGAGCAGGAAACGCTTCAAATGCTCGGCGTATATGCGGACTTCTTTGAAAAGGACCTCGGTATTCCTGTTTTGAAGGGTAAAAAGACCGATAAGGAGAAATTCGCAGGCGCGCTTGCAACCTATACCGTTGAGGCTCTTATGCACGACGGAAAGGCGCTTCAGGGCGGTACATCTCATAACTTCGGCGATGGCTTCGCAAGGGCATTCGGTATCCAATATCAGGATAAGGATAATACCCTTAAATATTGCCACCAAACCTCTTGGGGCGTTTCTACAAGAATTATCGGTGCTATTATTATGACTCACGGTGACGATAACGGACTTGTTCTTCCGCCAAAGGTTGCACCTATTCAGGTTGTTGTAGTTCCTTGCGCACAGCATAAGCCGGGCGTAATTGAAAAGGCAACCGAGGTATATAATAAGGTAGGAAAATTTGCAAGAGCAAAGATTGACATCTCCGACAACTCACCGGGCTGGAAGTATGCCGAGTATGAAATGAAGGGCGTTCCCGTACGCCTTGAAATCGGACCGAGAGACATTGAGGCAAATCAATGCGTTCTTGTCCGCCGTGACACAAGAGAGAAGAAGATTGTATCTCTTGATAATCTTGAAAGCGAAATCACCGCGCTCCTTGACGACATCACAGTAGCGCTTTATGAAAAGGCATCTGAAAACAGAAAGAACAGAACATTTACCGAAACCGAGCTTGATAGCTTCATAGCCACCGCGAAATCCAAATCGGGATATATAAGAGCCCACTGGTGCGGAGATCTCGAATGTGAGCTAAAGCTCAAGGAGCTTGCTGATGTTACCTCACGCTGTATGCCGTTTGGTGAGCAGGATAGCGAGGGCGAGTGTATCGTTTGTAAAAAGAAAACAAACAAGCTCGTTTACTGGGGAAAGGCTTACTAAAACATTGAATTTTTGACAAATTTTTAATTGGTTCACAAATAATTTATAAATATTGCAAAAAAAAGATTAAAAATGTCTTGAATTTTTGTTCATTATTGTGGTATAATGATTACGGCGAAATATGCAAATTGGAAAATTTATTTAGGAGGTAAAGAAATTTGAAAAAGATTTTCGCACTTTTACTTGCATTGCTTTTGATACTTCCAATGATAGTTGCGTGTGGCGAAGAAGATGAATCAAGCTCCTCAAGCTCTTCACAGCAGGAGTCCTCTTCATCTGAATCCAACTCAACTCCGGCAGGAAGCGAAAGCTCGTCAACACCATCTGACGATACCGATCCAAGACCGGCTTGGTCGTCTGAAACAGATGTGTTGGACAACTGGAATGGAAAGACTCTTAATGTACTTGCTACAAAGTACTCAGCAGCTGAGGGTGCAGGCGCACCTTGGGCACAAATGGAGCTCAATCCAACATCCTTCGGTGAAACCGTAAACCAAAAGTTCCTTGAGCGTCAGGCATTGATTCTTGACAAGTACGGAGTAACCGTAAACTGGGTTCCTGCAATGGGCGCTCAGTCAATCTCAGGTGATATCACCACCGCTATGACATCTAACGATGTAACCTATGAAATCGCTTATACCCGTGCATTTGAGGTTCAAGCGCTCGTTTCACTCGTTCTTGACATGGCTGAAAGTGACATCACATTCACAAAGCAAGACTATTACAGCCAAGCAGCTTATGAGTCATTCACCATCTTTGATCACACCTTGTTCACAGCAGGTGACTTTGACTTCGGTGATGAGCAGGTTGCATACATGCTCTTCTACAATAAGGATATGGCTGAAACACTCGGTATTCCTGACCTTTACGAAGAGGTTAAGAAGGGTACATGGACATATGATACTCTTAAGAACCTTTCTAAGAATGTATCTGGTGATACAAACGGTAACGGTGTTCAGGACGACGGAGATACATACGGCTTCGCTACTAAGAATGTAACTCGTTTCTATCAGTATGCAGGCATTTTCCAGGCTGATGTTGACCCGGATACAGGCGCATATCGCGTATCCCTCAACCTTGACCAAACAAAGGTAGGAACAGTTGTTCAAAATATCATCGAGTGCGTTGCAGGTAAGGACTGGGCTCGTCAAGGCCAAGATTCGGCAGGCGTAAACGGCTGGGGCGGCTCATGGGGAGCAAACGCAACCGTTGCCTTCAACGAGGGTCGTGTACTCTTCCTTGATGAGGTTGCTCAAAACTTCGATAACATCGGAACACTTAACTTCTCACTCGGCGTTCTTCCTTTCCCGAAGCTCAATAAGGACCAAACACAATACTATGCTCCTACAACAAGAGAGCAAACAACATTCGTTTGCGTTCCTAAGAGCACAGCTGATAAGGAAATGTCCTTCTACTTCGTAGATGTTCTTGCATGGACAGGTCGTGACTATGTAATGGAAGCTTACTACGACAAAGTAAGCACTAAGCTTGATATGACTACAAGAGAAGCAGATATGGAAATCCTTAAGGACTATGTATTTGACAATATCGTATATGATGTTGGTATGAATACAGGCGGTTGGCAAGGTCTTCTTGACTCTGTAACAGGCTCAGCTCATAACAACGGTACTGACAACTTCGCACAGCTCTATCAAGAGGCTATTGAAAACGCAGAGGGTATTGTTCAAACCTGGAACGAGGCTTGGCAGTTCTATTCTGAGGAATAATTACTAAAATAAAATCACTAACCGAATTTCGGTTAGTGATTTTTCTTTGAATAAAAAATAAATTTAATTGTCGCAAAAAGAAAATAGCCCCACAAAGAGCAGGGCTATTTCTTTTTTAGCTTTCCTTAACAAATTTCTTAACAAACGGAATAAGCATTCCGCCAAGTGCATTTCCAAGAATAACAAGTATTATAAATAATGCGTATTCAAATGAAAATGCTCTTGCACAAGCGAAGTAGAACATGTCCGCAATAGAGTGCTCAAATCCGCAAAGAATAAATACGGGTACACAAAAGATTATTCCGGAAATTGACTTGTGTAGCTTGTAAATATGCACTGCAGTATACATAAGAATACCGCACATAAATGCAAGGAAGAATGCACTAAGCAGGTTCAAATCAAGCTTTCCGTTACACATTGTCACCGCAAAATTATGTACGCTCGGTAGCGCATAGCTGACAAGCACGCCGAATAAGGTCGCGCCAACAAAATTTCCGCCAAGTCCGCAAAGCAGGCAAAGCACGGCATTTTTTGAGTGATCCTCAACCATGTAGCCGACCTTACCCGTAAAGAGGAAAAGACCGAGCATGCAAATGGATAAAAGCGCAACAGCAAAGAATACCGATCCCGCGAGCTTGTTTCCGCCATTCGCAAGAGAGATAAACACCGTACCGCCAATGGAAATGAAAACACCCGCAAGTAAAGAATTCAAAAATGCGTTTTTCATTTTTTCTCCTTTCAAAAAAGTCATATAGTGAATATATTGTATCATAAACATAATATAAATTCAATAAATATATTGAAGAAAAATGTATTTTATGGTAAAATTAAATAAAAAATCATAAAAAGGAATAAAATTATGGCAATTATAAGAAATGATAACGATAAAACCTTTACATTGACCACTAAAAATACAATGTACCAAATCAAGGTTGATGAGTTAGGGGTGCTTGTCAATACCTATTACGGTAAGAAAATGGAATATATGGATATGTACTATGCAGTAAAGCCAACATGGGGCACATCCTTCTCACCCACTCCCGTGGAGCAGGAAGACGGACCGCTTTATACATATTCAAATAATAACGCTCATCAGGAGCTTCCCGTATCGGGCACAGGCGACTTCCGTCTTAATGCAATAGGGCTTAGAAATACCGATGGCTCATATGGCGTTGACCCAAGATTTGTAAGCGCAAAAATCCTTGACGGAAAGTATTCAATAAAGGGCTTGCCCGCATTCTATGGCGATGATGCAAAGACCCTCGTTGTAACCCTTAAGGACACAGTATACGACATCTATTTTCACCTTTATTACGGAGTTTTTGAGGAGTATGACCTCATTACCCGTAGCGTAACAATAGAAAATAAAACAGACGCGTCAATCCACCTTGAAAAGGCGATGACAATGGCGCTAAACCTGCCCTGTGGCTCATATGATATGCTTTATTTCCACGGAAGACACACAAGAGAAAGAATACTTGAGCGCACTCGTATCGCCCACGCAAGGACCTCTGTTGAAAGCATGAGGGGCGCATCCTCTCATATGCACAATCCCTTTGTTATCGTGTGCGATAAGGATGCAAACGAGCAAAGCGGAAGTGCATGGGGACTTGCCCTCGTATATAGCGGAAACTTTGAAATCTCCGCTATGAAAAATCTTCAGGAAAAGACCCGTGTCGTAGCGGGAATTCATAGTGAAAACTTCAATTTTGAGGTAAAATCGGGCGAAACCTTTGAAGCGCCCGAGGTCGCAATGGTATATAGCGATAACGGCTTTGCGAAAATCTCAAACTCCTTCCATAAGGCGATAAGAAATAACCTTTGCCGTGGCAAATTCAAAAATGCCCGTCGCCCAATCCTTATAAATAACTGGGAGGGCACATACTTTGACTTCAACGCCGATAAGCTCGTTTCAATGGCGAAGGATGCGAGCGAGCTCGGAGTGGAGCTTTTCGTAATGGATGACGGCTGGTTCGGCAAGCGCGATAACGATAAGAGTGGACTTGGCGACTGGACACCGAATGAGAAAAAGCTTCAGGGCACGCTTAAAAGCCTTGCCGACAGAATAAATGACCTTGGCATGAAATTCGGTATATGGTTTGAGCCGGAGTGCGTAAGCCCCGACAGTGACCTTTACCGTGCCCACCCCGAATACGCCCTTGCAATGCCAAATCGCGCGCCACAGCTTTCAAGACATCAATATGTGCTTGATATGACAAGGGAAGATGTGGTTGATAATATCTATAACCAAATTAAGGCAGTGCTTGATGGCGCAAATATTTCATATGTAAAATGGGACTTTAATAGACACCTGAGCGATGTTTATAGTGCGGCTTTGCCTGCCGAAAAGCAGGGTGAGGTATATCACCGCTATATGCTCGGAGTTTATAGTCTTCTTGAAAGGGTAACAAGCTCATATCCCGACATTCTCTTTGAATCCTGCTCGGGCGGAGGCGGTCGCTTTGACTGCGGAATGCTTTACTATATGCCACAGGTATGGACAAGTGATAACGCCGATGCTATTGACCGCTTGAAGATTCAATACGGCACATCATTTGCATACCCCGTTTCCGCAATGGGCGCCCATGTTTCAGTATGTCCAAACCATTCTAACGCAAGAGTAACCCCGCTTAAAACAAGAGGAAATGTAGCATATTTCGGCACATATGGCTTGGAGCTTGATGTAAATAAGCTCACCGCCGAGGAAAAGGATGAAATCAAGCGTCAAATCGTTGAGCTTAAGAAATACTATGAGCTTATTCAAAGGGGAGATTACTACCGCCTTATCGCTCCGTATCCGTTTGAGGAAAGCCTGTATTGTGCATGGGAAACCGTAAGAGAGGATAAGGAGGAGGCGCTCGTTTGCGCGGTGCGCTATGAGTCCGATGCCGCAACCGCCCCCGAATTTGTAAGGCTCAAGGGGCTTGAGCCCGATATGTGGTATAGAGTAAACGGAAGCGAGGAAAAATACCTCGGCTCAGCGCTTATGAGCATAGGAATTCTTCTTGAATATGACTTCTTCTCATACCCGTCACGCCTCTATCATATCACCAAGGCTTAATGACATAAAAATACCGCATCATTAAGATGCGGTATTGTATTAGCCCTTGTTTCCGTTATTTCCGTTGAGAATAGATTGCTCAAGCTGCTTGTTGAATTCCTCGGCAGTATTGTAGCCCATTCGCTTCAAGCGGAAGTTCATAGCCGCAATTTCAAGAATTGCCGCAAGGTTACGGCCGGGATGCACAGGAACGGTAATGGAAGGAACCTTAATTCCCAAAATATCGTATTCCTCAGCCTCAAGTCCCATTCTGTCGTAATTCTTACCCGAAACCCAATGCTCCAAATTAACTACAAGCTCAATTTTCTCCGTTTCCTTAACAGCTCCCATACCGAAGATTCTGCGTACATCAATAATGCCAATGCCACGAAGCTCCATATAGTAGCGTATTATTTGCGGAGCGCGTCCGACAGGCGTCTTATCCGAAACTCGGCTTATCTCAACCGCATCGTCAGCAATCAAGCGGTGACCTCTTTTGATAAGCTCAATGGCCGTTTCGCTCTTACCGATTCCGCTATCTCCGAGAATAAGCACACCCTCACCGTAAACCTCAACCAAAACGCCGTGGCGTGTAATTCTCGGTGCTAAATGAACATTGAGCGAGGAGATTATAGCTGATGTAAAGTTGTTTGTAGCCATGCTTGTCCTGAGTATAGGAACAAGGTAGTCCTTTGCAAGCTCGGTAAGCTCGTTAAACGGCTCAATATTTCTTGTAATGATTATGCAAATAGGCTTTTTCTCAAGGAAATCGCCAATATGCTTAACTCTTTCAGTAGGCGTAAGCTTGCTAAGATAAATCGACTCAACTCGTCCGATAAGCTGAATACGGTTAGGGTCAAAGTAGTCAAAAAAGCCCGCAAGAGGAAGACCGGGGCGAATTACATCGGCATGTGAAATCATGATTTCCTCAGGATTAGTAGGGCAGTAAATCGTTTCAAGATTGAACTCCTGTATAATTTGAGCAAGTGAAACGGAATGGTTAGTGTTATGAGCCATGTTATCCATATGCACCTCGTAAGTAAAAAAATAATAGCCTTATAATTATTTTATCATATAAAAAATGAAAATTCAATAAATAGGAGATAAATAATGAAATTATTGGAAAAGGATTTTTCCAACCTTGTACTGACAGATGACGGAATATTGACTCCCGACGGTGATTTTCTGTCCCTGTCCGCAGCCTCGCATGAAATTCAGCCCTTCAGCAAGGTGTTAAACGGCGAGATAATATCAAAAATAACAAGCATTACAAAAAAGTATGAGATAATAGAAACAAAAAGCAAGGAATATCCGCTAATCGGAGCATCAAAGACGGAAAGGGACGGTAAGCCCTGCTTTAGGCTTAGCCCAATCCGCGCGCAAATTGATGATAGAATGATAAATAAAATGAAGCAGATTTTTGCCGAATACGAGGCGGATAGGACAAGTGAATGTGTATATGTCAACCTAAAGGAGGAGCTTGAGGCGATTTCCAAGGAGCTACGGAAATATAGGCAATTCAAGTATAAGCGCGTCACTCTGAACGCACCGATAAATGTAGTTGTTGAGGCATCATACAGCACAGTTCAGTATATCATTATATCCATGATACACATTCTTAACGAGGTTGGCTTTGATATGCCGATTTCTATTGACCTAAGAGTAGAGGGAAGCATAGTAGCTAAAACAAAGAGCAGAGCAACCTTTATAAATAATCTTAGCGATATCGAAAGGTTTTTCGCGCCGGCTGTTCTGTCGGGAGAGCTTTTTCTTTCAATTTGCGAAAACGAGAAAATAGATTCAAGCCTGAGCCGTTGGCTTGAAGACCTGATTATAAGCGCAAAAATGAAGGTCGGAGAAAGAGGAAAGGCTCCTGTCATGGCGGAAAGCCCGGCAGATGCGGAAAGAAGAAGTAAAATTGTAAGAATGTTCTTTGAGGAAGCTTAAAACGAAGGTGGCTGTCGAATTTGACAGCCACCTTCGTTTATATTCAATTCAAAAGCTTGCCACTTAAGAGAAGCAACACCAAAACAGAGATTATTTCATCATTTTCCTGTCCCTCATCGGTGATAAGTAAAAAAATCAGGGCAAGAATTATAAGCTCATCTCTCTCAATCCCGTGAAATAGCCCCCGTAGCGACTGTAAATCAAGCCCTAAGCCCCCGTGGCGTGACTCCTTAAAGCTATTACTTATAGGCTCATCTCTTACGACGCACTCAATCTCACTCTCTTGACTGTATAGCTCCTGCTCCGAGGACTCCTGCTCATCAGCCGTATAAGCGCTCTCATCCTCCGCATAAGCCTCGGCTAAGGCCTCCGCATCATCATTTATAACGGGAGCCTCTGATACGCTCTTTGCCAAAAAGCTCGGAGAATGTGATGATTTTACCGCCGTTTGATTGTCGGGGCGGTGTAGCTTTGTTTCAGTTCTCTCAATAGGAGAAAACCTGCTTCCGCTATAATTCGGCGGAATATTCATTCCGAAATATTTGCTAAACATATTACCTCGTAATCTTCATTATTTCCGCTATTTGCTCAATTTTGAGTATGTTGTCAAGCATAGCCACTCGCTTTTCGCTAAGATACGGCTTCAAGGCGCAAAGCAGGTCCGCATTTTTTGAAAAGCTCGGAATATTAAATCCCGATTTTTCCTTTCCCCCGATAACGGATGACGCTTCCGTGGCGCTGTCTTGTCCCTCGCTCTTGTCCTTACCGTCCTTCTTGAATGAGGAGGAAATAAGGTCAATAACCTCGGGAAGAGAGGCTTCCTTGTCACCCCCCTTACCCTCAACCGCCAAGGAAATTTTTTTCATTAGCTCCTCGTTTCCAAGCACCGAGGATAGCGCGCTCTCAAATCCGTTATCGCTCATTTCTTGCTCCCCTTGCTAAGTAGCTCGCTAACGCGCTCGATGTCCTCATCGGTAAGCCTTGATAAAACCTCCCGTAGCTTTGAAATATCATCGGGACGCTTTAAATCCTTAACAAAATCATTTCCCGAGCGAGAAAGCGCAAACCTCAGCGTGCTCCAAAGCCTTTCATCACTCATCTTCAAAAGCATATTTATTGTGTTCTTGTCAATTTTCATACCCTAACCCCCTTTTTTTACCATAATATGATAAATAATATTCCTTGACACACCTATCTGAAATGTGATAAAATGATTTTGTACCATAATTAAGAAATAAAAAGGAAAATGTAAATGAAAATTCTCGTTTTTTCCGACTCTCACGGAAACGCAAATAGCATAAGAAAGGCGCTTTTCGCCCATAAATCAACCGTTGATCTTGTCATTTTTCTCGGTGACGGTGTGTATGATATAGAAGCAGTAAAAGCCGATTACCCCGAGCTTTCGTTCTTTGTTGTAAGAGGTAACTGTGACTTTATGTGCGCCGATGTTCCAAAGGAAAGCGTGCTTGACCTTGACGGAGTTAGATTTTTGGTTTGCCACGGACACACCTATAATGTAAAGGGCTCGCTTGACCCCATAATTTCATCAGCGCTTGAGCGTGATGTAGATGTCGTTTTGTTCGGGCATACTCACTCACCTCTGAACACCTCGCATGCTGGCGAGCGTAGAATAAAGCTGTTTAATCCGGGTAGCATAGGGCTAAGCCTTTCGTACGGAGTCATTAATATTGTAAAAGGCGTTGTCGTTGCGGGACACGGTAGCGTAACCCCTTGAAAAAAGCACAAAAATGCACAAAAAAATCCTTAAAAGTGTTGCATTTAAGATAAGCGTATGATAGAATATAAATAACAAATATTATTATATATGGAGGATTTCCAAATGGAAAAGAAACTAAAGGTTGGTATTATCGGTTGCGGAGGTATTGCAAACGGTAAGCACATGCCATCACTCAAGACTGTTAAAGAGGTAGAAATGGTTGCATTCTGCGATGTTATTGAGGAAAGAGCAGTTGATGCAGCTAAAAAGTACGGTGTTGAGGGCGCAAAGACCTACACTGATTACAAGGAGCTTCTTAAGGATAAGAGCATTGATGTTGTTCATGTTTGCACACCTAACATCAGCCATAGCTTTATCACAGTTGACGCTCTTGAGGCAGGTAAGCATGTAATGTGCGAAAAGCCAATGGCAATCAACGCAGCAGAGGCTAAGAAGATGGTTGACGCTGCAAAGCGTACAGGCAAGATGCTCACAATCGGCTATCAAAACAGACAAAGAAAGGACTCCAAGTACCTTAAGGCAGAGGCTGATGAGGGCGTATTCGGCGATATCTACTATGCTAAGGCAACTGCGCTTCGCCGTCGTGCAGTTCCTACATGGGGCGTATTTATCAAGGAGGACCAACAGGGTGGCGGTCCGCTTATCGACATCGGAACACACGCGCTTGACCTTACACTTTGGACAATGAATAACTACAAGCCAAAGTATTGCGTAGGTACTACATATCATAAGCTCAATAACCAAACAAACACCGCAAATGTATTCGGCGACTGGAAGCCCGAGGAGTTTACAGTTGAGGATAGCGCATTCGGCTTTGTTGTAATGGAAAACGGTGCAACAATCGTTCTTGAGTCCTCTTGGGCGATCAATATGACCGATACTAAGGAGGCTTGCACCACAATTTGCGGAACAAAGGCAGGCGCTAAGATGGTTGATCAGGGCGTGCTTGAAATCAATGGCGTTAAGCACGGCAATATGTATGAAACCCGTCCTAACCTCGACGGTAAGGGCGTAGCATTCTACGACGCAGGCGGATACAATCCCGGCGCTGAGGAGGCAAAGCAGTGGATCAACGCAATCCTTACAGGCACACAGCCAACCGTTCTTCCTGAGCAAGCATACTGCGTAACTCAAATTCTTGAGGGAATTTATGAGTCTGCAAAGACAGGAAAGCCATTCTATTTTGAAAACTAATTAAGGAGCAATCAAATGAAATTAAGCGTTCTTGCAAACCTTTACGGAAGCATGCCTCTTGATAAGGCGCTCGAGAAAATCACATCTCTTGGAGTTCACACCGTTGAAATCGGTGCAGGTGGCTATCCGGGAAAGGATCATTGTAACCCTGCTGAGCTTTTGGCTGATGAAAAGAAGCTTGAGGCGTTTAAGGCAACCTTTAAAAAATACGATGTTGAAATCTGCGCTCTCGCATGCCACGGTAACCCCGTTCACCCTGACAAGGCGATTGCAAAGCAATTCCACGATGATATGGTAAACGCAATTCTCTTAGCTGAGAAAATCGGCGTTGATACAATAGTTGGCTTCTCAGGATGCCCTGGCTCAGACCCCGATGCAAAGCGTCCCTCATGGGTTACATGCCCATGGCCTGATGACTTCCTTGCTACTCTTGAATATCAATGGGAGGTTGTCATAGCATACTGGAAGGATATGACAAAGTTCGCATCTGACCACGGTGTAAACAAGATTGCTCTTGAAATGCACCCGGGCTTCTGCGTATATAACCCCGAAACACTTCTTAAGCTCCGTAAGGCAGTAGGAGATGTTATCGGTGCAAACCTTGACCCATCTCACCTGATTTGGCAGGGAATTAACCCCGTTATCGCAGCTCGCAACCTTGCAGGAGCTATCTATCATGTTCATGCAAAGGATACAAGAATTGACAGCTTCAATACCGAGGCAAACGGCGTTCTTGATACAAAGCACTACGGTGACGAGCTTAACAGAGCATGGATTTTCCGTACCGTTGGCTACGGACACGGCGAGGATTACTGGAGAGATTTCGTTTCCGCGCTTCGCCTTGTTGGCTATGACAAGGTTCTCTCAATTGAGCATGAGGATAGCCTTATGACAACCGATGAGGGTCTTTCAAAGGCGGTTGATGTCCTTAACAGAGTTATGATTAAGGAAGAAAAGCCTTGCGGTATGCGTTGGGCATAATCTAAATATTAAAAAAAGGAGCTTTTTAAAAGCTCCTTTTTCATTTAGTAGTAGAATGAGTGATTTCCAATGGTTGTAAAAAGCGTACCGTTTTTGCTTATCCAGCTGTTAGGTGCTTTTTTGGGATTTACAAAGTAGAGAATTTTATTACTGATAGAATATCCCTCAAGACAAATCTTAGCCGCAATTATGCTCTCACTCGTCGGAGTGTTATAAATAGTTCCGTTTGAAGCGGGAGAAAACTGCACGCCGTATTTTCTGTCAAAAATAACTCCATAAATCGTATTAGGATATGATTTTGACCTCACACGGTTGAGAATTACATTTCCGACCGCAATTTTGCCAGGCAATGGCTCGCCACGGCTCTCCGCGCTTATAATCCTTGCAAGCCAGAAAACCTCATCAGATTTGTAGAACCTATCACCCGATAAAATTCCACCGCTACCCTTAGTCACTCTGAAGCCGTGAATAGCGCTATCCCAGCTAATCTTGGCGTCAAAAGCCTTATACAGTAGCAAAATCGGAGCATACATAATACCGCTACGCATGTAAATGGGCTTGTCAAAATATAAATATCGCCCATTTGCTACAATATAATTTGACCCATCGGTACAGTTTAGCGTAAGCTTAGAGCTTTTAACTGTAAGAGTCCTCGTTGAATAGTCGTAGCTCACCTTAGCATCGGCGGACATGCTTGTTGCGAATTTTCTGATTCCAACATATGTAGTCCCGTCCTTAACCTGCACCTGACCTGTAAATTGATTATCACCTATGTAAACCTGCACTCCGCCCGACGCACTCGCATTCATAACGAATACGCTAAGCAAAAGAGAAGCAAGAAGCAAGGTAGATATAATTCTTTTCAAAAAACCGTCCTTTCCTTCAAGTATACAAGAATAATTAAATTTGTAAAATCGCGACAATTTACATTATTATTGTATCATAAGGAAAAGTATAAGTCAATGAACAATATTTTCCAAGAAAAAAGAGTAAAATACCGCCACATCACCCATTATTTGACCCTTTTACCGATGGGGATAAAAGCATGCTTTTGAGGGGCTTAATGTCCTCACGCCCGATTCCGCCCGTAATATAGGATATAATAATGTAGAAAAGTGCGGTTAGTAAAATCTCGCAAATAACAAACACTCCCCCCTCGCTCACAATTCCAAAAAGAAAGCTCATAATCTTAAAGTTAAATAAAAATTTCACAATAATCGTTGATAAAATAATGCTGACAAGTGGCGAAAAAACCCATTTTCTAAGCATAGTCTTAGCACCGCTTACCTCAAGTAGCCGTATTATGCTAAGAGAGGTATTAAGCACCTCGGTAATGAAAATAACGCATACATACCCGTGAATACCCGCCCGAGGCAGAAGGACAAGAATGAGAAGAATACTGATTAGCGAGTCGGAAATGTTCACTCTCATAGTGTATAAATGCTCACCAAGCCCCTTTAGCATTGCATCAACCGCACCGTCAAGGTACATAAGAGGGATAAGAGGTGCAAGAGTGTGAATGTATTTTCCGACCTCGTGGCTTTTATATAAAACCAAGCCGATTTCCCGTGAGTAAGCGATAAAAATTCCACTTACCCCCACGGAAAACAGAAGGGAAAGGGCAAAAACCCTTGAAACAATTCGGCGAATACACGCCGTGTCCCCTCGTGCGTGCGCCTCTGACAGCTCAGGTATGAGCAGGGCAGAAAATGAGCCAAGCACAGCCGACGGAAAAAGAAGCACAGGTATTGCCATAGCATGTAAAATGCCGTATGAAGAAATTGCCCCCTCGTAATCAAGCCCGTATTTGCGTAGCCCCCACGGAATTGCAAGATGCTCAATGGTGGAAAGCGCGCTTCTCGCATAGGCGCTGATTGCAACAGGCAAGGATATAGCGCAAATGCTATTAAACGCACTCCTGTGTGCGCTATTTGCACGGCTTGAGCCCTTTATAAGGGGATGAGCGCGCCTGTCAATCAAAAATAAAATCAGCGAGAAAATAAGCGAGCCAACCTCGGAAATAACACCGCCAAGCACCACCGCAATGCAAGAGCCCTCTATGCCCATAGGGAGCAAAAGCGTCAGTAAGTACGATATGGCAAATAGCTTAACTCCCTGCTCGGTAAATTGTATAAAAACATTTTTAAAGGAGCGACGCACTGCGCAAAAATATCCGTTTATCAGGCTTGAGAGCGAAATCGCAGGCAGAGAAAGCGCAAAAAGCCGTATACAGGGTATAAGCCTTGCATCGCCTAAAAGAGAAACGGCAATAAGCCTGCTTGATGACACCAAAACAAAAAGCGAGGTAAAGGAAAATAAAAGCGAGTAGAAAATCCCGTCACGCATAATATTGCCTATTTTCTCACCGCCCCTTGCCATGTCAGAGGATACAAGCTTAACCGTTGCTAAATTTATCCCCGAGCATGCAAAGGTAATGGCAAAGCCGAATACCCCCGAGCAAAGAGTGATAAGACCCATTCCCTCAGCCCCGATAAGTGTTGATATGTGTGCGTTAAACGATACCGAAACCGCACGCAAAATTATTGAGGCACACGATAAAATAAGCGCATTTATAAAATATTTTCTCGCTCTGCTCAAAGACTCACCCCCAAAAAACTAAGCAACAGTAAAATATATGTTTTTTGCGGAGTAATAATTCAAAAAAATTGACATTTGATTGCCTTTGTGGTAATATAGTAATATAAAACAAACAGAAGGACATAAAAATGGAAGAATTTGTAAGGACCGAAATGCTCCTCGGTAAGGAAAATGCCGAGCGCCTAAGAAATAAAAGAGTAATCGTTTTTGGAGTCGGCGGAGTAGGTGGATATGTGTGTGAGGCGCTTTGTCGCAGTGGCATAGGTCAAATAGATGTCGTTGATGACGATGATGTTTCCGCATCAAACATAAATCGCCAAATCATCGCCCTTCACTCTACACTCGGACGAAAAAAGGTTGATGCTATGTGCGAAAGAATGAGGGATATAAATCCATATGTAAGGGCGACCCCGTATCCCGTTTTCTACTCATGCGATAATGAAAATGTTTTTGATTTTTCGCAGTATGATTATATCGTTGATGCTATTGATACGGTAAGCGGTAAAATTGCCTTGGCAGTCAAGGCACAGGAGGCAGGCGTGCCTATAATCTCCTCAATGGGAGCAGGGAATAAGCTTGACCCAACCGCCTTTAAGGTCGCCGATATCTACAAAACCTCGGTATGTCCTCTTGCAAGAGTAATGCGATATGAGCTTAAAAAGAGAAATGTAAAATCCCTTAAGGTCGTTTATTCCGAGGAAAAGCCACGGGAGGTGGAAATTCCCGAGCATTTAAAGGGCGAAAAGAAAATCCCCCCGGCATCGTGCGCATTTATTCCGTCAGTTGTCGGACTTATAATAGCCTCTGAGGTAATCAAGGACCTTGCAGGGCTTGATTAACCAAACAAAAATCGCGAAGCAAAACAATAACCCAAGCTAATATAAAACAAAAGGCTGTCTTAAAACAGCCTTTTGTTATTTTATTGTGGGAATTGAGCTAACACTTGACCCCTTTACCCACGATATTGTGTATGAAACCTCACCATGTGAGAGAAATTCCTGCGCCTCGCCCGCACGGTGTAGCTCGTGTAAATCCTTGGGTGAAATATTGTTCGTTAGCGTTCCGAGAAATCCCGAAAATACAGGACTATCGTTGCTGTAATCCCAGTTATAAAAGTCCGTTACCTCGTAATTTATCGTAGCGGTGTAAATATTTCCATTTACAGTAAGATTTTGAACATTTATGCTCGTAAAGTATGAGCCAACCGCATAATGCCAGTCACCCGTCAGATTGTGATGCACAAGCTCCTCAATTTGATAAACATTAACGCTTTCTCCCTCACGGGCAAGCACCTCGCAGGCGCGCAGTGCCTTGGTAAGCTCCTCGTTCCTTGTTTTAAGGGCATTTTCGTCCTTTAGGAATGTGTCCATATCAATGGCGTAGTCCTCTCCCGTGTTGCCAAGGAAGTGACCCATTAGCTTGCTTGCATTTTTATAGCTACCAAGTAGGCTTCCGCCCGTCTTTATCGTGTTAGCACCCTGCAAAATTGATTTTATCTCGCTGTCCGAGCAGGTAGCGCCCTTGTTGTATGTCGCCTTAGCGCTCGCCATCTGCTTTAAACGGTCGGCGGACTCCTTGGTGCTTGTAATAGCAGAGGAAAACGCGCCCGACTCGGTTATCGGCTTTTCGCTCTCGCTTTCACTCTCACTTTCGCTCTCACTCTCGCTTGTGCTTTCACTCTCACTCATGCTCTCACCTGAGCTTGATTCCGCACCTGATGCCTCGGTAGATGCTTCAACAGAGCTTGACTCGTCCTCAAAAGTGCTTTCACTTTCCGCTGATGACTGTGATTCATCTTCTATTGAGGAAGCCGAGGACTGTGACTCTGCTTCGCTTGATGAGCTTGTATTTGACTCGCATGATACGAAGGAAAAAATCATACATAAAAGTAATACGAGGGAAATAGTTTTTTTCATAAACATACCTCTTTTAATTCTTTATAAGGTCATTTTACCACATAATTTGTCAAATGTCAATAAAATACTTGCAACACTCCCTTAACTGTGCTAAAATACAAAAAAGAGGTGATAAAATGAAAAATAGAATAAATACCCTAAGAGCTAAGCTTGACGCGCTCGGAATAGATGCGTGCCTTGTTACCTCGGGTATTAGCCATAGATATCTAACCTCAATAGATAACGACTCGGCATTTTTGCTTATAACAAAGGAAAATGCGTACGCCCTTGAGGATTTCAGATATACGGAAATTGCAAGGACGACCCTTGACGGAATATATACCGTAATTGATCCCAAAAGCAGACCGTTTGATATTATAAATGAGGTTATAGCAAACGAAAAAATCAACACGGTAGGAATAGAAAGCAGGAGCATCACCGTATATGAGTATGAGCAATTTAAGAATAAAATAAAAGCTCAGCTTTCCTTTATTGACGATGTAATAATTTCCATGCGAGAGGTGAAATCCCCCGAGGAGCTTAATAAAATCGCAATAGCGCAGGAAATCACCGACGGTGCGTTTGCTCATATTTTGAAGGCTCTTACTCCCGCAATGACCGAAAACGATGTTGCGGCAGAGCTTGAATATTATATGCGTAAGCATGGCGCGCAGGATAAGAGCTTTGAAACAATCGCGGTAAGCGGAGCGAAGTCCTCAATGCCACACGGCACTCCAAGCGATACGAAGCTCAAAAAGGGCTTTTTGACAATGGATTTTGGCGCGCTTTACGATGGCTACCATGCCGATATGACAAGGACCGTTTGCATAGGCAAGGCAGATGGCGAAATAAAAAAGCTCTATAACACAGTTCTTACTGCTCAAAAATCTGCGCTTGAATTTCTCAAGGCGGGTGTAAAATGCTCCGATGCCGATAAGATTGCAAGGGATATAATAGACAAGGATTATAAGGACTGCTTCGGTCACTCCCTCGGTCACGGAGTAGGACTTGAAATTCACGAACAGCCAAGCCTTAGTCCCTTATCGCAAAAAATCCTCACATACGGAAATGTCGTAACGGTTGAGCCGGGCATCTATATCGCAGGAAAATACGGATGCAGAATAGAGGATTTGGTTATAATCACGGAGGGTGAGGTGCGAAATTTAACCAAAAGTCCCAAGGAACTTATAGAAATTTACTGATTTTTCGCAAAAAAATCAAAAATATTCGCTTTACCTATTGCAATATTTATTATTTTATAGTAAAATATTTATGTAATTTTATGGGATGATTATGGCGTATCGTTCTCTCAAAATAAAAAATCGCCAAGGAAGGAAAATTGACAATGATTACAGCAGGAGATTTTAGAAACGGCGTTACCTTTGAAATGGAAGGTAAGGTATATCAGGTAATTGAGTTCCAGCATGTTAAGCCAGGAAAGGGCGCAGCTTTCGTAAGAACAAAGTATAGAGATGTAGTTACAGGAGCAATCCGTGAGGCATCCTTCAACCCAACTGCAAAGTTTGAAACAGTACAGGTTGAGCGTAGAGAGCTTCAATATAGCTATAACGACGGCTCACTTTACTACTTTATGGATATGGAAAGCTACGAGATGATTCCTGTAGATGAAAACAAGCTTGGCGATAACTTCAAGTTCGTTAAGGAAATGGAAATGTGCAAGCTTTCATCAATCAAGGGTGAAATCTTCGCAGTTGAGCCACCAACATTTGTTGAGCTTGTAGTAACTGAAACCGAGCCTGGTGTTCGTGGAGATACAGCTACTAATGTAACAAAGGCAGCAACTCTTGAAACAGGTGCGGTTGTAAGAGTTCCTATCTTCATCAACGAGGGTGAGCTTATCAGAATTGATACAAGAACAGGCGAATATCTTGAGCGTGTAAACAAGTAATTTGCCCCCGTGTCAAAATAATATTTGAAAGGAATTAAAGAAATGGAAATGGATATTCTTGAAAAGGTAGCATATATAAAGGGACTTGCAGAGGGACTTGCGCTTGACGCAACAAAGCCTGAGGGTAAGGTTCTTAACGCAATTATCGACCTTCTCGGCGATGTTTGCGAGTATATTGCCGATATGGATGATGAGGTTGCAACCCTTGGCGAGTATGTTGAGGAGCTTGATTATGACCTTGGCTCAGTTGAAGAGGACATCTACGACTGTGACGATGATTGTGATTGCGACGATTGCGACTGTGACTGTGATGATTGCGACTGCGATTGTGATGATTGTGACTGCGATTGCGATTGTGACGATGAGGGACTTTTAGAGGTTATGTGCCCACATTGTAGCGAGGTAATTATGTATAGCGAGGACATCGCTCTTGATGAGCTTGAGTGCCCGGCTTGCGGAAAGAAAATCGCCGAATAATCTAATAAAAATCAAAGCAGGACTCGTTTGAGTCCTGCTTTTTTTAGTCCTTTGCCTTGCTCGTGAAAACCAAAGAGCATAAATATCCAACGATTATAGCCACAGTAATTCCACCCGAGGTGGCAGTAAGACCGCCCGTGAATACGCCAAGAAATCCGCTTTCATCAACTGCGCGCTCAACCCCCTTGGCAATAGCGTAGCCAAAGCCCGTAAGCGGTACGCTCGCTCCGCACCCCGCAAATTCTATCAATGGCTCGTAAAGCCCAATGGCGGTAAGCGCGACACCCGCGCAAACATATAAAACAAGAATTCTTGCAGGGGTGATTTTAGTTTTGTCGATTAAGAGCTGTGCAATCACGCAAAAAATGCCCCCAACTAAAAACGACCAAATACAGTTAGTAAATATTTCCATTCTACACCTCTAAATGAACCAAATGCGCCACTGCCGGGATTGACCCGCCCTGAAATACAGTCATAGGACTCATTAGCGCGCCCGTGCCTATAAATAATACATGCTTAAGCGCCCCTGCCTCAAGTCGCCTTAGAATGTCACCGGCAAGCACACTCGCACTGCAACCACAGCCGCTTCCGCCTGCGTGCTTATCCTGTGCCTCTCTGTCGTAAATCATCAGTCCGCAGTCGGCGTGATTTTCATAAATGTCAAGCCCGTCGTTCAAAAGAAGCTCCTTTAAAATCTCACTGCCCTCATATCCAAGATCTCCTGTGAGAATTAAGTCAAAATCTGAAGCCCGTCTTTCCGAGGACGCAAAATATCTCTTTACCGTGTCAATGCACGCAGGGGCCATAGCCGCCCCCATATTGTTAATATCGGTAATCCCCATATCAATGCTCTTGCCGAACAAAATCTCGCTGATTTTCACGCTTCCCGTGTCCCCCAAAACGAAGGCGCCTGCCCCTGTAACAGTCCATTGAGAGGTCGGAGTGCGTTGCCCGCCGTATTCTAACGGAAAGCGAAACTGTCTCTCGCTTGCGCAAAAATGTGATGATGTAACACAGGCAAGATGACCGAATGTTCCACCGTCGTATAAAGCCGACCCGAGCGCGAGGGAAAGGGCACAGGTTGAGCAAGCGCCGTATAGACCGATATAAGGAATATCAAAGTCTATAAGCCCGTAATTTGACCCCACGCATTGATTGAGTAAATCCCCCGCCAAAAGCGCGTCAATGTCCGTATCGTGAAGGCGCGCACGCTTAAGCGCCCCCGAAAGCGCGATGCGTTGCATCTCGCTCTCCGCCATCTCCCATGACTTTTTTGAAAACCTGTTGTCCTCGCTCCAAAAATCAAAGCACTCACCAAGAGGCCCCTTTCGCTCGTGACTTCCGACAACACTGTAATAGGAGCAAATTCGTGGCGGATTTTTTAGCTTAATTAAATCTCTCATATCAAATTCCTGCAAAATAATAAATAAATCCGTAAACAACACCGGCAGTAAGCCCGTATAAAATCACAGGGCCGGCAATGGCAAAAATCTTTGCCCCGACACCGAAAATATACCCCTCGCTTTTCGTGTCCATAGCAGGAGAGGTGATTGCGTTTGCGAAGCCCGTAATCGGCACAAGCGTTCCCGCCCCTGCGAGCCTTGCTATGTTGTCGAAAACCCCGAAGCCTGTCAATACTCCCGCTATAATAATCAGACAAATAGAGGCAAGCGTAGGCGCATCGCGCTCCGAAATGCTGAGATATAAAAATAATTCCTTGAAAAGCTGACCGACAGTGCAAATCCCGCCCCCGAAAACAAAGGCGAAAAAGCAGTTTTTAACACTCTTTGATTTTGTCGCTCTTGCCAGTACATAATTTTTGTAATCAGTTTTATTCATAAAACACCCGAATTGAAATTTATTTGCAGTAGGTAGTTTGCCACATATGTTAAAAAATATTCAAAAAGGTTGACAAAAACACAATAAAGTTGTATTATATATAATATAGGAGGTGAATTTAAATGGCAGAGAAAGCAAACAAATTCAAGCGCACGGTAAAAAAGCTTGCAAGAAAAACAACAAAGGCTGTTAGCAAGACTGTTGATACCGCAAAGTATAGCGTAAAGCTAAAGGCAACCGAGGGCGACCTTAACGAAAAGTTTGAGGAGCTTGGAAAGCTTTATTACGCTTACGAGAAAAATAAAAATGAGGATGCCAAGGCACATCTTGATAAATGTCTTGAGGAAATAGAGGAAATAGGCAAAAAGCTTCTTGAAATCAGGAGAGAGCTTGCCAGGGCAAAGGGCGAAATCGTATGCACAAAATGTGGCGCATATGTGTCGCCAAATAAGGATACATGTCCGAGCTGCAACTCAACTCTTGAAAGAATTGAGGTCGTTGTTGCCGAGCCGAAGTCTGAGCCAAAAGGCGAGGACAATGGCGAAGAATAATAAGGCAAAATGAATTTTGAAATTCAATAAATTAAAAATTTTAAAATTCAAAATACAATAAATTCTTAAAAATCATAAAAAATTAAATAATAAAAGGAAAAGGAGCAAAAAATGAAAGAATTTTTTCAAAATCTTTGGGATAATATCTACGGATATTTGACCGACCCCGCATCTTATAAGAGGCTTGGTATGATAGTTCTTGGAATTTTAGTAATTATCATCGGCTGTAAGCTTGCAAGGTCCCTTACTAAAAAGATGCAAAACTCAAGAGTGATGAGTCGTTTTTCAATGACCATTCGCACCTTCCTCGGACATGTAATTGCTATCGCGCTTTACATAGCAGTATTCTTGTTCGGTGCAAGCATTATCGGCTTTGACATTTCCGTGTTCGGTACACTCGTTGCATCAGCAGGACTTACAATCGGTCTTGCAATGCAGGGTAGCCTATCTAACATCGCAGGTGGCGTAATGGTAGTAGGACTAAAGCCCTTTGAGGTTGGCGATTACATCGAGGCAAACGGAGTTGGCGGTACAGTTACCGATATCGCAATTTTCTACACAACTCTTACAACTCCTGACAACAAGAAAATCGTCGTTCCAAACGGTTCACTCTCAAACTCCGTAGTTACTAACTACTCCGCAAACGATACAAGAAGACTTGATCTTACCTTCGGCATTTCTTATAATACCGATCTTGATCTTGCAAAGAAGGTTCTTCTATCCTGTGCAAAGCTTGATGATAGAATCCTTGCCGATCCGGCGCCGGTTGTATATATTACAGCCCACGGGGACAGCGCTGTATCCGTTCAGCTCAGAGTATGGGTAAGAAAAGAAAATTACTGGGATGTAAACTTCGCGATGATAGAGCAGGTTAAGCGCTCATTCGACCAGCTCGGAGTTGAAATTCCATTCCCACAGATGGATGTTCATCTTATAAAATAATAAAAACAAAAAAGATGCTTGCAATCGCAAGCATCTTTTTTTATTTAAATAGTATCGTAGGTATTAACCTCAATAAAATTTTAAATGCCTTATAATGAAGCGCGAAAAGCGAGAATTAGACATTTTTAGCGTAAAGCACTTGAAAATATGTCAAAAAATCATCACAATATGTCAAAAATCCTCGTTTTATATCAAACATATAATCATATTATCATATGTTCATAACTTCATAATATACCGAATCACCGCGAATTTTTGCAAAAACCTTGTCATTTTCCTTGATTTTTTCGCCTAAAAGCTCGTCACAAAGTGAGTCCTCAATATACCTGCTTACGCATCGCCGTATTTCCCTTGCACCCCAAGCCTTGCTAAAGCCCTTGCTTGTAATAAAATCAATGCACTCGTGTGAAAATTGCAGTTCAATCCCCTTTGATCTCATTCTATTTGCAATTTCGGAAAGCAAAATTTCGCAAATCCTTTTTGCATCACTGATATCAAGGGGTCTAAAAATCACCGTTTCATCAAGGCGATTTAAAAATTCGGGCGGAAATTCTTCTTTAAGAAGCGATAGCGTGTTGTCCTCGCTCACCCCCTGCGCCCCAAAGCCAAGCGGACGGGGAGAGGAGATTGCCTCGCCCCCGACATTAGATGTCAAAATTATGATAGCGTTTTTAAAGCTTACACGCCTGCCCTTAGAGCTTGTTAGCACTCCGTCCTCAAGAATTTGTAAAAGCAAATTGTAAATGTCGCTATGCGCCTTTTCAATTTCATCAAATAAAACAACCGAGTAGGGATTTCTCAAAATCGCTTCAATCAGCACGCCCTCATCCTCATACCCAACATACCCTGCAGGCGCACCAACAAGCTTAGATACCGAGTGCTTTTCCGAATACTCCGACATATCAAGGCGAATAAATGACTCCTTAGCATCAAAAAGCTCCGTTGCAATTCTCTTAGCAAGCAGGGTCTTGCCAACTCCCGTAGGACCGACAAATAAAAACGAAGCAATGGGGCGCTTTTCATCTCTTAACCCGAGTCTGCCTCGCTTGATAGCGCTCACAACCGTGTCAATCGCACCGTCTTGACCGATCACCGCCGAGCAAAGCGATTTCTTTAGTCCCCGTAATCGCTTTAGCTCAATTTCGTATCCCTCACACACAGGGATTTTTGTCCGTAGCGCCACAACACTCTCAATGTCACTTAATAAAAGCTTAGTCCCCCTCATCCTTTCCTGCGCCTCGCTTGCTTGCAGTGACCTAAGCTCCAAAATCAACGACGCTTCCTTATCGCAAAGAGAGGACGCAAGAGAGAAGTCCGAGTCCAAAATCGCGTTTTCCTTCTCATACCGACATTCCTCAATCTCCCTGTCAAGCGCCTTTGCCGCCTCACTCTTGTCACCCGACCTCATTCGCACGCTTGCACACGCCTCATCAAGTAAATCGAGTGCCTTGTCAGGCAAAAATCTATCATTTATATATTTTTCTGATAATTCAATCGCACCGCAAAGAGCCTCATCGGTGATTTTCAGCCCGTGATAGCTTTCGTAAGCGGAGCGCACCCCTCTTAGCATCTCAAGCGCCTCTTGCTTTGTAGGCTCGTTTACATAAATGGCTTGAAGTCGCCTGTCAAGCGCACTGTCCTTTTCAATGCTCCCCCTGTATTCCTTGATGGTCGTAGCGCCGATAAGCTGTAAATCCCCACGGGCAAGCGAGGGCTTTAAAATGCTTGACGCGTCAATCGCACCCTCAGCACCGCCTGCCCCCATTATGATATGAATTTCATCAATGAAAAGTATAATGCTCGGATTAGCGCGCGCCTCGTTGATAATGCTTTTCATTCGTTCCTCAAATTCACCGCGATACTTAGTGCCTGCCACAACCGTCGCAAGGTCAAGGGAAACAATTACCTTGTCACAAAGCTCCTTGGGCACTCGCCCCTCGCAAATTCTCCGTGCAAGTCCCTCAACAATGGCAGTCTTGCCAACCCCCGGCTCGCCGATAAGACAAGGATTGTTTTTTGTGCGCCTGCATAGAATTTGAATTAGCCTGTTTATTTCTCTCTCACGCCCGATAAGGGGATCTGATTTTCCCGAAAGAGCAGAGCGATTAAGACTCTTTCCAAAGGCGCAAAGATTTGGCGCTCCCGCAATCTCCTGCCCCCTTGACTCCTGCGCGCCTGCAATCGCTTCACATAGGGAGCGTATCTCGTTTTTTAGACCCTGTATCGAAATTCCAAGGGTAGAAAGGAGTCGCGAGGCAACGCAGTCCCCCTCATCACATATGGCGTATAGAATATGCTCCGTGCCTATAAGTGCAGTGCCGTACCGCTTCGCAATACTAAGCGCCCCTTCAAGTATTTTCTTGCATTTTGGCGATATTGCATCACTTAGTGAAAAGCCTGCTCCCGACCCCGAAATTTCAACCACACGGTCGCGTATTTTGCTAAAATCAGCCCCCTTTTCCTCAAGCATTTTTCTTGCCACACATTCAACCGTACCAATTCCGAGCAATAAATGCTCCGAGCCTATGTATGTGTGCCCAAGAGAGGAGGCTTCCTTTTTAGCCCCCTCAAGCACCTCGGCTGATTTTATCGTAAATCGGTTAGTCATATAAACCCTCTCAAAATCCGTTTTTTGGGCGAAAATGCCCGCTTTGGTAGAGTATTGCCCCGAATTTGAGAAAAAATTCAATATCTATCCAAAAGTGCTCCCTCGTATTCGTCAAAAAGCGCCTCAAGGGTCACCCCGTCAATAATTCCGTTGTCCTCAAGGAGATTTTTTCGCTGAAATGAGCGTATTGCCTCAACCGTGCTTTCATCATACACCCCTGTGAATTGTTGCTCGGCAAGGTCACCGTGATTTGGCGAAATAGTAAGTAGCATGTATTGAATAACATACACAAGGTCGTTCGTTTCATTCGGTAAAATGACAAAATCCCCATCGCTTGGCACAAGCTGAACGCGCCTCGCCCCGCGCCTCTCAAGTCTTGTTTGCTCGTGCAGAGTGCTTAACGCAGACCATGTCTCAAAATCAACCACTCCCGTCACCTCAAGCCCATATTTAGACTGAAATTCACGCACAGCCTCGCGCGTTTCGTTTTCATATATACCACTCAACGGCACTCTTGAAAGCTCGTTGTCAAGTAGCTCGATGTCACGGAGCATTCTTTGCACCTGCATGGTTGCCATTTCCTTGTCAGTAGAATTGATATAGCTCATAAGCACCTCACCCTATTTCATATCCGGGGAATTGACCCTGTGTCGATAAACCGCCTAAATATAAATCCCTGTATACCTCTGTAATCGTGTCCCACAGCTGTGCGGAAACAATTCCCGATTGATTCAGTCCAAACACCTCTTGAAAGGCTCTTACCGCATTTTCGGTAGCCGTGCCAAACACTCCGTCAGCCTCAATCTTAGGAATTTGCGTGTATGTGTTTGAAATGTAGTTTAAATACTCTTGCAGTGCCAAAACCGACTCTCCCGATACCCCGACTCGCAAAACAAATCCGGGATAGGGAAGCGTGTCACCGCCGAAATATTCCTCGGGGAGTGACTCTAAAATGCCAATATAAGCCCTGTAAAGCTGATCCCATGTCGGGTAAGCCACAACCCCCGTTTCATCTATTCCGTAATTGCGCTGAAATGCTCTGACTGCGCTTTCCGTGCCCTCGCCAAAAATTCCGTCAATGGAAATTCGCGGGATCTCCGCCTCGTATGCCCCGATAAGCGATAAAAGATACTGAAGCTCAAAAACCTCCGCCCCTGTGTCGCCAAGAGATAGCTCTGTGTCAAAAAGCCTTGTGACCTCATCAAGAGAAATCCCCTCCGACGCAAGATCGTTAAGCCTCTTAACTGCATTGAAAATGGCAATTATCTTATACCATGTCGCCTTGCCAACAATTCCGTCAGGCGTCAAATTGAACGCACGCTGAAATTCCCTTACGGCTTCCTCGGTCGTACTGCCGAAAACTCCGTTCACAGGGTAAATCTTCGGTATAGCGGAGAAGTTCCTTGAAATGCGGTTTAACCTTATTTGTACCCCCTGAACATCATTCCCGATCGCGCCAATCGCAAGATCGCGATTTGGATAGCTCGGTGTGTTATCGCCGACAGGGGCGTTCCTTACAAGCTCAATATCGTTTCCGTAATAATACTGTAAAATCTCAAATGGCGTGTACCCCTGCTCCGCAAGGTCAACCGACCCCCATTGCTCAAGCCCCTGACATCTTATCTCTCGCCCATCGCAGTAGGCGGTAAAATAAGGCTCAACACTGCCTTGCCTTACCACATAGTCGTTAAAAATCTCATCTACAATCCTTGAAATATTCTCAAAAATATCTCTGCCATAAACAAACGACTGATCAATCGTTGTAGAATTCGTAATATCAAAATCATACCCTCTTGACGGGTAATATTCCGTGTAAACTCTGTTAAGAGCATATGAAACCTGCGCATAAATATTAGCGCGGATAGCGCTCTCGGGCCATGTCGGGTAAATCTCGCTTGAAGCCACATTTTTAATGTAATCGGCAAACGGCACCGTAACATTTTGACCCGCCTCGCTCGGTGGCGCTAAATGTACTGTAATATAGCTTGGTATAATAGGTAACTCTGGCATAAAACCTCCTAAAGCCTTGTTTCGGGCGTAACCGTAAATCTGCCTATCCCATCGGGAGTAAAGGAATTTGGATTTGAATTTTCCGAAAGCGGAATTAAATCAAAGGGTAAAATTGAGCTTACCCCCTCAAAAATAGGTACATTGCTCTTGCTTGCGCCGTAATATCCGGGCGCACTTACCGCCACATTGTAGCTGATAAACGGCGACTCGACCCCGGGACTCATTGATAAATCCTTATTCCTTGTCGCCAGCGCAACCCTCTCACTCATTCCCGATGAATTAGTGCGTAGGGAATACAGCACATCGTTCTCGCCCTCTCCCGACGGATAAACATAAACCAACGCCCCCTCAATAGGTATAGCCCCCGATGCAGTGCGCACCTCAACAATAAGAAAGCCGATATTTTCCGTGCCTCTATCCATATAAATCACCTCCGTATCAATTCCATATTATGCAAAAATTCAAAAAAGGTCTTGAATTTACGGTGAAAATAGAGTAAAATAGCAAAAGTGAGTTCGTAACCATCCTCACTTAAAACAAAACTAAGGAGTAATAAAATGAAATCATCTAAGGAAAGACTGCGCTCTTTGACCTATGGAGCAATCGTTTCCGCCCTCTATGTCGCACTGACATGGATATCGGGCGCACTCGGGCTTGCCAGCGGAGCAGTTCAGCTAAGATTAAGCGAGGCGCTTTGCATACTGCCGTTCTTTATTCCGTCTACCTCGGTAGGACTCTTTATAGGCTGTATCATTTCCAACCTCACAATGGCAAGCGCACCTCTTGACATCGTTTTTGGCTCTCTTGCTACCCTGATAGGCGCATACATAGGCTCAAAAATGAAAAGCAAGTGGCTCGTGCCAATCCCGACGGTAATTTCAAATACCGTAATTGTGCCGATAGTAATTCTTGTGTGCTATACCGCAAGGGATACATGGTCGCTCGGTACATATGCCATAACCGCGCTCGGCGTATTCGCGGGTGAGGTGCTCTCCGCCTATGTGCTCGGAATGGTGCTTCTTCTTGCACTCCAAAGGCGTGGACTGCTTAATTCCAATGGCGAAAAATGAGAAATAGAAATAAAAAATGAAAAAGCGGATTTTTCCGCTTTTTTCTATTGATTTCGGTATGAAAATATGGTATTATATAACTAATAAATGAATAAGGAGAACGCCCATGGCAAGAAGAAGCAAAAAAGTAACACAAAGACGACTCAAAAAGAAAATTATTTCCGCCATTATCGCGATAATTATCGCACTTATCGGAGCAATAGTCGCAACTCAATTATCAAAGGATGATAACCCACCTGAAAATTATGAAATCCCCGAGGGAAGCGTTGAATACCACTTCATCGACATTGGCCAAGGCGATGCGTCGCTGATTTTGGTTGGCGGTAAGTCGATACTGATTGATACAGGTGAAAACGGAAGCGAGGAAAGGGAAGCGCTTACTAACTACCTTGCGAAGTATAATGTTACAGAGCTTGAATATTTTGTAGCAACCCACCCCGATTCCGACCATATAGGCTCTGCCGACTACATCATAAACAATTATAAAATCAATAATGTAATCCTTTCCCCCAAGGAGCATACATCTAAGACCTATGAAAGAATGATTTCCGCAATTGAGGCAAAGGTTGATAGCGGAGAAATCAAAAATGTCTATATCGCAGGCGTTGATGACTGCCCACTCGGAACAAAGCTTATGGTTGATGAGCTTGAGATGACAATTCTCGGTCCTGTTGACCCTGAGGAGTATAACAGCACCGATAATAATAACCCAAGCGTCGTAATCATGGCAAGATGGGGCAAGACAAAGGTGCTTTTGACAGGCGATGCCGAAAAGGAGGCTGAAATCAAGCTCGTTGAAAAATACGGCGCACAGCTTGACTGTGATATTCTGAAGGTTGGACACCACGGCTCTCATTCCTCAACTCACTCGGCTGACCCCGAAAACGGAATTCCGTACGGATTTTTGCACTATGTAAAGCCAAGCATCGCAGTTATTTCCTGTGGCGAGGGTAATAAATACGGACACCCCCACAAGGAAACCATTGATGAGCTTACCGCAAATAATGTTGAGATTCTCCGTACCGACCTTGAGGGCTCTATCGTGTTCGTTTCCGATGGCGAGACCTTCACTCGCAAAACCGCTGAATAAAATATCAAAAATCAATAAAATAAAGGGTCTATCAAATGGCGATAGACCCTTTTTCGTGCTTTCTGCAACAGCCCCTCTTTTAAGTTTTCGCAAGTGGAATTAACCAACTCTTCGGCAACAGCTTTGATAGCACCCTGTAAAGTTTGTAAAAAATGTGAGGAGTGTATACCGCCCTGCCTTTTTTGCAAGCCCTGATTCCACCCTTGGCAGTCTTAGAGGGCGAGCATCTTGGTAGCCTGTCAAATGCCTTAGATGCGCCATCGCTAATTCCCGCAACCGCTAAAAATTCCGTGCTCATAGGTCCGGGGCAAACGGCTGTAACATTGATTTTCCTGTTCTTCAATTCATATCTTAGCGAGCGCGAAAAGCTCATAACAAACGACTTCGTAGCGGAATATACGCTCATTCTCGCGTTTGGAACGAAGGAAGCGATAGAGCAGGTGTTTATAATGTAAGAGTGCCTTGGCATATAGGGAAGCGCACAAATAGTCATTGAAACGAGCGCTTTGTCGTTTAAATCAATCATTCCGCCCTGCGACATCGGCTCCGACTCGTCAACCCTGCCAAGCACACCGTATCCCGCATTGTTTATAAGAAACGAAACCTCGGGCATTTCATTTTCAAGCATTTCCCTTAGCCTCAAAATGCTTTCCTCGGCAGTTATATCCATAGAAATACATCTTGTAGGCACAGTGCCAAGCTCCGCCTTAACCGCCTCAAGCCTGTCAAGTCGCCGTGCGATTAGCCAAATTTCATCAAGCCCCTCACCCTGTAAGTGCTTGTAAAATTCAACCCCAAGACCGCTTGACGCTCCCGTAATAATAGCAATTTTACTCATAGTTAAAAGCCTAAGTTCTTAAGGAATATAACCGCGTTCTTGCTCCAGAATGAAATGTCATTCTTGTCATAAGCAAGACCAAGACCGTGACAGCCAACAGGATAAATATGCGACTCAAAGTAAACCTTGTTTTTCGCAAGCGCCTGAATTAACATAATCGTGTTTTCAACAGGCACAGCGTCATCGGTTGCCGTATGCCATACAAAGCAAGGAGGAGTGTTCTTATCTACATGTAGCTCATTTGAAAGTAGCTTTATAAGCTCGGGGTCGTCCTTTTCCGCGGTAAGCAGATTTTGGCGTGAGCCCATATGTGTAAACGGCTCCTCAAAGGTTACAACGGGATAGCATGGCATAAACGCATCGGGACGCGCGCTGAGCTTGTCAATATCATCGCTCTTTGGATAAGCCTCAAAGTCATAAAGCGTTCCCGAGGTACAGCAAAGGTGACCGCCGGCAGAGAAGCCGAGAGTAGCAATCCTTTCATACCCCATTGAGCGCAATACACGGATAGCCCTTTGAACATCGCTAAGCGGAGCGAATTTGTTGCAGGGATAAACATTATAGTCAAGAGTGTATGCGTTAATTCCACCCTCATTGAACATTTTTGCAATAGGGTCCTTCTCGTGGTCAGCCTTAGCGCCATATCCGCCACCTGGGCAAACAATAACTGCGCTTTTGTTGTCATTTACCTTGAATTCGGTAATAGAAGGACGAAGCGACTCCTTTGAATCGTTGATGTAAGGGGGATTTTCCCAAAGATAAATTTTCTTTTCCATAAAGCACCTCGTAAAAATATTTGTTAGCATTATTCTATCATAAAAATGAATGAAATGGGGGCTTTTTGCAAAAAATAATACAAAAATTCAAAAAAATAATTGTTAGAGGCTGAAAAAATAAAAGTTTTCCAAAAAAATCAAGATTTTTCAAAAATTGTATTGACAAAGCAAAAGTGTTGTGTTAATATATATAGGCACGAAAAACGCATGCCCTTGTAGCTCAGACGGTAGAGCACTTGACTTTTAATCAAGGTGTCCGGAGTTCGAATCTCCGCAAGAGCACCAAAAGAAAACCTAATCCAAACTCGGATTAGGTTTTCTTTTTATCCAAGCCAAACGGCTTGGATTTTTTTGCTTTAAAAATGATAATCTATTTCCTTAACAAGGCGCCGGCTTTTATAATGCGATTGCTAAATTTTTCACGCACCGATTTTGCCCCGACTTGAACATTTTCAACAAAAAATCAAGCCGTGACCCCTTAATAAAAACCGACATTTTGTGTAACTTTAACAAAAATCTCGCTTTAAGAGTGCATTTTAAATAAACAACTTGAAAAAAGCTCACGCGTGTGATAAAATAATATCGTAAAATATTTTTAAGGAGATAAAAAAATGAAGAAATTTTTATCAGTAATTCTTGCAGTATTGATGCTCGCACCCCTCTTCGTTTTCAGCACAACCGCTGCTGAGCAAAAAGAGTGTACCTACATGAGAAACAATATTGCAGCCAAGGCTAACGCGTCCGATACAGGTGTTAGCGGACAGGTTAACCACACATTAGTAATCGACGGAAATAGGGAAACAGGCTCGTATGGTGACCACAACTCAAAGGAATTTTCCTACATACTTGAGTACGATGAGGACCAATATTTTGACGAAATCCTTCTTGTCGTAAACGGTAAGGGTAGTTGTCCAAGCTCATGGGCAAGCTATGAAGAAGTTACAAATAACAACTTCATATTTGAAATTACCATGACCAACAAGGCAGGACAGACTGTTTACACCTCTGACCCTGATAACCCACCGACAAGTATAGACCGCGAGACCTATTCTACAACCGAGGATGGCGCATGGGAGCCGGTTTATGCATCAAAGATTGAAATTAAGGTTCAGTCTAACTGGGCAGGCGGTCAATGTATCATTTGGGAAATTGAGGCTTACTCCGGAACATACGGTAAGCATGTTTGGGAAGAAATTGCTTCAAACCCATCTACATGTGAGACACAGGGCTACAAGGAATACACCTGCGCATGTGGCGAAACAAAGACTGAAAAGCTCCCGTTGACAGAGGCTCATATATGGGATAACGGCGTAGTTACCACTCCTGCTGGCGACGCTACTGAGGGTGTAAAGACCTATACATGTACCGTTTGCGGTGAGGAAAGAGAGGATAAAATCCCTGCAACTGTTCATAACGCATTTGATGCGGGTGTTGTAACTGCTCCTACCTGTACCGAAATGGGCTATACAACCTACACATGCACACATTGTGGCACATATACCTATAAGGGCAACTATGTAAACGCGCTTGGCCACGATATGGATGACGGCGTAATGACAGTTAGACCTACCTTCACAACAAAGGGTAAAATGACCTATACCTGTGAAAGATATGATGATTGTGGCTACTCATATGATGAGGACCTTGCTGAGGTTTGGTACAGAGACTATGAAACTCTTATCGGAATAGATGATGTAACCCTTACCGAGGAGTTCGTAGGAACAACCGAACCGTTCGATTCTAAATCATCTATGGATAAGATTTTTGACGGTCTTATCATGACAAATACATGGGGTACAAACAGCGATAACTACTGGAAGGCTCCATGCGGTTGGGTTGAAGATAATGACGGAGATAGCAGCAACAATGTTGCTAAGGGCGGTAAGCTCATTATCGACTTTAAGTATGAGCATTACTTGACCGTTGCTAAATTCTATATCTTCGCTAACGAGCTTGGATTTACAATTAAATTCTACGATGGCGAGGATGATCTTGTTTTTGAGTTGGCAAAGAGTAGCTTTAACGCAAATCCTGCTAATGAAAACCCAATCGTTCTTCAATCCGAAATTATAGGACAAAAGGTAAAGAAGATTGTAATTGAATCAACTAACCAACACGGTAAATCCCCATGGGTAAGTGAGGTTGAAATCTTCGCACACGAGTGCCTATATGACGAAACAGATAAGACAAATGTTAATTTTGATGCTGCAACCTGTAAGCAGACCTTTGACGGTACATGCTGGATCTGTCAGCAGGCTCGTGTAGGTGTTACAAGATACCTTCACACATATACACAAATCAACGGTGTTGATCAGGTTACAGTAGACACACCCGCATCCTGCTTTGAGGCTGGCTCGGGTCGTAAGACCTGCACAGTTTGTGAGGTTGAGGAAACAGTTGTAATTCCTGCAACAGGACTTCACGATTTTGATGGCGGTAAGGAAGAAATTGTTACAAAGAATAACTGCGGAGTAGCAGGTGAAGCGTATAAGACCTGTTCAACCGTAGGCTGTCCTGCAAAGAGTGAGCATTATGTGCTTCCTGCAACAGGAAATCACGGCTCGAATTATATTTGGAAGGATCTTGAGGGCTCACAGGCTGACTATACTCATAAGGGAACACAAGGCTACATTTGTAAGGTTTGTGGATATCAGGATGAGTCAAAGGGAACTAAGGAATCTCCAACAAAGACAATTGACGGTCTTATCACCTCTAAGATTGCTTGGTGGACAATCAGATATAATGACTTTATCTCTCCAAGAGCAACATTTAAGGTTGATAAATCAAAGATCACTCCGCTTGACGGCGAATTTACAGTAAAGATATTCGGCGTAGTTAAGAAGGGTGAGCAGGTTAAGGAGGTTCAGGTATACGGAGAGGGCGCAACAGGAAATATGCTCAAGGACGGTACCTTCAGCCTTGTAGTTAAGGGCGCTTCCGTAACTGATGAATTTGAGTTCAGCACAAGAGTTGAAATTACCTGCGTAGCTGATAATACAGTTGCTTCATACACAATCGACGCGAGAAACCTCATCGCTGGCGACAGCACCGTTTCCGCATACGATGTAGCAAACTACTACATGTCCAATGATTCTAAGGCAAACGCACTTAACGAAAATGTTAAGAAGCTTTATGAAAGAATCTTGGCAGCAAAATAATCATAAAATCAAAAGGACTATCGCGCTTGCGATAGTCCTTTTATATTAAAACGGTTACCGAATAAGGCTTGCCCCATTTCCCAAAATAACCGCAAAAAAGAGATTTTGCACAAAATACAAAATCTCTTTTAGATTACTTAAAATTTTCAAATTCTATCAGACTGACAGAGAGCGTTTATTCGCGCTTATCAAGCCTCTTATTTGCTTGAATACCTTGAGGCTTGAGCCTGTGCCTCTGTGTCACATCTTTCATTGTAGGAGTGACCTGCATGCCCCTTCACCCAAAGATATTTCATTGAATGCTTCTCAATCTCGCAAAGGATTTTGTCCCACAAATCGGGATTTAGTGCATTTTCCTTCTTCGATTTCTTCCAGCCATTTTGCTTCCACCTTAAAGCCCAACCGTTTTCAAGCGAATCAAGAGCATACTTGGAGTCCGAGGTTAGCACCACCTCGCAAGGCTCCTTCAAGGCTTGAAGCCCCTTTAAAATGGCGGTAAGCTCCATTCGGTTGTTTGTCGTTTCGCTCTCTCCGCCCGAAATCATTTTTTCGTGATCGCCGTAGACAAGAATGGCGCACCATCCGCCGGGACCGGGGTTAGATAGGCAAGAGCCGTCGGTATATAAATAAACAGTTTTCATTTTCTTCTCCGATATTTTTAAGTGTAATTAGCGCATAATTCAAAGTATAAATCAGCACCGTCGCACACCCAAGCGGGGGCGCGCCTAATAATCAATGTAATTTTATCATATATAATATAATAAATCAATATTTATTGAAAAAATAAATTTTTTTAGAAAAATTATTGACAAACAAATAAATCTATGATACAATACCACCGAACAGATGCAAAAAAGCATCTGCTCCTGCCGATAAAAATCTTTAATTATCGGTCTTATGTCCATAGGAGGTGTAAAAAGATGGAAAAAGTTATCAATTCTTACGAAACCTTGTTCGTTGTTGACAACTCTCTCGGAGAAGAGGCTGTTAAGGCAATTGTTGACAAGTTCACAGCTCTTATCGCAAGCAACGGTACCGTTGAGTCTGTTGATGAGTGGGGCAAGCGCAAGCTCGCATATCCAATCAACTACAAGACAGAGGGCTACTATGTTCTTGTAAACTTTAAGAGCGAGGGCGCATTTACCATTGAGCTTGAGCGTGTATTCGGTATTACCGAGGGCATTCTTCGTTCAATCGTAATCCGTCATGTTGAAGACAAGAAGACAAAGAAAAACGCGTAAGTGAAAAGGAGGGTCTAAGATGGCAAACTTCAATTTGAACAAAGTAATTTTGGGCGGTCGTATTACCGCAGATCTTGAACTTAAGCAGACCCAGTCCGGCATCGCAACAATCCAGTTTACAATCGCAGTAAACCGCCGTTTCCAAGGAAAGCAAGCGGAGGATAACCAAACCGCTGATTTCATTACAGTAAGAGCTTGGAGACAAACTGCCGAATTCGTAAGTAGATTTTTCAAGAAGGGAAGCTCTATTTGCGTAGTTGGAGCAATTCAGACAAGAAACTGGACAGACCAACAGGGAGTAAAGCATTACTCAACTGAGGTGGTTGCAGATGAAGCATACTTCGTTGACGCCAAGGGCGAAAACGGAGGCTTTGGTGAAGCACCGGCATTCCAAACACCGCAAGCACCTAAATTTGAAGAAGTTTCAGGTGACGACGACTTGCCATTCTAATTGGCAACACGAATAAAACAGGAGGAAATTTAAGATGGATAACAATACCGTTGAAAAGGTAGAAAATGGTCAGCGTCCTGCTCGTCCTATGATGAGAAGAAAGAAGAAGGTTTGCATGTTCTGCGCTGACAAGATTGGTCACATCGATTACAAGGATACAACTCGTTTGAGAAAGTATATCACTGAGCGCGCTAAGATTCTTCCAAGAAGAATTACAGGTACATGTGCTCATCACCAAAACGAGCTTACAAAGGCAATCAAGCGTGCGCGCTTCATGGCACTCATGCCTTACATTGACGACTAATTAACAAATAAAAATCCGTTCCAAAGGGAACGGATTTTTTATTGGAGTCTTTAGCGAAAATAAACCACCAGTTAAACTGGTGAGGGTAAAAAATCTTTAGATACAAGTAAAAAAAGAGACCTCCTATGATATAATGATAAAGGTTCGCCAACCGTATCAAAAAACATAGGAGGAA
>JAFTUD010000007.1 GCA_017466455.1 Clostridia bacterium
CATATCGAGTTGAGCGTAGCGAAACATATCGAGTCCCAACGGGACATATAAGAACCTAACCTACCTGTTCTTGCGAACAGTTTTGCTAAAGCAAAAGTGAAAATCAAATAGCATTTTCACGGTTAGAACCTTGTTACTCGCTTTGCTCGTAATCGAGCTTGCGATAGCACCACTCTGAACTCCGCATTGCGACTCCCTTCGGTCGCTTGCATGGCTACCACCAGCCAATCGCACTTCGCCGAGGCTCGTGTTACGACTCCCTACGGTCGCATGCATAGGTAATTCTAACAAAAAGCAAGTTTTTGAGAATTACGATATCTTGGACTGTCACTTATCCGCATTTGCGAAGCACTCTCGCCGCCGGGGGCTTCCCCGGTCCGCATTCAAAAAGCACTGCTCACGCAGTGCTTTTTATTATATTTTTCCAGGTTTTATTTCAGTTTTGCGTCCGTATTCGGTAAGGGTGACGCTTGATGCTATAAAATCGCCACTCCACGAGCCCTCGTAGGTTTTTGAGCCTATTTTATAAGTGCCTTTTCCCCAACCCTCGTCATAGGGATAATGATTTATTGAGCCCTCAAAAACGCCACCGTTTGGATATGTCACCCTACCGTGGTCCCACACATACATATCAAAGGCGACATAGCCCTCGAAAATTGTGCCGTTTTTAAGCGTTTGCTTTATAAAGCCGTGGTCTATTTTCCCCTTAATAAATATGCCCTCGGTAACTGTTCCGTCCTTTTCAACGAGCCTGCCAAGGCCGTGCTTAAGTCCGTCGGAGAAGTAGCCCTCATAAATGCTACCGTCCTCGTCCTTTTTCCATCCGTAGCCCTCTTGCGCTCCATTAACGAAGAATCCGTCAATTACGACACTACCGTTATCATCATAGTATTTACCGCGACCGTGAGGAACATGGGTGTGTCCGCCGTGAATTCCGGCGGAGTCGTAGAAATATTCGCCCTTATAGGTCAGATCCATTCCCCACTCCATTGTGCCAACCCTTCCGTCCGGCTTATAATTTAGGCACGGGTCGTGCGCGTCCTTATCGGCAAGACCGCTTGGTCCGTTGCGTTTCCTTGAGGATGTGGCTGAATTTGAGTATGCTGAGGCAGATGAATATGTGCTTGATGAGCTTACGCTTTCGCGACCCTTTTTATAGCCCTCATCATAGCCCTTTTTATAGCCGATGCTCTCGCCAAGCTCCTTCATTTTATCAAGCAGGCTTGATGATGTGCCCGCTCCTCCGGAAAACTCCTTTTTAGCCTTTTCGTAGCCTTCATCATAGCCCTTTTTATAGCCGTCATTTTCGCCGAGTTTTCTTCCCTCTATTCTGCCGTCGATGTAGGTTTTTTCGCCACTGTGTGCTTGCTTTTCCTCTTCCTTGCCCTTTTTATAGCCCTCATCGTAGCCCTTTTTGTAGCCGTCCTTTTCACCGAGTTTTCTACCCTCTATTCTGCCGAGAATAAAGGTTTTATCATTGTCAAGGTCCTTATCTCTTTTCTCCCAGCCCTCTCTATATCCTGCCTTATAGCCCTTGTCGTATTCGCCATTTTTCGCGCTATTATCGCCTTGCGCGCCCTTTGAGGAGTAGATGGTGCTACTGCTCGCATTTTGGCTGTTTTTGGCGGTGTTATCGCCATTTTTTGATGAAATGTCGGGGAATGTGTCTGATTTTTGGGTATTTTTGCCGAGCGAGCCACCTGTCTGCGCGCCTGCGCTTAAGCCTGCGCCTGTATCATTTACCCTTAGCTCGCGAAGCCTTGCGTCGTACTCGTCCTTTTCTATGTAGTCAAGCAACAATCCGTTGTCGTACCTGCCGTAATAGACCTCGCCATCATCTATCCATTCTGACACGCCGTGCGCCTCGCCGTTTTTGAACTCGCCCCTTTGGTATGTGCCGTCGGTCCATCTCATTTCGCCGAAGCCGTCAAGCTGTCCGTTTTTAAAATCGCCCTCATAGGACTCACCGCTTGACCAAACGATTTTACCCTTGCCGTGGGGCTGATTTTTTATATTTACATCGCCTATGTAGCTAAAGCTACTGTTTTGAATTTTCATATATTTCTCTCTTTCGCTTTATTAGTAGCCAAGCTCCTCGCCGACTATGATGAGCTTTATTCTGTCGGGAATTGTTGAAAACCTTGTTACTACCGTATGCGCGCAAATCGTTCCGCCCGCAATCTTACACTCGGAGCATACGCCATTTTTTGCGCACGGAGTTTGCCTATTCAGGCGCACCGCATTTTTTACGCACGCAATTTCCTTGACCCTCTTATAGGCGCTTTCAATATCGGGGGTAATTTTATTTTTTCCCACAACGATAATTACCGTGCGCGGTCCGTGAATCAGCGCGCCCAAGCGGTTGCCGTTTCCGTCTATGTTCAAAATTTCACCGTTTTCGGTAATCGCATTTGAGCTCATCAGAAAAACATCGCTTAGCAGTGCCTGCCTTTTCGCCTCGGCGCTTTTTTGCGGATCGCTTATCGCATAGGGGTTTAGCGCGTCGTACTCCTTGCTTACCGCATCGCGAATTCCGCACTCGTCAAGCGTTACCGAGCCACCCCACGAAATTTTAAGCTCCTTTTTCTCAAGGGAAAGCTCCGCCCTCTTTTTCTCAATGATTTCAAGCACCTTTTCTCTTGCCTTATCCCTCGTTTCCACGAAAAACGCCTCAATTTGCGCCCTTTTTAGATTTTCTAACAGCTTTTCTATATTCATATAAACCTCTTATAGGAAAAATTTCTTTTTAAGTGACATACGCAGCGGCTTGCAGATTGCAATGACGATCAGCATCATTCCGATTATGAATAGCGATATCAATGGATAGATGCTCCATACGAATTTTATCGCGCCGTCAAATACCACTCCGATAAGCAGCTCTATCAACACGGTCAACACGCCTGTGGCTATTATTGCGCCGCCGTATATATATAAATGTCCGCGCCTTACATATTTTTTGAGCGTTACGCACGTTATAATTATCAGTGCTATCATTCCTACAACAGGGAGAGCAAAGGGTAAAAACCAGCCTCCCTGTGTCGCTAAATCTACATAAAGCAGGTAAAGCAGCACTCCCGCAAAATCACAGGACACGAATATTACGGGGTTTGGACGTCTAAACCAAAGCGGAAGCACTACCATAATATATGCAAGCGCTATCGCGCCGGACGCGTAGCCTGACCATATTACTGTATGGTGTATTGAGAGGTCACAGACAAGGCATAGAATGAATGGGATTATGAATACCATCGTGAAGATGAACATTAGTCCCTTTCTATCGAATTTGTCGGGGGGTGTGTCTTTTTTAGGGTATGTGCCGCCCTCATCGGTTATAAAATCGGGGTGGTACACCTTGGTTTCGCATATCGGGCATTTCCTCTGCCCGCTTGACAGCTCAACACCGCATTTTACACAATACATTTTTGTTCTCCTTTTGTTTTTCAGTCGGAGCTTATCCGCGCACCTATGGCGAAAGCGACTTTCAAGCTCCGCACGCGACGGCACTATCTTATATTACTTTCTACACAGGGTCTTATATTTTCACTTTTCAGCACGTCGTAAAACGCGCGCTCAAGCAGGGGCTCCTTTATATTTCTTATGACGTTTAGGTACGCCCTTTCCTTATAGGTTATAAGTCCCGTATTATAGGGTGCGTACGACTGCACTCCAAGCACAAAGTCAAAGCGCGTAACGTGTTTTTCCATTTCCTCGGGGAGCCTTATCACCCCAAGGTTTGATAGCGTGAAGCACGAGGTGGTTTCGCCTACGGCGTTAAAAATCAGCTTCATAACTATATTTTTCAGGAACAATGGCGCAAGCTTCAAAATCATTGTACGCTCACTTTGGACGTTGGTTGAAATGCGTGAGCTTAACTGCTTTTCGTTTATTTGCAGGCTCATTTGGCTTGAAAATATCCTGCAAAGCTCATCTATTTCGTATTCACCGAGCCTCGGGTCAACTCCCGGAGATATATAGAACACGAAGTTTCGAAGCGTGTTCGAGTTATATATCTTTCTCAAATTGACGGGAATCAGTATTTTTACCGGCTTATAGCGGCTCGGATTTTTCACCCTTTCCCGTTGAATATCAATGCACGCCTTAGCCAAAAGCGCGGACAGGTACGCTGTCACGGTTACGCCATACTCCTTTGCCCTTGCGCGCAGCTCATTTGCATTAAAAATGAAGGTGGTGTTAGTCCTGAATCCATCCTCCTCGGGCGTGCCGGAAAGCTTGAACGCCTTGGTGTCACCGCGTTTTCCGTGCACAGGACTATCAATTTTCATAAATGAATCCTCAAGCTCGCCCTCTGACGGCTCCTCTAATGTATCGAGAATTCCGTCACCTGTGGGTATTCCGATGCCGTGCTTGATTTTAAGATATTCCGCAACTAATGTTTTCAAGAACACAAGTCCGCCGTTACCGTCGGTTAATGCGTGGAAAAATTCTACCGCTATCCTCTTTTCGTGTACTATCACGCGAAATGCGCATTTTCTTATATCGTCAAACGCCATACGTGACAACGGAAACGGCTTTTCCTCCATTATCTCGGGCGCCTTCGGTACCTCCTCAATATAGTACCAAAACATTCCTGTCTTTAGTCTTACGGCAATTGACGGAAAACGTCTCGCGGTTATATCAAGAGCGTTTTTGAGGCACTCTGTGTCGATAATTTCATCAAGAGTGGCACTCAATCGGAATACATTGCTCCAATTTCTACGTCTTGCCGCAGGGTAGATTTTCGCTGAGTTATCAAGCGCCATCCAGCGCAGCTTTTTACGATGGGTGACCACCCTCAAAAATCCGGATATTTTGTCAAAAACGTTCTCGTTTTCCTTTAGGTTATAGAGGGGGTAGGCGTGCCACATATTCGGCGCTACTACTACCTTGCTCCGCACTCCGCTATCGCATAGCTTATCGTTTAAGCGGGTTGCGTCGCTTAGCATTATCTCGTCACCGCCGACAAATATAAGTGATGGCGGCATTCCCTCAAGATCTCCAAACAACGGTGATGCAAGCGGGTTTGACTTTATTTTTATATCCTCGAGGTCGTCGCCTATGCATCTTGGCACAATTTTTCCATCTCTATCAAGCGCGCCATGCATATAGCAATCGGCAAAAAGCTTTAATCTCTCATAGGTGATTGAAGGGTCACTTTTCTTGTTTGTCTTATAGCTCTCACCGGATAGAGTAAGGTCTGTCCACGGCGATATTGCGATAATTCCCGCGGGCATCTTGTCGCCCTTTTCCTTTAATTTCAGGCAAAGAGAATAGCATAGCCCTCCGCCTGCGCTTTCGCCGCATAAAATCACGTCGCTTGGCTCTTTTTCCATTGCCAAAATGCTTTTATACACGGCATAAACGTCATCAACCGCGCACGGAAATTTATTCTCGGGGGCGAGTCGGTACGCGGGTGCGTAGACTCTGCAGCCGTAACGCGCCGCAAGCACCGATGCAAAGCCATTTGCGTAGCCAAGCTCTCCGCACGTGTATCCTCCGCCGTGGAGATAGAGTATGACGCTATCTGAAACGAGATCGTTTGGCGTTATCTCAAGCATTTCTAATTTGCCGACGTGGAGCGTTTCGCTCTTTACCTGCTTTTTGCTTGATAGCGCTATGACAGCGCCCAATCGCTCTTGCCATTTTCTCGTTCTTTCAAGCGAGAATCCACCGGATACGGAATTTATCATTGCAATCTGCGTTCTCATAAATTTTGACGATAGCTTCATTTTCTCACCTCCTGTCGGTGCGGACCGACTGCCATATTTCGATATTATTCAAAACTAATTTCTTCTCTTGTCCTCGACAATGCCACACGCGCCAAAAAGGATAGGCGCGTATTTGTTTAATTCAAGCGCTTTCACCCGACGGTGCGGACCGACTGCCATATTTCGATATTATTTAGAGCTATTTTGTTCTTTTAGTCCCTATGCCTTAATTCTTTTCCTTTTCTTTTGTTTTACTTTTTTCAGTAAAGAAAAGTAAAAACCCAACCATCGTTTTAAAGAAAAGTAAAAATCCAACCATCTTTTATTATTTTAACACAAAACAATAAAATAATCAATATATATTTGTAACGCGCGCAAAACGGGAGCTCTTTCGATTATTTTAAAATATGTTCAATTGCTCACTTGTTAATATATATTTGGCTTTTCAATACTGAATTTGACGGATATTTTGCAATTAAAACCCGCCAAACGCTTTTGCCAAGCGGGATTTCGTTCACATTATTATATGCTCATTTATTAATATGTATTTCAGACGTAAGCAAAAATACCTTGCGCTCGGCAAGGTATTTTCATTATTTGATTAGACGATTATTCCTCATTTGGCTGGATTTTTATCTTGTTTCTGTCGTATGGCGTTACCTGATATACGTAGTAATTGAGCCAATTTGAGTAGAACACATTTGCGGTTGACACCCAGTTGGGAACGACGAGGGTTTTCGCTGCGTTGCGGAAATAGTTTTTAGGGGGCTCAATGGGGAGTCCCTTTAAAAGATCTCTTTCGTACTCACGCTTTAGCGTATCTCTGTCGTATTCCATATGTCCCATAATGTAGAATTGGCGTCCGTCCTCGGAGCGCGCGATTGACACGCCGATTTCATCGCTACCAGCAATGATAATGAGGTCCTTTGCCTTTTCAAATTCCTCGGGTGGGATTGTCGTATGGCGGGAATGAGGCATAAAGAACTCCTCATCCGTACCCTTTAAAATGGGGTCAAAAAGAACATATTTCCTGTGTGGGAACACTCCAAAAAGCTTTTTATCAAGCTGAATTTTGTTCATTCCGTAGTAGTAATGAAGCGCCGCCTGCGCGCCCCAGCAGATAAATAGCGTGCTTTGGACATTTGTCTTTGCAAAATCAAGGATTTCAGTAAGCTCCTTCCAGTATTTTACATCCTCAAAGTCCATTTGCTCAACGGGCGCGCCCGTTATAATCATTCCGTCAAAGCGCTCGTTTCTAACCTCGTTAAAGGTCTTGTAAAAGCGTTGAAGGTGCTGAAGCGGAGTGTTTTTTCCTATATATGTTTCCGTTCCTATAAGGGTAACCTTTATTTGAAGCGGAGAGTTTGAAAGAAGCCTTATAAGCTGTGTTTCCGTTTCAATTTTGGTGGGCATGAGGTTCAAAATCGCGATTTCAATCGGTCTTATGTCCTGCGAATGCGCCCTTTCGTGGTTCATTACAAAGACATTTTCCTCACTAAGCGTAGTATATGCAGGTATGTCCTTTGGAATTATAATTGGCATAAAGCTCCCTCCTTTTTTGTTTATTTTTCGCTCATCTATGAGCGAGCAACGAAGCATAACAAAGCATAAAGCCTTAAATTTAAGAGCATTTAGGCAAAGTTAGGCAAGGCGCACCGGAAACGGTGGGCGCAGGCGCACTTAATTGTGCGTCAAGGTCACCGTTGAGGAGCAACGAAGCATAACGAAGCATAAATCTCTTAAAGATTGTTAAGTGCTTGGCTGAGATCGTTTATAATATCCTCTGCATTTTCAATGCCTACGCTAAGACGAATGAGGTTGTCGGCAATTCCGATTGCCTCGAGGTCGGCGCTTGACAATTGACGGTGGGTTGTTGATGCTGGATGCAATACGCAGGAGCGCGCATCGGCTACATGAGTTACGATTTTGAGCATTTTCAGGTTTTCCATAAACTCGGCAGCCTTTTTGCTTCCGCCCTTAACGCCGAAGCTCATCATTCCGCCCATACCGTTTGGCATATATTTCTTTGCAAGGTCAAAATACTTGTCGCTTTCAAGTGACGGATGCTTTACCCATTCAACATTCTCGTTTTCGGAGAGGAATTTAGCGACCTTTTTCGCATTTTCGCTATGTCTTTCCATACGGAGAGCAAGCGTTTCCATACCGAGGTTGGTGAGGAATGCGTTTTGTGGGCTCATAATAGCACCGAGGTCACGCATCATCTGAACTCTGCACTTAACACCGAATGCGGTTTTGCCAAGGGTGGAGTAAACAAGTCCGTGATAGCTCTCATCGGGAACTAAAAATTCCTTGTATCTGTCGGTTGCGGTAAAGTCAAAGTTACCGCCGTCAATTATGCAACCGCCAAGGGCAACTGCGTGTCCGTCAAGGTATTTTGATGATGAATAAAGAACGATGTTTGCGCCGAAGTCAAGAGGTCTGCAAAGCACGGGAGTAACGAGTGTGTTATCAACCATGAATAGCACCTTGTGGCGCTTTGCAATGCTTGCGATTTTATCGAAATCAAGCACTACAATCGTAGGATTTGCAAGTGTTTCGGCAAAGATTACCTTTGTTTTGTCGTCAACGAGCGCGTCAATTTGCTCCTCACTGTCATCGAGGTCAAAGAAACGGCACTCAATACCGTATTTTTTGAGTGTAACGGCAAAAAGATTGTATGTTCCGCCATAGATTGCCTTTGCGGAAACGATGTTGTCACCTGCGTTACAAACATTAAGGATTGCAAGAAGTGTTGCGCTCATTCCCGAGGCGCAAGCAATTCCGCAAGAACCGCCGTCAAGCGCGCAAAGCTTGCTTTCAAATGCGGAAACGGTTGGGTTGGCAAGACGGGTGTAGAAATATCCGTCAGCCTTCAAATCAAATAGGTCTGCAAGACCCTCTGCTGTATCGTATGCGTATGTTGTGCTTTGAACAATCGGCACAACTCTTGGCTCGCCATTCTTTGGCTCATAGCCTGCTTGCACGCATAAAGTATCTAATTTTGACATAATTTCACCTTCTTTGTAGGGCTTTGCCCTAAAAATGAATTGATGCTACGCATCATGAATCGAACGCAAGCGTTCATGAATTGCAATCTTGCGATTGCATGAATTGAATTGATTTCATCATATGATGAAGTCAATTCATTACATAGCTTGCTCCATTAATTTCGCAAGCTATGTATGGGTGCAGGAATTCGTCCGCCCCTATTAATAAATTCCTCTGATGAGTATTTATTAAGTGGCATAATCGGTGCGTAGCCGAGGAGTCCGCCGAACTCTACGGTTTCGCCTACATCCTTGCCGATTACGGGGATTAAACGAACTGCGGTTGTCTTATTATTGATTACGCCGATTGCAATTTCATCAGCGATAATTCCACTAAGGGTTGATGCGCTTGTGCTACCAGGAACTGCAATCATATCAAGACCTACGGAGCAAACCGCGGTCATCGCCTCAAGCTTTTCAATGCTGAGCGCGCCACACTCCGCTGCGCTAATCATTCCTGCATCCTCGGATACGGGGATAAATGCACCACTAAGTCCGCCTACATGGCTTGATGCCATAACTCCGCCCTTTTTAACTGCATCATTGAGCATTGCAAGGGCTGCGGTGGTTCCGTGAGTTCCGCATTTTTCAAGTCCCATATTTTCAAGAATATGCGCAACGCTATCGCCAACTGCCGGTGTTGGGGCAAGGGATAGGTCAATAATTCCGTATGGGGTGTTAAGGCGCTTTGATGCCTCATATGCGATAAGCTGACCAACTCTCGTTATCTTGAAGGCGGTCTTTTTGATTACATCGGCAAGATGTGAGAAGTCGCAAAAGCCCTCGCGCTTGATTGCCGATGCTACAACGCCAGGTCCGCTGACGCCAACATTGATTACCGTGTCACTCTCGCCCATTCCGTGCATTGCGCCTGCCATAAAGGGGTTATCCTCGGGAATATTCGCAAACACTACAAGCTTTGCACAGCCGATGGAATCTTGGTCCTTGGTGAGATATGCAGTTTCCTTCATTATCTCGCCCATGCGCTTAACTGCGTCCATGTTAATGCCTGCCTTTGTTGAGGCTACATTTACGCTGGAGCATACCTTTGTAGTTGTGGAAAGTGCCTCCGGAATTGCATCAATGAGGTTTTTTGCGCCCCTTGTCATTCCCTTTTGCACGAGCGCACCAAAGCCACCGATAAAGTTGATGCCAAGCTCATTAGCTGCCCTTTCAAGCACGCCGGCAAGCCTTACATATTCCTCGGGACCGAAGTCCGCGCCAACGAGCGAAATCGGTGTTACCGATACACGCTTATTGATGATCGGAATTCCGTAGGTATGCTCAAGGTCAAGGGCGGTCTTTACAAGGTCACGCGCGCTCCTTGTGATTTTGTCGTAAATTTTTGTTTCAAGACGCTTTTTATCGTCACTTATGCAGTCAAACAGGGATATTCCCATCGTAATTGTACGAATATCCAAGTTTTCCTGCTTTATCATATTTATTGTTTCAAGAATGTCGTTTGTGTTAAGCATTTTTTAACCTCATATGCGGTGCATTGTGTTGAAAATGTCCTCGTGCATTACACGAATGTCAAGATTTTTCTCCTTGCCAACAGCCTCAAGCTCCTTTTGGAAGCTCATAAAGGTTGAGGACATGTTGTCAATTTCAACCATCATAATCATCGCAAAATATTCCTTAAGCACGCTTTGTGTGATGTCTACAATGTTTACTCCGTATTTCGCACACTCCGCACTAACTGTGGCAATAATGCCAACACTATCTTTTCCTATTACTGTTACTATCGCTTTCATTTTAACTACCTTTCTCATACTTTTTCTTTAGGAGAAGAAAAAGTATGCAAAAAGAAACCTAAGCGGGGAGCCCCCGCGGGCATATATCGCGTTGCGCAAGCAACATATCGTGTCCCGAAGGGACATATCGTGTCCGTAGGACATATCGAGTTTGCGTCAGCAAACATATCGAGTAATTCATTCCTCATTGCGACTCCCTACGGTCGCATGCATGGCTACCACCAGCCAATCGCACTTCGCCAAGGCTCGTGTTCTTGGGGTGTGCGCACATCCGAACTCCGAATTCCGAATTCTTGCATTAGCCTCCCTCTCGTGGTTTAGAACCGAGTTAGGCAAGGCGCACCACAGCCGACAGGCGAAGGCTATCACTTGATAGTCGAGGTTGTCGGCGAGGAGCAACACCGCATAACGACGGTTATCAACCACCGAGATATGCTTTTTTGATGTCTTCTGATGCAAGAAGTTCCTCCCCCGTGCCCGTTAGAACGATTTTGCCGTTTTCCAAAACATAGGCTCTATCGCTTATGGCGAGGGATTTATTTGCGTTTTGCTCTACTAAGAGAATTGTTGTTCCGTTTTCGTGGAAGTGCTTAATTATATCAAACACTTGGTCAACGAGAAGTGGGGAAAGTCCCATTGATGGCTCATCAAGCATCAAAAGGTCAGGCTTTGACATCATCGCTCTACCCATAGCGAGCATTTGCTGTTCACCGCCCGAAAGAGTTCCTGCTACTTGATTTTTTCTCTCTCTTAAGCGAGGGAAAATCTCATAGATTTGCTCAATGTCCTTTTTGATTTGGTCCTTATCAGTCTTTGTATATGCGCCCATCATAAGGTTTTCATACACTGTAAGCTCGGAGAACACGCGCCTGCCCTCGGGAACTTGGGTCATGCCGAGCTTTACAATCTTATGCGCAGGCATATTCGTGATTGGCTGACCGTTATAGATTACCTCACCTGCGCGGGCGTGGATAAGTCCCATAATGCTTTGCATTGTGGTTGTCTTTCCTGCTCCGTTTGCGCCGATAAGTGTAACGATTTCGCCCTTATTTACCTCAAAGGAAATACCCTTTATGGCTTGAATTACGCCATAGTAAACTTCAAGATTTTTTACCTCTAAAAGTGCCATATTTCCTCCTTAGTTACCTATATATGCCTTAATTACATCGGGGTGATTGAGCGCTTCCTGCGCTGTGCCCTCGGTAAGTGCTGTACCGAAGTTGAGAACGGTTACTCTGTCGCAAAGTCCGGATACGAACTTCAAATCATGCTCTATAAGAAGCACGGTCATATCAAACTTATCGCGGATTAAGCGAATTGTCGCCATAAGGTCCTCAGTTTCATTCGGGTTCATACCCGCTGCGGGCTCATCAAGCAAAAGAAGCTTTGGATTTGTTGCGAGCGCTCTTGCAATTTCGAGCTTTCTCTGCTTACCGTACGGAAGGTTACACGCGAGGTTGTTTCTTTCCTCTAAAAGACCGAAGATATCAAGAAGCTCCTTCGCCCTTGCGCGCATTTCCTTTTCTACCTTGAAATGTCTTGGCAAGCGGAAAAGGCTCTCAAAAAGGGTGCATTGATACTCGCTCTGATACGAAAGACCTACCATTACATTTCTTACAACCGTCATATTATTGAAAAGACGGATATTTTGGAAGGTTCTTGCAATTCCCTTATGGTTGATTTTATCCTGTGCGAGTCCCTTTAGCTCCTCGCCATTTAGATAAAATGTTCCCTCTGTTGGCTGATAAACGCCTGTAAGAAGGTTGAATATTGTGGTTTTACCGGCACCGTTAGGACCGATAAGACCGTAAATTTCATTCTTTTTAATTTTAAGGTTTACATTTTGCGCAGCCTTAAGACCGCCAAACGAAATACCGAGATCTTTGGTTTCAAGTACATATTCTGCCATTACTTGTTACCTCCTCTCTCGCCTATGTCGGCACTGTTGTCACCTGTGTTATCAATTATGATGTCGGTGGAAATAACCTCATCCATTGAAATCTTGGTCGGAACAACATCCCATCTTGCCGTATCGTCACGGACCTTTGACGGGTCGTGCTTTGGCTTGATAATCATATTCATGAAGTTCTTAAGATTATACTTCTCACGGAAGCTCTTGAGCGCAGGTGCGTTATTATAAATAACAAGGAGAATAAGAATAAGTGCGTAGAATAGGTTTTGAAGCACTGCAAGCTCTCCTGTAAGAACAAGTGGAAGCTTTGTATTAAGATAGGTAATAAGTGTAGCGGCAATGATTGAGCCGTTTATGCTACCCATACCGCCAAGGACAACCATAACAAGAATTTCAATAGAATAGTTATAGCCGAACTTTGATGGCTGAAGATTGAAGTTAGCATAGCTGTAAAGCACGCCCGCAACACCTGCAAGTGCAGATGAAATTGTGAATACGGTGAGCTTGTATTTTGTTACATTTATACCTGTTGCCTTTGCGGCAATTTCGTTATCACGGATTGCGGTGATTGCGCGTCCGTGCTTGCTTCTTAATAGATTTTGAACTATTGCAATAGTTGCAAGCACGAGGGCAAGCGAGATGATAAACAGATATTTTCTGTCAAATCTTGGAGTGCCCATTCCCTGCGCTCCGCCGAATGCCTTGGCGTTTGTGAAGATAACTCTTACAATTTCGCCAAATGCGAGTGTTACGATTGCAAGGTAGTCGCCCTTAAGCCTTAGCGCGGGCAAGCCGATGATAAATCCGCAAAGTCCTGCGCAGGCAGCGCCTACGATAAGTGCGATTATAAGAACGAGAATGTTCTTTGAGCCGTCAAGACCCATAGCGTCAACAATTACCTGTGAGAGCTTACCGCCGAGGTATGCGCCAACGCACATAAAGCTTGCGTGTCCGAGCGAAAGCTCACCAAGGAAGCCAACAACAAGTCCAAGAGAAACGGCAAGAATTATACTGATTGCAATCTTTTCAAGAAGATATGCAGTCGATGCGGAGAGCGCGCCTGCCTGCGAGAGTATTCCGCAAATTAAAATGATAGCGCCGATTACGACAAAGCTCAAATAGCGCTTTGCAAATTTCATCATACCTTCTCCCTCCTTTTCTTGCCGAGGAAGCCGGTAGGCTTAACGAGCAATATTACGATAAGAATTGCGAACTCAATAGCATCGGTATACGGTGCGATTGATGAAACGGAGTTTGCAAATACCTCAACTACGCCAAGAAGAATACCGCCAAGCATTGCTCCGGGGATTGAGCCGATACCGCCGATAACCGCGGCGGCAAATGCCTTAATGCCGGGGAGTGAGCCGAAGGTGCTGTAAATACTTGGTGAGCGCATGAGATAGAATGTACCCGCAAGGGCAGCAAGTGCCGAGCCGATTGCGAAGGTAATCATAATTATAAAGTTTACATTGATGCCCATTAGCTGAGCCGCGCCCTTATCCTCGGATACGGCAATCATTGCACGGCCTGTCTTTGAGTATTTTACAAAGAGGCTGAGCGCAACCATTACTACGATACAGGACAAGAGTGTAACGATGGTTGAAACGCTGATCTTGAGTGAGCCGATATTGAAGCTACCGAGGTCAAGACCCGTTACCATCTTTGTTCCCGAGCCGAAGAACATTTGCGCAAGGCTTTGCAAAAGATAGCTAACACCGATAGCGGTGATAAGAACCGCAAGAGGTGACGCACCGCGAAGTGGCTTATACGCTACCTTTTCAACAACAACGCCAAGACCTACGCAAAAAGCAACGGCGAGGGCAATGGCAATAAGCGGATGCACGCTTTGCGCGGTGAATACAAGTATTGTATAGCCACCGACCATTATGATATCACCGTGCGCAAAGTTAAGCATCTTTGCAATACCGTATACCATTGTATAGCCGAGGGCTATCATAGCATATATACCGCCAAGGCTAAGCCCGCCTATCAGGTTTGTTATAAAATTCATTTTAGTTTCTCCTATACCTTAAATTTGCCGATGTGGGAAAACCACATCGGCAAATTACAGTCAATTATTGAGCGTTTGCCGCCTTTACAATGTACTTAACAGCGTCCTTTTGAACCTTACCGTTTGCGCTCCATGTGATGTCAGAGCCGGTAACTCCTGAATATGTGAAGCCGCCATTAAATTCAGCCTTGAGAATATCGCAAAGTGCGCTTGCTGTGATGTCGGTAGGAATTTCCTTGCCACTGTCAATAGCGTTCTTCATTGCGCCGTAGATTGCATATACGCAGTCATAAGCAGCAGCGCCGAACTGGCTAAGAGTGTCCTTGCCATACTTATCAACATACTTGTCGATAAATTCCTTTGCCTTGCCCTCAGTTGCCTTTGAGTTGAAGTGTGAGAGCATTGAAATTTCTTGTGGGATATCGTTGATGTTAAAGCCGTCAATGCTACCGTCAATACCGTCAAGACCGTCGCATCCGTAGTATGTAGCGTTAGGAGCGATTGTGTCCTTTGCCTGCTTCATAAATGTTGATGCAGGTGTATAGTAGATAGGCATGAAGATGAAGTCGCAGGATGCGAGCTGGCTGATTTGTCCGCTGAAGTCAGCGAGCTTATCATCAGTGAATGCTGCGTCAATTGTTGTGATTGTTGAGTCAAGAGCAGCCTTGAACTGTGTGTAAATACCGCTTGAATATGGGTCTGCGCTATTGTAGAGAATACCGATGGTCTTTCCCTTGTTTGCGAAGAGTCCGTTTACATACTCAGCCGCAACCTTACCTTGGTCACCGTCAGCGAAGCACATTTGGAAGCCGTTTCCTGCTGTGCCAGGGATATCGTCACCTGTTGCAGATGGTGTAAGGAAGAACACATTGTCCTGTGCAGAATACTTTGTGAATTCACGGCCGGGAGCTGTTGTTACAGTTCCGAGTGAAACCTGCATACCCTGCTCTACAAGAGATGCGTAGTTTGTTGAGATGTTACCAGCGTCGTGCTTGTCATCAAGGAATACGAGCTTGAACTCTACTCCGTTAAGACCGCCGTTTGCGTTGATTTCATCAATTGCCATTTGTGCTGCGTTTCTAACTGCTTCACCGTATACTGCTGCAACGCCTGTAACAGGTCCTGAAGCACCGATTACATATGCTTCTTCATCGTCACCGCATGATACAAAGCAACCTACTGCCATAACGCAAGCAAGTGCAAGGCAGAGGATTTTTGCGAGTGTCTTTTTCATTTTCTTTTCTCCTTTGAAATGAACTTTTTTGTTTTTTTATCAAATGAATAAACATTTAATGAATGTAGTATAGCACAACTTTATATCTTATGTCAAGACATATTTTTAATTTTTTATTCTTTTTTTATTCTTTTTTATTTTTCTTTATATTATTACACCGTCTTTGATGATTTTTTGTGAATATATTCACTAATTTGTGAATAAATATACAAAGCCAAGCTGTGCTATGCGCATAAATCTAAATTTCATCAAGCGTTTTACCCGCCGTGATATGAGCATTGAAAATGCGCCTTTTTTGCTTTTTGGCATAGCGGATTGTTTGGGCTGTGCCCGAGATTTTTTTGCCGTTATAGTACGCAATACAATAAAGTGCGTTATCGACCATTTTATAATTTCTCGTTTTCATAACGGTTGAGTTATACGGAATTTGCGGACAGTCAACATAGTCGGCAAGCTCCAAAAGCTCCTTATACCTTTTCTTATCGGCTCTGCTCCATTTTAAATCCTGTTCAAGGCAGGGCAGGAAAAGCCATAGCCTAATATGCGGAAATTCTTCCTTTAATTCTAAAACTCGCTCCGCCATCAAGGTATCAAAGCCGAGCGCACCGCCACAAATAAATGTGTCAATTCCTTCCGTTGTAATGAGCCTTCTTAATAGAGCATCAAGCATCTCGGAGCGAAGCTCCTTTTTTTCAACCGTGCGGTGTCCTGTAAAGCAACACCCTCTTTTTATATCTTCAATTTCCATTTTCCTACCTCTTGGGCGGTGCGGACCGCCAGCCAAGCTCCGCCTTTGTTTAGTATAAATTGCTTCTACACGCCCCGAAGCCCCGAGTACCTCGGGGGGTGAACTCCGACCTCGTGCAGTATAAGCCGTTTCCATACTCCCCGAGCAGTCGAGAGCCTCGACGGGCAATATCCGCCCTCGTTTAGTATAAATTGTTCCTGTCCGCTACGAAGCAGTTTTCTCCATTCCGAACTCCGCATTCCGAACTCCGCATTTGCGATAGCACCATTCCGAACTCCGCATTTGCGAAGCACCGCTTCGCATATTATATGACAATTCTACCACACTAAGAACCTCTTTGCAAGAATTTCGTACGATTTTTCCCGACATTTTGGGCTATTTCCACGCAAAAAGGCGCACTCTTTCACACTTCCCCCGTAAAAAAGCCTCAAAGCGACAGCGCCGAGTGACAAAATCATCTCTTGTTTTAGTGTATACTTAACTCGCAAAATGATCTATTTTGTGGCAAATAAAAATAATAAGGAGAATTTATGAACAAGATTTTTTCACGGATTAAGAGGCTACGGCTTAACAGCGACGCAAGGGAGCTGATTATGGAGCTTCTTTGCCTGCTTGTGGCATTTCTTTTTTCATCGGTACGGTTCTTTTTCGGCACTTACCCCTTTGCTCTTGCCTTTTGCGCATCGTGCAAAAAGCGATTTCCGTTTTCGGCGGTGGGCACGGCGCTTGGCTCTCTTATCTTTTTGAGTGAGCCTCTGCCCTATCTGATTGCCCTGCTTGCCCTTATCGGTCTTAGGCTTGTAGGCTCGCTTTGGCTCGGTGATGACGGTGAGCGAAAAATAAGCCTCGGCTCTCGCCCTGCCCCGTCGTTTCTTTCCTCGCTCTTTTGCGAAAGGGTGTCAGTGCGTGTCGGCATTTCCACGCTTTGCGCGCTCGGGCTTAGCGTTTGGCGTGTCATTTCCTCGGGATATTCCTATTACGATGTTTTTGTGCTTATTTTCCACACGGTATTAAGCGCCATTGTCACATATGCCCTTTGCATGCTCTTTGAGGACAGCACGGACAAGCGTCTTTTTGGATATGCGATAGTTCTTTTCATTTTTGTCTATATGGTGCGTGGGCGTGAGGTTTTTGGGCTTGATATTTCGCTAATCATTTCATACGGCGCAACGCTTTATGCCTCAAGGTACATATCGGGTGCGGGCGGTGCGTCACTCGGCGCGCTACTCGGTCTTTGCCACGGGGTCGCCTTTGCCCCTGCCCTTGCGCTTTGCGGTATAGTCAGCTCATTTTTATGGGATTTTTCATACTATCTTGCGATAATAAGCTCGCTCGTTATGAGCATCGGCTACGGAATTTTCGCATCGGGATACAATGCGCTTGTTGATTTAACGCCCGAGCTACTTTTAGCCTCACTTATTATGTATCCTCTTACCCGCTTTGAGCTTTTCCCCTCGCTCGGCATTCTAAAGCGGGAAAGGTCGTGTGATGGGATAATTTTTGATGCGCGCTTAGGCGAGCTTTCGTTAAATCTTACCACACTTGCGCGCTCGTTTGAGGATATTTCGGGAATGATTTCCGACATCAGCAAAAGAACGAAGGAGCCCGACCGCGGATTTTGGAAGGGGGCGTGTCTTGAAATTTACGAAAACCATTGCTACTCCTGCCCGAAGCGCTCTATCTGCTGGGAGCGCGATGTGATAACAACGAATGACAACATTGCAAGGCTTAGCGAAATGGCATACTGTGAGCGCGTGCCGAGCGCAGACTTCGCAGATGAGCGATTTTTGCACAGGTGTCCCAACATTTCGGCGGTAATTGATGAGATAAATGTGCTGAAAAGGGAGCTTGAATCCTCGAAAAAGCAACACGACAGGCTTGATGTGAGCGCGAAGGATTATGAGCTTATTTCAAGGCTGATTGACGGGCTTTGCGACACGGGCGACTTTGAGCCTAATTCCACGCTTAGCGACAAGGCGGAAAGGGCGCTCCGCCGTGAGGGTGTGCGATTTGAGCGCGCATATGCGTTCGGCGAGCGAAATGTGCGCATAATTGCCTCAAATATAGACACAGAGGCGACAAAATGCTCGCTTTCCGCGATAAAAACCGCGCTTGAGGGCGAAATGGGAATAAACCTTTGCGAGCCCACCCTCACAGAGCGAGACGGAGTCTGCTTTCTCAGCACTCAAAGCACGAGGGAGCTTGACATTGAAAGTGTAAAATATGTTTCTCCGCTTGATGAAAAAGAGGGCGCAGGTGACACACTGTGTGCGTTTTTCAGCCCTGATGAAAAGTATTATATGCTACTTTGCGACGGCATGGGCAGTGGGCGAGATGCGCTTTTTACCTCATCTATTTGCGCGGAGTTTATGCAAAAAATCCTATCGTCCTGCGCCGACAAGGAGCTTTGCCTTGCTATGCTGAACAATTTCATTCGCGCCAAGGGCATTGAATGCTCATCAAGCGTGGATTTGCTTGAAATTGACCTGATTACGGGTGCGTCGTGTCTTGTCAAGAGTGGCGCTGCCCCCTCGTTTGTAAAGCGTGGGGAAAACATTTTCCGCCTTCATTCAAAGACTGCGCCTATCGGCATTATGAAAAGCCCCGATGCCGAAAGGCTTGATTTTCAGCTGAAGGACGGCGATATTATCATTATGGTCAGTGACGGAATCGCAAGCGATGAGCGAGATAGCAAATACCTCGTTGACTTCCTTTCCTCTATTGAAATTACAGACGGCGAGGGCGAGAAAAATCAAGAAAAAAGCGACGAAAGCGCTACACAGGGTGTCAAGGAAACGCTTCGCCCCGCAAATAAAAAAGAGCCTCTTACACTAAAATCCGTGCATGAGGAAATAGACGCAAGGGTCGTGCTTGATAGCGAAAAGGCAGAGCGTGGCACAAGGCAAATCTCAATTTCCGCCCTGCCCCAAGAGGTGCTTGCCCTCGCCGAGAAAATCCGCGGTGAACGCGTTGACGATATGTCCGTCGGCGTTGTCAGAGTGAGCGCGCATAGCGCATAGGCGCAAATGAATTGACCTGCGGTCATGAATTGCGAGCAAGCTCGCATAAATCGCACCTGCGGTGCATGAATTGTGCCGTTGGCACATGAATTGCCTTCGGCATTTGGAATATTGCTCGGGGAGTGCGGAAACAATTTGTACTGCACGATGTCGGAGTTTACGACCCGAGGTACTCGGGGGGGATTTCGCCCGCGGGGGCTTCCCCGCCCCGAGGCACTCGGGCGAATTCCGAATTCAAAAAGCTACTCCACCGAGTAGCTTTTTTAGCAAGGGGATAGTGAAATGAGTGCAGATACCGTAATTCTTGAAAACTTGTTTTCACTTAGAATTACCTATGCACGCGACCGAAGGGAGTCGCAAGGGGTGAACACGAAGTCGTCATAGGGGTTCCCCGAAACGAATGAAATGAGTTTTGGGGGTTCTCGTCAGCGTACTTTGTACGACAGTACGAGTGGTCGCCCCGCTTCGGGGTTCCCCAAAATGAACGAAGTGAGTTTAGGGGGTTCGCGAAATAACAAACACAATGAAAAGAAGAGATTTTGCACAAGGTGCAAAATCTCAACCTTTATTTTTCTATAAAATCTTTGTTTTCGTGGTTGTTGCCTTGATGATGTGTTTGTTTTTGTTCTGTGCCATTGCAACAGCCCCTTTAGTTTAATCCTACATTTGAGATGTGATTTAAGTATTCGTTTATTTCATCGGTTGAGGACGCAATGGTTAATTGCCTTTTTACCCTATCTCTTTTGAAAAGAAGTCGGTTTAGTATCCTATGTATCCAACAAAACGGCAACAAAATCGGCACTTTTCTAAGCACAGGGTAGCCGTTTTTCATATGCTTATAGGGTAAAAATATCTTGCCCCAAAAATATGACAGCTTATTTACCCTTCCGTCCCTTGTATGATTTCTTGCAAGGGCGGTTTTCTCCTTATCAGCGCTCATACCGTATGTACCGCCACGGAGAACATATTCCTCAATCTGCTCGGTGACCTCATCACCCTCGCCGTCGCCAAACCACTTATATGACGCATTTCTTATGTGCTTTTCAAACACATCAAGCCTCATTTTGCCAAGGGTTTTTTCTATATACTCAAAATCAAGCGTATCCTTATATCCTTCAAGAAGCACGAAAACATCGCAAAATGCACGCACTCCGCATCCGCCGTAGCGATAATGCTTTGTCATGTGCTCTATATGGTGGATATAAAAGTCCTCGGGCGAGAACTCATATTCATACTCCTCACCCTCTTTTTTGCGGGCAAGCGACCATACATTCTTATAATACTTATACGCCTCGGTGTTTCCGCCCTTATCGGTCATTGTATGGTGAATTTCTATGCTGATAAACGGTGGCTTATTGAAGCCGAGGTCATGCTCGCCAACGACAATATCCGACTCCTTATATCCAAGATGCGAGAGCATTACGCCCTTCGCCCTCTTTAACTGCTCGGGGCGGACAAGTATGTCAATATCGCACATGCTTCGCATATCCGAGCGCGGATAAAGTGACTTGATTTTATAGCCCTTCAGAATAAGAAAATCTATTCCCTGCTCCTTGAATGTGGCGGTAATCGCTTCCATCTCTATATCCTGATGGATTTGCTGTGCCATTCCCGTCATTTTGAGCTTATTTATCTTCTCTATGAGAATTTCCTCGGGCTTAGGGGAAATTTCAGGCACGGCATATGCAATAAGCTCGGTCAGATTATGTAGCTTTGCAAGGTTTAAAATGTTAATAAACGACACATCCTGCGCCATTTCCTTCGGTGCTTCGCCTCTTAGCGCGCTCCGTACAAGCGAAATGAAATATTTTCGCTCACTAACTGAAAACATATGCCTTCCCCCTTTCATTTTATCTTAGTAACATCTTATTTTAACACATCTTGCCCTCATTGTCAAGGCGGGGAAGCCCCCGCGGGCAAATAACATCGGCTTTGCCGATATATCGAGTTGCGCAAGCAACATATCGTGCGACGGAACGGAGCATATCGTGTCCGTAGGACATATAAGAACCTAACCTACCTGTTCTTGCGAACAGTTTTGCTAAAGCAAAAGTGAAAATCAAATAGCATTTTCACGGTTAGAACCTTGTTACTCGCTTCGCTCGTAATCGAGTTTGCGTCAGCAAACATTCCTCACTGCGACTCCCTACGGTCGCGTGCATAAGTTCCACTAAGCCAATCACACTTCGCCAAGGCTCGCGTTCTTGGACTGTCACTTATCCGAATTCCGCACTTGCGTCAGCACTTCACTCTCTTTATCGCCTTTTTAACTGCCGAGGCGCTAAGGTAGCCGTAGCCGTCAAGTGCTTTTTCATAATATTCAAGCGCTTTGACCCTTGACTGGGTTACGCCCTCGCCCTTTTCATACATTTGTCCCAACAGGTAGCACGCGTATGATGAGCCTTGATTTGCGCTTTTTTCCATCCATTCAAACGATTTTTGCATATCCTTTGGCACTCCCTGTCCATCAGAGAGAATTACGGCAAGCTCCATTTGCGCGGAATAATAGCCACATATCGCGCTCTTTTCAAGCCAAGCGATTGCCTGCTCCATGCTTTTTGCAACTCCAATGCCACTCCTATAAAGCGTGCCGAGCTTGAACATTGAAACGCTATCCCCTGCCTCGGCGGATTTTTGAAGCCACTTAACCGCCTCAATCATATCCTGCCTTGACTGACTTATTACTCCAACCATTCTTTGCGCATAGACATCGCCGTTTTGCGCATTTTCAAGGTAGCATTTCATTGCCATATCCTTGAATATTTTGTTAGTGCGCGCATAGAGCGACTCCGCGCCCTTATACTGCATATCGCCCTTTTTATTATGTGCGGGGGCATATCCAAGCTCATGAGCCCTTGAAACAAGCTCAAACGCAAGCTCCATATTGCCCATTTTCTCATGCCACAGCCCTTCCTCAAACAGCTCACGCGCGCTCTTACCCTCTGTATCCAAGCACAGCTCTGGGCTTGACGGGCAAAATACATTTCCCGTTGGGGCTTTTCCCTGCCTTGCAAGCTCTGACTCGCAAAGCTCAATCTCGCTTTCTTCAAGCTCGCTTGTCGCGTATGAATAATATTCAATAGCCTTGGCGTAATCGCCCTTATCCTGATAAATATCGCCAAGCATATGGATAGCTTCCTTTACTCCGCGATTTGCGCTCCTTTCAAGCCATTCAATGGCAATCCTCTCTCCGCCGGCGAGATAGCGATAAAGCCTTCCAAGCTCGTACTGCGCCCTTTTATGTCCCTTAGATGCGGATTTTTGCAAAAGCTCCTTAGCGAGCTGAAATTTCCTATCCGCGCCGTTTGAGTCAGCATAGCACTCATAGCCATACTGATATTCCGCCTCGGTATAGCCGAGCCTTGCGGATTTTTCGTAATACCTCTTTGCCCTTTTTGTGGCTACATCATTCACATAAAAGCCGTCAAGGTCGGGGCCGTATGTATAAATGTCGCCGAGGAGATAGCACGCATATGCGTTATCTCTATCCGCGCATTTCTCAAGCAGATCTATTGCCTTATCAACCCTTTTACAGGTGCCTATTCCGCGAAGGTAGCAATTTGCAAGCTCTATCATAGCGTCCTCACAGCCTGCGTTGGCTGACGCCTCATAGTATTCAATGGCTGTTTTAAGGTCGGGCTGAACTCCTATGCCGTAGTAGTAGCAGAAGCCAAGCTCATATGTCGCTCTTTTATCACCGCTTTGATGCGCGGAGATAAGCTGTCTTGAATAATTTATCATTTTTATCTTCCTCTCTTATTTTCTTGCCTTATCAAATTTTATCAATTTTTATCAATTTTTATCAAAATGTGGCGTAATGTGTCGTTTTTTCGCTTATTTTCGCTTTTGCTTCAGCATTGAATTCTTTTCATCCCAAAGTGCTTGGCTAAGGTCAACATAGTAATTATGCGGATTTTCAAAGCGAAGCACCTCATCCCACATGGAAGAGAGTTCATTTTGGCACTTTTCACGGATTTTAGCGACACTGGGTGAGGTATAAACGCATTTTCCGTCTTTGAAAATCGGGATTTTTAGTTCACGCACGGTGAAGTTTTCCATAACCTTGCGCTTCCACACATGCTCGGGGTCAAAAAGCTCATAGGGGGCGCTTTCGTCAACGACCTCGTTATGAAGGGTGATAAGGTCCGCCTCCGCCTTGCCCGTTTCCTTGGAATAGAAGCGGTAAAGTCTTTTGAAATCGGGGTTAGTTATCTTTGCGGGGTTTTCGCTGATTTTAATTTTAGGAATCACCTCGCCGTCGCGCTCGGTAGCAACGAGCTTATATACACAGCCGAACACGGGCTCACTCCTTGCGGTAACGAGCCTTTCGCCAACTCCAAACGCATCAACTTTTGCCCCTTGAAGAAGAATATCCCTTATGATGTATTCGTCAAGTGAGTTGGACACGACGATTTTACAGTCCTCAAGCCCTGCGCTATCGAGCATTTTTCTGACCTTCTTTGAAAGGTAGGTAATATCGCCCGAATCTATGCGGATTGCACAGCTTTTTTGCTCCTCGGCGCTAAGCACGCTCTTAAACGCCTTAATCGCATTCGGCACACCGCTTTTGATAACATCGTAGGTATCTACAAGAAGCGTCGGCGACTTCGGATAAAGCCTCAGATAATTTTCAAACGCCTCATACTCGCTATCAAACATCTGCACCCAAGAGTGCGCCATTGTACCGCCCGCCGGCACGCCAAACATTTTATCCGCTATTGTGCAGGCGGTTGAGCTAACACCGCCGATATACGATGCCCTTGCTCCGTAAATTGCGCCGTCTGCGCCGTGCGCGCGCCTTGAGCCAAACTCGCTTACCGGCCTACCCTGTGCCGAGCGAACAATTCTTGACGCCTTTGTGGCGATAAGGCATTGATGGTTGAGAATAAGAAGCACGAAGGTTTCTATAAACTGCGCCTCAATGGCTCTTGCGCGGATAGTCATAATAGGCTCGTGAGGGAAGATTACCGTGCCCTCCTCAACGCTCCAGATGTCGCCCGTGAATTTAAATTCCTTAAGATAGGAAAGAAATTCCTCATCAAAAATTCCCTTTGAGCGAAGGTATTCTATATCGCTTTCATCAAATTTTATTGATTTAATATATTCGATTATTTGCTCAAGTCCTGCAAAAATCGCATATCCGCCCCCGTCGGGCACACGCCTGAAGAATACATCAAAGTAGGCAATCCTATCCTTAATTCCCGAATGGAAGTAGCCCCTTGACATCGTAATTTCGTAAAAATCGCACAGAAGTGTGAGCTGTCTTTCGCTAATGTTCATAAAAAATCCTTTCGTTTTGCGCTTTTTGCGCCATTTTAAAGCAATTCGGCGACACATTGACGCATAATTTCAAAAATCTCTTGAAATTGCCATTCGCTTTATGTATAATTTATATATACGCACCTACAATATTTTCGGGCGTAATTAAGCTAACTAATTATATATTACCCTAAATTGCGAAAAAAGTCAAGTATATCTTGACATAGGAGAAAAAATGAAGCAGGGATTTATTAAAGCACGCACTCTCTCCCCCGAGGAAAGGGTTGCTGATGTAAAATTTAATACCGCAAAAATAATTCAAGCCATTTGGGACAGTGATGAGCGCGGAGTGAAGCTCCTTGTGCTTCCCGAGCTTTGCGTTTCCTCTGCCACCTGTGGGGATTTGTTTTTGCAAAGACCGTTTCTTGATGCCTGCGAGGGGGCTGTTCGGGACATTGCTGACGCAACATACGAAAAACAGCTTGTAGCCGTTATCGGCGCACCGCTTCGCCAAGGGGGTCGCCTTTACAGCTGTGCTATTGTGATTTGTAACGGTAAAATCCTCGGTGCTGTGCCTAAAACAACGCTAAGCGCCGATGAAAAAAGATATTTCTGCACACCCGACGGGGCGGAAAGCAATATCCTTATAAAGGAGATTAGTTATCCGTTCTCGCCAAGACTGATTTTTGAGTGCGCTCAGCTCAGGGAGCTTAAAATAGGCGTTGAATTCGGCGCGGAGCTTTTCTCATCATCAACCGTAGCGCACGACCTTTGCGCCCGCGGGGCAACGGTTATTGCCTGTCCGAGCGCTATGCCCGAGGTCGTTGGGCTTGAAGAGGAGCGACTTGAGCAGGTAAGGGCTAAGAGCCGTATGCTGAAATGCGCTTATCTTGTAGCAAGCGCGGGCGAGTGCGAAAGCACTACTGATGCAATCTACGGTGCAAATAATATTATTTGCGAAAACGGTCAGACTCTTGCGATATGTCAGCCGTTTTTTGAAGAAAACGGAGATGCGATAAGCGAGGTTGATGTATGCTTCCTTTGCGATGACAGAATTCAATCGGGCTCTTATGCAAGTGCAAGCGGTGAGGGTGAGCCCTGCTCGGCCTTCTCTCTTGACCTTCAAAAAACAACGCTTACAAGGCACTTTGACCCGTCGCCGTTTACGGCTAAGAATATTGATGATTACGAAAAAATTCTCACAATGCAGTCCCTTGCCCTTGCAAGAAGGCTATTTGTATCGGGCTCAAAAACTGCGGTTTTGGGAATTTCGGGCGGACTTGACTCCACCCTTGCCCTGCTCGTTTTGGTGCGAGCCTGTGAGCATCTCGGTTGGGACAAAAAAGCGATACACTGTATCACAATGCCCTGCTTTGGCACTACAAAAAGGACAAAGTCAAACGCCATTCTCCTTTGCGAGAGCCTTGGCGTAACGATTAAGGAAATTGACATTTCAAGGGCGGTGGGCGTACACTTTGAGGACCTTGGAATTGATATGAATGACCGTAGCGTTGCCTTTGAAAACGGACAGGCGCGTGAGAGGACTCAGGTTTTGATGGACTACGCAAACACGGTCGGCGGTCTTGTTGTCGGCACGGGCGACCTTAGTGAGATTGCCCTCGGCTGGTGTACCTATAATGCCGACCATATGTCAATGTATAACCCCAACTGCGACATTCCAAAGACACTTGTGCGTGAGCTTGTATTCTACGAAGCGGGCGAGGCAAGCGTTGAGGTTGGACAGGTGCTTAGCGACATTTTGGCAACCCCTGTATCCCCCGAGCTTCTTCCCCCCGATAAGGACGGAAAAATCGCGCAAAAAACAGAGGATCTTGTGGGCCCCTATGAGCTACACGACTTTTTCCTCTACTATTTCATCAAAAAGGGCTTTGCGCCCTCTAAGATATACCGCGTAGCAAAGCACGCATTTAGTGGCACTTTTGATGATGAAACAATCTACAAGTGGCTATGTGTGTTTATAAAACGGTTCTTTACACAGCAGTTCAAGCGCTCCTGCTCCCCCGACGGAGTAAGGGTCGGACCTGTGGCACTCTCCCCTCGCGCAGGGCTCAAAATGCCAAGCGACGCGACCTACTGGGTATGGCTTGATGAGCTGAATAATAATAAGGATTACTAAGGTGCTGACGCAAGTGCGGAATGCGGATGAGCGTACACCCCAAGAGTTCAAGCGAAGTGAAGAACGATTGGCTGGTGGTAGCCATGCATGCGACCGTAGGGAGTCGCAGTGCGGAATGAATTGCTCGATATGCTTGCTATCGCAAGCTCGATATGCTCCGTTCCGTCGCACGATATGTTGCTTCGCAACACGATATTCGCCTACGGCGAGTTTGCCACCCGAGGCTCTCGGGCGGAATTTGGTTGGCGGTCCGCACCGCCGCCCCGCAGGGGCTTTACTTGAAAGGAGAAATATTATGGAAAAGCTTTTAACACTACTTGAAAACGACGCTTCCTTAACTGCAAGTGACCTTGCGCTTATGCTTGAAAAGGAGCAGGGCGAGGTTAAGGACATTATTGAAAAATACGAGAAGGACGGAGTAATTCTCGGCTATCAAACCGTTATCGACTGGGACAAGACCGACAGAGAGTATGTAAGTGCGCTCATTGAGGTTAAGGTTATGCCACAGGCTGACAAGGGCTTTGATAAGATTGCGGAAAAAATCACACAGCACCCCGAGGTAAAGTCACTTTACCTTATGTCGGGCGGATTTGATTTCACCGTTATTATTGAGGGCAAGACAATGAAGGAGGTTGCTTACTTTGTTGCGCAAAAGCTCGCTCCTATTGAATTTGTTACCTCTACCGCAACCCACTTCGTGCTTAGAAAGTACAAGGACAAGGGCGTAATTTACTCCACACCTCAAAAGGACGAGAGAGGAAACATACCCCTATGATAAATTACGATTTGATGCTTTCCGAAACGGTAAGACAAATTAAGCCCTCGGGTATTCGTAAGTTCTTTGATATGCTTGCGGATATGGGCGATGAGGTTGTTGCTCTTACTGTCGGTCAACCCGATTTTGTGACTCCGTGGCACATTCGCGAGGCTGCTATTGACTCGCTTGAAAAGGGTAAGACCTATTACACCTCTAATGCGGGCATGCCCGAGCTAAGGGGTGAGATTTCAAGGTATATGAAGCGCAAGTTCGACCTTGAATACGACCCTGATGAGGTTATTGTTACTGTTGGCGGCAGTGAGGCTATTGATATGGCTATTCGCGCGCTTGTGAACCCCGGTGATGAGGTTATTATCCCTATGCCCTCGTTTGTTTGCTATGAGCCTATTGCAAGAATGAGTGGCGCTAAGGTTGTCACCATTAACACCAAGCTTGAAAACAACTTCAAGCTAACGGCAAGCGAGCTACGCTCCGCTATTACCGATAAAACAAAGCTACTTATTCTCCCCTTCCCCAACAATCCGACGGGCGCTATTCTTGACAGAAGCGACCTTGAGGAGATTGCCGAGGTATTAAGGGGCACAAATATCGCAATTCTTTCCGATGAGATTTATGCCGAGCTTACATATGGCAAGAGGCATGTATCTATTGCAAGCATTGAGGGAATGAAGGAGCGCACGATTATTGCAAGCGGATTTTCAAAGGCTTATGCAATGACGGGCTGGCGTATGGGCTACCTCTGCGCGCCAAAGCCACTCGCTTCTCAAATGCTCAAATTGCATCAATTCGCTATCATGTGTGCGCCGACCGCATCGCAGTTTGCATCTATTGAGGCAATGAAAAACGGTGATGACGACATCGCAAGAATGCGCGCCGAGTATAACCGCCGAAGAATTTTCATTCTCGAGGGGCTTCGCAAAATCGGCATTGAGTGCTTTGAGCCCGAGGGAGCGTTCTACATTTATCCGAATATCGGTAAATTCGGTCTTTCAAGCGAGGAGTTCTGCGAAAGGTTGCTTTATGAATACAAGTGCGCTATCGTTCCGGGCACTGCATTCGGCGAAAACGGCGAGGGCTTCGCAAGAATTTCCTACGCCTACTCCGTTAAGCACATTTCCGAGGCGCTTAAACGCATTGAAAGCTTTGTCAACAGTCTTTCAAAATAAACGCAAAACAGCCACATATGTGGCTGTTTTTGTGTTTTATATCATTTTTCTATGGTTACGCGTGGGTTAGTTGGTTTTTGTAAAATATTTTAATTCATTATTATCAAATCGCCCTTCAATTTCGTCCCTTTCCAAAAGATAGGTGATATATGCCCTTATCGTTGAGCCGACAAGCGCATACTGCTCGTATGTGAGAGTAAGACCGTAAAAATCAAGAATTTGCTTCAAAATTTGCTCATGCGTCCTGCCCTGTGTGCAAATTTCACGAATTTGTTGCATGATTTTCATCGTGTTTTCAAGGTTGTAATCTATTATATTTTCTATATTTACGCTGATTTCGGCATGCGACGGAACAAACATTTCGCCCTCTATCTCCTTTAAGCGCAAAAGGGCTTCGATATAGCGCTCTATGTCGTAAATATAGCCTACCCTGTATTTTTCAAGCGTCGCCTCGCTTGAAAAGGCGTCGCCAACAAATACCGTGCCGTCATCAACCTTAAACCCAACCATTTCGGGCGAGTGTCCGCCAAGGTCAATAAGCTCTAAGCACGAGGGCAAAGCATCAACGCAAAGCGCCTCACACTTACTTTCCTGTGCGAGAAGAAATTTATGCTTTAAGGCTTTCGGTGGACAAGCGCTCCAAACGAGTGACGGCTCAAGCATGGGGTGATTGACAAAATCCGCCTCTATGCCCTTTGCGTAAATCCTGCACCCCGTTTGCTCCTGCAAATATTTACAACCGCCTATATGGTCGGCGTGTGAGTGTGTTACATAAATTGCCACCAAGCGCCAGCCGTTTTCCTTTATGTGCTTTAGGACCTTTTTCCCTGCATCCTTGTCGCTTCCCGCATCAATCAGGCACACATCTGTGTCGTTAATTTCAACTATTCCTATTCTTGACGGGCAAGCTACATATGAGCATCTTTTGCTCACCCTTATAAGCTCGTACATTACTCCTCGCTCCTCGGAATATCAAGAATTATCGGGGTATGATGCACGCTTTCAAGGTATTTGCCGAAGACATCGGCAGTCGGGATTTTGAGGCTCGTTGTGTTTGCACAGGGGTGACAGCCGACAAAATCGGGTCCCATTACCTCTCTGTCAACAAGGAGCTGAATATTATTGTCCGTATCGTTGATAAGTCCCATTATGCTAACCGACCCCGGTAGCACATCAAGGAATTTTTCAAGATATTCTGGCTCTGCAAAGCTAAGGCGCGCGGAGTTTATCATATGCGATACATCCTTGGTCTTAAACGGCTTATTTGCCGGCATCATAAGTAGATAAAACTGCGTGTGCTGACGGTTGCATAACACTAAATTCTTACACATCACCGTTTCAAGCGCGACATCTATCGCCTCACAGTCGTCCATTGTCTTAGCCTCGCTATGGTCAACACGGTAATATTCTATCCCGAGCGAGTCAAGATGGTCGTAAACTCTTATTTCTCTGTCCTGACGACCGCTTGTGTCCTTCGGCCGTCCCTTTAAAACTAACATAAAACATCCTTTCCCCTACTTTTTTCTTTAGGAGAAGAAAAAAGTAGGCAAAAAAGAAACCAAGATAACTAAAATTTATACTGCATTTTTTCTTTTGTACGCCTGCGGTGGCTCACCGCCTTTGGGAAAAGAAAAAGGAAAACAAAAAGAAACCAAACTAACTAAAATTTATACTGCATTTTTTCTTTCTTATGCCTGCGGTGGCTCACCGCCTTTGGGAAAAGAAAAAGGAAAATAAAAAGAAACCGAATTGAAATTTATACTATACTGCTTATTTTTCCAACACAAAAGGGTACATGTGCCTAATTATAGCCTTTCTCCCTGTTGCTTTCTTTTGTCTTACTTTTCTTTCCGCTAAAGAAAAGTAAGGTAAAATCAAGGATTAAACGAGGTTGTTCCCTTTTTCGGATAAAGGTCAAGTTCAACCACTTCGCCATTGATTTTATAGACCTGCGGGCAGGTTGTTTCCATCCAGTCAAGAGGAATAAATTCATCCTTTTGCACCGAGGCGATCTTAAACGCCTCCTTAAGCTCGTTTTCCTGCTCCTCGTTTAGGATATTCGGCTTACAGGACACGAAAAGCGATGATGCGCTACGGGACAAGAGATAGAGCCATTTTGAGTTAAGCTCCCATGGAATAATGCCCATAATTCCGACACAGTCCGCGTCCGCGCCGAAGAATGAATTGTTTTGGCAAAGCCTGAACGCAAGGGTATTTATGCCCATTTTCTGCGTTCTTGACCATTCAAAGCCACTTGTATCGTCGCCCGTGCGGTTAAGCTGATGAAGCCCTGCGCATAGGTGACCTATCGCGTTACAGCCGATAATTACCGCACCGCTTGACGCGTCCTTGATTGTCTTATAGAAATTTTTCACAATCTCGGCGCTTGTCTTTGTATTATCGTAAAATTTGCGCTCAACCGTGCAAAGGTCGTCCTTCAGCTCAAATCCCCACTTGCCGAAAATATCAAAGGTGGAAAAGTCGTGCTTTATAAGCTCATAGCCCCAGCCGACAAGTCGCTCGGTCGTTTCCTTAACATAATTTAAAACCTCGGGGTTTGAGGGGTCAAGCACACGGTCGTGCGGATACAAATACCAGCTCTCGGGGAACGATGTCACCTTTCTTGGCTCATTGTCTCTTCCGTTTATGAGGTAACGCACCCAAATTCCGGGGCGCACGCCAAGAGCCTTCATTTCGCTTGCAAGAGCCTTCATATCGGGGAAGCGCTCGTTTCCCGTATCCCAAGGAGCGTCACAGGAGTTGGGCTGCCAGCCGTCATCAATAACCATATATGGGATATTAGCAAGACCCTGTGTCATTCTTTTCACGAATTTAGTGTCGCTGATAATCTCCTCGTGTGAGCTTTTGCCGTAGGCGTAATACCAGTTATTTGAGCCGTACACGACATGGTCTGCAAGGTATGGCTCGGGGCTCATCACGCGACAGAATTCCTTGAGCGCGGAATACGCGCTCATTTTCTCGTATTCCTTGAAGTAGACGGTTGCACATTCAAGCTCTCTTGCGTTCAAGATTGTTGGATATGTTCCCGAGCGAACATCGAGCCAAAGGGTCACGCCTGCGTTATCATACTGCCAAAAGCAGAGCGCGCTCGGCTGAACACCGACGCCATAGCACTCGGTAAGTCGGTCACTGTAATCATCATTCATATCGCTTCCGTTTGAAACGGCGATATACCACGGCATGCACCTTTCGGGGCAGACTCCGCGCCATTCAAGGTCGCCATAGCCTCTTTCCCACGCATCGCCAAGAACCTTAACAGCTCGCCTTGACTCATTGTTCCATCTGAGGCGGACATATCTTACGCCCATTTTTGAGCTTAAATACACGCTAAGCGCATCGTTTTTTAGCGAAAAGCGCACACATGTGTCGCTATTTTGAGTATTTTCTCCGTAAAAATCATAGCTTACCTTATCCTCGCCATTACAAAGATACACGCTTGTTATATCGGGCAATCTAATCTTCATTTTTTCTCCTTTTTCCCGAAAAATCGGGGGTATAGACTTTTGTTGCGGACTCCCTGTCCTGTATATATCCATCGTAGCCAAGCGACAATGCTACCTCGGTCACGCTTTGATATTCAAAGGTTGTAATGCGCCTTTTAAGCGCCCTTTCCTCGCCCTCGTAAAAGTCGGGGGTGTATTGGCTCATTAGTGAGAGCTTTATTTTTGAAATATCGACATTTTTCGCCACATTCTCAAGGATTTTTATGCTATCAAGCCTGTGCGAGGGCAATACAAGGTGGCGAAGGATTACGCCACGGCGCATTATTCCCTGCTCATCAAAGGCGCACTCGCCCTGTTGCCTTACCATTTCGCAAAGCGCGCCTCTTGCCACCTCATAATAATCCCTTGCTCCCGAATATTTTGCCGAGAGGTCGGGGGAGTGATATTTTATGTCGCAAAGAAAAATATCCACATAGCCCTTAAGAGAGGAAATAACCTCGCTTTTTTCATATCCGCTTGTGTTATACACAATAGGGATTTTAATCCTGTCGCGGTATTTATCAAGCACTCGCCTTATCGCATCGGAGTAGTGCGTGGGGGTGACAAGGTTGATATTATGCGCACCCTGTGCCTGTAATTCAAGCATTATTTCACCAAGCCCGTCCTCGCTTACCTCATAGCCGACGCCACCGTGGCTAATGTCCTTATTTTGGCAGTAAACGCACCTTAGCGAACAGCCCGAAAAGAAGATTGCTCCGCTTCCCTGCGTGCCACTAATGCACGGCTCCTCCCACTTATGTAGCATATATTTCGCTATTCTTATTTTTGAGGGTGAGGCGCACACGCCAAGCGACACACTCCTGTCCACACCGCACTCCCGTGGGCATAAATTACACACACTCATAACTTTCCTGCAGTGAGCTTGATAATTTTCTTAATATCATCAGGCTGAACGCTTGCCTCGTGCGCGGTGCGGTTTTTGGATTCGTAACCGCATTTTTCGCACCTATGTATGATTACATAGCCCTTTTTTGCGCTTATCTCAACACGGATAGGTCGCATAATGCCACCGCAGTCGCTCGCCCTGTCGCCGGGTAGGACATCTACATGCTTTGAGCATAGGCATTTCGGGCAATGGTTTCTTGAGGAGTAGCCAAGAGGCTTTACCTCAAAGCCACACGCCTCGCATATAAATCCACTGTCATTTTTTGTAAATCTTTTAGTTTCCATAATCACCTTTTATGAATTGCTCCGTTGGAGCTTTTATTTTCCTACGCAGAAGCGCGAGAAAATTTGATTTACGATTTGCTCGCTTATTCCCCTTGCGTCTATTTCCTCAAGTGAGGACAGTGCGCCCTCAAGCGCGAAGCAAACAATATCCGCGCTCTCGCCAAGGGCTAAAAGCTCCCTTGCCTCGCTAACCTTATCAAGCGTGAGGCTCAGGCTTGATGCCTGTCTTGCGTTTGAAATCAGAGCATCGCTTGATAGATTTATCTCATCAAGGTTATACATTTCGCTAAGCGTGCCTGCAAGCGTATCAAGTCCGTCGCCGTCCCTTGCGCTCAAATAAACGACACGGGGTACGGTTTTTTTGATTTTTTGCTCAAATTCCTCGCTCATTTTTCGCGCGCTGTCGGTTTTGTTTATTATCGCTATGGCGCTTATGCCACTAAGTGCCTCAAGGATTTCTAAGTCCTCGCTATTTTCCTCTTGCGCCCAGTCAAAGACCGATAGCACAAGCTCGCTTTGCGCCATTCTCTCCCTCGCCCTTTCAACACCGATTTTCTCAACCGTGTCGGCAGTGTCACGGATTCCTGCCGTATCGGCAAGGCGCAGAGTCACATCACCCACACTGACCGTATGCTCAATTATATCTCGGGTTGTGCCTGCAATATCGGTAACTATCGCAAGCTCCTCTCCGCTAAGCGCGTTATAAAGTGAGCTTTTTCCCGCATTTGGGCGTCCTACGATTGCGGTTTTTACGCCCTCGCACACCGCCCTTGTGGCACGGTAGGTTTTCTTTAGCTTTTCAAGGGCTGTGTAGATGTCGTCAAGCTGTTTTGCCATTTCGGCACGCTCTACCTCGGGTAGATCCTCATCAGGGTAGTCAACGATTACATACGACCTTGCGATGAGTGAGAGCATTTCGCCCTTTATTCTGTCAAGCTCCGCCGAGAGAAGTCCCCTTCTTGCCGATGAGCCAAGGCGAAGCTGTGCATCATTTGTCGCATCTATCACCTGTCCAACCGCCTCGGCACGGGTAAGCGTGAGCTTGCCGTTTATATATGCACGCCTTGTAAACTCGCCTGCCTCGGCAAGCCTTGCTCCGCTTGACAATACAAGCTCAAGCACCGCGCTCGTTACATAAATACCGCCATGACAGCAAATTTCAACCACATCCTCGCCCGTATATGACGCAGGAGCCTTGAAATAGGTCACGGTCACATCATCAAGCTCTATCCCCTCGCGAAGCACAGAGCCATAATAGCAACGCCTCGGCTCGGGACTGCTTAGCGCCTTACCGCTTGATAGAACGAATATTTTATTAAGCACGCTAAGCGCGCCATCTCCACTTATCCTGATTAGCGCAACTCCACCCTTGCCCCTCGCAGTTGAAATCGCACCTATTGTATCATTGAACATATTTTCACCTCTTGTTTTTTCTCTACTTTTTCTTTACTGAAAAGAAATCACATTGTATATATGCGAAAATACAGTATCCTTACTTATTTTAACACACAAAAAACAAAATTTCAATATAATATAATTTAATATACGAAATTTGAAGGGCTGTGACAAAAACAAATTCAACCAAGATTTAATCGTAACAAAAACCTTTGGATATTTTTGTCTGTTTTTGGTCTGTGCTGTTGCAGTAGCCCAAGGGCGTAGCGAAATGCGTGCGCAAATGGCGAACACGAAGTCGTAGGCGTACTTTGTACGGTAGTGCGAGTGGTCGCCTTTAAAAAGCGGTCATAAAAAGAAGGGATTTGCCAAAAGCAAATCCCAACATTATAATTTTTTGAAAATTAACGAGTTTTTGGCTTGACAAGTCTTTGCTTCCCTTGACTGCTTTTGGTGCGTGCGTATTGCAGTAGCCCTTAAACTATTTCTCCGTCTACAACCACCTCTGCCCCGTCAACATAGATGCTATCGCCAAACTCAAACGGTGCGTTTGGAATAAGGTCGGGGACATTGGGTTGAAGGTCCATTTTGCCGATGAAGTACGGATGTGTTGAGCCTCTTTCCGCCTTGAAGGTGCAACCGTCGATTGATACGCCCTTGACATTGTTGCCATCACCCACGATGAGTGCGGGGTTTTCGTGTACGAAGTGGCAGTTTTTAAAGGAAATGTCGGAGAGTGTGCCTGTTGTGTCCTTGGCGCATACAACGATAGGCTCACCCTTACCCCACCACCAACCGCCATAAATCTTGGTGTCGGCTACGATGTTTTCAAAGTGGGCATTTTCCACGCTTCCGTCGTCGCCTGTGAAGATTGCGATTGCACGGTTTGAGCGAATTATCTTGATGTCGTGAACGCTTATGTTCCTTACCTTGCTGTAAAGGTGTCCAAAGCGGATTGCGGCGCTACGAGAGGACATAAGACAGTCGTAAATCTCTATATTCTCGCACACTCCCTCGGTGTTTGTAATACAAGTGCCCGCAAAGCAGTCATCACCGCATAGGAAGGTTGAGTTTCTTACTATGATGTTTCTTGATGCAGTACAATGCACTCCGTCATTGTTGCCTATTCTGTTGTGGTTGTCTACATAGATGTTTTCAACTAAGATGTTTTCACAGTTGGAGAAAACAAGCGTCCAGCAGGGGGAGTTGAAAATCTTTATTCCGTCAACGGTAAGGTTTTTGCAGTTGTTAAAGAAGATAGGCTGTGTCGGGCGCGCAACAAGACCGATTACCATTTGCTCGGCATATTCCTTTGTCACTGTCGCCTCATCAACAAATGGGGGGCAGTATGCGTCAAAGTCAAAAAACGCATCTCCGTTCATTTGAATTTTGCCCTCGCCCGTTATGCGAATGTTTTCACAGTCAAGCGCATAAATCAGCGAAATTGTCTTTTTCATCTCGTTGTGGTAAAAGCCACAGTCACGGTAATGCTCTATATTGCGTGAGCCAACAAGCTCCGCACCCCTTTCAAGGCGAAGCATAATGTCGCTCTTTAGGGATATCGTGCCGATAACATAATATCCCTTCGGGAAAACAAGCTCATCACCCTTTCCCGCATTGTCTATAATCCTTTGCAGTGCCTCAGTCTCAAGCGTAACTCCGTCACCCTTGAGCCCAAGCTCTTTTACATTTAAAATTGACATAAAATCCTCCGTTGTGGAATGTATTCCGCTTTTTCTTTAAGAAAAGAAAAAGCTCGCAAAAAGAAACTACTATAAAACAAATCAAATCCTCGCCTTAACTTTAATCCAACGGCGCCCTCTCGGTTTTTCAGGACAAGTAAGACAAGGCGCACTTGTGTGCGTCAAGGTCCTAAGCCGTAACTTCAATCCGAAGGCGTGTTTTTAAGGCGATTAGGACAAGTTAGGCTAGGCTCTACTTTTTTCACGGGCGACGGTGTACTTGTGTACTCCGAGGTCGTGAAAAAAGTTAGTAACGACGATTAACGCCGTCATAATCGCCTTAAAAATTACCAAACGGAACCCCAATAAACCTCCGGCCCCATGTTATTCCATGTAGAATCCCATGAGCTTGGCGCTTCAAAGAGGTAGGTCATTATTATTACTTGCTCGCTTCCTCTGAATATTCTTGAGCCCACATTTACGAGGGATTCCGGAAGGACTATGCTTTCCAGGGACTCACAGAAGGAAAAGGCTGCGGTGCCGAGGGTATGTAGCTTTTTTGAGAGGTTAATTTTCTCAAGTGATGAGCAACGGATAAATGCGTTTTCACCGATTGAGGTGACCTCATCATTCATTTTTACCTCTTTAAGTCCTGTGCAGTATGAGAAGGCGTAGCTTCCTATTGTTTTAAGGTCGGCAGGAAGGGTGATATTTTCAAGCTTTTTACAGTTTGAGAATGCGTCCATTCCTATCATTTTGACTGTTTGGGGCAGTTGAATTTTAGCAAGCGCGGTACAGTTTTCAAACGCACGGTTGCCGATTTCGGTAACTGCGCCCTCCATTGTGACATCGGTGAGCGACACACAGTTAGAGAATGAGCCGTTGCCGAGCTTTTCTATTTCCTCATGAAGAACGACCTCGGTGAGGTATGAGCAGTCCGCAAAGGCGTTGTCGCCAAGGGCGGTGACCTTTTTACCCTTATAGGTCTTTGGGATTGATGTGATTTTTGTTACTGTCTTGTCGTTACAGGTAACGGAGTAGTTGTCGTCCCTATTCTTCTTATAGGTCCACAGTTCCTCAACCTCCTCTTCATCGTCCTCCTCATCCTCGGTATCCTCAGATGTTGAGGTTTCCTCCTCGTTTCCGCAGGATACGAGCATTACGGAAAACAGCATAAGAAGTGCCAAGAGCAATGCAAGTAATTTTTTCATACTAAATCTCCTTCTTTGGTATATATTTTAATTTTATAACCGTTTTATGGGGCTTAGCTGTCCTTTGAGCCGATAAAGCACGCAAAGGCGTTGGGCATAAGCTCAAAATCCTTTTCATCCGTGCATTTTATAAGCTCACAAAGAAGCTCAAGCGCGCGGGCAACAGAGCCACATTTTTTCCTTGACTCCTCGGTCAGGGTAAGGCGCTGAAGCTCGGACTTTATGTCGTTATTAACACCTCTTTCAACGATTGCGGTGTTAAACTTCCTTAGTGATTGAAACATTGATTCCATTTTTCTTTCCTTTAAGTGTGCTTCAAAGTAATTTGTGCATCAGTCAAAAAGTCCTTTGAAGAATTTTTTCACCTTTTTTGCGGTCCTTTTGATGTAAGCAAGCACACAGCACTCGCTGTTTTTCTTTTTGGTGATTTTTATGTAGATTGTGCCTGTGTCCTCACCTTTGGCATCGCCTGCATTACCTGCGGTGCCGTTTGCGGTGTTTGCGGTGTTTTCGGTGCTTTCGGTGCTTTCGGCGGTGGCGGTATTATCGCTTACGCCCTCGCCATTTGGTGATGCGTCGGGGTCTGTATCGGAATTTTCGCCCTTATCCTTATAAAGCGCCATGCCTATTTTTCTTACCTCATCATAGCGCTCATAGGAGTAATTTTCTATAAGCGCATCAAGCGCATCAACGAAGTCGTCCTCGGTATAGGCGATTGGCTCACTGCCGTTTGCAGTGTCCTTGTATTTGTCGCATACCATAGGCGCGTCGGGGTTGTGTGCCTCAAACGGCTCATAGCCCTGCTCCCTGTATGAGGAAATAAGCGCATCGCACTCACCGCTACCGAAGGCACGGTCAATAAGAATAAGCGCGGTGATTTCGTTTCTTATCTCGCTAAGGGTCTTGCCCCTTGCGCACGCATCAAGGTTTTTATTTTCTTCCATTCTTATATCTCCTTCATATCAAAGCCAACCACCGCATTGAGCCCCTGCGAGCAGCTGTCAATCCACGACTTAAAGGACCTGTCCCTTTCAACCTGCGCTTGGATTTTGTCACGGTTGGCGGTCCTTTGCTTAACCTGCTTAACTCGCTCGGCAATGTCCTTTTCAAGCGATTTTATGCTCTTTGTAAAGTGGTCCTTGTAGCTCCTTACCTGCGCCCTCGCGTTTTCAATCATGAGGTCAATATTTGCGTATGCCGAGGTTGTAAAGAGGTTCAAGCAATCCTTTACCACCTCGCTGATTTTAACCACATTGACGCTGTAATATTCTTCCTTCAATCTCGGCTTGAACCATGTCCACGGCTTATACCACGCCTTTGATGTATCGGTGACATACCGTGTGTGCATTTCAGAGGTGGTATTTTTTGCGATTTTGTTATCTATTTCAGAGAGCGAGATTTTATGCGACGCACCGAGGTTAGCCGAGAAATTGAAGCTCGAGCCGTCAAATTTTCCGAGAATACTCGACACAGCACGGCGGTATTCGTGAAGAAGGCTCTTTCCTTGCGCGAAAACGCCCTCGTCAACCTTACGGAACAGCTCCGCCTCTATATTCTCCTCGGCGGTGCGCATTGCACGCTCAAAGTTGCTTTTCCAAATTCGCGCCTCATCGGGGCTCATTGTAGACCTTCCGTTAAAGTCGTTTGTAAGCTCCATGGCGGTTTTTGTTACCTTCCTGTTGAATTCCTGCTTTTTTACGATGTCGTTAAGATCCAACTCCTTTATTTTTTGAGTAAAATTTTCGGTTATCTTGGAAAGCTCGCCCGCGCTACTCTCAAACTCATTGATTTGCGCGATAAGCTCCTCTATGCGCCTTGTATCGCTTGCGATTTTTTCATCAAGGGCAAGCGAGGACTTTATTTCGTTTATTACCGCGACAATGTCCTTAATCGCGTCATAGATTTGCGACGGAACTGCGTACTTTTCCACATATTCGGCAATTACCTGCTCCAAAACGGGCACACCTGTGTAAATTAAAGCCTCTCCCTCATCATCCTCAACCTCGGCACCGAGGGCGCTTACCCTTGCCGATACGGTCGGTGAGGTGGTCGCAAAGGCGTTACAGTGAAGGTCACTCATTTCAATAATGCTGTAAAGGTCGTTATCAAGCTGACGCCTTTCAATCCTTGTGAACTCTCCGCCGTTTTGCTTTTTTCTAATAAGAAGCGCAAGGCGCGCGCATACGGGAACGATTACGGGGTTTTCAATGCCGAACTGCGCAAGATATTCACGCGCCTTTTCGGTCATTCCGTCTATGCTCTCGCCCTTTTCGGGGTCAAGCTCATCACACTTGTTAAGCACGAATATGTACTTATCACGCGTTTGCTTACCGTACTTTCTCATCTCGCTTGCGATGTCCTGAAGAAGGTTTCTGTCATCGTTTATGGCAAGCTGTGTAACATTCAGCACATACATAATTACCGAGCGTGGGTTTTTAATCATGCTACGGGTAAGCACTCCGTGGTTTTCATCACGGGAGTTATTCGGTCCTGGGGTGTCGTTTATACACACCTTTACCCTCTCGCTTGAGAGGAACGGAATATCGCCATCTATCCTTATTGTATGAACTCTTTCATCATCGTTCATTTTTCTGAGGCCCTCAAGCGTTGCCTCCTGTCCCGAATAGACGGTAGCGCCATTCTTATCAAAGCACTCGGCTACAAAGCCGTCACAGGTGTCGTTATCGAATATTCTTGTAATTGAGGCGGTGCATGCCTCGTTCTTGGACGGCAAAAGCTCCTTGCCGAGCAGGGCGTTTATAAGAGTTGACTTTCCGCTTGACATTGTCGCAACGACGGTAAGCTCAAAAATTCCGCGCTTTACTCTTTCGTAAATGTCAAATACGGTCAAGCCCTCCTCGTTCTTGCGCTGAAATTCGGGGAGATTTTTGCCCTTTATCTCATCAATGATGACATCAAGCCTGTTTACGATTTCAAGCTTTTTATCGGTTTCAATAAGCCTTGTATCGATAGTAACGCTGTTATCGCTGTTTTGACCCTCATATCTTTTGAGCGCGTAAACGATGTCCTCAAAGTCTATTTTTCTTCCAACGAACTCAATAGTAATCTCGGAGTCGTCACACTCGCTCTTGATTTCCTCGATAAGTCCGTCCCAGTCGTTGTATTTATCAAACAACGCCTGCAGGCGCTCCTCCTCCTTTAAGCGGAGTCGGCTGTCTCTTGCAAGGCGCTTGCCCTGCTTTTTAAATCTGCACTCGCCCGCAAAGGGGTTGTATTCTATTCTAAAGGTGGTCATGTGCTCTCCTTTACTGTCTTAGGATTTTTCGCCGTATTTTTTGCCTTGATATGAGCCACGGCGGTAAAGCTCCTTATCTATTTCATTTATCACCGCGGTCTTTTTCAGACTCCAAAGAGGGGCAAGCAGGGTTTTGCGCTCGCCATCTCCCGTTACCCTCTCAATAACCGTATCGGGGGGCAGAATTTCAAGCTGATCGCAGGTGATTTTTACATACTCATTCATTTCAAGCGGGGTATATCCGCCATTTTTATATATTTTCGCAAGGGGCGTGCCCTCAATTACATGGAGAAGATGAATTTTCACAATGTCGGGCGCAAGCACGGATACATCACGCGCCGTTTGCATCATTTCGGTATAGCCCTCGCTTGGCAAGCCGTTTATTATATGAATTGCGATTTTAACACTCGGTGCGCCCGCGCGAAGCCTTTTTATCGCGTCTGTAAGCTCGGCGTAGGTATGGCATCTGTTTATAAGCTCGGCGGTTTTGTCATTTGAGCTTTGCAAGCCAAGCTCCACCGTTACGGGAATTTTTGCCGAGAGGTCATTAAGAATTTTTATTTTTTCGTCCTCTAAGCAGTCGGCACGGGTGGCAATATCAACCATTACCGCACCCTCGAGCGCACTGACCTCGCTAAGCAGGTCGCTTAATTTTTTAGGGCTTGTGTGCGTATTTGTATATGCCTGAAGATAGGGAATGAATTTTGTCACACCCTGCCACTTCGCACGCACAAGCGCCCTTTGCGACTCATACTGCTCGCTAAGTGATTTTTCGGGTATGAGCGTGCTTGCGCGACTACCGCCCGAGCAGTAAATACAACCGCCCCTGCCCCTTGTGCCGTCAATGTTAGGACAGGTAAAGCCCGCATCAAGTGTGATTTTCGCGCACTTTTCGCCGAAGGCACGCCTGAGGTAATAGTCGTAGGTGTAATACCTTTTATTCGTATCGCTGTTTTTAAACGGATTTTCGCTTACCTGCGACATAATTTCTCCTTTAAGAAAAGAAAAGTAAAAAAACCTATTGACAAAGTGAAAAAGTTGTGTTAAAATATCATTCGCAATATAAGTTTGCTACTATGGCTCAGTTGGTAGAGCACATCCTTGGTAAGGATGAGGTCATCGGTTCGATTCCGATTAGTAGCTCCAGTCGGCAGGCAATCGCTTGCCGATTTTCTTTTTTCGCCATAACGGGCGCATTGCCTGCCCGATAAAAGCGCTTTTGCTTATATTTTCGCCTGCCTCTTGGCAGGCTTTTTTAGGGCGCGCAGCGCCCCTCTATGTCTAAAATCTCTTTATTGAGTCGCCTATTGAGGTAATTTCGGTATTATTTGTGCCCTTAATCGGCTTTTCGGTGCTATGAACAGGACAGCCCGCACCGCCGACACAGCCCCCGACGCACGCCATACCCTCAATGAAGTTGACATCGCTCTTTCCGTATTTCATTTTAACGAGGGCGGAAACGCATTGCTCAATTCCGTTGCACGACACGCTCTTTAGCTCAAAAAGCTCATCACCGTGCTCGTAAATGCCCTCTCTTACCGCGTCGGCAAGTCCACCGCACTTTGCGAAGTTGCGACCGAAGTACGATGCGCCTACGGTGCTTTCCTCATTGAATACGGTAATATCAATATCACGGCTACCGAACAGGGCTTGAAGCTCCTCAAAGGTTATCACGCTATCAACATATTCCTTAACGCCGTCCTTTTGGAACTCGTGTTTCTTTGCGGTACACGGACCGATGAACACGAATTTTGAGCTTGGCTCTCTTTCCTTGAAGAACTTACAGATTGAAGCCATCGGGGAAAGGGTATGCGAGAGCATCGGAACAAGCTCGGGGAATTGCTTTTCAACATGAGAAACGAACGCAGGACAGCAGGAGCTGATAAGTGAGCCCTTTTTAACAAGCTCGCTTGACTCCGCATCGGCAACCATATCAGCGCCGAGCGCAGCCTCAATAACATCGGTAAAGCCGAGCGCCTTAATGCCCGCTATTACCTGACCCTGCTTTGCATAGGCGAACTGTGTTGAAATTGACGGAGCAACGACTGCGTAAATCTTATAATTCCTTCCGCCGTCGCTTCCCAAAATCATATCAATTACATCGCATATGTACGATTTATCGGAGATTGCTCCCCACGGACAGTGATACGCGCAGTTTCCGCACGCGATACAGGTGGAGTTGTCAATCTTTGCTTCCTTTGTTTCACCGCCTGCGTAAATTGCCTTGATTTTGCACGCCTTTTCGCAGGGGCGTGTACGGTGAGTAATCGCGCCGTAGGGGCAAACGCGTGAGCATTGACCGCACTCAACGCACTTTGATTTGTCAATATGCGCAACATGCTTTTCATCGAAGGTGAGCGCGCCAAACTTGCACACATACTCGCAGTTATGCGCAAGACAGCCACGGCACGCCTCGCCTACCTCGTATCCGCCGGCAGGACATTCGTCGCACGCTATACCGATGACCTCAATGACATTCGGGTTGTTTTTATCTCCGCCCATTGCCATCTTGACGCGCTCCTCAACGATTGCCCTCTCCTTATAGACACAGCAACGCGCGCTCGGTATATTTCCCGAAACAATCTTTTTCGGTATATCAAGAATGGTTTCAAGGAGCGTGCCGTTCCACTTTCTGCGGGCAACCTCCTTCAAAACCTTGTATTTTACATATTTTACCTCGGTATCAAATCTTCTTTTCTCTATCATATACTCTCTCTTCCCAAAAAACAGTCTAAATCATCTTATATTTTATCATATAATAAATAAAAAGTAAATATAAATTATAAATTTTATTTTTCGGGGCGAAAAAAATGCGGTGAGCCACCGCGGTGCGGGGAAGCCCCCGCGGGCAATATCCGACTTCGTTTAGTACGAATTGCTTCTATACTCCCCGAGCAATATTCTAACCTATCACTCCGAATTCCTCATTCCGAATTCCGCATTTGCGTCAGCACCATTCCCCGAGCAATACTCTAATGCCGAAGGCAATTCATGTCGCAAGGCGACAAAAAAGAGCTTCAAGCGAAGCTCTTTTTGTTAAGTTAGTGACTTTTGGTTTGCGCCATTGCAGCATCGATGGGATAGCGAAATGGATGCAAATATCGTAATTCTTGAAAACTTGTTTTCACTTAGAATTACCTATGCACGCGACCGAAGGGAGTCGCAAGGGGTGAACACGAAGTCGTATAGGGGTTCCCCGAAACGAATGAAATGAATTTTGGGGGTTCCCGTCGGCGTACTTTGTACGACAGTGCGAGTGGTCGCCACTAAAAAGTAGACATAAAAAGAAGATAACCTGCAAATTGCTTTGCAGGTTATCAACATTAGTTTTATAAGCGATTAGTGTAGACAAGCGTTTTTTGTAAAGGTTTGTCTACTTTTGGTTTGCGCCATTGCAGCATCCCATCAGTTTTCTTTGCCTGTGTATGAGGCAGGAGCGAGCGCCACGGGGCAAGCGCGATTTACGCTTACTGTATTGAGGCTTACTCCGTCAAAGCTCATAACGCCATTATCCTTTTCGGGCATGGTGTATTGAACATAGCTGATTTCCTCAGCGCCGTTTCCGTCAAGGTCGGCAATCACATATGCGGTGATAAGAAGGTCAAGGCTCTTAAGTGTTTCACTGTTAATGCCTGTAATGCTGAGGTTAAACGCGCTGTATCCCCTCTCGGTAAGCTCAACCTGAAGTCCCTTAGCCGAGATTATCTTAAAGAGTGCATCAACAAGTCCGTTTTCTGATGCGTCTTGTGCGTTTGCGATGATTATACCGAGCTTGATTTTGCCGTTTATGCTCTCATAGAGGCTAAGAAGCTCATCATTGATTTGATAACCGCCGTCAAGACCGTTTCTTGCTCCAAGCTCATCACGAACCGAGTAGCCGAGCGCTACGATGATAGGTGCGGTTACAACTTTGTTTGAAACTACCTCGCAAACAAGACACTTGTCGCCCTTTTCTCCGTCCTTGTCGAAGCCTTGTGCGTATACGATATATGCCTCATACTCGTGTGTTGAGTAGTCACGGAAGATTGAATATTCTTCTTTTTCGCCACAAGTTGTGCAAGAGTAAACTATCAAACCAAGGTCCTTACAGTTAGGCATTACGGTAATAACTCCACCGTCTTTATTATGCTCAAGGGTTGGGATTTCTTCGGTGCTTACAACCTTATCACAAACGAAGCAAGTGCCAACTTTTGTGCCTACCTGTGTGCAAGAAGGCGCTGTTTCGGTGTAAACTGTTGCGTGTGTGAATGCAACTGTATGTTCCTTTCTATCAGCACTTGATGAAACGAACCAAGTCTTGCCTGTCGAACAGTCAAGGAATGTTGCATTGTCCATTCTGTTAGCATAACCTTGGTTCTTTATTGCGTTAGCAAATACATCAATTGCCTCAACGCTTTCCATGAAAATTCTTGTGTTGTTACGGCCTGCAAGAACCGCCTGACCGCTAACTGTTACATAACCCTTGATGTAGTAGTATTGTGTAGCGGTGTTACTTGTAAACTCTTGGCCGAGGTCGAGCGCGGTTTCGGGAGTGTCACCACCCTCAATGTATATAGAAACGAGTGCGTTTGAGTCGTTAAATGCAAATTTTTCGCTAAGGTCACAGCCCTTCGCAATATGTGCCTCTCTTATGATTGAGCCACCAAGGTTTGCGTATGCTCCAACATATGAAAGATATGTTTTAAATTCGTAAGGAATTTCTGTTGATGCCTGTTTTATTGCATTAAGTCCTTTGAAGTGGATTTCGGTAATTGTTCCTTTGAAGATAAATTCATCAACGGTGATTGCTCTACCCATACAAAAGGCTTCTCTCTCGATTTTTGTAACGCCCTTGCCGACTACGATGTTTTTAAGGTCGTAGCAGTCGCCAAAGCAACCAACGCCCGAGCCACCCGCAATTCTTGTAACTGTATCGGGAATATAGATTGACTTGATTGATTTTGCCTTAAAGCCCTGAACTGTCTTTACCTCAACAACATCATCGCCAACCATAACGAATGATGGGAAGTAGATTACCGTTCTATCAAACGACGCGCTTGATGGTGTCAAAACTCCGTCCGCGCTAACGCTAACATATTCAAGTGTTGCGTCAAACAGTCCGTAGCCCTCGATATAGCACTTATTAACAAGAGAAATACTTGTAGTTTCGCCAACCTCACCACAGTATTCGCAAGAATATGTTACTGCAAGGTTTGAGCCCGTTACCGCACCGTATGTCACTACTGTATTTGAGTGAGAATCTTTTTCTACGAATGCGCCAACTTCTTCAAGTCCACAAACTGTGCAGTGAAATTCGGTATAGCCGATTGACTGACATGATGGGGTTTTGGTTTTTGTTTCAAACTCGTGATTTCCGAGCTCAGTGCCTTCATAAACGATGTCTTCATCACCACAAGCATAGCAAATATATGCCTCGCGTCTTGCGTAGGTGCAGTTTGCCTCACGAACAACTGTCTCGGCAGTCCAACAGTGCGCGCTTGCTGTTTGACCCTCGCTTAACACTCCGCTTGTTGTTGAAGTAAAGGAAAGACCGTCATTGCATGAGTAGTATGTTACACTATTATCAAGTCTGTCGCTACCTGATTGCTTTGAAATTGCGGTAACAAGTTCCTCAATTTGAGCCTTTGTTGACATATAGATGCTCATACTGTTGCCGGAGAGAATATTCGTTGAGTTTGTTGTCGCTCTACCATTGATAGCAACCTTGAGTCCCGAGCTTGCACCCGAGAAAAGCTCCTTAGGAAGCTCTCTTACTGTGCCTTCCTTAACATTGATAACAACGAGGTCAAAGCTTGTTCCGTTAAAGCAACGGCTTCCAAGTGCAACATCCTCGGGAATTATTATCGTTCCGCTAATTCCACTGCTGATAAACGCCTCATCACCGATATACTCAATATTAGGTGAAAACTCAAAGTCAATACCCTTTATAAATGACGCACCGTTAAACGCGAGATTTTCAAAACGGGTAACATTTGAAAGGTCAAGCTCAAATGCCTTGAACGGGTCACTACCCTTTGTAAGAGAGTTGAATGCGTATACGCCTACTTTTGTAATCTTAGATTTCAAAACAAACGCAGTAACGCCCTTTGAACCGCTGAACACCTCTTGCTCAATCTCGGTAAGACCGTTTCCGATGTAGATATCTCTAAGATTAGAGTTACCAAAGCATCCCTGTCCGCTACCGCCACCCAAACGGGTAACACAGTCGGGAACATAGATGTTATAAGTGAGCCATCCACCGTTTGAACCGTTAAAAGCAAATGGTGCAACAGTTTTAACATTGTATACCTCACCGCCATAAGTTACGGTTGATGGGATAACAAGGTCGCCACCTGCAAACGAGCCTCTGCCCGTTACAGTCGCGGTCATTGTTTCATCATCAAGAGAATATACAAGACCTCTTGTCGGTGACGGAATTGTCACTCCGTCAAGTCCTGCTATCGTGCAATCGCCAAGTGTCATATTGCTTCCGTCATCGGTAACCGAGGTTGCCGCACTAACCGAAAGCACAAGCGCACAGCACAAAATTATGCACATAGCAAGCATTGTTAGTAGCTTTTTCATAATTTTCTCCTTTTCGGGGTCAAGTGGCTCGACACCCGTCATAAAATACTTATAGGTATATATTATCATATAATATTCAAGATGTCAAGACATCAAATAAAATATGATATAAAAAAGACCTCGTGCGAGGCCTTTTTGCTTTTGTCAATACAAATTTTTCGCGCCTATCACTTTCATAATCTTTGACGCTATAATCATTGACCCAACCCAGTTAGGATGCACTCTGTCCCACGAGATGTAGGCAGGATATCTATGCTCTAAGTGCTTATCAAAGTCCTCTTGAACATCTATGTAGGTTGCTCCGTACTTTTTAGCCACATCAGCGCATATTTTCGCATATTCCACGGTCATTTTCTTCATAGGGTCATCGTTGTTTGCTTCCATATAAAACGGACTGATGATAAAGAGCCCCTTTACCTTGCCAAGGGTTCTTTCACAAACTGCCTCTATGTTCGCTCTGTATGCTTCGGGGGAGCGCTCGCTATGGTCAAACGCAGGCTCATCAAAGTGACGCCATACATCGTTTGCCCCTATCATAAAGAATACATAGTCGGGCTTGCATGCCTCTACATTCGTTTCCCAGTCGCGAAGCATATCCGCGCTTGTCGCTCCGCTACAGCCTACATTTGTAATATGAATTAGTTTTTCGGGATACAAAACACTAAGCATACTGTCAATGTTTCTTACATATCCGTTTCCAACACCCTCCCAAAGTCCTTCTCCGTATGGGCGCTTTCTTCCGCTATCCGTTACACTGTCACCCGCAAATACTACTCTGTCTCCATTTTCAAAAATCATTTTTTCTACCTCGTTTTATATATTTTTATATATTTTCCTACTTTTTCTTTGAGAGAAGAAAAAGTAGCAAAAAGAAACTAAACTAATCAAAAACCCTATAAGCTTTTTTCTCCTGCCTGCCGAGGCTCTCGGCAAAAAGTAGCAAAAAGAAACTAAACTAAACTAATCAAAAGCCCTATAAGCTTCTTTCTCCTGCCCGCCCGAGTACCTCGGGTCGTAAACTCCGCCTTTATTTAGTACAAATTGTTTCTACACGCCCCGAGCAATATTCTAACTTATCATTCCGCACTCCGCATTCCGAACTCCGAATTTGCGACAGCACCATTCCGCACTCCGCATTCCGAACTCCGAATTTGCGACAGCACCATTCCGAATTCCGAATTCCGCATTTGAACTTGCTCAGTGCTCGGCTTCAAGGGTTGATAGGCTAAAATTTTTTAGGCGCACCACAGTTGACAGGCGATGGCTATCTTGTGATAGTCGAGGTTGTCAACGAGGAGCAACAACGAAAATTGACGCCTATCGGCGCTTGACGGAGAAGCCAAATTTGCCGATGCGCTTTGCAAGTTCATAGTACTCCCCGTGAGCATAGGCGCACAGGTGCGCTCTGTTTATGCAGATTTTATCACCCTCAAACATTTTTTCATCTACATTGACGCTCAAAATGTCCGCAAGGAACATATCGTGCGAGCCAAGGGGGATTATGTCGCTCACCTTACATTCTATATTGATGGGGCACTCCTCAATTGTGGGGGCGCTCACATCGTTTGATTTCAGTGGGGTAAGTGCGCATTTTTTGAACTTATCTACCTTTCTTCCCGTATACATTCCGCAAAAATCCGCCTTTTTGGCAAGCTCCCTTGGAACGAGGTTGATTACAAATTCACCGCTTTCCTTGATAAGACCGTATGAATACCTCTCGGGGCGCACTGAAATGTATGTTTTGGGCGGTACTGTGTTCGTAATTCCGCACCACGCTATCGTAATTATATTCGGCTTTTCCATGCTTCCGCAGGATACCATCACCGCAGGAACAGGCGCTACCACCGCCCCCGCCTTTAGCCTTCTCTTCATTTTAACTCCTTTGTTATTTTATCTACTTTTTCTTTGCTAAAAAGAAAAAGATAGCAAAAAGAAAAGAAATTTGGGACATCTATACCATAAACAACCATTCTGCCCAAGTGCCTCGGTGGACAAGCTCCGACATCGTGCAGTACAAATTGTTTCCGCACTCCGAACTCCGCACTCCGAATTCCGAATTTGCGATAGCACTGTTCCGAATTTGCGATAGCACTGTTCCGAATTTGCGTTAGCAACACGCTATCAACGATTGAAACGGCACATGGCTCCATCATAGTCCCCCTCAACCATCAATTTCAATGCTTCGGGAACACATTCCACGGTATTTTTCACCTTTTCAAGGTCGTCCTTTGGGAATTTGCCCAAAACCCAATCAACGACATCGTAATCGGGGTGGGGCTTTTGACCTATTCCGAGCTTTATACGGGGGAATGTGTCTGTTTTTAGGTGTTCTATTATACTTTTCAGACCCTTTTGTCCGCCCGAGCTTCCCTTTTTTCGGATACGCATTTTGCCTACATCAAGGCTCATATCATCGCTTATTACAATTACATTCTCGGGGGCTATCTTATAAAATCGGCTTGCCTCGGCAACTGCCTCGCCCGAATTATTCATATATGTCTGTGGCTTCATTAAGAGGACACGGCTTTCGCCGATTTTCGCCTCGGTGACAAGTGATTTGAACCTTGCCCTGTCACACTTAACCCCAAGCACGGAGCAAAGACGGTCAAGCGCTATCCACCCCGCATTGTGTCGGGTCAGCGCATACTCCTCTCCGGGGTTGCCAAGACCTACTATAATGTGCGAAATAGCGCCACCCTGTGTCGCGCTTTTCTCGCTTTCTATCTTTTTAAACAAATCAAAAATTGACATAGTATACCTCGTATAAGTGCGGATAAGTGACAGTCCAAGAACACGAGCCTCGGCGAAGTGCGATTGGTTTAGTGGAACTTATGCAAGCGACCGTAGGGAGTCGCAATGCGGGGTTCGGATGTGCGCACACCCCAAGAACACGAGCCTTGGCGAAGTGCGATTGGCTGGTGGTAGCCATGCAAGCGACCGTAGGGAGTCGCAGTGAGGAATTCGGAATGAAAATTCCTTATTCTTTAATCCGTAGCCGTATTCTTTTTTCATTGTATTATTTTTGCAAGCTTCCTTGCACAAGGCTTAGGCTTTCAGAGCGAGCAAGACAAGGCGGACTGGAAACCACGGGCGAAGGCTATCTTTACGATAGTCAAGGTCGTGGTTGAAGCCCAACGCAGTATTGCGACGCTATCAAAGCCTAAGAAAACTACCGTTTTCTTCGTTTCGCCCAATTATCATGATTGGACTGATACTCCCTCGCTATTGCAAGAGCGCCGACGGGGACATCATCGGTAATTGTTGAGCCTGCGGCGATATATGCGCCCATGCCTATTGTAATCGGTGCTATCAGGTTTACGCCTGCGCCGATAAATACACTGTCCGATATTTTACACTCAGACTGCTTTTTTCCGTCATAATTTATTGTTCTTGTGCCCGAGCCTATCATTACTCTTGCGCCGATTTCGGTATGCTCTATAAGGCAATGCTCGTGAATTATGCTCGATGCGCCGACGGTGACATTTTTAATCTTTGAATAAGCCAAAAGCTTTGACCCTGTGAGCGTATGACAGCTTCCCGACAGGTGGCAAAACGGACCGATTTCAACATTTTTCTCAACGGTTGAGGCGTAAATATAGCTACTGTCAACCACGCACTCATCACACACGACCGAGCCCGAAATTATCGTATTCGGACCGATCAGGCAGTCCTTACCCACTGACGAGTGTCCGATTATTTGAGTATTCGGCAAAATTGTTGTACCCTCACCGACTGTGCAGGCGGGGGAAACGATAATTCCGTCACGGGCTTGAATTTTAATGCCGAAGGCGCAAAGATAGTCAAGCATTTCCTGTCTGTATCTTTCGCTCCTTCTTGCGTATTCAATGCTATCACACGGCTCGGCGCACTCATCGGTCAAAAGCCTTACCGTATCAACAGGAGTGCCGTAATCCCTTATGTGAGCGAAAAACACCTCGGGGCTTTCAATATTCGCCTCATCGGTAAGAATTGAGCATTTGCTGACAACGGCGTAGAGGTTTTCCTCATTTCCGACCGCACCGCAGGCAAGCTCCTTTGACATTACATGGCGAATAGCTCCCTCAATGCACTCTCTTTTTGCCATAAAAGCAAGCGGATGAGTGTAAACGATAATATCATCAAGGTCGTAATCAATATCTCTTGAAACGCCCTTTAGTGTATAGGTTGACGAATTTATCACCTCATACTCAGGGTCTATTAGCCTCATAGCGTCTGCAAATTTTCTGAAGGTATGCTCAAAGTGTGGCGAAAAATACAGCTCGGCAGTGTCAAGCCCGACCGTGTCGCCCTCTCTTCGGCACATCATAATAAAGAGTTTTTTCATTATTCTTCCCCTTACTTAAAAATGCGTTACATATTAACTCAGCTTAAGTATAGCACAAAATATCCCCTCTTTCAAGAGCAATTTACACATTACTACTTTACAAATCTATTTTTTTATGATAAACTAACCATATATGCGCTCACACATGTACGCATAACTTTAAAATACAAGGGTCACATTTAATATATCTCGGCGCTTGGCACACTGAAAGGAGATTAATATAGTATGTACGACAAAAACGAAGGCACCTCTTACATTAAGGTGCTGAGAAATGTCTTTTGCGTGATTTTAGGCGCAGGGGCATGCGCTATTGGCGCTTTTTGGGCATCTAAAACACCCGAAAATATGCTTCTTATTGCCATTGTTATGGCACTGAGCTTTATTTCACTGACAATTTTCGTTGCTATCGGAGCAAGCGCGCTTGAAAAGCGCAGAAGGGTAAGCGGGCCAAAGGGTCCTGTGCTTGGCTCAATTATGTACGATGTTGTAAACTCGGCGCAGGAGCCTGCGCTAATTTGCGATGAAACAAAGAAAATAATTTGGTTTAACCGCTTTGCGCAGAGCGCATCGGGACTGAACGCATCGCTTCTTGGCAAAAATTTGAATGTGCTTATGAAGCATCCGCTACCTGAGGAGGGCGACAAGCGCGATAAGGAAATTATCGTTTCCCTCTCGGGTCAAAGCTATAAGCTTGATGTTACGAGAATCAACTCCGCGGGCAAGGTTTACTCCTTACTTCTCTTCCGTAATGTTACCGAGCTTGTCGACCTCAGACAATTTGTTGAGGACGACGAAAAAATCGTTGCTTACATCATAGTTGACAACCTTGATGAGCTTTTGCAGTTTGAGCAGGAGAATTACCGTGAGGCATCGGGCAAGATTGAAATTGAGATGCGTGAGTGGGCAAGCTCCGTAAACGGAATTTTGAAGGAGTACGAGAAGGACAAGTATCTTTTCGTGTTCAGAAATAAGGACCTTGAGCTTTTTGTTGAGAATAAATTCGACATTCTTGACAAGGTAAGAAATATCCGTGTCGGAAACGGCTATATGCCCGTTACTATCTCTATCGGAGTCGCAAAGATTGAGGGCTCGCTCAGCGATAAGGAAAAGGCGGCGCATGCTGCGCTTGATATGGCGCTTCAGCGCGGTGGCGACCAAGCGGTGCTTAAGACCGAGGACAATACAACCTTCTTCGGCGGTAAGACAAGCACGGTGCATAAAAAGACTAAGGTGCCTGCCCGTGTTGCGGGTACAAAGCTCGCATCTTATATGGCAAACGCCTCAAATGTTCTCATTATGGGACATAAGTTCCCCGACTATGACGCGTTTGGCGCAAGCGTAGGTCTTGCAAGGCTTGCTATGTTCTGCGGTGTTAAGGTCAATATCGTTACCGACCTTAAAAACCCGAATGTAAAGAAATGTCTGAAATTCTTTGATGAATACAAGTATAAGGGCTTGTTTGTCGACTCCGCAAAGGGTCTTGACCTTGTCAAGAGCGAAACGCTACTCGTTATTGCCGATGTAAACAACCCCGATATGTTTGAATCCATTGAGATTTATAATAATGTTTACAACATAGTTGTAATTGACCACCACAGAAAAACCACGGAGAGCGAGAAAAAGCTCCTTATTGACTACATTGACCCCGCATCGTCAAGTGCGAGTGAGCTTGTTGCCGAGATGCTTGAGCAAAGCGTTCCGCCGTCAACCCTTGAGCAGGTAGAGGCAAATATGCTCCTTGCCGGTATTTCTCTTGATACAAAGCAGTTTACGAAGGGCACGGGTCCTAAGACCTACGGCGCGGCTATGTATCTGCTTGAAAACAAGGCCTCATATGAGGCAATTCAGGACCTTTTCAAATCAAACATCTCTGATTACCGTCAGATTTCTAAGTTTGGTCAAAAGGTTGAAATGTATAAAAATAACACCGCTATTGCCGTTTCCCTTGAGGTGGGCGATAAAAACACCGACCGCGCGCTTGCGGCAAAGGTTGCGGACAGCCTGCTCTCTGTTGAGGGAGTGAGCGCATCGTTCGCTGTTATGCAAATAGAGGATGTTATTCATATCTCTGCCCGTTCAAACGGAATGGTAAATGTTCAGCTCATTCTTGAAAGACTTAAGGGTGGCGGACGCTACGATTCCGCGGGCGCACAGCTAAAGAGCGCAACCATGCAGCAGGCAATCAGCGAGCTTCACGGTGCAATAGACGATTATTTCAAATTGGAGGCATAATTCTAAATGAAGGTAGTATTATTACAGGATGTCAAGGGACAGGGTAAGAAAAACGACATCATCAATGTAAGCGACGGATATGCAAGAAATTTCCTTTTCCCAAGGAAGCTTGCGGTTGTAGCCGATGCTAAGGCTATTAACGATGTAAACAACAAAAAATCAAGCGAGGCGCACAAGATTGAGGTTGAAAAGGCTAACGCGAGCGCACTTGCAAGCAAAATAAACGAAACAAAGGTCGTAATCTCTGCCGAGGCAGGCAAGGACGGAAGATTTTACGGCGCTATCACCGCTAAGGACATTGCCGAGGCTCTGAAGGCGCAGGCGGGTATTGAGATTGATAAGAGAAAGATTGAGCTTGATGCGCAAATCAAGGCGTTTGGCTCTTACTTCGTTGAAATCAAGCTCTACTCGGGTATTGTCGGTAAGCTAACCGTTCAGGTTACGGAAAAATAAGAGGTTACTATGGACGGATTACAAAGACGACTGCCCTTTTCGCAAGAGGCAGAGCAATCAGTGCTTGGCTCGGTGCTTATTGACCCTAACTGCTTTTCCGAGGTTGCGGAAATAGTTAGCGCCGAGGACTTTTATGTCGAACAGCATAAGATGCTTTTTGAGCTTATGCTTGATTTCAGCGTGAAAAATAAGGTAATTGACTTAGTTACCGTGCTTAACGATAGCGTTGCCCGCGGAATTTTCTCCGATGATACAGAGGCAAGGAGCTATATCCGTGTAATTGCCGAGGTCGTGCCGAGCGCGCAAAACGCTAAGGACTACGCCAAAATCGTGCGCGATAAGAGCATTTTAAGAAAGCTCATCAACGCAAGCGAGGACATTCAAAAGGCGGCATTTACCGAGGGCGAGGATGTACGAATGGTCGTTGACCTTGCCGAAAGAAAGATTTTTAATATTGCGGGAAATTCGGAAAAGCACGATTTCACGCACATTCGTGATGTAATTTTCCAAACCTATGAGCGTCTTGATGTGCTTAAGGACGGACCTACCGAGGACGCCGTCGGCATCAAAACGGGCTTTTCCGACCTTGATGAAAAGCTTGTCGGTCTTGGTAAGGGAAATATGATTATTGTCGGCGCGCGCCCAGGTGTTGGTAAGACTTCGTTTGCGCTGAACCTCGGGACAAGCATTGCAAAGCGCACGAAAAAGGCGGTTTGTATCTTCTCTCTTGAAATGTCAAATGAGGAGCTTGTTTCCCGTATCCTTTCAAGTGAGGCTATGATTGATTCAAAGTCGCTCAGAAAGGGAGAGCTTACAAACGAGGAGTGGGAAAAGCTCGCGCTTAGTGGCTCATTGCTCTCCGAGCATGAAATTTACATAGATGATACAACGAGCATTTCAACAACCTCTATGAAGGCAAAGCTTCGCAGAATTAAAAATCTCGGTCTTGTTATCGTTGACTATCTCCAGCTTATGCAGTCGGAGAGCCGTGGCGAGCAAAGCCGTGTAAATCAAATCGGCGACATTTCCCGTGCGCTTAAGGTTATGGCAAAGGAGCTTGGAGTGCCTGTAATCGTGCTTTCACAGCTCTCGCGTACCGCTGAAAAGGACGGCTCGGGAAAATCCTCAACCTCACGCACGCCAATGCTTAGCGACCTTCGTGACTCGGGCTCTATCGAGCAGGATGCCGATATGGTTATCTTCCTTAGCCGTGACTACTACGGCACTGACCCCGAGAGGGCGAACCTTGTTGATGTTATCGTGGCGAAAAACCGTCACGGCGCGACAGGTAAGGTAACTATGGGCTGGCTCGCAAAGTATACAAAGTTCTCAACACTTGATAAAGAGGTTGCTCAAAAATTCGGAGTAAATAACGACTAAGCCGAGAGCCTCGGCGGGCAAGCTCCGACTTCGTTTGGTATGAATTGTTTCCATTCACTACGAAGCAATATTCTTAATGCTCCATTCCGTCACGCGGAATGAGGAATTAAAATAATCAAAATTTAGGAGGTTTGACGGTTTAGAAACAAGTTAGACAAGGCTTCCTGCGAACCCCAGCGCAAATCACGGGCGCAGGCGCACTTTGCGTGCGTCAAGGTCGTGAACGAGGAGCAACATCGGGGTCCTCAAGGCGAACTTGAGAGCCTTGGGGTTCTCGAGCGCAGTATAACGCCGTTAATCAGCCATCAAAAACAAAATCCAAGAGGTTTGATGGCTTAGAAGCGAGTTAGACAAGGCGGACTGGAAGCCACGGGCGCAGGCTATCTTACGATAGTCAAGGTCGTGGGTGAAGCCCAACACAGTATAACGAAGCTTATCAGTCATCAAAAATTAGGAGGTTTTTCCGTGACATTTAATATAAACCACCCCATTATATTCGTGCTTGTAGGCGTGATAATCGCATGCGTGCTTGCACAGTCGTTCTATTTCCTCATTCGTGCTTACAGGCGCGCGACGGAAAAGGGAATGGACAAAAAAGTCCTTAAAAAGACTATTATTTCCTCGGCTATTTTCACTATTGCGCCCGCTATTTCAATCTTAGTCGGCGTTATCTCGCTTTCAAAGTCGCTCGGTGTTGCGCTTCCGTGGCTACGCCTTTCGGTTATCGGCTCTCTTTCCTATGAAATGATTGCCGCGCGTAATGCGCTTGCGGGCTTTGGCGAAAACCTTAATACCGTTATTACCGATGCAAGCGTTTTTGTAACCGTTGCGTGGGTTATGACTATCGGTATTATGCTCGGTCTTGTGCTTACTCCCGTGCTTACCAAAAAGGTACAAAACGGAATGATTAAGCTCGAAAAGAGCGATGCCAAGTGGCGTGAAATATTTAACAATGCTATGTTCCTTGGAATGATTTCCGCATTCCTCGGATTCGTATTCTGCGATGTTTCCCGTCTGTGGCTTAGCGAAAACGGAATTTTCACCGCTATGGAAAAGAATGACCTTGGCGAAACAGTAGCCGTGCAGTACACCTCAACCTCAGGTCTTGTTCCCGTTTTTGTAATGGTTGTCAGTGCGCTCGTTATGGTGCTTTGCGGTGTGCTTATGAAGAAGCTCAAGTGGAAGTGGCTGAACGACTATGCGCTTCCTATCTCTATGGTGCTTGGAATGGCAAGCGCTATTCCGCTTACTAACTGGCTCGGAGGTGTTGTGGCATGATGAAGGAAAAGAAACAGCTTACTTATCTTGAAAGCGTGCATAGAGATGGAAGAATTTGGGGCTTTACGCTTCTTGCTCTTATCTTCCTGTTCCCTCTTTTGCTTTGCATAATCTTTAATGCCGTTCCCGATTGGAGCGCGCTCGGTGCAGGCTTGATTGCTACTGTGCCTATGTATTGGGCAGTCGGTCTTATTGAGGTATTTACATATGTTCCTATGCTCGGCGCAGGCGGAACTTACCTCTCGTTTGTAACAGGTAACATTTCCAACCTTAAGCTCCCTGTTGCGCTTGATGCTATGGAAAAGGCTGATGTTAAGGCAAACTCCGAGGAGGGCGAGATTATCTCCACTATTTCTATTGCGACATCAAGCATCGTTACAACGCTCATCGTGATTTTAGGCGTTATTATGATTGTTCCGCTTACTCCGCTACTCTCAAATCCCGTGCTTGACCCTGCATTTACTCAAATGCTCCCTGCACTCTTTGGCGGACTCGGCGTTGTATTCGTATCTAAGAATGTGAAGCTTGCAATCGCGCCTATCATTCTTATGCTTATCCTGTTTATCTTCGTTCCTGCGCTCAATTCGGGCACTGTCGGAATTATGGTTCCTGTCGGTGTTATCTTCACTATCATCGTCGCAAGAATTATGTATAAAAAAGGACTTCTCTAATCGGCAGGCGATTAGAGAAATGCGGAATGCGGAGTTCGGAGTTCGGAATGGTGCTGTCGCAAATTCGGAGTGCGGAATTCGCAGTTCGCAATGATATGTGCGTAGCACAATTCATGCTCCAACGGAGCAATTCACGACGGCTTGCCGTCAATTCATGCGATTTATCGCAATTCATGTCACGAAGTGACTAATGCTTATTCAAGGAATTTATTATGGAATACTTTTTATATTCGCTTCTTGCTCTTGTAGCTATATTTTTCATAGTTATTATAGCTCGCACGCTTGCGTTCAAGCCGAAAAAGTCCGTTTTACCGACACAGAGTGACACGGATTTTGATGCGGACAGGGCAAGCGAGTGCCTAAGAGAGCTTGTAAAATTCAAAACTATATCCTACCGTGACCCGTCGCTCGAGGACGAGGCGGAGTTTGAGGGGCTAATAAACGCTCTCCCCTCGCTTTATCCACATGTGTTTGAAAAATGCACATTTACACGACTTGAAAACCGCGCATTACTCTTTAAGTGGAGTTGTGAATTCGATAACGCCTCCGGGGGCGTCCCCGGTCCGAATTCCGCATTTGAAAACAATCGCGAAGCTGTCGTTCTCATGGCTCACTACGATGTTGTGCCTGTAAGCGAGAGCGACTGGGAAAAGCCACCGTTTGACGGAATTATTGAAAACGGCGAGCTTTGGGGTCGTGGAACGCTTGACACAAAGGTGACAATGAACGCCTCGCTCTTTGCCGTTGACACGCTTATTGCAAGGGGCTACACACCGAAAAGGGATATTTACCTTGCCTATTCGGGCAATGAGGAAATAAACGGCGAGGGTGCGCCCACTGTAATCAAATACTTTGAGGAAAACGGAATAAAAATCGGTCTTGTCCTTGATGAGGGCGGTGCTGTATGCGAAAATGTGTTCCCTGGGGTTAAGGCGCCCTGCGGTATGATAGGAATTGCCGAAAAGGGAATGCTTGACCTTGAATACAAGATAAAGTCAAACGGCGGACACGCCTCATCGCCTAAGCCACGCTCTACTGTCGGCTACCTTGCCGATGCGTGCCACGAGGTTGAAACGCATCCGTTCAAGATGAAAATGTCCGACCCTGTATCAAGAATGTTTAACACGCTCGGCAGGCACTCCACCTTCCTTTACAGAATGATTTTCTCTAACTGGTGGGCATTTGGCTGGGTTGTAAATCTCCTTGGCAAGAAAAGCGGTGGCGAGCTTAATGCTCTTATCCGCACAACGGTTGCGTTTACTCAGATGAAGGGGTCAAGTGCCTCAAATGTTATGCCACCCGAGGCAAGCATGGTGTCAAACATACGCCTAAATCCTAACGACACGGTTGAGGGTGCGGTTGAACAAATCAGAAAAACAGTTAAAAACGACAGTATTGAGCTAAATGTGCTACACGGGGTAAATCCAAGCAGAATTTCACGCGTTGACTGTGATGAATATCGCGCGGTTGAAAATGCGGTTGCCTCTACCTGGAAGGGCGCGATTGTAACGCCTTACCTTATGGTACAATGCTCCGACTCTCGCCACTACGGAAGAATAAGCGATAAAGTTTACCGCTTCTCCGCTATGGATATGACTCTTGCCGAAAGGCGCAGTGTTCACGGAAATAATGAAAAAATCCGCCTTTCCTCTATTGCGAAATCGTGCGAATTTTATCTGAACCTCATTCAAAACATCAAATAATAGACTTTGAGGGCGTTTTACAAACACATAAACGCCCTTTTTATAAAAATTTAACCCAAAAGGACTGCTTATGAAGAAAAGAATTTTTCTCCTTGCTCTTACGGTTTTTTTGCTTTGCGTTTTCCTTTCCTCTTGCGGGAAAGTGACCGTAAGCGTTGAATATATAGCGAGCGAGGGTGGCTACATCGGTGGCTCAGCCTCTCAGTCAAAGGAATGTGATGAGGGGTCAAGTGCCTCATTCTCACTTGTCAGCGCCGAGGCGAGCGAGGGCTACCGCTTTATCGGCTGGAGTGACGGAAAAACCGACAAATATCGCATCGACACACTGAGCGAAAGTGCAAGCTTTACCGCCCTTTTTGAAAAAATAAGCTATTCCACCGTTACATACGAGGCGGATCTTGGCGGATTTATTGAGGGTACGCCTATTCAAAGGCTTGAAACGGGCGAAGCAACCCTATCCGTCACCGCTGTGCCTGAGTATGGCTACCGCTTTACGGGTTGGAGTGACGGAAAAACCGAGCCGACAAGGAGCGATATTGCCGATAGCGACAAGACAATTTATGCAACATTTTCAAACAAGATAACACTAAAATACCTCGCAGGTGAGGGCGGAACGGTGCTTGGAAATGCAACGCAGGAAATAGCATTTGGTCAAAGCGCAAGCCTTGTCCGTGCAATTCCCGCAAGCGGATACCGATTTGTCAAATGGAGTGACGGAAATACGAGTGCTAGCCGAAGTGATGAGGCGACAAACGATATTGAAGTGACTGCAATTTTCCAAAAATACCATCTTGTCAGCTTCTCCTGTGATGGGGCAAGAGGTGAAATCATAGGAACAGCCTTGCAAGAGGTTGATGAGGGGACAAACTCCCTTCCCGTTATGGCAAACCCAAGCGAAGGATTTGTTTTCCTATGTTGGTCAAATGGCTCGACTAACCCCGTCATTTCGGTAAAACCCGAGCAAAACGAATACCTCACGGCATATTTTACCTATGCAGGTAGCGGTCTTTCGGTAATTGCCATTGACACCTCGACAGGCGCTGATGTTACATCAAAGGACTTTTATATAGATTGCAAGGTCACCGCCTACGACTCTATGGGCGCATACCATATGGCCGAGCAAAGCGCACAAATCCGTGGTAGAGGTAACTCAACATGGACACAGGGCTTCCCCAAAAAGCCATATAAGATAAAGCTTGATGTAAAGCGTGACATCTTTGGCTTTGGAAAGGCGAAGGACTGGGTGCTTCTTGCTGATTATATTGATAAATCACTTCTAAGAAATAATATGGCATATACCGTTGCCGGAATGTTCTCCAAGCTTGAAGCCTCGCCCGACTGTCGTAGTGTTGAAGTGTATCTCAACGGACAGTATCACGGTGTGTATCTTCTTTGTGAGCAGGTAGAGGTAAATAAGCACAGGGTTGAGGTTGACGAAAGCGTCGCATACCTTGACACGGGCTACCTTGTCGAATTTGACGGTTGGTCACATCAAACTCCCGAAACGGAGATTATCGTGCCTGACCAGTTTAAATCAAACAGAGGCTACTCCGTTAAATTCCCAAATGATGAGGGACTTACCGAGGAGCATAAAGCGTTTATCCAAAACTACCTTAACGACTGTATGACCGCCATTCGTGGAAATGACTACGAAAAGGTTAAGGAACTTATTGATGTTCAGTCATTTGCACAGGCGTATATCGTTTTTGATGTATTCAAATGTGCTGATACGGACTATTCAAGCCTTTACTTCTATAAGGACTCGGGCGGAAAGCTCGAATGCGGACCCGTGTGGGATTTCGATATGGCGCTCGGTAATGTTGAGCATAAGGGAAACGGCTCGTTTGAAAATCCCGAAACGCTTTGGACTAAGGACAAATGTCCGTGGTTTAACGCACTTTTAAAGCACGATGAATTTAAGGCGCTTGTCGGCAAGGAGCTACACGAAAACGAGCAAATGATTCGCTCTACCGTTGCCGAAATCGTAAAATACGCCACCGAGCATAGCGCAAGCTATGAAAAGAACTTTGAAAAATGGCAAACGCTCGGTCAGGATACATGGACCTCTCCTTCCTACATCACCGCAATCACCACATGGAAGGGTCAGCTTGACTTCGCCATAAACTACTTTGAAGCGTCCCTTGACTTTATGTTAGAGTATTATCCCGATACTACGCAGTAGCCTGATTTTGAAGAATATTGACAAATCAGCCATTATGTGCTATAATAAAATTGTAAAAGCGTATAAATAAGACAATGTTCCAAGAGCGAAAAGCGTTCTCGTTGCCTTACGCAAATCGCAAGCCACAGCCTATGAACAGGTCTTACTGCTCATGGGCTGTTTTTGTCTATTTAAAGCGGAATAAAATATCAATCAGAGAGTAAGGGGATTTTATGAAAAAATTATTAGCGTTGCTTTTGGTGCTTCTTTTGTGCTTTAGCTGTCTTTTGTCGTGCGATGAGAATGAGGAATCCTCAAGCGAGTCATCAAGCGTTGAGGCTCCAAGCGAGAGCAAAAGCTCATCAAGTGAATCATCAAGCATTATAGAGCCAAGCGACACGCCAAAAGCCCCAAACGAAACAAAAACACAGGTAAAGCAAACAGAAAAGTATTACAGGCAAATTTCATCGGGATATGTTAGAACAATCGTTGACTATTCGGGCTCACAGCACAATGGCAATGCGTTTTCGGATGACATTTTTGATGTGAATAAAGCCTCGCAATTCAAAATTTTTTCCTCTCACAACGAGCTTCAAGCGTTCAGCTTGCTAAACCACTCCGAGATAGAGTCTGATTTGTTTGAGAAAAACCGTATTGTAGCGATTTTGCGTTACTATACCGACGGATCCGGTTCGGCAATTTCGGAAGTAGGATTTTATAACGCAACATTTAACGGCGACAACGCAAAGATTGAGTTGGATTTATATCACACAGGCGGCGATTCGACAGAAGATATTGTAGATTGCTATGAGCTTTACTTCGTTGTTTTGCCGATTGCGGAAATAGGCGAAGCGGGGGCAAACGGAAGCATAGCAATAAACGCCGAACGCTTGACTCAATATAATAGTAACGCATATAAAATAGATGCTACCGTTGAAAAAGCCGAGGCGTATTATGTAGAAAACCGCGAATCAAAGAAAAAGATAGAAATACTTGACGGATTAAGTTGGTTGCCGAGCTATCCCTTCATTGCAATCCATCTTGAAAATCCGCTTGAAACGGACTTTGCAGTCAATTCCTTCAAATACGAAAATGGCGAGATTTATCTGACTGTTCAAATTTTCGGCAAAAAAGAAATGGAGATGTTTGACTTCCCGACAAATTTAATTACCGTGTCGTTACAACCAATCGACTTGAATACAGAAATATCTCTTCCCGATAACATTTCGAGTGATTGCGCGATAAATATAACCCTTGAATATGTATCGTAATTTTAAGCAACCGACACACTAAAAACAAAAATAAAAACCAACACAGATTGATATGCACCCCAAAAGTTAGACGCTTTTGGAGGTGCATATTTTTTATGGGTAAAACAGGAAGAGAAAACAGGAGATACTCGACAGAATTCAAGATGTGTGTTATAATGGACATGCGAGAACACAAATTGAGTTACAAA
>JAFTUD010000034.1 GCA_017466455.1 Clostridia bacterium
GAAATTGGAAGAATACATACATTACTACAACAATGAGAGGATCTCTCTCAAACTAAAAGGAATGAGCCCAGTACAGTACCGAGCTCATTCTCAAACAATTTAATATTTAATTTTTGTCTAAACTTTTGGGTTCACTTCATTTTAGTAGATGGATTTTGATTTTTGTTAAGATTTTGGTTACTTATCGGACACTGCCTTTTGCTTAAATATAGCATCGATTTCGGCTTCTCCGAGCTGGTTACATTCCATAAGCTTATCAACTATTGCGTCTATCGCATCTTTATTTTTTGCGATAAGCGCTTTTGCATTTTCAAGCTCCTCAAAAAGAATTTCATTAATCCTTTGGCGAATAACCATATAATTAGGTGAATCCGACTCAATATCTATAACAGCAAGTCCAAGCTTTTCATCCATACCGTAATTGCATATCATTCTTTTGGCAACCGATGTAGCGTTACGAAGATCAGAGCTTGCGCCTGTATCCAAGCCACACTCCTCACCGTAATATACAAGCTCGGCTGCACGACCTGCAAGCGATGTGCGTATGCGTGCCCTAAGCTCGCCACGGGTATATGTACCCTTACCCTCGCTGTCACCATGCTGCATATAACCGCCATGATCTCCTCTTGAAACGATTGTGAGATAAGATGGTTTTTCACCGCTTAGCCAGCAAACAAGTGCGTGTCCCGCCTCGTGTCGTGCAGTACGCATCAAGGTATCATCGTTCCACTTCTTTTCTTCTCCACCGTTAAAGGTTTCAAATGCCTCATCAAAGATCTTGTCAGTGATTTTATCAGCGCCTCGGCGAATTGCGGTTCTCATAGCAAGCTCAAATACCAAGTCAAGCTCGGCAAGGCTCATTCCTGTTGAACGGACACAAAGATTTTCAATTAGAGACTCACTTATCAAAATGTTAGGATGGTCATTAAGCCTCATTTTGATAAACTCTCTTCTTTCATCCTTGTTTGGAAGGTCAATGTAAATTTGCCTGTCAAAACGGCGAAGGAGTGCCGCATCAAGCTTCTTTCCACGATAATTTTCCGTACCATAGTTAGTAGCAGCGACTACGATAATTGGCTTTGTTGTATCGGTTTTAAATCCGTCCATTTCGGCAAGTAATGCAGTAAGATAAGAAGAAATATATCCCTTATCATCCGTATTTCTATCCTTACCTATCGCGTCAATTTCATCAATAAAGATTATAGCCGGCGCATATTTCCTTGCAGCCTTAAACAAATCGTGTATTGCCTTTTCGCCTTGTCCGTAATAAGTCTTTATAAATTCATTTCCCTCGGTAGCAAAGAAGGTTACTCCACTCTCCCCGGCTAACGCCTTAGCAAGAAGTGTTTTTCCTGTACCAGGAGGGCCATAAAGCAATATTCCCTTTGGTGCAGCAACGCCTAACTTCAAATACTTTGTAGGATTTTTAAGATATTCTACATAATATTTAAGTTCTTCCTTGGCATCATTAGCACCGATTACCCTATCAAAGGTTACAGTTGGGCAGGAGCGATTATCAAGCATTCCCTTGTCATCATCCTGAAGATCGGTAATGGTTGTCAAGCAAAGGTCATATAGCTTGATATCTGTAACTGCTCCGTCATTAGATATTGCTTGATAGGTTTTATAGCTAAGCGCCTTATTTTCTCTTGCGAGCTTAAACAGCTTTTGCTCCTGATATGCAGACTCGCATCTGTCTTTTATTTGAGCCTCAACAGAAGTGAAATCAGCCCAGTTAAAGCCTATTGTGTCCTTAACTCCCATCTTTGCAAACGACAGAAGCTCTTCCTCGTTGATTTTCTTAGCCTCGGTTGTTGCAATATATGTAGGAATTCTATATTTTTCACAAATATATTCAACAAAATCAATTCCCTCGGAATCAAGGTCCTCAGCGTTCAAAACATTATCATCGCCCCTTATACCGCAATAAATATCCGCGATAGCCATAGTTATATTGTTTTCAAATAATATATCCTTGGCTTCGGAAACGGTTGATGCCTTGTGGCAAACAATATTATCAATCTTTTCGCTTATTTTAACGATATTTTCATCATTTGAGAAAACAAGCACCTCTGCCTTTTGATCGTTAACAAAAAGCTTTTTGATCTCATCGTTTACATTATCAAGAGAAACGCTCACATTCACTGTATCTATTGATGATACCTCGCTTTGGCTATCCTCAGACTCTACCAAGCGCAAAAGCTCATAAAGCTCATCAAAGAAGAATGAATTTGCCCTTCCCTTAGCAGTTCTTCCATCAGCCCTTCCACCAACGGAGTACAGCACCGCCGATGATATGTTGGAGTCATAATTTATAGTGATATCAGAGCTTTGCTTAAGGTTTTTAGCATTTCTGTTAAGCTCCTTTTCTACAAGCTTAAGAAGATTGTTTCCCTCAAGGTGATTAAACATTACGACATTTCCCGCTGCGAAGCGTGAGCAGATCGCCTTAGGGAACTTGGGCTCTTGTGTTCTCGGATTTATTTCAACCTCAAGCGCCTTTAATATTTTCTTTCTCGGAATTGCCGACAACGAAGAATATTTATCACTATCATAAAGGTTTTGACCAAGATTGGTTGTGAAAATCAATGTTGTATTAGCAAATGAAACAGTCTTTTGCGTAAACTGGTCAACCAGCGTTGCCTCATCAAGAATTTGAAGAAACAGATTGAGTATCATAGGACACGCCTTCTCTATCTCGTCAAAGAGAATCACTGATTTTGGATTCTTGTTTACAAATCCGGTAACAAGACCCTCGCTTGCGCTTTTGAATGAAGGATTTACGCCCTTAAATGTGGATACAGCCGATTCGTTGTCGGTATATGCACTCATATCAAAGCGCTTATACGGCATACCAAGCTGCTCGGCTATATTCTCGGCAAGGAAGGTTTTTCCTGTGCCTGGAGGGCCTGCGAAAAGGAATATCGCCTTTGGCTTGTTTGTAATATTCTCAGCCATAGCGGTCACTCTTGACTGAAAATAGCCTGATACAAACATATTTACGGCATGATCCTGTCCAAATACCTTTCCAAGAAGATTCTTTTGCATTCTTTGACAATCTTCAATGATTTTATCAATGGAATCGGGGATTTCAACCTCTTCCTCATCATCGTCGTCATCATCTTCATCATCAAAGAACGGATTTTTTCTCGGTGGCTCTTGTGGCGGAAGATTTCCAAACAAATCCTCAAGCTTTTTCCTCAGTCGTTCAATACGCTCATCAACCGACTCTGTATCGGCATCATTTTTACCGTTTTCATCAGCATCATTATCGTCGCCGTCATAATCATCCTCATTATCAACAGATGAATCATCGCCTTGCTCCTCATCATTTGATATAAACGGAAGAATATACGATTTAATAGCCTCGGTTGGAGTGTTTAATATTTCTTCAATGTAATCAGACATATCAAGCTCAAAATCATCTCCGTCATTTGCCCTATCTACCGCATCTATCAGTCTTTTAAAGGCATATTCATCCTTTTCAACAAGATACAACGGATCAGTAGCATCCTCGGATATTTGCTTGATTATTTTGTCTATATCTAAGTCTTTTATTTTTAGCATATCGCAAACACGATCAAGCTCTGCTTTTATAAGCGGATGCTCGGCAAAGGCGTTAGTTTTATCATTCTTATATTCCTTCAAAAATTCCAAGGTTGAGACCAAAAAATAATTGGCGGTATTTTCATGGAAATTTTTGCGGGCGAGCTCCTCCGATGCCAAAAGTGTAGCTTGTAAAAGCTTTGATTTTTTTGTCATAATTTCATTTCCTTTTCACGATTTTCCAAATCATTGTCTATTCACATGTTAATCAACATTAAAGTATTTGATAGCATTGTTGTAGCAAATATCCTTTATAACGCTTGAAACGATCTCTTTATCGGCGGTCATTTCGCCGTTTTCAATAAGTGTTCCAAGGTAATTACACAAAATCCTGCGGAAATAATGATGTCTTGGATATGATAGGAAGGATCTGCTATCAGTAAGCATTCCAACAAACGCTCCTATGTGTCCTGTTGCGCAAAGGTCCTCAAGATGTTTTTCCATTCCAACCTTATTATCAAGGAACCACCATGCGGCGCCATATTGAATTTTTCCCTTAGCCTCTCCGCTTTGGAAGCAACCGATAAGAGTCATTATTTCGCTATTCATCTTGGGATTTAGGTTAAATATGATAAGTCTTGGAAGTGATGCCTCGGAATTTAATCTATCCATCAAGCGAGAAAGAAGTGAAATGCTATTTTTATCAGATATACTATCAAAGCCAGTGTCAAGACCAAGTCTTTCAAGCATTACCGAATTATTATTACGCATAGCTCCTATGTGAAGCTCGGTAGTAACATTATGCTTAGCATAAAGCTTCATAAGAAAATATGTAAGATAGCCCTTAAATATCTCGCTATCCCTCTCGGTAGGCTTCTTTCCCCTTATAACGCTCCTCAAAACCTTATCTGCCTCGGCTTTATTTGGAACTTCATAAACGCTTTCAAGTGCGATATCGCTCGCCCTTGCGCCTACCCTCAGAAACGCCTCAAGACGCGCCTCGAGTGCCCCTTCAAGGTCATCTATATTCTTTATTTCGTGAGTCAGGCTCTCGAGCTTACCTAAAAATTCAAGATATGCAGATGCCTCAATATTCATTATCTTATCAGCACGGAATGCAGGTATTACAGAAAACTTATAATCCTTCTCCTTTATCTTTTCAAAGGTAGAAAGATCATCAAACACCTCATTAGTTGTAAATACATAAGTTACATTTGAGCTTTCAATCAGGCTTTGCGGTGTTACCTTGTTTTTGCTTATATACTCATTACATTCTTCCCATATTTTCTCGGCATTCTTTTCGTTAATTTCATAATCACACCCGAAGTATTCCTTAAGCTCAACCTGCGACCAATGATATAACGGATTTCCAAACGCAGAGCCAAGTGTCTTACAATATGCGATGAACTTTTCCTTGTTGCTCTTGTTTCCTGTAATATATTCCTCTTCTATGCCGAAATTACGCATGAGTCTCCATTTGTAATGATCACCCGATAGCCAAATTTCAAATATGTCATTAAATGGCTTGTTTTCAAGTATTTGCTTTTCGGGCAAGTGACAATGGTAGTCAAATATAGGCATATCCTTTGCATAGAAAGCATAAAGCTCCTTTGCGGTTTTGTTCCTTAACAAAAAATCATTCTTTATATAACTCATAATTTACCTCTTATAATGTTACTCCGTCCTTAAATATAGATATTTCGCTAAATCCGTTTATTTCATTCCTTGTTTCTTCTCCAGATGCAACGGATATGACATACTCCATTAACTCATCAGCCATCAGATCAATGCTCTTACCGCAAAGGATTGGTGAGGCGTCAAAATCAATCCAGCTCTTCTTTTTCGTTGCAAGAGCGTTGTTAGTTGAAATCTTAACAGTCGGCACAGGCGCGCCAAGCGGTGTTCCCCTTCCCGTTGTAAAGAGTATCATATGAGCACCGCTTGCCATAAGATTTGTAACCGCTACTATATCATTTCCCGGTCCGTTAAGCAAGGAAAGACCGTTTTTAACCACTCTTTCTCCATAGTCAAGCACATCAACCACAGGAGATATTCCGCCCTTCTGCACGCATCCAAGCGACTTTTCCTCCAAGGTTGTAATTCCTCCCTCCTTATTTCCGGGAGAGGGGTTTTCGTATACGGCCTGACCGTGGCGAATGAAATATTCCTTAAAGCTATTTATTAGCTTAACTGTTTTTAAGAAAACCTCATACGATTCGCATCTTTCCATCAAAAGATGCTCTGCGCCAAACATTTCGGGCACCTCGGTAAGCACACAGCTTCCGCCGTATGATACTATACGATCGCAAAGCCTTCCAACAAGCGGATTCGCGCTTATTCCGCTATATCCGTCGCTTCCGCCACACTTAAGCCCTATTTTTAAGCGCGAAATGCTTATTTTCTTTCTCTCAAATGTGCTTATATATTCCTTAAGCTCATTGACTATTTTTATTCCCTCGGAAATTTCATCCTCTACATCCTGACAGTTCAAAAATCTTACTCTCTTAGAATCGTACTCGCCAAGAGCTGCTTTCATTTCGCTTATATTATTGTTTTCGCACCCCAAGCCAAGCACAAGCACTGCGCCCGCATTAGGATGATTTATCATTCCGCAAAGGATTTTTTGCGTAATTCTATGGTCATCTCCAAGCTGTGAGCATCCATAAGGGTGAGAGAAGCATTTAACCCCTGTTTTTTCAGCAATCCTTTGAGCAACCTTATTAACGCAACCAACGGTATTGACAATCCATATTTCATTTCTTATACCGACATCACCATTTTCTCTCTCATATCCATAAAAGGTCAAGCTTGAGCTTATCCTTTTAATGCCATAGTCCTTGTAGCTATATGTATACTCAAGACCTGCCGAAAGATTTGTTTTAAGATTGTGCGTATGCACATGCTCTGCCGCTTTTATATCACAAATAGCATGACCGATTGGTGAGCCGTATTTTATTACATTTTCACCCTTTTTTATATCTCTCAAAGCATATTTATGACCGTTTTCTCTTACCTCTACATTATCATTTGGATGAATTTGCATATATTTCAACCTCTTTTGCAAAGCGTGATAAATCCTGTCCCCACAAGCTAATATCACTCAATATTTCGTTTACCGTTGAGTTCTTTAGCTTTTCGACAGCATACGCGTCGTCATTTGGATTTCCGTTCTTATAAAAAGCAATAAGCTTACCGAATGAAATCATAAGCTGATTTGGTGCTTTACCGTATTTTCTTTCATATTCAAGAATTGAAGGAAGCACCCTTACCTTAAACTTGCTAACAGAATTTAAGGATATTGATGCGCATCTATGTTGAATATATGGATTTGCAAACCTATCAACCACCGATTTCGCATATGCTCTTGTCTCGCTCTCGTCAATATCCATTGAAAGCACTATTTCTTCAAGGCATTTTTTAAGATGCTCCGATAAAACCTCATTCTTCAAGCACTCCGAAACCGTTTCCACTCCCTCTAAGAGAGCATACGGAATCATTGATGTATGGGCACCGTTCAAGATGCGCACCTTTATTGTACGATACGGCAAAACCGACGGGACATAACGCACATTAAGCCCGAGCCTGTCAAGAGGAAGTCTACTGTCAGCCTCGCCTTCTATTACAAGCAAATGAAAATATTCACTTGTATTTGCGCTTTCATCAATATACGGAAGCGAAAGCTCCTCACTTGGTTTTCCAGATACAATGCGGTCAACAAGCGTGTTTCTAAAGGAGCATTTTTCGTTTATGAATCTATCAAAATCCGTACCGAGACACCAGTCGCTTGCATGCTTTAGCACGATGTCCTTCAGCCTATCGGCATTATTTTCTATAAGCTCACAGGGAATGATAAGCATTCCATCAAGACCGCAGATAAATCGGCGATATAGCAGAGCGCATAGCTTTGCAGGAAATGTGCTTGGACATTTGCCACTATCAAAATCGCACCTTTCGTATACGATTCCTGCCTCGGTTGTGTTTGATACAACAACATTTGCTTCTTCTCTTTCGGCAAGTGATAAAAATTCATCATATTGCTCTGATGCCGAAATAGAGCCCGCAATACAATCAACGAGCGTTGTGTCCTCATGCTCCGCATCTCTTGCTATATGAGTGTAATTATAGTTTTGAGTCTCAAGCGGATCTCTTCCCGTTGTCTTACTACGAACGATTATGGCATTTCCATTATAAATACCCATGTCGTTTGCCTTTTGTAGCATCCAGTCAAAAAATCCTCTTAAAAATACTCCTCCACCAAATTGAATGACCCTTATAGGTCTTTTAGGTTTATTTAATGTAATTTTTTCCATAAGTTAAAAATCCTCTTTTTCATTGTTATTCATAATATATTATACCATAAAAGCAAACACGCAAGTGTTTGTTAGCATCGAAGATGCGTTTTTCGAGCCTTTTGCGAAGAAAAACCTTTTAGCCGTCAATAAATTTACCGCAATAAGCCTGCCTTATTGGTATAAGGTAATTTTATTATACCATAAAAGCAAACACGCAAGTGTTTGTCAGCATCAAAGATGCGTTTTTCAAGCATTTTGCGAAGAAAAACTTTTTAGCCGTCAATAAAATTACCGCAACAAGCTTGTCTTGTTGGTATAAGGTAATTTTATTATACCATGTATAAAAATTCAATTCAATAGAAATATTCAAATAAAGCATCAATAAGAGCATTAGTCACTAAATTTTAGACAAAAACAAAGGCTACCTTAAAGTAGCCTTTAGATTTCAAAATTCATTTTAAGCGGATATACCTGTAAATATTGTGTGTCAAGATCGGCATTTGAAAGCAAAGCCTTGTTTAATTGCATATTCTCGTTTGTAGTGTAGTAATATATCCCCTTGCTTGCATTTATTACTGATGTATATACCGTATAATGCAACTTTTCTTGCAGGCTCCTGACGCTTCCCTTTATAGGGGCAACTGAATACAACAGTCTAAGCACCATTGAAACGCTCTCGTGATCACTAAAATCCGTGACGGAATACTTTTTTAGCATTGATGCCCTGATAAAGCGCGAAACGGACGAAAAATCGCCCTCAAGCCCGTATAAACCAAGTCCTAAGGAGTCTGCGCCCTCATTATTATCATACGGAGTTAAATGATCATACTTTTCCAAGGCTCTTAGCTGAGTTGGAAAAATCGGCTCGTTTGTCAAAACGCCCACAGGGTTATCATATATTTTTACGCCATCCTTAGTGCTTTCAAGTGTTATGCTTTCATTTTCATCAGCAATCATCCAATGCAAAGGCGTTGATGGCGTTTTTTCATCAAAGCAATCATCTAATATCACTAAATTAGCAAGCTTCTCCTTTACCTCTTTAACGCTTTCAAAGCTTGATAGAATATACGGTATTACCTCATACGATGTTAAATTCACCTTGTCCTTAACGGGCTTGTTTTTATACCCCGCACTTTTAGGGAAGCTCAAGGCACACGCACAAAGTCCCATTTCGTTTACTCCATCGGCATATAATGGATATAGGCTTTTCACTCTTGCCATGCCGATTATTGCATATTGATTTGTCGCTTGTGACATGTATTTAAAATTAAAGTTAAAATTTCTCGGTGCTACAACAATCTGCTCATCAAAATGCCCCTCAATGTCCATATTCCTTCCAAAATAAAAATCGCTTGTCCTATACGCTATACTTGTACACATACTTATCTCCTTTTTAGATAGTATATGCAAAAAAGAAAATCCAACGCAAAATATTTCAACGAGTTATTATAAATACAGATATCAACAAAAAAGAACCTTTTCTAAACAAAGGCTCTCTTTTTATTACAATATTGAGGGTAAAAGATCTTAAAGTGGGATAATAAGGCCGAAGAATACTATAAACTACTATAAAAATTGGAATTTGTTTGATTCAGATTATTTGCCTTTTTTCTTTGCAATGTATGAAACGATGGAACAAACAGTTATTCCAATCACGAATGGGATAGCAAAAAGTAGTCCTACATCCCAAGGTGCGCTATTACCAGGTGCATATCGAAGAACTGTGCAGTTATAGGTTACCACAACGCACATAATGTTTGTAAGTAATATTGCAAGTGCTGCAAATATCGTTGATAACTTTTTCATTGAAACCTCCTACTTATGTTTCATTGTTTTGATAAGTATTATAGCTCCAAAGACCACAAATAACACCGATACCAGCATTGCTATAAATGTGCCATCAATGACTATCATAGATGACTGTGCTATTTTGTCAGCGGTTTCAGAACTAAATACCGAAATAGCACCAAACACGATTAGCGAAACGCATCCTAAAAGCGAAATCA
>JAFTUD010000035.1 GCA_017466455.1 Clostridia bacterium
ATAATCATTTTTTCTTCAATTGTATACTTTTTAAATTTTTGTCCCTTTTTTGCCATAATTAAAAACCTCCTATGGTTTCATTATACCATAAGAGGTTTTCGTTTTTTGTTTTTTGTGAACTTTTTGGGGTTCACTTCATTTGGATAGCGTTTTTAAGTTCAAAATTATTTCTTGAGTCTTGCCTCAAGTGCGCTAAGCTCCTCATACATAGTAGCAGGAACTCTGTCACCAACCTGAGCATAGAACGCCTTAATGTTCTCAACATCCTCAAGCCATGATTCCTTATCAACGCTGAGAAGACCCTCAACTGTGTCAACAGTGATGTCATCAAGACCCTCAATGTTGATGTCCTTAGCGTAAGGAACATAACCGATAGCAGTCTCGCGAGCGTCAACCTTATCCTCACATCTTGCAAGAATCCAATCAAGCACTCTCATATTGTCGCCAAATCCCGGCCAAATGAAGTGACCCTCATCGTCGGTTCTGAACCAGTTAACATGGAAAATCTTTGGAGCATTAGGAATCTTCTTGCCCATATCAAGCCAGTGCTGGAAGTAGTCACCCATGTTGTATCCAACGAATGGACGCATAGCCATCGGGTCACGGCGAACAACGCCAACCGCACCTGCTGCCGCAGCAGTAGTCTCGGAAGCCATTATAGAGCCAACGAATGAGCCGTGCTGCCAGCCGAATGATTGATATACAAGCGGAGCAGTCTTTGCACGACGGCCACCAAATACAATAGCAGAGATAGGAACACCTGCAGGATTGTCAAATTCCTTAGAAATGCAAGGACAGTTCTTTGCAAGAGCAGTAAATCTTGAGTTAGGATGAGCCGCACTTGTGTTAACCTTATCCTTCTTGTCATACTTTGTCTTATCCCACTTTTCGCCCTTCCAGTTGATGCAGTTGTCAGGAGCATTGTCATTAAGACCCTCCCACCAAACTGTGTTGTCATCAAGCACATGACCAACATTTGTGAAGATTGTATCTCTCATTGTTGTAGCAAGAGCGTTGGGGTTAGACTTGTTATTAGTACCGGGAGCAACACCGAAGAATCCGTTCTCAGGGTTGATAGCCCAAAGTCTGCCGTCCTTACCAACACGGAGCCAAGCAATATCATCACCTACGCACCATACCTTGTAGCCCTTTTCAGAGTAAGCCTTAGGAGGAATGAGCATAGCGAGGTTAGTCTTACCGCAAGCAGACGGGAAAGCAGCGCTGATGTACTTTGTATCGCCGTTAGGATATTCAACACCGAGAATGAGCATATGCTCAGCCATCCAGCCCTCTTGACGTCCGAGGTAGGAAGCAATTCTAAGCGCGAAGCACTTCTTTCCGAGAAGAACGTTTCCGCCGTAACCGGAGTTAACACTCCAAATTGTGTTGTCCTCAGGGAAGTGGCAGATGTATCTGTTTTCTTCATCAATGTTGCATCTTGCGTGAAGACCCTTAATAAAGCCCTCACCGTCACCCATAGCCTTAGCAACATGCGCGCCGGCACGAGTCATAATAAGCATGTTAAGTACAACATAGATAGAGTCAGTAAGCTCAATACCGTACTTAGCAAAGTCAGAGCCAACCTGTCCCATAGCGTAAGGGATTACATACATGGTTCTGCCCTTGTAAGAGTTCTTGTAAAGCTTTGAAAGCTTCTCATAGCATTCCTTAGGGTCCATCCAGTTATTAATATTACCTGCATCTTCCTTTGTTCTTGTGCAGATAAATGTTCTTCCCTCTACACGCGCAACATCGTTGATAGCAGTTCTATGAAGATAGCAGTTAGGGAGAATTTCCTCATTGAGCTTTTCAAGCTCGCCGGTTGAGCAGGCCTCATCACGAAGCGCCTGTGTTTGCTCCTCGCTACCGTCAATCCAAACAATCTTGTCAGGATTAACCATTTCAGCCATTTCCTCAATCCAGTCAAGGATAAGCTTTGAATCTGTTAAAGCCTTGTTTTCAAATTTCATTTTGAAATACCTCTTTCATAAAAATATTTTTACTTAATATAGTATACCAAAAAAATGCCCGCTTTGCAATACCTTTTTGATATATTTTAATGCCCAAAAGTAAATTTTTTCCAAACAAAATGTCAAAATGTGTTAATCACATCACATATCCGCTGGCTAAGAATGTCCTTTTCCCTCGGGTGAATGTCAATGTTATCGCATACATCACGGCAAATAACGGTTTTAACAAGCGGAATTTCATTTTGCGCCCGTAACTGCTCGGACTGTATTTTCTCCCACGCATAGCCCGCACGGTCAAGGTGGTCGGCAAGTTGAATAACAATAAACTTCATCATATCATTCTTAAACTCTCTGCGCCAAGACAAAATCATAGTGCGTAGCATATCAAGATAAATATCCGCCTCGGCAACACTCGCATTACTCTCACCTTGATACCAAATCACGGAGGAGAAGACAAAGGGCGCAATTTTCGCCATCATATTATCCCAAAGCACACCGTCATCATTCCAAACAGGATACCACTCGTGGTCGGCAAACCTGTTTTCAATTTCAAATTCGGGAACAAGCGCATCCACCCTCGGCATCCAAGACTGAATTACCGACGCCCCTTGATAGCACGCAATAAGCCCAATCCTGCGCTCACTTGTCGCAAGCGTGCTTGCAACATAATATCCAATAGCACTAAAATGTGGCGCATTCTCAAGTGAAAGTGGCACCCACCCGTCACGACTTGAAAAATGCTCCTCACTAATCTCCATTCTGTCAACCGTAAATAGCCTTACATACTCATTCCCCTTGTAATTCTCCTTAGGCTCGGAGCTTTGCCAAAGCTTAAACTGCATATTTGACTGCCCACCAAGCAAAATTACATCACCAAAATACACACGCCTAAGATAGGAGTAGCACCCATCAAGCTCAACAATAATATCATAAGGACCGCCATATGGCATAGCATCAAATTCAATAACCCACTCACCATTAGCCATACACTCCCTGCATACACCGTCAAGCGTAATTGCCACCCTGCCATAGCCGTCGCCAAAAAAGCGAATAGTCGCATTCGCCTGAAGCACCATATCACTTGCAAAAATAGGATTTAATCTAACCATTTTGTCCCCCCGAGCCGATAAATAATTTTATAATTAAATTTTACTACATATTTTTTGAAAAATCAACAAAAATGCTAAAAAATATGATAATATATAAGCAAGCCAAAAAGGAGATGCAAAATGGAAATTGAAAGAAAGTTTTTAGTTGATAAAATCCCCTCACTTAACTCCCTCAAATCCCACGAAATCACCCAAGCCTATATCAGCGTAACCCCCGAGGTGCGTGTCCGTAAAAAGGGCGAAAAATACTACCGCACCGAAAAGGGCGAGGGCGCAATGATAAGAGAGGAAATTGAATACGAAATTTCAAAGGAGGAGTACGAAAAGGGCGTAGAACTTTGCGAGGGAAGGCTCCTTGAAAAAACGAGATACTATATCCCCGACGCCCCCTATACAATAGAGCTTGATGTCTATCATGGCAAGCACGAGGGGCTTGTCGTTTGCGAAATCGAATTTGACACCGAGGAAAACGCCAATGCCTACACCCCCAAGCCATGGTTCGGCAAGGAAATCACCCACGATATATCCTTCAGAAATAAAGTCCTCGCATCTAAATAAACAAAATCCCCCCCGCTATGCGTGTTATCCTTAATGGAGAACACGCAATGAATTGCAACCTTGCGGTTGCATGAATTGAAAGTCGTGCTTTCGTGAATTGCCTACGGCATGAATTGTGCCTTACGGCACATTGGTTGCAATTCAATTCATGGAGCGAAGCGAGAAATCATGGCGGAGCCAATTCATGATGCGTAAGCATCAATTCATTCAAAAAAACGAACAAGAGCAAGAATAGAAGGATTTATTTCCTTTTACTCTTGCTCTTTCTGCTTGCACTTTTGTCAAAGTGTCAATTCTCCGCTAAGGATATCGCCCTATCAACGGGGTGATTTTTCATTATTCGCATTGAGAAAGTATACTATCAAGCATTTTCACCATTTCCTCGTGGCTAAATACCGAAGTATCATATCCAAAATGGTAATAGTAGCTCGGAGTTACCCACACAAGGTAGTACATATCATCTCCGTCATCGTGAATGCGGTAATATTCCTTCCCGTTGATAGCTACCGTTTCAAGATTGTGGTTTGATGTTCCCTTTACAACAGCCGTTCCGCGTATTGTGGATTGACGAAAACTAACGACAATTCCGCTTTCATCACTCCATTCATAAGATATATGCCTTTTATCATCTGTAACAAATTTTCTTGTCAATTCAAATTTTTTGGGAACAGCTGGTAGGCGCGGATTTTCAACCGTTGCAGGTGCGTTTGGCGCGTAAATCTTAAAGTCCAAGCACTCACCCTCTTCACTAACCTCAACCCTAAAGTCATTTATTGCCACCGCTACAATAGCGCAAGCAATGATAACGGAAATAATTACGATAATCGCCACAGCAAGGCGCAAGGGAAGTCGCTTTGGCTTTTTCTGAATTTCGCATTCAAATTCCGTGTCAAGTGCTTTTGTTGTGTCTTCGCCCTCATTTTTTAGTAGGGCGATTTCCTTTTCGGCATCGGCGAAAAATGCACTTTTTAATTCTTTTTTGAATTTTCTATTCATATAAATCACCGAACCTTTCTTTTATTTTTTTGGCAACAGAGCGAACACGAGAGGAAACTGTTTTTTTGTCAATTTCAAATATTTTGGCAACGCTTGATGACTTAATTCCTAAAATCACCCGCATTATGAAAACGCCACCCTCATTCTCAGGCAAGGAGTTTACAAATTTTACTATGTCGTTGTAGATGATTTTTTTAACAGCTTCATCCTCGGCACTTTTTGAGGCGGGATTGATGGGTCTTGAAAAATAAAATTTATCCAACCCTTGGCGGGTCCTTGCTATTTGATGCTTCAAGCAAACAAGAAGATATAGGCGAGCCTCTTCTTCCTTTTTTGGAAAGGCGCTCGAAGAACCGAAAATGCACTTGAATACCTCTTGTACAACATCCTCGGCATCACCCTTATATTCTTCAAGGTGCTTTTTTGCATATCCAATCATCCAATTTTTGTTTGACTCATATGCTTTGCCTATGAGTGATGCTTTTGTATCATCGCTTTCCAAAGTAAAGAATATCATACTCGTTCCCCCCCTTGCTGTCGTTATTAATTATAATTTTAACATTATTTTTTGTAAAAGGCAAGACTTTTGTTGACAAAGTAGATTTTTTTGTGATATACTTTACTTAGCTATCGAGCAAAAAAATAGAATCTTAAAGGAAAATAAAAAATGAAAACTCTAAAAAAATCACTAACAATCATTCTCGCATTAATTATGCTGTGTGGCACTTGCTTTGCAATAGAAAACCCCGTTAGTCCGTGTATTTCGCCAAATATAAGCTATGATGCGACATTTTCCATCGACTCAAACGGACTTGCAAGCACCTTCTTTTATTATGAATGTCCCGTGGGCACAATCACACAGGGCGATGTCAGAATAAGACTTGAAAAAAAGACGCTTTGGTGGTGGAACACAGTTGACACCTCGTGGCAGGATGATACATATTATCAATATTCACTTGGAAACACCTTCACTCGCACATATCAGGAGCAACTTGACTCCCGCGGAACATATCGTGCAATAGTTGAATTTACATTTCATTACCCCGATGGAACAAGCGAAACTGTGACAAGGACCCTTGAGGCAAAATACTGATAAATTCTAAAAAACAAAAAAGCGCCAAATTTTGCATGTGAAAATGCACAAATTTGGCGCTTTTTTCTTTGCGAAATATCCTCGTTTTTTGTGCAAAATGTAGAAATTTAGATTTTTTAGAAAAAAATTCAAAAAATGCTCCCCTTTTTTGAAAAAATTTACTTCTTATATAGTAGAGAGTAAAAATAAAAATCGCATAAGAACGCAAACACAAACACTCGTAAAAAGTCAAATTAAAATGGGGAAACTATGCCCGCGACCGTAGGGAGTCGCAAATAAGAAGGGAGATGATACCAATGGGTTATGTGAAATGAATAAAACTGCTTCGTAGCGTTTGGAACAACCAAACTAAACGAAAACGGAGCTCGCCCACCGAGGCTCTCGGCAGTTTGCACAAAAACAAGTATTCTATGAATTGCAAAACCCCAAAACTTTTGTGCAAAACATAGAAAACCTTTTTCGCAATGTGAAGGTTTTGTGAAAATCAATAACTTAGGCTCAAATTTATGCTAAAATTAAAAAGGAGAAGAAAATGAAAAGGATATTTTCAATATTGCTCGTAGCAATAATGCTATTTTCCACGCTTGCAATAGGAACGCAGGCGCAAACAATAACAACCGAAAGCTCACAAAATAAGCTCACCGATGGGCTTAAATCATATCTTGAAACAGTAGAAAATGATGAATATGTCCCTATCTACATATGGCTAAATGAACAAGATGAGGAAATGGTATATGCAGTTCTTTCCAAGACTCTTGGTATGACCGTTACAAAAAATAGCGAGGAAGCATATATAGAAA
>JAFTUD010000036.1 GCA_017466455.1 Clostridia bacterium
GGGCGCTTGTTGTAAGACATTTCTGTGTTAAGTGGGGGATAGAGTTCAGACTGGCGGATATTACTTCCGTGTATACAGTAATGGGTTATCTTTCCTCTCTCGCAACCCCTGTGGCACTTTTGATGCTTGGGGCGCAGTTTGAGTTTTCCGCGGTGTCTGCATTGAAAAGGGAGATCACCGTGGCGGTGCTTATGCGAACGGTAATAGTGCCCCTCTTCTGTATCGGCGCGGCATATATTTTCTTCCGCTCAAGCTTTAACGGAGCACATTTTGCTACATATATTGCGGTATTCGCAACTCCCGTGGCGGTCTCCAGCGTTCCCATGGCACAGGAGATGGACGGTGACGCAGATCTTGCGGGACAGATAGTGGTGTGGACCACGCTGGTCTCGGCGCTAACGGTATTTGTTGCTTCCTTCCTGCTTCGTTACGCAGGTATATTTTAAATAAAAAAGAGACGCAGGAATTAGCGTGTTATCCTTAACGGAGAACACGCATCGAGATAAATCCCTCACGGGATTTTCGATATGTTGCTAACGCAACTCGATATGCCTACGGCTCGATATGTTTGCTATGCAAACGAGGGATTTATCTCATATCGAATTGGCGCGAAGCGACAATATATCGAGTTCGAGCAAAGCGAGAACATATCGAATTCATCTTTCGTGAACATATTTCACGAAAGTGAATATATCGACAGAAGAAAAAACAAGAGCAAGAACGGAGGTATTTTCTCCTCTTATTCTTGCTCTTTTCTGCTTTATAAGGGTTTGGGCTTAGCCCATATTTGCGTTTGACTAGTCAAATGCGATGCTTGCACTTTGCTAAAAGTATAAATTCTCCGCCAAGAGCATCACCCTTTTTAGCAGTGCTTTTAAAGTTATTTAAGAACTGTCATCGCGCTAAGCGCCTCAATTTCGTACTCCTGCCCCTCAATAGTGAACTTAACAGACACATCTTCGGGGTTAACGACAATGTATGCGGTTTTGTCACCGTCATGCCAAGCGGAAGAAAGTAGCCGTGGAAGACGCACACTCTTCCTACCCCTAAACATAGGAATATCAATTTTTTCGCACTCAATTTCGGGTGCATTTTTCATCTTGCCCGAGTATAGGTATTTTTTACCGCCCTCATTATAGAATTTCATCATATTTCTAATAAAGGTAAGCGTCTTGTCCATGTCGGGACAGTTATCGAAATCACGAGTTCCCCAATGACTCATAAGCTTGCCGTTTGGCTGAAGCACAAGAGTCATAAAATCACCGATAGAGAAGGAATAGGCAAGACGGTAGCGTAGCGTGTCAACGCTCGGCTCAAACGGACAACCGCATTGATTGCCCATAAAATTCCTTAAATATTCGTGATAAATATACGCAAATACAGGCACAGGTGTGCCAAAAGGATAGTTTAGCTCATATCGGCAGTCGCTCATCAAAAGCTGAGAAATAAACGGCTCGGCTGACGCGCTCTCACATCCAAAAATCATATTGTCCGCCATCTTGCGCCAATTATAAAGCAGAGCCTGCATGCTTGAGGTCATCCATTCCCCGGGCATCGGCGGGTGGTTGTGACCCTTGGCGTAGCATAAATATTGCCCACCGCCGTGATTTTGGTCAAGAATTTGCGCATAGTCAACCCCACTTGAAAATAGCGGAGAATATGCCTCATCAAGAATAGCACGCCCTTTTTTTGATGCAGGGCAAATATCGTATCCGTAGCGCTGGTAAGGGCAACAGGTCTTTCCAAGCTCGGGCTTGTTTTCAGGTGAGTGGCATACCCCCTCAAGCACCCCGTCGCGCTTGATTTGCTCCTCACAGTCATATTCGCTAATGAGCGTGCTTCTTAGCGTGTAGCCAAAGCCCGAGCAGTAAACGCCGAGCAAATCGCCCTGCGCGTGCAACGCATCTCTGAATTTGTTAAACTCCGTAGCTCCGCCAAACGGTGGCCAAATATAAGGTGGGGCCCAAGGCGCTGTGCCCTCCCAATGCATAAGGAGCGACATTATCTTGCACCCTGTGTCGTTTTTTATTTTGTTAAGTATAGGTAGCGCGTTTGTGTAAGGGAATAGGGCATTCGGCTCCATCTTGTCCATGTCGTGTATTCCGCGCACAGGATATGTTACAATAAGGGGCATCTGCTCATACCATTTCGGCAAGGTCGCATTTTCCTGCGTACGCACAACCGCATACGGTAAATTTCGCTCAAACCAACAGCGGTAAATCTCACACGCCCCCTGCCAATCGCCCGAAAATGCTTTCCAAATAATAGGGTAATCCATGCAAAAATCCGCGCCAAAATCCGCCCCCGAGTAAAGTCGCATCTGAAGGCATAGCCCACCCTCATATGGATAAAAGTCAACACCCTTCAACGATCTTTTCGGGTCGTGCGCCCCGAGATAAAAGCCAATATTACCAAATAGGTAAGCCATAAATTGAGAGCATACCATGTTGGGAAACATAAAGTAAGCCCCCGAGGACGGAAACTCCATTTCATACCGCGGAAGTAGTGTTTCATCGTCAAGTAGCATTCCCTCGTTGTAAGGGAATAAAAGTGTGCCACCTTGCGCATCGTTTTTGCTCAAACGGGGCATACAAATCTTTGCAACTTCTATCCATTCAAGCGCGTATTTTGAAGGTATGCACGACACCGACGCACGCCACTCAATCTCATCACCGCCACGCGCAAAAACGCGGACAGTAACATCATTAAGCTCACCGCCAAACCCCGAAAATACGATACATTCCCCCTCTGAACGGGAAAAGCTCGCCATATCCGAGCGTATAACGGCGCACTCACCGCCATCATCACGAAAACGGGCTATAAAAATCGGACAAGAGCTAAACACCCTCTCCACTCCGCCAATAATGGCAGAGCAAAGCAAGCCCTGCCCCTCGTCAAGCGTAACTTCTATATCTTTTGCAAAAATTTTCATATAATATCCCCCAAAAGAATGAATGAACTATCTCAATTATACACTCAAAAAGGGAAACAGTCAACCCGTAATAAAAAATAACTTAATTGCGCATTTAATTTTCGTAAATTTATTTACAAATCGCTCCTTGTGTGATAAAATATCTATATCAAATTGTTCAAGCAAGGAGAACTTTTATGAATAAGGAATTTCCAAAAGTTAAACATAAAGTAATTGACTCACACCTACACCTCTACGACTACATAGATGAGAACGGAAACTATTTTTTCGATTGCTTTGAGGAATATAGAAAGGAAATGGGACTTGCAGGTCTTAACCTTTGTGCATTGCCGTCAGGCTATGGTAGCGATGTTACAAACAACCTAATGTGCGCAGTCTATAAGCTCATAAATAAGGATACCTTTGCCCACGCAGGACTCCTATACGATAAATACCCAATGGGCGATACATTACCCGACGGAATGGACTTTGTCACCCAACTTGATGAACTTGAAGCCATAGGCTTTGACGGTATAAAAATGATAGAGGGTAAACCCACCGTCCACCGCACAATCGGTAAAAATCTTCTAAATCCTAACCACGATAAATTCTTTGCCGAGGCAGAAAAGCGTGGCACACATATCACCTTCCATATAAACGACCCAAAGGAGTTTTGGACAACCGAAGGACTTGACTATTACGGTGATGATACCTTTGCCACCCATGAGGAGCTTTATAGACAAGCATATAAAATCCTTGAAAACCACCCGAATTTGAAGGTGACTTTTGCCCATTTCTTCTTCAAATCCGAACACCCCGAAGACTTGGCTAAGCTCTTTGAAAAGTATCCAAATATGTGCGTAGATTTAACACCAGGTTGGGAGATGTATTTGTCTTTTTACGAAAATAAGGAATACTTCAAGAACTTTTTTGAAAAATATTCCAAGAGAATTATGCTCGGCACAGACGCATATTTTCCAAGACCGAGCGAGTGTAGTATGTGGCTCGTCGATAGAGTCTATCGCTTCCTTTCAAGCCCCGATGTGGTCAAAGCCGTAGCCGACCGTTATGAGTCAGGCCTCTGCATAAACGACGATGCCCTAAACGATATCACCTATAAAAACTTCGAAAACCGCATCGCCAAAACCCCTAAACCCATAAATAAACAAGCCCTCAAAAACTACTACCAAAAATATAAACACCTCATGACCGAAAAAGACATCACCTTCACCGATATGGTCTTCTCCAAATTCGTAGATTAACGAACATATTAAAATAAAAACGAGTCGGAATAAAATCCGCCTCGTTTTTTACTTTTTAAATCACATAGACTTCCAAAGTTATGGTGTAATCCTAAAACCAAAGATTAGATGCCGTAAGTGCCGGTTAAGGGGTCTTTGAAGATATTGAGCTGTGGGGTGAAAAAGGTGAAGGTTACGAACATTATTCCGATGATGCAAAGTGCGATTAGAGCGAGGCGAGGGTGCTTGCATATGGTCGCTTCCTTTTTAAATTGTCGAGCTTCATAAACGAACACCATTAGTGCGCTTATAAAGAAAATCGCAATATTAAACCAATCGGGCGAGTGCCCAATTACGCCATTATAAGTGTAAAAAATCACGGGAATTAACGCAAGACCAAGCAAAATAGAGCGTAGCTTCACGCACCAAAAGTCACGCCTGTCACGGAAGAAAAAGCTTTGCACAATGGCAAATAAAAACATCGGCCAAAAGAGTAATTTCATATGCTCCCAAGTCGACTCATTAACTCCCGAAAACGGCGCAACTAAAACCGCCCCACCGAGCCACTCGTATAAGAAATGCAAAATCGTCCCAACGAACGAAGTCACCGCAAATCCCATAATTCCCCAAATCGTCCCATTTCGTTTCATATTTCACCTCGAACATTTTTAATAAAATTATATTCAAGAACAACAAAAATATACCGAGCAAAAACAACATTCAAAAACTTGACATATTACGCAAGGATATGATAAAATATAAATATAGAAATGGTTTTGCAAGGAGAGAAGATGGAAATAGTATTACTTACCGCCCTTGGTGTTGGCGGAGCGACCGTAATCGGCGCACTTATCGGATTTATTTTCAAAAATATGTCGCACAAGCTCTCGGACATAGTCCTGTCATTTGCTGCAGGAGTTATGCTGTCTGCCGCAGTGTTCGGACTGATTTTGCCATCGGTTGAGCATGGCGGAAAATACGGCTTGATAACAACGGTGCTTGGCATTTTTACGGGTGCTGTATGCCTTAATTTGATAGACAAGCTCGTGCCTCACCTTCACAAAATGGCGGAGACCGACAACGAAGCTCATAGAAATAGCAAGGCGTCAAGAGTGATGCTCTTCGTGCTTGCCATCGCAATTCATAACTTTCCCGAGGGAATAGCGGCAGGTGTCGGCTTCGGAACAGGAAATACCACCGAGGCAATCGTTATCGCACTTGGAATTGCCCTTCAAAATATCCCCGAGGGTATGGTTATAATCGCGCCGATGCTAATGGCAGGAGTAAAGCCGAAAAAGACCCTTTTGATAGCGTCACTGACAGGACTTATTGAGGTTGTCGGCACACTCATTGGCTACTTTGCGGTAAGCATAGCATCATCAATTCTTCCGTTTGCCCTTGCGTTCGCAGGAGGAACAATGCTCTATGTTGTCAGCGATGAAATGATTCCCGAAACTCACGCTCACGGTAACCAAAGGGGCGCAACCTACGCTCTGCTTGTCGGCTTTTGTTTGATGCTTGTTACCGATATCTTGCTTGGATAAAATCAAAAAATGCGACCACAGGGTCGCATTTTTTAATGATGGTGATGATGGTGGTGATGCTCAAAAGAAGTATCAGTATGACAATGCTCATTGTGGCAATCCTCGCCCATGCTCTCAAGCTCAAGCGTTGCGTGTCCAATGCCATGCTCCTTTAATTTCGCTCTGATTCTCTCCTTAATGATGTGAAAATCGCCGTCTGCTACAACATGCATAGTCGCGTAATTATTGTGCCCGTCTAAGCTCCAAAGGTGTATATGATGGACATCAAGCACGCCCTCAAGCCCACAAATATGCTCCTTAATCTCGTTAATATCAATATCATGAGGCGCTTTTTCAAGGAAAAGCTCAAGCACAGCCTTTAAATTTCTTATCGCATTTATGAGAATGAATATCGCAACACCTATTGACATTATAGGGTCAATAATAGAAATGTCAGTAAGCCTCATTACAATCGCACCGATAAGCACGACCGCCCAGCCCAGCACATCCTCAAGCATGTGTAAATTAACCGCCCGCTGATTGAGCGATCCGCCCTCACGGGTCAGAAGCGCAGCAACGAAATTTATCAAAAGACCGATAACGGCGAAAATAATCATACCGTCATAGTTAATCTCGGTAGGGCTTATCATTCTCACTACGGCATTGTAAATTACCATTACCGAGCCAAAAAGGAGAATTAAGGTCGTGATAACGCTACCGATAACCGAATACCGCGCATAGCCGAATGTGTATTTTTCATCGGGCTGTTTTTTGCTCTTTCTTTCAAGAAAAAACGATACGCCAATGCTCATAGCATCGCCAATGTCGTGAATTGCGTCTGAAATTATCGCAACGCTTCCTGTAAAAATCCCGCCAAAAAACTCAAAAATTGAGAACGCCAAATTGAGTATAAAGGCAAGAAAAATATTTCTTTCGGTTTTCATAAATATCTCCTGTAAGGTAAATTCAAGGCAATCAAGCGCCACACCGCTTGATTATAATATTATATCACCGCAAATTCAAAAAGTCAACCGAACGGCTAAGGAAAATCTGTCCAATATACTTGAAATACAGTAGCCCCTGGGCTATAATTAAGCGACAAATAGCATCAAAAGCCACAAGGCGCAAAGGAGCATTATGACAAAACCCAAGAACTATAAAAGAACGCTGATTGCCTGCTATCTTGGCTTTATCACACAAGCAATCTCCGCAAACCTCACAAAAAGCACTCCACGGGAGTGCTTTTGAATTTGAAATTGAAATCAACCGCCTTTTGCTTTATTTTAAAGCCACACGCAGGGGCGCGCGCCATACGGTAATCTCAGATGAAAGGAACTCATCTATTGTAATTCCATCAAGGTCATCAACAGAGCATATTTCCTTATCGCCAAGACCGACAATTACATCACAGGGCAAAATTCCCTTCGCCGATGCCCTTGCAAATTGATCAACATCGCAAACAAGCACACCGTTGTGCCCCGCAGTTGCAAACGCAGACATTTCGCCGTCTGTTTCAATGTTTTTAATCTTCATATCAAACAGCGTAATAATGCTCGATTTGCTTCTTTTTTTGCTTTGATTGATTTTTGGCAAAAGGGGAGTGCGAGCAAGTTTTTTAAGTGGCTCATACCTTACGCCAAACTCACAAGGGAAGTTTTCAAATCCGCGAATTTTCGGAGAAATCAGCCTGTAATCGCCGTGCCTTACATCAGCAAAGACGCATTTTGTCTTTATAGAGCCCTTGTCCATGCCCGTGATTTTCTCAAGCTCGGTCGCTCTTTTAATACCCCTTGTATTCCTTGAATGTAAAACATTAAAATCAATGCTTTTTCCAAAGCCATGCTCCATCAAAATAGGCTGATACTCCGTGAAAATGATATTATTTTCAACCACATCTTTGCTGTTTTCGTACCAAACATGCAAATGAATGGAGTTGTTCACCGTTATATTGTTGTGAACATATCTATAAAAGCCCTCGCGTAGCTTTATTCCGCCGTTTAGACATAAATTATTGTAAATCTCGTAATTTGATGACCCGTCATCAAGGTCAATATCCCAGCCCCTGTCACAACGGAATCGGCTGTTCCTGATAATATTCTTGCTAATGCAGTCAAGACGGGAATACTTGTAAATTTCATTCTGCGAAAGGTCGCTAAGATGCCAGAATCTGTCCCTGCCCCACGAGTTAAAGCTGCCGTGGTCGCCCGTTTCCTTAACCGTGTCAAATACATCACAGCCGTCAATCAAATGACCGCCGAATGTGCCCTCGGAAATGTTTATTCCCGCACGGGAGGCATCGTAAATGCTTGTGTTGATAACACTAATGCCGAAGGACATTGAAATTTCAACACCTGTCGCCTGCTTTTCAACAATACCGACACGCTCAATCAAGCAATCCTCAACAGTGCATTTTTTGGGATATTCGTTACTCTTAGGACCTCTTTTCTTGTCAATGTCAAGAAAGCTCTGACTTTTCGTAGCCTCAAATAGCGGACTGCGGACCGAGCTTGCCTTACCGACAAAGCAAGCACCGCTTGCCCCAAGGTCCTTAAAATGACATTTTGAAATCGTGATGCCCCTGTTTTTGCCGTCAACGAAAACTCCGTTTGTGCCAATGTCAAAAAGCGAGCATTTTGAAATAGAGCAGTCGCGTGAATTAGTAAAATAAATCGCACCGCCCCTGTAAATTGTCCAGTCGCTTCGCAAAAGTGGCTCGCTTGTGAGCATAAAGGTTCTTTTTGCGCGCCTGAGCTTGATATTTTCAACACTCACATTCTTGCATTGCTTGAATACGAAAAAGCTTGAATTTACGCAAATTTCCGCACTGTTTAGGTCGTGCCCGTCCTTCAAAATCACATAAACACGCTTGCTTTTCTTGTCAAAATACCATTCTCCCTGCTCGGTCATTTCCTCACGCACATTTTCAATGTACTTAAAGTCGGAGTGCATGCCCATTTGCCTGTTGTTTTGCCATCCGCCAATGTAGGTAAGCATGCCATTTTCGTCCTTGCCCGTCACCTCGTAGGAAAATCCGCCCCAGTTGTGCAGGTGCATCGCGTGAATGTAAGCACCGCTTGGATCCTTCCACTCATCAGCCTTAGCCCTTGACAAAACCTCTCTTGAAAATCCGCCGAAAATTTTCACATCGGGATTGTATTTAGGGAAGCGCGCCATTTGATATTTCTCACCGTTTATATAAAGCGCATCAGCATCATACTCTGTCGTGGCGGAAAATACACCATTGCCCTCATCAACCCAGCCGTCAATTTTTGCACAGCCCTGTATAACGGTGTTTTTATCTCCTTGAATTACGATATTTTCACCCTTAACCAAAATCGGCTCTGTTAAATTGTAAATTCCGTTTTTTAAGGAAATGATAGCCTTTTCACCGTCATTATGACAAATAAAGCCACAAGAGCCCTTGCTCTTGATTAGCGAGGAAAGCTTCTTGTGCGATAGCTTTTTCAGACACGCCTCGCGCTTTTTTGCCTCTTTTTTGTCAGTAAATATCTCAAAATAGCAAAGCCCCGTCGGCAATTTTCTGCAAAGAAGCTCCGAGCATACGCCAAAGCCGTATCCCCCCTCGCCCCTCGTTAAATAGGCATAAAACATAATCCACCTCAAAAGCGTTTTTCTTAATTATACCGCGAAACATAAGCAAAGTCAATTACACAGTATAATATTGCCTTGAAATGATTGAAAAAAAGGCAGGCGTGTGGTATAATAAAATCATCGTATTCCAATAAAGCAGGCATTATTGCGATGATTTTATTGACGGCTAAAAGGTTTTTCGTCGTATTCACTCGAAAAACGCATCTTCGATGCTACAAACACCCTGTGTTTGCTTTTATGGTATAATGAAAATATCGTATTCCAATAAAGCAGGCATTATTGCGATGATTTTATTGACGGCTAAAAGGTTTTTCGTCGCTTACGCTTGAAAAACGCATCTTCGATGCTACAAACACCTTGTGTTTGCTTTTATGGTATAATAAAATCATCGTATTCCAATAAAGCAGGCATTATTGCGATGATTTTATTGACGGCTAAAAGGTTTTTCGTCGTATTCGCTTGTCAAGCAAAATATAACGGAGATATATTGTGATGGATATTCTGATAAAAATACTTGTGTGCTTTATCGCGGGAGCAGGCGCAGGCATAGGAACAGGCTTTGCCGGAATGAGCGCCGCCGCAGTTATCGGCCCTATGCTGACAACCTTCCTGGGCATTCCTGCCTATGATGCAATCGGCATAGGATTGATAAGTGATGTTTTGGCAAGCCTTGTCAGCGCATATACCTATAAGAAAAGCGGAAATTTAGATGTAAAAAACAGCCTGCCCCTGTTGATTAGCGTTCTTGTTGTCACAATGATCGGTAGTCTTGTGGCAAGCCTTATGCCCGATCAGGCTATGAGTGGCACAATGCAGATTGCGCTTATTATCATCGGCTTGCGCTTTATTATAAAGCCCGTAAATAAGACAAAAGAGCAGTTAGAAAAAAGCTCTTTGAAGGGCAGACTCATCAAGGCAATAGTCGGAGGCGTATTCGTCGGCTTTATCTGTGGCTTCGTGGGCGCGGGCGGAGGAATGATGCTGTTGCTCGTTCTCACCTCGTTTCTTGGCTATCCCATGCATTTGGCAGTTGGTACAAGCGTGTTCATTATGGCATTTACAGCTCTTACCGGTGGCATAAGCCACTTTGTTATCGGAGGGCTTCCCGACGCCCTCTGCCTCGTTTTGTGCGTCGCATTTACCTTGCTTTGGGCAAGAATTGCCGCAAAAATTGCTAATAAATCTAACGCAAGGACCTTAAACCGCGTGGTCGGTATCGTAATGATTGTTACAAGCATCGTCATATTAGCGGTGAATTATCTTTAATACTCAATAAAAAGTATACCCCCGAAAAAGCTGCCCCCTGTGTCTAAAAAGATGTATAATTTCACAAAAAAAGGAAATAGTAGTGTTGAAATATAATTTTAGGAGGTAGTTATGTTTAAACACGAAAAAATGCTATTTCACCCGGTTGAGGTAGAAAAGCCCAACCCACAATATGCGGCACTTTTACAAGAGCAGCTTGGAGGAGGAAACGGAGAATTAAAGGCAGCAATGCAATATATGTCTCAAAGCTTCCGCATTAAAGATCCTGAAATCAAGGATTTATTTCTTGATATCGCCGCCGAGGAGCTTGGTCATATGGAAATGATAGCTCAAACTATCAATTTGTTAAACGGACACGATGTAGATGCCGATGCGGTAAAAGCAGGAGAAATACAAACACATGTGCTACTTGGCTTGAACCCAGGGCTTATAAACGCATCGGGCTATTCATGGACAGGCGACTATGTAACCGTTACAGGAGATTTGTGTGCTGACCTGCTTTCCAATATCGCATCTGAGCAAAGAGCAAAGGTCGTATACGAATACCTGTATAGACAAATTGAGGATAAAAAGGTAAGAGAAACAATAGATTTTCTCCTCAACCGCGAGGAAGCGCATAATCAAATGTTCCGTGACGCCTTCAATAAGGTTCAGGAA
>JAFTUD010000037.1 GCA_017466455.1 Clostridia bacterium
AGAAATGTCGTTTCGGGTAAAATCTTTGGAGAAATCGTAAAATCAAGAAACGATGAGCTATCAGACACTCCAAACGGCGGAGCAATTGACGGCTATCCGATTTTAGTCTATAATAACGGCGTCTACCAAGGCATCTATACTATGAACATTCCAAAGGATAACTGGATGCTTGGTATGAGCCATAGTGATGAGAAAAATCAAGCCATATTTATGGCTGAAACATGGAATAACGCCGTTTCCTTCAGACAAATTTCAACAAGCGGATTTACTCTTGAATACGCGTCAAACGAGGATAGCTTGATTGATAAGAACACTCAGTGGGCGTACGATAGCCTGCGTGATTTGATAGAGTTCGTTTATTATAACGACGGCGAGGACTTTAAAAACGGAATACATCAGTACGCCGATATTGATAAGTGTATAGACTCAATGATATATACCTTCTTCATTTGCGCCGATGATAACACGAGTAAAAACATACTTTGGGTAACCCTTGACGGTAAGGTGTGGTTTAGTAGCATGTACGATATGGACGGCACTTGGGGCATGAGATGGAACGGAAATATCGAGTTTAACGAATACACCCACCCAATCTCCGCCCTCGTTGACGGTAAGGGACTTGCGCCCGAAAGAAACCATTCTAACTTAAATCTTTTGTGGGAGAGAATTTATGTCAATTATTTTGACCGCGTTTGCGAAAGATATGCGGAGCTAAGACAGGAAATCCTCACCGAGGAAAATATCACAAATCATTTTGAATCGTTCTTTAACTCAATTCCCGATGTGGTAAGAGAGGCAGAAAGAAAAAAGTGGACTGGCGTTCCCTCTCAAAATGTAGACCACCTGACGCAAATTTTAACCTTCGCAAGGAAACGCCTTGTGGTTATGGATGATATTTTACTGTTCAAAGAATAATTCTGAAAATGCCTGCCAACCTTGTTACATTCAGCACGGCAGAGAATACGCAGACAAGCGAAATCAAGGAAAATCCTTAATAACCTAAAAACGCACTCAACCGAGTGCGTTTTTTATCCCCAAATCGCGCCCACATCAAAAACGCAAGTGTAAATTAAATTTTAAATGTGTTGACTTTTTTATTTGAATTTGCTAAAATGAATATAATCTGAATTTAATCAAAGGAATAAAAATGGAAAATAACGAAAACAACATTCAGGAGTCCAACTCCCTAAAGAAACTAAAAATGCTCGGTGAAAGCACAACCGAGGAAATTCACCTGAAAAGCGATAGCGAGGTAAAGGGCAATTTTTGGGCAAATCTTTGGTACCAGCACAAATGGGCAATCATCTTGGGAAGCATTGCAGTCATTATGCTTGTAATCCTCATATTTATGCTCGCAAACGATAAAAAAGAGGATGTAAACATCATCTATGTCGGACCCGAGCCCGTTATTCATAAGGTCGGCGAAATGACCGAAAAGCTAAACCTCATCTGCGATGACTACAACGGAGATGGCGAGATTGTTTTGAACTTCCCGACAATCATATATCAAAACGAGGAGCAAAGAGAGAAGCTAAAGGATACCCACCCCGAAAAGCTCATAACCACGCAAGCAAATGCCGAAGCCCTCGGACAATTCCAAGCACAGCTAATGTCGGGCGCGCTCATAATTTACCTGCTTGACCCCGAGCTTTACGAAAACAGTGCAAAGCCCCTTTGCGTTCCGCTTTCCGAAATTCTCGGTGATACCTCGGGCTTAGATGAAGGGCTCTTGTATGATGATAGGGCAATTAACTTCTCAAAAACCACCTTCGCAATCCGCTATGAGGAGTTTGATATTCTGCCGTCTGACACGGTTATGTGTATCGTAAAAACGGTAAATACCGATAAGGAGCTGTACGCTAACAGCTGTGACCTCTTTAAATCAATCGTTGAATTTAACTAATCTAAAAAAGCCCATTTTAAGGGCTTTTTTATATATTGTAAATAAATTTATAAATGTATTGTATTTTTTTCGCATTTGTGCTAAAATATTACAGTAGTTAAAAAACTAAGCCTTACCGAAAGGAGAGTCGCTTTGGAAAATAATACACATAAAAATCCACTGAATAAGAAAAAAATCATCTTATTCGTAGTATATAGCATAGTCGCAGTATTTCTCTTTATCACAGTCTTGTCTATAAATGACCTTGACGCGATCTCGGCACAGCTCAAAAGCGTAAAAATGGAATATGTATGGTACGCCCTGCTTATGATAGTCGCATTTGCGCTTGCGTTTCCGATCTCCCTTTGTATATTGACAAAGGCAAGAGGAACTGATATAAAGATGTCAACCACCTATGCAATTGCAATGACTGAGCATTTTTTCAATGGCATAACTCCCCTCTCAACAGGCGGACAGCCCTTCCAAGCCTATTCGTATTATAGAGCGAAGGTTAAGCTTTCCGAGTCCACAGGACTCCTTCTTACAAACCTTCTTGTATATATGATAGTTACAACAGCCTTTGCCCTTGTCGGACTTTTCTATTTTGATGTTTTCCTTGCCCATATGGATAAATGGTGGGTACCTGTGGTTATAATCGGCTATATTTTGGATGTTCTGATCCTTGTAATCACCTTCGCCCTTGGCGCAAGTAAAACAATACGAAATCTTATTATGAGGCTCGTAAACGCCATTTGCAACCTTCGCCTTTTTAGAAGACTTCAACCTAAGGCTAAGCTCTTGGAGGAGTATTTTGAACAGGTGCAGGAGGCATTTCATTACCTTACAAAGAAAAAAGGCGCATTTGTTCTCGCGCTCCTTAGTAAGGTAGTAGCATACGCCTTTTATTACGCGGCATCGTACTTTATTCTCTTGGCATTCGGTGTGCCAATGCAACCCGAAAATCTTCTGCTGTCCATATCGGCAACCGCCTTCGCAATTACCGCGGTAGGCTTTATTCCCACCCCGGGGGCATCGGGCGGAGTAGAGGGAGCAATGGGACAAATCTATCGCTCAATAGTTATATTTGTAACAGGCGGAGCAATCCTCACAACCGCCACCGCAGTTGCAAACGGAGTAATGCTAATATGGCGACTCCTCAGCTACTATCTTCTTATGCTCATATCCCTTGCGTTTTATATCGGACTTGAAATTTTCTTTAATAAAAAATCGCAAAATACAAACACACCCCCCGAGCAAGGCACGGAAAACGGCGATATTTCCACCGTCACAAAGGAAGCTGAATAAAAAATAAATAAAAACGGGCAGTAAAAGAAAAAACTGCCCGTTTTAAATTGCCGAAAAACAAATTCTTAAAAAATTCCAAAAAGGTATTGCATTTTCAAAAATAGTATGCTATAATATCAAGCGTCTTATAAATAGGGGTGTAGTTCAGTCGGTAGAACACCAGTCTCCAAAACTGGGTGTCCAGGGTTCGAGTCCTTGCGCCCCTGCCAAATCAAAAAGGGTACGCTTGTCGTACCCTTTTTGATTTGCACGGGGGTATAAAGCACGGGCTCGAAGGGGAGCGGTGTTGAATGACAGTCCGGGGGACTGTCAGATCCGCGGAAAGGCTTTGCCCGCAGGCAAAGGAGTCTTTGCGCCAATTAGAAATTTAACGCTTGCCGTACCCTTTTTGATTTGCATAGGGGTATAAAGCAAGGGCTCGAAGGGGAAGCGGTGTTGAATGACAGTTCGGGGAACTGTCAGATCCGCGGAGAGGCTTTGCCCGCAGGCAAAGGAGTCCTTGCGCCAAAAAAATCCAAGTCGCAAGACTTGGATTTTTTTATCCAAGCCGCAGGCTTGGTATATCATTGAATGTATAACTCGCCTGCGGCGAGATATACATTCGTATATCATCAGCCCCTGTGGGGCTGTATCTCATCACGCGCCAGCGTGCATTTTCCTGCGGCTTGATGATATACAATGCTTCGCATTGGTGATATGCAATTCCTATGGAATTGATGATATACACGCCTCACGGCGTGATGTGGCGCACGAGTTCAAGCCCATACGAAAACTCTTGAAAACATCATTTGCGTGCCTGCACGCAACATCATTTGACCGTCAGGTCAACATCATTCCACCACAAGGCGGACACAAATCCCCCTTCTCCCCACACTCATTTTTTGTATATTTTGGTGAATTTGCACAAAAAATGGGGGGGGGGGATTTGTTTATTGTGCATATTGACAAATAATATTAAAATATGCTATAATTATAATGTAAAAAAATCTATGCCCGCGGGGGCATCCCCGCAAGGAGAAAAAACATGAAAAAGAGATTATTTTTGGTAATCATTTTGGCGATTGCTCTCTGTGTAATGCTTGCTCTCACAGTGAGTGCGGAAGTTACCACATATGGTGATGCGCCGGCGAGGACAAACATTCAAGTCCTTGAGAGCGACCTCATCGTTTTCGATGACGGATTTACAACTCTTTCCGCATATGTTGTAAAGGATAGCACTTCGTTCGACTGGAAGCAGAACGCATATGATTTTTCCTTTATCAATGGCAAAACAGGCAAAACCTATACCTATGACAACATTAAGGAGCTTGATATTCCGCAGGGCGTTGTATCCATTGCTACCTCTGCCTTTGCAAGCAACAAAAACATTGTGAGAGTATCATTTCCGGACTCTGTAACAACTCTTGGCGGCACAATATTTGAGTATTGCTCAAATCTTCAAAAATGCTCCTTTGAGCATAATGAAAATTCAGGACTTGAAACAATTCCGAACTGGTTTCTTGCTCAGTGTACATCGCTTACCGCGGTTAGCTTTCCCGATTGTGTAAAATATGTCACAGGTAACGCATTCATTGGCGGATGCACAAGCCTTGGCGCGGTTTATCTTCCAAAGAATCTTATTTCAACCGAGGGCGCACAAAACACTAATGGCACTTATGGTGGCTGTACAAATATGTACTTTGTAAATGAGCCGTTTACTTATGATAACATTCCCGCAAAGCCTGATGTTTACTACTTCCCAGCAGGCTACAAGAGCATAACGGGTGAGGCATTTGACACCTGTAAAAACCTCAACAAGGTGCTCGTTTTCCAAGCCGATGGCGTAACCTTTGATAATGCGTGGACCTTTGAAGGTGTTCAAAACGGTGAAGGCGGAAAGCCGATTATCGTGTTCACAGGCGATGTTACAAGCGTTAATGTTGGCTCTTGGAATGTAGATAAGATTTTGTTCTCCAACGCAAATGATGTTGACACCACAACCGCAGGCGTTACCGGAAGCAAGACACTTGTTTTCTGCGCTAACGAAAGCGATGTTGCAAAGCACATGGCAAGCCCTAAGCACTCAAAAATTGATGAAGCAACCTGCTACTCAAACGAAAAGGTTGTAACCCGTTGCTTCTGCACTAAGTTGCTTAGCGAAGCTGAAACACCCAACTCAATGATTGACCATGAGTATATTGACAACTTTGACTGCACAAAGGGAAATCAGTGCAAGAACTTTGCACATTGTAACGCTTCACTTGACGCTGAGGCACTTGAACACATTGAAAAGCACGCAGTTGCTTACGCAGAGGGATTTGCAAAGAGTGGACTTCACACCGTTTGGTGCGACAACGAGGGCTGTAAAGCACTTGATAATGAAATTACTCTCGGCGCAATGATTTCCACAAGCGGTGGTTATTCCGTA
>JAFTUD010000038.1 GCA_017466455.1 Clostridia bacterium
GGACGGACGCTACTACGCAAAGCATCACCCCTTCACAGCCCCGATGGATGAGGACTACCACTTGATTGATACTGACCCTGGCAAGGTTCGCGCAAGAGCCTATGATATCGTTCTTAACGGTACAGAGCTTGGCGGAGGCTCAATCCGTATCCATACCACCGAAATGCAGGAGCATATGTTCCAAATTCTCGGCATAGGTAAGGAGGAGGCGCAGGAGAAGTTCGGCTTCCTGCTTGACGCCTTCAAGTACGGCGTTCCACCGCACGGCGGACTCGCATACGGTCTTGACCGTCTTGTTACCCTTCTTTTGGGTCTTGAGGATATAAGAGAGGTTATCGCCTTCCCGAAGGTTCAAAACGCCTCTGAGCTTATGTCAAAATGCCCGTCATTTGCAAACCCTGCCGACCTTGAGGAGCTTGGCATTGCAATAGTAAGCCCCGATGAAGAGGAATAAGGCTACACCAACCTGAAAAACAAAAATAAAAATAAAAAAATAAAGGAAAGGAAAGAAAACTTATGTTAAAGGATTTCTTCAAAAGCAAGAAGAATATCGTAATGGCATCAATCCTTGCAGTATTACTCATCGCGCTTGTCGTTTGCAGTATTGTTGTAAGGGCAGAGTGTGACCTTTGCGACGGTGAAGGTAAGGTTTTAGGCTTCGACTGCCAAGCTTGTGGCGGTGACGGAAAGCTCGATACCTACTACGGCACATTTATGTCACTTGCAGCGCCAATTATCGCTATCGTTCTTGCGCTCATCACAAAGGAGGTTTACTCCTCACTATTCATCGGTATTGTTATAGGCGGACTTCTCAGCGCAAACTATAACATTCCAAAGACAATCGACGCAATCACAAACGAGGGTCTTATCGGCGCCGTATCAGGAACTGCGGGAATTTTCATATTCCTTGTAATCCTTGGCGCAATGGTAGTTCTCGTAAACAAGGCAGGAGGCTCACAGGCGTTTGGCCGTTGGGCTCAGAAGAATGTTAAGACAAAGGTAGGCGCAATCCTTGCAACCTTCGTTCTTGGCGTGCTTATCTTCATTGATGACTACTTCAACTGCCTGACAGTCGGCTCGGTTATGAAGCCTGTTACCGACAGTCACAAGATTTCAAGAGCAAAGCTTGCGTTTGTTATTGATGCAACCGCAGCACCTGTATGTATGATTGCACCAATTTCCTCTTGGGCAGCAGCCGTATCCGAGTACGCTCCTGCGGGCACAAGCGGACTTGCAATGTTCGTTCAGGCAATTCCATTCAACTTCTACTCAATTCTCACCCTTATCTTCGTAGTTATGATAGGCGTAATGGGCTTTGACTACGGTAAGATGGCAGGTGTTGAAATCAAGGCAAATAACGGTGAGCTCGGTGCTATTGAGGACAGTAGCGAGGAAAAGAACGACGCAAGAGCAGACGGACGCGTGATTGACCTCATTCTTCCAATAGTAGTGCTTATCATAGCCTGCGTAATTGCGCTTATCTATGTTGGTGGCTTCTTCGATGCTGAAAGCGATTATCACCTCGACTTTATCGGCGCATTCGGTAACACCGATGCAACAGTCGGTCTGCCTTGGGGCTCAATTATCGCACTTGTATTTACAATAATCTACCTCATGGCTCGTAAGGCAATCACCTTCAAGGAGAGCATGGCTTCAATTCCTAAGGGCTTTATCGCAATGGTACCGGCAATTCTTATCCTTACCTTCGCAACCGCGCTTAAGAATATGACAGGCCTTCTTGGCTCCGATGTATTTGTAGATAACCTTCTTTCAAATGCGGAAAACCTCACAATATTCCTTCCTGCAATTATCTTTATTGTGGCTTGCGTAATCGCATTCTCAACAGGAACATCATGGGGTACATTCGGAATTCTTATTCCAATCGTTCTTGCAGTATTCCCGGCAGGCACAACCCTCGGCGTTATCGGTATGTCCGCATGCCTTGCAGGCGCAGTTTGCGGTGACCACTGCTCGCCAATCTCCGATACAACCATTATGGCATCTGCAGGAGCGCAGTGCAACCATGTAGAGCATGTTCAGACTCAGCTCCCATATGCTATTACAGTAGCAGGTGTATCATTCGTTTCATTTATTTTAGCAGGCGTTCTTACAAAGATTGCTGACTGGGCAGCATATCTTTCAATCCCCGTTGCAATAGCACTCCTTATCGGAACACTCTTTGTAATTAAGCACATTACAAATAAAAAGGCTAAGGTAGAGGAATAATTCACAAAAATCAAATTCGCCCGAGAGGGCGAATTTGTAATTGCTAAGAGAAAATCAAGCAAAGGAGAAATAAAATGAAATGTCCGCATTGTGGCTTTGAGGAAAGCAAGGTTATTGACTCGCGCCCAATAGATGATAATTCAAGCATCAGAAGGCGTAGAGAATGTCTGAAATGTCAGGCTCGCTTTACCACCTATGAGGTAATTGAAAATATTCAGCCTATCGTAATCAAAAAGGACGGTAGCCGTGAATACTTTGATAAAAATAAGCTTCTTGTAGGACTTTTGAAGGCGTGCCAAAAAAGACCTGTTGACTCGGCAAAAATCGCCGATGAAATAGAGCAGGAGCTTCAAAACTCCTTAAAGCTTGAAATAACCTCGTATCAGCTTGGCGAAATGGTAATGGAAAAGCTAAAGGCAATAGATGCCGTAGCCTATGTCCGCTTCGCATCGGTTTACCGTGAGTTCAAGGATGTAGAAACCTTCCTTGCCGAGCTTCAAGCAATACTCAAAAAATAAAAAGGGGCTGTTGCAATGGCACAGAACAAAAACAAACACACCATTAAGGCAACAACCACGAAAACAAAGATTTTATAGTAAAATAAAGGTTGAGATTTTGCACCTTGTGCAAAATCTCTTCTTTGTTATTGTGTTTGTTTTTTAGGCGTGACCGCTACTCTACCGTACAAAGTACGCCGACGACTACGCGTTCAAGCCTTCTGCACTCATTTCACTATCCCCTCGCAAAAAAGGTAGAGCCGAGGCTCTGCCTTTTTCACATTATCTAAAGCTTCGTTGTCATCTTAAACAAAAATCAGCCCGCAAAGCCCCTTGAAAAACCCCCATTTTTGTGCAAAATGTAAAACCTTCCATTTTGAATGTGAAGGTTTTGTGAAAATCAACAAATTGTATATTGTTTTGTGCTAAAATCAAAATATAAAGATTTTTGCAAGCATAATTCAAGCGAAAAGGAGATTGTTATGAAAAGGCTATTTGCGTTTATTTTGTTAGTAATTATGTGTCTTGGTGTTGTTTCGTGCACGAATGAGGCGGTTGAGAAGAAATATTCCGGAAACAGTATAATCGTTAAAAACGGTCGGCTCAGAAGATTGCCTCTTTATTATGAGGATGACAACCCGTTTGAAAACCCTTGGGCAGTTGCTCCTTCGGATATGGAAGCGGAGGAAGATGCTCCGTGTGAATTTGAGGGCGTTTCTTATCTTGGAAAGTATACGGAATCGAACTTTCCGATCGGCAGTCAAGAAACACTTCACAAATTTGTTCGTGAAAATGAAATGGAATATACTCTTACCGACAGTGGTAAACTTAAAAATATTAAATTTTACTTCACAAAAGAAATTGCATTTTTGCAATATGTTCAAAATCCCGCGCAACACGCAGTCCCCGTTGCGAGAGAGGTTGCGTCAAAATACATAGACCTTGCTGAATATGAGGAAATGGCAGGGGAAAAAACATCTCTGGTCAAAATATTTGACGGACTCGGCTGTGGGGTTGATTACTATACAACAATATTTGTTAAAAAGATTCAAGGCGTGTATACCTCTGATTATATTGCGGTAAAGGTAGACTCAAAAGGAACAGTTGCCGAAGTGGATTTTGGAACTTTTGGCGCATTTGATGATATCACAGCAAAGATAGATATGGATAAAGTAAACGCAGATATTGAAGATAGAATAGACACAGCATTTAAGACCGAAGTGACCACACAAAACTTCAAGACCCTACATATGAGAACCGCAACCGAAATTGAACAACAAATTTTAACAATCACACCCGAAAATGAATTGGTTATCGTTTCAAGAGTTCATATCGAGTCGTATAATGCAACGCTAAGAGGCTACAAATATGAAGAGAGCGACACAATAACGGTTGTTACAAAATTAAACGCCGATAATTTTATAGAAACTCAGGACTTGACACTAAGTTAAAAATATGTTAAAATAAAGCGAGCGTGCAAAGGGGAAAGTGCGGTGCAAATCCGTCGCAACAGCCATTACCGTAAAAGTCGGAACACCAAATGCGTGCGTTTGGCATTGCCAAATGGTAAAATAGCCTTGGGCAACGGGGGCGAAAAGACCGAGGAATGTTTGATGCTTTCATTCTTCGATTTGTTTATCTCAAATAAGATAATAAGGAAGAATGAAAATGAAAAGAATTTTATCACTCACACTTGTAATTTTGATGCTTCTTGCATCACTCACACTCCTGTCCTGTGGCGATGACGAAACGGAAAAATCGTTCACCCTGACAGTGGTTCACCTAAACGGAGAGGAAAAGACCTTTAATTTAACATCAAGTGAAAAGCACCTTGGCGATGCCCTAATAAGCGAGGGAATTGTAGAGGGTGAAAACGGACAATACGGGCTTTATATCACCACCGTTGACTCGGAGTACCATAAATACGAGGACGACGGAAAATACTGGGCGTTCTACATAGACGGCGAGTATGCAATGACAGGCGTAGATATGACCGAAATTGTAGACGGAGCATCATATACCCTTAAAGCCGAATAAAAATTAAACATCTAAAAAGCATCAAAACGGGCGTCGCATTAGCGACGCCTCTTTTTGCAGGGGATAGTGAAACGAGATCACCCAACCCCTTAAATCGCTTCGCAATTTTAGGGAACCCTTGGGACCGAAGCAATATGTATCCGAACCGACGGGCGTAAAATCGCACTCTGACAAAAGTACCGTTTTCGTTCCGTCTTTATAATTGAAGGTGAACGTTATTTTATCGTCATAAAGATAAATCGCATTGATGAAATTATCAATCAAACACTTTTTATCCTCTTCCTTCTCGATATTCAATTTTCTAAAACGCTCTATCCCAAAGCGTATTTGTTCCCGTGTCAAAAGCGGTCTTTCAATCTGTTCTTCCAAGATAGATATTTCCAGCTCGCTCTTTTGCTTTTCAAGTTCCGCCAACCTATCCCGCGTAGAATCAAAAATAATCCCCTGCTCTATCGCTTGAATGATATTCTCTATCTTTTTCAGTACGTCCGCCATTTGCGCTTTTAATTGCGGTAAACGGGGATTCGCTACGCCTTGCATTTCAAACAGCTTATCTACGAGATAATCCACGATTTTCTCATCGTTCACGATTTCAAACGCTTTTTGCACAGCCAAGCTTTCTATCCACTCTTTGCGCACAGCCTTTTTATCACAGGTGTGCTTGAAAAATTTTCTTAAAATTATCTCAAAACTTCCCATTTTTTGAAGCCGTTGCAGGTCATACTTGCCGTTCTGTCCTGCCCGCGCCAACCCGTGCCAAACGGAGCCATACATTTGCCTTTTGCGTTATCGTCTTGAATTTTCACCTGCGAGCCGAAATAATCGGTTTCCCTACTTCCACACCAATACGCACACGTCGCACAGTTCTTAAAAAAGTTAGAATACGTTCTCATAATTTTTCTCCTTTCGTTTAATACCCTTTTAGATTTTCATTTTCAAGCCTTTGCTTATCTATTTGATATAAAACCTTGTCTAACGCAGAAAAAGGAATTTGATTACTGCAATTGTCCAGATAATACTTATGACAATCTTTCACATAACCTACATACTCTTCTTGCCAATACTCTGTACTTTTCTTTCCCGTTAACTGTGGCAGATCTTTTCCATAAAGTTCCCTATATGCCCTTTGGTCTATGATAGGAAAAACGTTAGGATAAAACATTTTCAAAATCGTGCTTGCCATCGCTATTCTAACACCATGAATTTGAAGGATTTCACCAACGATATCTTTGACTTTCGTCTCTTTTTCTAGGAAATCATTGTAATCAACAACGTTTAATTTCTTAATCTTATGAAATATCTCGCCAATATTGACTTTAAGGTATCTGCTTTTGGTCTATGCTTGTTGCAACATCCCCTTTTATAAAACAAATAGCTTAATAGCCTTGATTGCCAACCCGTCGGGATAATCCCTTACCTCACCAAGAGCGAAAAATCCGTTTTTGTCGCAAATCCTCACACGCTCGCCCAAATCAAACGATGTGCCTATCTTTTTTTGGTAAATCTCACAACCGCTACGGCAAAGTCGGGAGAAAAAGTCGCTAAGCGTAGCCACCCTGAGGTCGCAAAAAAGCTCCTCGGTAGGAACGAGAAGGGAAGCGCGCTCCTCAATACTCATTTTTTCAATATCCGCGACGGTGTGTGCGTTTTTTAGGGTAAAATTACCGCTTTTTGTTCTTCTGAGCGCACTCATTGTAGCACCACAGCCAAGAAGCTCACCAATATCGGCGCAAAGCGTGCGAATGTAAGTCCCCTTTGAGCAATCAACCTCAATTTTGTAAACGCCTCTTGCCTCATCAACGACGCTTGGCAAAATAGATGAAATATGTATCTTTCTTGCCTGCCTCTCAACCTCAATACCGCGCCTTGCAAGGTCCACGAGCTTTTGTCCGTCAACCTTTAGCGCGCTATACATAGGCGGAGTTTGCATTATATCCCCAACAAAGCGTGCGCAAGCCTCAAAAAATTGCTCCTTTGTGGGTAATGTGTCGCATTTTGTAAGAATTTTACCGCTAATGTCCTGCGTGTCCGTCGTAATTCCAAGCGTAATTTCGGCAGTGTAGCCCTTGTCCTCGGCACTAAGATACTCCGATGCCTTTGCGCTCCTGCCGATAAGTATAGGCAAAACGCCCGTCGCCATAGGGTCAAGCGTGCCCGTATGCCCAACACGGCGCGTGTTAAATAGCCTTCGCATCTTGAACACTATATCGTGAGAGGTAACGCCCTCGTGCTTGTCAACGACAATAACACCGCTTATTTCGTTCTCATTCGGCATAGCTTAATACACCCTCTGCAAAAGTATTCTTAACTCTTTTGTAAGCCTCGGCAGTGCTCTCGGCAGTAATCGTAGCGCCCGCCGCACGGGTATGTCCGCCACCGCCAAGCGATGCGCAAAGCCTTGATACATCAATCTCAGCATTCGCCCTTGACGAAATGAAAAACTTGCCCTCGTCCTTTTCGGATTGCTTGATGGAAACCGCAACTAAAACACCGTCAATTTGCCTTACCGTGTTTACAATATCGCTCACATCAGCCTCGCAAATTCCGTACCGTGCCTTTAGCTCGTTTGTCGCAAAAATAATAGCAAGCCTGCCGTCATAAAGCAACTCAACATTGTCGTAAACCATACGGTTTGCCGAAATCTCACCAACGGTAAGGCTGTCAAAAATCCTACGGTTTATCTCGGCAAAGTCAATTCCGCTTGAAATCAGCTCCGCACCGATAACCATAGCTCGCTCATTCGTGTTTGAATACTTAAAACAGCCCGTGTCACCGCTAAGCCCCGCATAAATGCACTCGAAAAAGTGCTTCGGTAGCTTTTTGAGGATTTTCAGCGCCCTTGCAAGCTCATAAATTATCATAGCGCACGCAGGCGAAAACTCCTCATAGTAATCACTAAATCTTGTGTTGCTCTCGTGATGGTCAATAGTTAAATCAACCCTCTCGGCAAATGCGCCCTGCGCCCCAAGCTGAGCAGGAGAGGCAACATCAACCGCAATCACTCTTTCATATTCGTCAATATCGTACCCGTCGGTAAGCGATACTCCACCCGTTATAAAGTGGAATTTCGCACTCGGCTCATCACAGTCAACAACCTTAACCTCAGAGCCGAAATGCTCCAAAATATGCTTAAGCCCAAATGATGAGCCGAGCGTGTCGGGGTCAGGGTTCTTGTGACAGCAGATCAGTGTTTTTTTCTTAACCCGTACTAAGGCACAAAGCCCCTTTAGGCTGAGCTTATTCATCACCCTCATCTCCCTCATCATCGCTCTTAATATCAAGCTCATTTAAAATCTTAGAGATATTAGCGCCGTACTCCGCACTGCCGTCATACTCAAAGGCAAGCTGTGGAGTCTGCCTTAAATTAAGACGCTTCGCAAGCTCCGAGCGAAGGAAGCCCTGCGCATTCTTAAGCCCCTTTAATACCTCATTCTTGTCCCCCGTCATAACGGAGAAGTAAATCTTCGCAAATTTAAGGTCGCCACTCACCTCAGCGCCGGTTATTGAAACAAAGGCATCGGCAACCCTTGGGTCCTTAACATTGCGGATAATTTGAGCAAGCTCCTCCTTTACCGCATCGTTTATTCTGTTTCTTCTGAATTTAGCCATAATTTTTTCCTTTTCCAATCTAGTTCTAATCTGAATTTCAAATAAAATCAAAGCAATGAGGAAGCGTGACACACCAAAAAATATTTTCCGCCATTACTCTATTTTATAGTATAACATATATAAATAAAAAATTCAAAGGTTTTTTATATATTTTTCAACTTGACAAAGATAAAATAATGTAGTAAAATAAATCTAACAGTCAGCGCATAAGCGCAGTGACCCTTAAATATTAAAAATAGGAGAAAAAATGAAGCTTGTAGGAAATATAATTTGGTTCATTCTCTTTGGAATGATACCGTGCGCTATTCACTTCGTGCTTGGTGCGATACTTTGCTGTACCTTTATATGCTTTCCGGCAGGAATGGCGCTTTTCAAAATCGCAAAGCTTGAGGCATTTCCCTTCGGCAAAACGACCGAGCTAAAGGCAGAGGAGCCAAGCATTGTAAATATTTTGTGGGTTGCCCTTATCGGTAGCTCAATTTCAGTAGTATACCTTCTTTTGGCACTCGTTCTTTGCGCAACGATAATCCTTATCCCCTTCGCAAAGCAATGCGTCAAAATCGCCAAGCTCGCGCATGTCCCCTTCGGTAGCGAGGTGTATCACACCGATATGCTAAGACAGTCTAATCATAATTCAAACATATAAAATAAAAAAGCCCTCGCACCGCCGAGGGCTTTCGCATATAAAAATATCAAAAAGCAAGAAATATTGCGGAAAATATGAATGATTATTCGTATTCGGCTCAAAAAATAAGTAGCCTTATTGAATTTTCGGTTGAATAAAGAAGCAGTCAGATGCCCATGCTCTTGGACACCTGACTGCTTTTTTGATTGCCTTTAATTGCTTTTGCTGAAAACTATTGTAACCGTTGTGCCGACACCGATTTCGCTTTCGATAGAAAGCTCGGCATTATATAGCGCGCAAATGTGCTTTACGATTGCAAGACCTAAGCCCGTACCGCCCGTCTTTTTAGAGCGAGATTTATCTACACGGTAAAATCTTTCGCAAAGGCGCGGAATATTCTCTTTTTCAATTCCGATTCCCGTATCGGCTACCGATAATTTCGTTTCATCTTCATTTTCGCTAATCGTAACGGTGATTTTGCCGTTTTCTATGTTGTAATGGATTGCGTTCGAGCAAAGATTTTCAACCACCTCGAAAATCTTTTTATTATCCGCCAAAACCGTTCCCGCACCCTTTATCTCCAAGGCTATATTTTTCTTTTTAAGCTCGGAGGCAAGCTCCAACGCCACCTCATCCGCAACAGCCCTCACATCAACAGGAGAGTGAACAATATCAATATTTTCGCCGTTTTCAAGCTTGCTTAATTTCAGCATATCGGAAATTAGCGAAGCAAGGCGCAAGCTTTCCTTGTGTATTCTGTCCACTTGCTTTTTAGAGCCGTCGTCAAGCGCTTCCTTTGCAAGCAACAGCTCCGATAAGCCCTGCATAACGGCGACGGGGGTTTTCAGCTCGTGAGAAGCGTTCGCAAAGAAGTCGCTCTTTTGCTTTGCCATTGCCTTTTGACTTGTAATATCTGTAATAATCACGATAGAATATACATTATCGCTTTGGCTGTCCACCTTGCGTATGACTACGGACAGTTCCTTGCCCTTATAAGTATATTCGGAAGCATAATTCTCGCCAAGATGACGGGCAATTTTCTCGCAAAGAGGTAGGTCGTCAATCAAATAGATAAAATCCTTACCCATAACATTTTCGGTGGAATCGAAAATAGTAGAAAGACTTTTGTTTGCAAAAATAATCCTTTTATTTTCATCAATCGCAACAATGCCCTGCGAAACATTTTCAAGCACCGTATTCAGCTTGTTATGCTCCTCTTGTACTCTTTGAATATGCGTATGCGTGTTTGCGCTTAATTCGTTGATTTCGTTAAGCACGGAATAAAGCTCAGGCTCGCCCGAATCCGTTTTGATAGGCGTATAGTTACCTGCATTTAAGCTACGCAGGCTGTTGCCAACCTCGGTGATTTTGCCCGATATTTTATTAGACAGCATATTGGAAATTACAATAGAAACAATCAGGCAAACGACCAAAACCACAATCAAAATAGGGAGAGCAACCCCTAAATATCCGTTAATCTGACTGCTCTTGACGGCTAAACGCAAAATAATTTCCGTGCCGTTTTCAAGCTGTGTTTTCAAGGCGTAATATGTCATATTACAGTTGAATGTTTCGGAATATCTTTCTACCGCCTCGGGCTTCCCGTTTAGCGCGTTTTTAACCTCTTCACGGTCAATATGGCTTTCAAGCGGGGATTTCGTATCGCTCTCATATAGCACATTCCCGTCTAAATCCATAATCGTTACGCGGAAGGCGTCGTCGCTTTCGTAACGGGAAAAATTGCCAAAATCATCGGTGCTTTGCACAAGCGAGCAAGCAAGCTCCGTTTCCTCCGCAAGACGCTCCTTCATCATTTCTTTTGCGTTGACATTTACGGCAACGATACCGAAAATAAACATCACAAGAACGGAAAGAAAGGTAAGCGCAAGAATTTGAAATAATGTTTTCTTCTTCATTTATTTGTTTTCAAACCGATATCCGATACCGCGAACGGTAACGATACAGTCCTTTCCTCCTGCTTCCCGTATTTTTTCACGCAGAGATGCAATGTGGATATCAAGCGTTCTTGTTTCGCCCATATAATCCTCGCCCCAAACCTCACGGAACATTTCTTCACGCTCTACCGTAACGCCAGCTTTGCCGATAAGCAATTTCAAAAGCTTGAATTCCTTCATCGTAAGAGCTAAATCCTTATCGTTATAAAACGCCTTATACACATTGTTGTCAATCGAAAATCCGTTTACGCTCGTTATATAAAGCCTTGCACGGCGCAGGTTGGTTTTTACGCGCGCCAAAAGCTCCAAAACCGAAAAGGGCTTTGCCATATAATCGTCAGCGCCCTTGTTCAAGCCCTTTACGAAGCTGATCTCATCTGATTTCGCACTTACGCAAATTACGGGGATTTTTTCGTCAATTTCACGAATTTTCGTTAAAATCGTAAATCCGTCCATAATCGGTAGCATAATATCAAGGATAACAAGGTCGGGCTTTTTAATGCTAAAGATGTCAAAAAAGTCCTTGCCGTTTTCAAAAATTTTCGTTTCGTAATTTTCTTCAAACGCGCCTTCGTAAACCTCCTGCATGCCTTCGTCGTCTTCAACGATATAAATAAGTTCCTTCATTATACTTTTATGTGTACTCCCGTTTCGTTATATTTTGTCCATTCACATACATTTACCGCGTGATCGCCGATTCGCTCCAAATACTTTGCGACCATCATAAGCTCAATGGCTTGATCGCCGTTTTCTCCGTCCTTTTTGATAAGCTCTATCAAATCGTTTTTAACGGCTAAAAACATCTCATCCATTTCATCATCGAGCTTTATCACCTCATCGGCAAGGGCTTCGTTATTGTTGATAAACGAGCTTACGCTTTCTCTGACCATTCTCACGGCAAGATTGCCCATAGCGGTAATATGCGTAAGCTTTTTAATATATTTTTCGCCCGGCATTGTGTAAACCAAATCGCCAATATCGCTTGCTTGGTCGCCAAATCGCTCAATGTCCGTTATCATTTTAAGCGCGGTGGAAACCTCGCGAAAATCCTTTGCAACGGGCTGTTGCTTGAGCAGTATTCGCATACAGCGCTTTTCAATATCCATTTCGTATTCATCTACGCGCTTATCCATTTGCCCGATGCTTTTTCCAAGCTCCCTATCACGGTTGACAAGCGCCGTGATAGCGCTTTCTATCATTTGCTCGGTAAGACGGCACATTTCCACAAGCTCGTTCTTTAACAGCGCAAGCTCTTCTTCAAATATTTTTCTAATAGACATAGTCCTTACTCCTTAATTATATCGTTTTCTTACAAAAAAATCAATAGTATGACGCATATCAACCGAATCTGCCCGTAATATAGCGCTCGGTGCGTTCATCCTTGGGTGATGTAAATATATCATCGGTGTTGCCGTATTCTACAAGCTCTCCCAAAAGGAAGAATGCTGTTTTGTCGGCAATACGGGTTGCTTGTTGCATATTGTGGGTTACGATAACTATGGTAATTTCCTTTTTCAGCTCTTCCATAAGCTCTTCAATTTTACCCGTAGAGATAGGGTCAAGCGCGCTTGTCGGCTCGTCCATTAAAAGGATTTTCGGGTTTGCCGCCAAAGAGCGCGCAATGCAAAGTCGTTGCTGTTGACCGCCCGAAAGCCCTAACGCGGATTTATTCAATCTATCCTTTAGCTCGTCCCACATAGCCGCTTGCTTAAGAGAAGTTTCTACAATCTCGTCAAGCCTTGACCGCTTCGTAATTCCGAAGGTTCTCGGACCGTATGCGATATTATCATAAACGCTCATCGGGAACGGGTTGGGCTTTTGGAATACCATACCTACATTTTTGCGAAGCTCGTTTATGTCGATTTTGCCGTAAATATCCGTTTCGCCCACATAAAATTTTCCTTCTATTTTGCACCCATCAACTAAATCGTTCATACGGTTAAAGCATTTAAGAAATGTAGATTTACCGCATCCCGACGGACCGATAAACGCCGTTACCTGCCTCTCGGGAATTTCTACACTGATATTTTTCAAGGCTTGAAAATCGCCGTACCAAAGGCTTGCGTCCTTTACGGATATGCTTCCGCCATATGCTTCTTCAATATTTTTAATCATTATTTATCTCCTTGTAATCTTTTGTTAAGCTTGCTTGCGATAAGCTCCGCTAAAAGGTTTAACCCAAGCACGAGAATAATCAGCACCACCGCCGTGGCATATGCTTCGTTTACATACCAGCCCTCGCCCGAAAGCCTGTAAAGCGCAACCGCAAGCGTGGCATTGCTGTCCAAATATCCCGTAGGCGTTGCGGATATTACCGAGCCCATAGTGTAAATAAACGGGGCGGACTCCGCAATCACTCTGCCCATGCTTAGAATAATGGCAGATATAATGCCGGGAAGCGCACACGGCAACACAATTTTGAAAATTGTTCTCATTTTACCTGCGCCAAGAGCAAGACTTCCTTCGCGCAAGCTGTTTTGTACCGACTTTAAGCTTTCCTCTGTGGAACGCACAATTGTGGGAAGTAGCATTATGCTTATTGTTAGCGTACCTGCCAAAATAGAGCTTGTACCGCCAATCAGTGAAACGAAGGTTATCATACCGAAAAGTCCGTAAACAATAGACGGAACACCGTTCAAAAGGTCGATTGCGCCACGGATAACCTTGATGAAGAAATTGTTTTTCTTTGCGTATTCGTTTAAGAAAATTGCCGTACATAGCCCGATAGGAACGGATATTAGCAGGCTCAACGCAACCGTCATAAGCGTTGTAATAATCGACGGCAATATCGTAATTTTTTCGCTGTCAAACTCATATTTCCCAAAGAGCAGGTGAGGGCTTGATATAAGTGTCGGAAAGCCCTTTATAAAGATAAAGCCTATTACTAGAAGTAATACCGTACCCGCAAAGGCGCCTGCGCCGATAGCCGCGCCCGCACCGATATTCGCCGTTTTGATTTTATACTTAAATCCCGCGATTTTATCCTTACACCTTGTCCAAAATGTAGCCTTCCTTGTTTTTTCATTTCTCTTAATAATTTTGGAAAATAAGCCCTTTCCTTCAACTGCGCCCTTTATCGCCCTTTTCGAGATAGCCCCGAACACAAGGTTTACAATAAGCACGAACACAAGCAAAATCACACCCGTAGCAACAAGCGCGCCTTGCTGAACCTCGCCTGCGTAGCCCATTTCCATAACGATATTTGCGGTTAAAACGCGGAAGCTGTTGAAAAGCGAATCGGGATAGGCAACGGAATTGCCCGCAACCATAACGACCGCCATTGTTTCGCCAAGCGCACGGCCAATACCTAAAACAAGAGATGCTGTTACGCCTGATTTTGCCGCCTTCGTAACCGTGCCGAAAACCGCCTGCGAGTGCGTAGAGCCAAGCGCAAGTGCGCCCTCGTAATAAGCGCGCGGGACAGCCTCTAAGCTCGTTTTAGAGAGGGAAACGACGGTTGGCATAATCATAATGCCGAGTATTAGCGATGTCGCTAAAAGTCCGCTTCCGTTGTTCGGGGCAAAATTCGCAAGCAACGGGAGCAGGAATACAATACCGAAAAAGCCGTAAACCACCGACGGAATACCCGCAAGCAGGTTTATCATTGATGAAAAAATCCTTTTTAACCTCTTCGGGCAATAGAACGCTATGAATACTGCGGCAAAAAAGCCAAGCGTACCGCCGATTAAAAGCGCACCGACTGTTGCCGCAAGCGTGCTGACTATCATTTTTAATATGCCGTAAGAGCCTGAAAGGGTTGCATTTTCGTATTTATCCAATCTGTCGGGCGACCAATCGTCCCCGAGGATAAAGTCAAATAATCCGATTTTATTAAAGGCAGGAATACTTTTAATTAACATAAAAACGAAAATGGCGGCAACGGCGATTACGCATATAACCGCCGCTACCGTGAATATTGCTTGTCCTGCTTTTTCTTTGATTTTTGTGGTATTCATATCAATCTGCAATCTCACTGAATTTCGTTACTTTTCCGCTGAATATATCGTAAAGCTGCGCAACCGTAAGGTCGTCTACGCCTTCGTTGTCCTTGTTTACGATAACCGCCACCGCGTCAAGACATACATTGAAGCTGCTTATGCCATCTTCCTTTACGCTTGCGGAAGAAAGTCCGATTACATTGCCGTTTTTGTCGTTTTGTACAGCGGTTTTACCTACGGAAGAGCCTTGCAAATCAAGCGTGAATATATCGTCAGCCGTTCTTCCATAAAGGCTTGCGTAACCACTCATTGCTTTTTTGATAAACTTTTCCATAGAGGTAGAGCCGTTTACAGTGATTTTTCCACCCGCAGGGAGCGAAGCTTTTACCTCGTATTCTGCAACGGGAATACCCGCTTCGCCTTCGTTCGCTCTTTTCGTTTCATCAGCAAGGTAAATACAGCCTGCCTCGCTTGCATGCGTTTCAGCCGCATCACTCTTTAAGTAGAGCAAGAAGTCTTTGGCAATGTCGGTAAGCTCAACCGTAGAGCTTGTCATAATTACAAACGGTCTTTGGATTTTGTACGAGCCGTCGAGAACGCTTTGAGAGGTAGGCGCAACACCGTTTATCTTTACTACCTTAATCGTATCGTTTACCGAGCCGAGCGAGATGTAGCCGATAGCGTTTTTGTCACTTGCCACCTTACTCATGACATTACCCGTTTCCTTTTGAATATCGGCGTTAGAGGTCGTTTTATAAACCTTCTTTCCGTCAACCTTCATTTCAAGGAAGCTTCCGTTGCCGTCACTTACCGCCTTGTCAAACGCTTCGCGCGTTCCACTGCCTTGCTCACGGGCTACAACCGTGATATTCTTTTCACCGCCACAAGCGGTAAGTCCTACTGCACCTGTAATAAGGAGCAAGCAGGAAAGTAAAATTGATAAAAGTTTTTTCATTTGATTTTTTCTCCTTTTCTTGAATTAGCACCCTTATTATACTGCACTTAAAATTTCCTAACTATCACTTTTTTGTTCGGGTTATGTAAAGTTTATGTTAAATTTCATTTTTTAACAAAAAAGAGCTTAGATTGCTACACCTAAGCTCTAACCTTCTTTAATTTACCCTAAGTAATGTATTACTATAATGATTTTTATTTGTTTTTTAAATCTTTCTATGAATCACGCCCTCGCCGAGGGCTTTCGTAATGCGAAAAATTACATAACCTCAATTTGGCACATTTTCATAGCGTTTAGCGCATTTTCGTGGCTCGCAGGGGTAACACCCGCACAGCATGCGGAGTCAACAATCACCTTAACCTCGGGCAAAAAAGCCTTAATGCCTATCGCATTTGAAATTACGCAAATATCCGTGCAAAGACCGATAAGAGTGATTTCATCAATTCTTGACCTCGCATTCTCGCTCTCAAGCAAACTAAAAAGAGCAGATGAGCCAAAGGTCGGCTTATCTATTGCCATTCCCACTCGTAGCGCATCAATGGAGTCCTCAATTTTCCAGCCCCAAGTGCCCTTAATGCAGTGCCTTACAGGTAAATTCTTGCCCTCCTGTGTGTCAAGATAATTTTCAAAATGCGTGTCACGGGTGAAAAGCACCTCACCCTCAAAGCCCCTTATCTTGTCCTTAACCCTCTCAACAATAGCCTGTGCCTCGGGCGTGCCAAGCGCACCGCTTATAAAATCGTTTTGCATATCAACTACAATCAAAAATTTTCTCATAATATCCCCCAAGCTCGGTATATCTTCGTAGCCAAGGCTACATCTTAATAATATTTTATCATTTTTCACCCCGCAAATCAAGTATAAATCAAAATAAACACCCAAAGCTTGCGTTTTCACTTGATTTTGAGGTCAAAAGGTAGTAAAATAAATAAAAGAGGTGATTTTATGATAGAGCTTGTATCGTGTGACCTGATGAGAAAAAGCGATGAAAATACAATAAGGACAAAGACCCCAAGCACCGAGCTTATGTGGCGCGCAGGGCTTGGAATATATAACAGCGCAAAATGGCAGGGCAAGATAGGAATTGTCTGCGGTAGCGGAAATAACGCGGGCGACGGATATGCCCTTGCGCTGATTCTTAAGGAAAACAAAATTGCGTGCGACCTTATTTTGCTAAGCGAAAAGCTCTCCGTCGACGCAGAGTACTACTTCAAAAAATGCCGTGATGTATCTATAAATACGGTAAAATACACCCCCGACACCCCCCTTGATGGCTACGATATGATAGTCGATTGCATCTTTGGCACAGGCTTTAAGGGCGAGGCGCAGGGCGTGTATGCCGAGGCAATAGAGAAGATAAATAAAAGTAGCGCATTTGTTATCTCCGCCGATATAAACAGCGGTCTTAACGGCGATAACGGAATGTGTAAAACCGCCATAAAAAGCGACCTTACCGTGTCGATAGGCACACGCAAAAGCGGACATTATCTCGCTATGGCAAAGGACCATATCAAACGCCTTGTGAATGTGGACATCGGCATAGACCTCGTTGATACCCCTATGTACCTAATCGAGGCAAGCGACGCAGGGCGTGTGTATAAGCCGAGGCTCAATTTCTCCCATAAGGGCACATACGGCTATGTCGCAATTATCGGTGGCTGTGAGGATTATAGCGGAGCACCAAGGCTAAGCGCACTTGCTCTTTCCGCCCTTCGGGCAGGGGCAGGCGTTTCCAAGGTGTGCGTTCCAAAATCTATTTCCAATATAGTGTCAGCCTCGCTAATAGAGCCGACCATGTGTGCGTTATCCGAGCAAAACGGATATATAAAATTCGTTCCCGAGGAAATAGATAAGGCGTTAAGGGGCGTGCGCTCCGTCGCAATAGGAATGGGAATGGGTCAAGGCTCCGATGCCTATAAAATCATAAAGCATATCCTTGAAAATTACGAGCTTACGGTAATAATAGATGCCGACGGGCTAAATGACCTTTCAAAAAACGATATGACCGTCTTGAAAAATACAAAATGCACAGTAATCCTCACACCCCATATGGCAGAGCTTTCCCGTCTTTCGGGCGTGTCAATCTCCAAAATTTATGAAAGCCCTATAAAAACCGCCGAGGATTTTGCCAAGGAGTATGGCGCAGTTGTGCTTTTGAAGGGAGCGTCAACAATAGTCACCGATGGCAAAAATACGCGAATTGTTGATACAGGGTGTGCCGGAATGGCAACCGCAGGAAGCGGAGATGTCCTCTCGGGCATTATTCTCGGCACAGTAGCGCAAAATCCTATAAGAGAGCAAATGCTGCTCAATGTGTGCGCCTCGGCATATGTAAACGGTCTTGCGGGACAGCTCGCAAGCGAGCAGTATGGCGACATCTCAATGATAAGCACCGATACAATTTCCAAAATTGCCGAAGCAATAAAATCCCTGCCGAAGCAATAAAATCCCTGCCGAAGCAATAAAATCCCTGCCAAGGGAATAAAATATGCAATTTTTGCATAATTATTCAAAAACGCTCGCTATAAGTGGGCGTTTTTTCTCATTTATCTTAATAAATAATGAAAAAATGATCAGAGCAACCGCCTGCACCTTGGCGGATATCTCGCAAAAATCGCAAAAAACCGCAAAAAATGAATAAAAATTCCATTTATAATATTGACAAAGCCCCAAGCACTGTTATATAATAATTATATTATTTATTTTTTGTGCATAAAATTATTCATATCCCATACCCCGCATCGTGCATAAATCGACACCAACCGAGGTAATCCTTGAATATTTTTGGCAAGACAAGGAGATTTCTATGGTTATTGACTACATAATCTTGGTTTTGTATGCGCTCTCAATGGTCGCAATAGCAATCTACACAAAAAACCGTTCAAAATCTGTTGATGACTTTTTGTTCGCAGGAAAAAAGGGACTTAACGGATGGATGAGCGCGTTTGCCTACGGAACTACCTATTTTTCCGCAGTAATATTTATCGGCTATGCAGGCAACTTCGGCGTTCAATACGGACTTGCCTCAGTTTGGATAGGAATTGCAAACGCAGTAATCGGCGGACTTTTCGCATGGCTCGTTCTTGCGAAGCGCACTAAGAATATGACAACAAGGCTTGAGGCAAAGACAATGCCCGAGTTCTTTGAAAAGCGCTTCGGCAGTAAGAATCTGAAGCTCGTTTCCGCTATCATCGTTTTCGTATTCCTGATCCCTTACTCCGCATCGGTTTATAACGGACTTAGTAGCCTGTTTGGCATCGTGTTCGGAATCCCCGGCTGGGTGATAATGCTTGCGCTCGCTGCGCTTACCGCACTGTACCTGTTCTTCGGCGGATATTTTGCAACAGCCCTTTCCGACTTCATTCAGGGAATAATTATGCTAATCGGCGTTGTCCTTATGGTTATCTGCTTTATGAGCCACGAAAATGTTCAGTGGAATTTGTCCGACCTTGTAAACAACCCCGAGCTTAACTGGTTTACCTTTGAAAGCTCAAATACAGGAATTTACGGAAACACCGTGTCACTCCTTAGCCTTATCTTCCTTACCTCGTTTGGAGTTTGGGCACTCCCTCAAACGGTTCATAAATACCACTCCGTAAGAGATAAAAGGGCAATAAGCCAAGGCACAATAATTACAACAGTATTCGCACTCATAATCGGCTTCGGCGCATACTTCACAGGCGCTCTTTCAAACTTCTTCAAGGCAGAGCTCGGATCTGCAAAGGGCGATCAGATTATCCCGAATATGCTGAATATCGCAATTCCAAACGGACTTATCGGAATTATCGCCGTGCTTATTCTGTCAGCAAGCATGTCAACCCTTTCGTCCGTGTCGCTTTCATCGGCATCAGTCGTTGCGGTAGATATTTATAAGGGCAGAATAAACAAGGACGCCGATGATAAGAGGGTAAACATCATTTTGAAATCCCTGTGCGTTTTATTCATTATAATTTCCGTAGTAATCGCAATTCTTAATGAAAAATTCGGAATTACCGCCATTGCATACCTTATGGGAATTAGCTGGGGCACGCTTGCAGGATGCTTTATCGGACCGTTTGTTCTCGGCGTAATATGGAAAAGGGTTACCAAAAGCGCGGCATGGACCTCGGTTATATCAAGCCTTGTGCTTACCGCCACACTCATTTTGGTGCTCGGCTACCATAAAAACGGATTTGAATGCACCCTCGGACAGGCGATTTCGACAGGCGTCGGATGCTCACCGATGATAGGAACGATTTGTATGATCGCATCAATGATACTAACAGTAGCAGTTAGCCTGCTTACCAAAAAGCCAAGCGATGAAATGCTCTTTGAGGCTTTTGAAAAACCAATAGAGAATGAAATAAAGTAAAGGTGAAAAAATGATTTGGTCAAAGTATGAAACCCTCTCGCGAGAGGAAATGAACGCATTACAGCTTGAAAGATTAAAGGAAACCGTTTTTCGCGTATACGAAAAGGTTGAGCCCTACCGTCGCAAAATGGATGAGGCGGGAATAAAGCCCGAGGATATAAAATCCCTCTCGGACCTTTCAAGGCTTCCTTTTGTAACAAAGCAGGATTTAAGAGATAACTACCCCTTCGGGCTCTTTGCAGTCCCAAAGGATGAGCTTCTCAGAATACACGCATCGTCAGGCACAACAGGAAAGCCAACCGTTGTCGGCTACACCAAGGGCGACATGGATGTGTGGACCGAATGTGTGTCAAGAATTGCATGCGCAGGCGGAGCAACACCGAGCGACATTGCACAAATCTGCTTCGGCTACGGTATGTTCACAGGCGCGCTCGGTCTGCATTACGGACTTGAAAACATCGGCGCAACAATAGTTCCCTCATCAACGGGAAACAGCGAGAAGCAAATTATGTATATGAAGGACTTCGGCACAACCCTTCTTGTCGCAACCCCCTCATATGCGCTAAGGCTTGCCGAGGTTGCAAGGGAAATCGGCGTTGACCCCAAAACCGACCTCAAAGTAAAAATCGGTCTTGTTGGAAGCGAGCTTCTTACTGACGCTATGCGTGATGAAATGCACAAATACTGGGGCGACGATATGCTTATCACCTCAAACTACGGAATGAGCGAGCTTATGGGTCCCGGCGTTTCGGGCGAGTGTGAGTATGCTGACGGAATGCACATAAACGAGGACTTCTTTATCCCCGAAATCATCAACCCCGAAACGGGCGAGGTTCTGCCCGAGGGTGAGTGGGGTGAGCTTGTTATTACCTGCATTAAAAAGGAAGCCCTACCGCTTATCAGATACAGAACAAGGGACATCACAAGGCTCAAATACGAGAAATGCAAGTGCGGAAGGACAACCGTGCGTATGGAAAACCTCTCGGGAAGAAGCGATGATATGCTTAAAATCAGGGGCGTAAATGTGTTCCCGAGCCAAATCGAGGAGGTTATTCTCTCGGTTGAGGGTCTTGGACCTCACTACGAAATCGTAGTAGAAAGAGACGGCTATTCCGATAAGCTCACAATCAGAGTAGAGCTTGCGCAGGCAACCGACTCCTTCAAGGAGCTTGAAAGAATTGAAAGAGATGTTAAATCCAAGCTAAGAGTAGTGCTTGGCCTTGACGCTAAAATAAAGCTTGAATCACCTAATACTCTTGCGCGCTTTGAGGGCAAGGCAAAGAGAGTAAGGGATCTCAGAAAGGATAAATAAGATGGAAAAGAAGATAATGCTCGGAAACGAGGCAATCGCAAGAGGCGCATACGAGGCAGGCGTAAGGGTTAGTAGCTCTTACCCCGGCACACCAAGCACCGAAATCAGCGAATTTCTTGCAAAATACAATGAGGTTTATACCGAATGGGCGCCAAATGAAAAGGTAGCGCTTGAGGCTGCTGCGGGCGCATCAATTTCGGGAGTCAGAAGCATGGCGTGCATGAAGCATGTAGGACTTAATGTCGCATCTGACCCGCTTTTCACTCTCGCATATACAGGAGTAAACGGCGGTCTTGTAGTCGTAGTAGCCGATGACCCCGGTCTTGCAAGCTCGCAAAACGAGCAGGATACAAGAATGATAGCAAGGAGCGCGCATCTTCCTGTAATTGAGCCAAGCGACAGCTCCGAGGCGAAGGAATTCTTCAAATACGCCTTCGACCTTAGCGAGCAGTACGATACACCCGTTATTTTCAGAACAACGACAAAGCTCTCGCACTCACAAAGCGTTGTTGACATTGCCGAGAGGGTTGTTCCCGAGGACAAGGTGTACGAAAGAAATATGGCGAAGTATGTAATGATGCCTGCCAGCGCAATCGGAAGACATAAGGTTGTTGAGGCAAGAGAAATCAAGATGGCAAGCGACGCATCAAGCTTCCCCATTAACAGAGTTGAAATGGGCGATACCAAAATCGGCTTTATCACCTCGGGAATTGCATACCAGTATGTAAAGGAGGCTTGCCCTGAGGCAAGCGTGCTAAAGCTCGGCATTGTAAATCCGCTTCCAAAGGCGCTTATTGAGGACTTTATCTCTAAGGTTGACACAGTTTATATCTTTGAGGAGCTTGAGCCTGTAATTGAGGAGCAGGTAAGAGCTTGGGGTCATAGCGTAAAGGGTAAGGAATGCTTTACAAGGCAGGGCGAATATAGCGCAAATATGCTAAAGAGCGTAATCTATGGAAAAGGTGGCTCATCGTTTGAAAAGGCAGAGGCGCCTGCCCGTCCCCCAATTCTTTGTCCGGGCTGTCCGCACAGAAGCGTATTTTCAGTTCTTAATAAGCTGAAAATCCACGCAGCAGGCGACATCGGATGCTATACACTCGGCGCAGTCGCACCGCTTAATGTAATCGATACGACAATTTGTATGGGCTCATCAATCTCACTCCTTCACGGAATGGAAAAGGCGAAGGGCAAGGAGTTCATCAAAAATTGGGTAGCCACAATAGGCGACTCCACCTTCCTACATACAGGAATTAACTCACTTGTAAATATGGTCTATAATAAATCAAGCGCAACCGTTATGATTCTTGACAACCGCACAACAGGTATGACAGGACATCAGGATCACGCCGCAACAGGAAAGACCCTTATGGGTGAGGATACATACGCAATAAACCTTGCCGAGCTCTGCCGTAGCATCGGTGTGCCAAATGTTATTGAAATTGACGCATTTGATGTAAAGGGACTTGAGGCGACAATTAAGGAAAGCGTAAACGGCGACACCCTCACCGTAATCATCGCAAAGGCACCCTGCGCGCTTATCAAGGGACAGAAATTCCCGAATGTGTGCGTGTGCGAGCCAAGCGAGTGCAAAAAGTGCGGAATGTGTCTGAAAATCGGATGCCCCGCCCTTACAAAGCAGGCTGACGGAACAGTAAAAATTGATGAAACAATGTGCAATGGATGCGGTCTTTGCCAAAGCTATTGCAAGTTTGGCGCAATTAAAAAGGTAGCAAGATAAGGAGAGAAATATGAATATAATGGTAGTCGGAGTTGGTGGACAGGGAACACTTCTCACCAGCAGAATTATAGGAAAAACAGCCCTTAACGCAGGCTGGGATGTAAAGCTCTCCGAGGTTCACGGAATGGCACAGCGCGGAGGTAGCGTTGTTACCTTCGTAAGATTCGGCAAAAAGGTATATGAGCCCGTTTGCGAGGAGGGAAGCGTTGATGTTCTTATCTCCTTCGAGCGACTTGAGGCGTTAAGATACGCCCACTTCCTGAAGCCTGACGGAATTATGATTGTGAACGATACAAGGATTGACCCAATGACCGTCGTTATCGGAGCGAAAACCTATCCCGAGGGAATTTTAGAGGGGCTTGAGAAGGAACATAAGCTCTACACAATCGATGCAGGAAAAATCGCCAAGGAGCTTGGCAATAGCAAGGTAGTAAACACCGTAGTTCTCGGACTTAGCGCAAGATATATCGGCTTTACCGAGGATGAATGGCTTGAAATACTAAAAAATACAGTACCCCCCAAGACTATTGATATAAATATCAAGGCATTCAAGGCAGGATACGAGGCATAAGGCAGGAAAAAAAGATGATTTGGAACAAGGAAATGGAATGTATGTCCCGTGAGGACATGAGAAAAATCCAAGGAGAAAGGCTCGTAAAGCTCGTTGAGTATGTTTATAACAATGTAGAGTTTTACCGCAAGAGAATGGATGAGCACGGTATTAAGCCAAGCGACATAAAGGGGCTTGAGGATATTACAAAGCTTCCCTATACCACAAAGGACGACCTTCGTGATACATACCCCTTCGGACTTTTCGCAGCCCCACATTCCGATATTGTAAGAATTCACGCATCATCGGGAACAACAGGTAAAGCAACGGTTGTTGGCTATACCCAAAACGATATTGATGTATGGAGCGAGTGCGTTGCTCGCTGTATGAGCATGGCAAATGTAACAAAGGACGATATAATTCAAATAGCCTACGGCTACGGACTTTTCACAGGCGGTCTTGGCGCACACTACGGAGCAGAAAGGCTCGGCGCTATGGTAGTTCCTATGAGCACGGGTAACTCCAAAAAGCTCACAACAATGATGGTAGACTTCGGCGCAACAGCGATAGCCTGCACACCGTCATACCTTCTCCACCTCTCCGAGGTTTTAAGAGATGAGGGACTCCTTGACCAAATCAAGCTCAAATCCGCCATTTGCGGAGCAGAGCCGTGGACGGATAAGATGCGTACCGAGATTGAGTCAAGACTAAACATCACCGCCCACGACATTTACGGACTTAGCGAGATTATGGGTCCGGGCGTTGCGTGTGACTGCGCTTACCACGCAGGACTTCACATCTGCGAGGACCACTTCTATCCCGAAATCATTGACCCTAAGACACTGACACCCGTAGCGGATGGCGAGGTTGGAGAGCTTGTGTTCACCACCCTTACCAAGGAAGGAATTCCGCTTATCAGATACAGGACCAAGGATTTGACAAGCATCACCCACGAAAAATGCGAGTGCGGAAGAACAAGCGCGAGAATTTCACGCTTCAAGGGCAGAAGCGATGATATGCTTATCATTCGCGGAGTAAATGTATTCCCGTCACAGGTTGAGGCTGCTCTTATCAATGTAGAGGAGGTAACACCTCACTATATGATGATAGTAGACAGAGAAAACAATCTTGACACCCTTGAAATTCAGGTTGAGGTAGATGTTAAGTATTACACCGATGAGGTTAAGGGCATTGAAAAGCTCACAAAGAAGATTTCAACCGTAATTCAGCAGGCACTTGGAATAAGCGCAAAAATTCGCCTTATGGGTCCAAACACGCTAAAGCGCAGTGAGGGCAAGGCAGTGCATGTTATTGATAACAGAAAGCTATATTAAGGAGGAAAAAACGATGACAGTAAATCAGCTATCCGTATTTATAGAAAACAGAAGAGGCAGACTTGGCGAGGTTTTGAAGGTTCTTAAGGAGAACGAGGTAAACATTCTTTCAATGTCACTTGCCGACACAACCGAATACGGTCTTTTAAGACTTATCGTAAATAAGCCCGAGCAGGGCAGAGATGTTCTCTTGGCGGCAGGCTTCTCAAGCATGCTTACAGGAATTCTTATCGTTAAGGTTCCGCATGTAGCAGGCGCACTTCAGGAAATCCTTGCGCTAATTGCTGAAAATGACATTGATATCGAATACATGTACGGACTTTCCGTTGAAGCAACAGATGCTACAATCGTTGTAAAGACAAACGAGATTGACCGCGCGTGCGAGGTTTTCAAAAAGCATAATATCGAAACAATGAGCAAGGAAGAAATAGAGGCGCTTTAATCAAAATGATTATTGATTTCCACACGCACATCTTCCCCGATAGGATTGCAAATGCCACAATATCCGCACTGTCTGAAAATGCGTCTATTCCACCCCATTCAAACGGGGCGTATGACGGACTTTATGACAGCATGAGGCGCGCGGGCGTTGATATTTCGGTAAATCTTCCCGTTGTCACCCGCCCGACGCAGTTTGACTCCATTACCGCATTTGCAAGCCAAATAAACCAAAAAGCAGGCACATTCCCCCGTGTAATCTCGTTTGCCGGCATTCATCCCGATGATGATGACTACGAATGTCACCTTGAGTCCGTTAAGAAAATGGGATTTCTCGGAATAAAGCTTCACCCCGACTATCAAGGCGTCTTTTTTGATGATGAAAGATATATAAGAATTTTAAAAAAGGCGAAGGAGCTTGACTTAATTACCGTCACCCACGCAGGCTTTGACGGAGCGTTTGTAGGTCAAGAGATAAAATGCACGCCGAGGCGTGCCGTAAACGCCCTTGATAAAATCGGCGGATACGGTAAGCTCGTTTTTGCGCACATGGGAGCAAATGAGCTTTTTGATGAGGTATATTCAACCCTTGCGGGGGAGAATGTTTACTTTGACACATCATATGTTTTACCGCATATAAAAAAGGAGCTTCTTTTCAAAATCATAGAAAAGCACTCCGAGGATAAAATCCTGTTTGCAACGGATAGCCCATGGCAGGGGCAGAAGGAGCAAATTTCGATTTTAAAATCATATTCCCTTGGGGATGTGGTTGAAAATAAGATATTTTACGAAAACGCAAGCAAGCTTCTGAAGCTAAATTAAGCGTAAAAAAGAGGTAAATATGTTTAATGAAAAAATGTATGCCCTCGGTAGCAAGCGCTCGGTAATCCGTGAGATTTTTGAGTATTGCAAGACAAGGGCAAATGAAATAGGCGCGGACAAGGTGTTTGATTTCAGTATAGGAAATCCAAGCGTGCCTGCCCCAAAGGAGCTAAGTGATGCAATTTTGAAGCTCGTTAGCGAGCAGGACCCCGTTTCCCTTCACGGCTACACCTCGGCGCAGGGAGATGCCACGGTAAGAGAGGCAATAGCAAGCGATATAAACGCTCGCTTCGGCGCAGGAGTTAGCGCAAATAACATCTATATGACCTGTGGCGCTGCCGCATCGCTTACGATTTCATTAAGAGCCCTTATTGAAAACGGCGAGGAATGTATCGTATTTGCACCGTTTTTCACCGAGTATAGGGTGTTTATTGAAAACGCGGGCGGTAAGGTAGTCGTTTCTACCCCGATGCCGAAAACCTTCCAAATCGACATAAACGATTTTGAGAGTAAAATCACCGAAAAAACGAGGGCAGTTATCGTAAACTCTCCAAACAACCCAAGCGGAGTTGTATACAGCGAGGAAACTATCGTTGCCCTTTGCGACACACTAAGAAAAAAGGAGAAGGAATACGCACATCCAATCTACCTTATCGCAGATGAGCCGTACCGTGAGCTTGTGTTTGACGGTATTGATGTTCCGTACCTTATGAATTATTACGATAATACCATCGTGTGCTACTCCTATTCCAAGGCGCTCTCCCTTCCGGGCGAGAGAATAGGCTATATCGCGGTTAGTCCCAAGGCGCAACACTCACAGGATTTGTACCTCGCGGTTTGCGGTGCGGGCCGTTCGCTTGGCTATGTATGCGCTCCAAGCCTTTTCCAAATGGTAATAAGAGATACAATAGGCGCCAAGGTTGATGTTAATATCTATAAGGAAAACAGAGATATTCTCTATGGCGCGCTGACCGAATACGGATATGAGTGCGTTAGCCCCGACGGAGCATTTTACCTCTTTGTAAAGGCTCTTGAGGATGATGCCTATAAATTCTTTGAAAGGGCAAAATCAAAGGAAATTTTGGTCGTGCCCTGTGATGATTTCGGCGTTTCGGGCTATGTAAGAATTGCATACTGTGTTGATAAGCAAAGAATTGTAAATGCCTTGCCCGCCTTCAAGGCGCTTGCCGAGGAATATAAAAACAGCTGACCCCCGTCAGGCATACCTGCCAAGGGGCGGTAAATGTCAGCCGCAAAGACCCACAAGGGGTAAATAATGTAGCCCCCAATGGCGGATTTAATCACAAATCAACTTCAAAAATCGCACCCTGTGTGCGATTTTTGTGCTTTTAGTGTATTTTTACTGTATTTTTTCACATTCCCGTCACATTTACTCTTGACATAGATGTATATTTGTGGTAAAATAGAGCATATATTATTTTTATTATATAGGAGAAGAAAATGGAGTATAAGTATAAAATTCTTATAATCATGATAGCTTACATGGCGGTAGTTATAGGAATAGGCATCTATTTCTTTAAACGCGCACAAAAAAGCTCTGAAAACTATTTCCTTGGTGGCCGTACACTCGGTCCTTGGGTAACCGCAATGAGTGCCGAGGCATCGGATATGAGTGGTTGGCTTCTTATGGGTCTTCCCGGTCTTGCATACTGGTGCGGACTTTCAAGCGTATTTTGGACTGCGCTCGGTCTTGCAATCGGTACATATGTAAACTGGCTCTTAGTTGCGAAAAGGCTTCGTAACTACTCACAAATCTCAGGAAATTCAATCACAGTCCCCGACTTCTTCAGTAACCGCTTCAAGGAGAAGAAAAAGGTCATTCTTGGAATTTCCGCAGTGTTCATCTTCGTATTCTTCGCAGTTTACGCGTCCTCATGCTTTGCAACAGTAGGAAAGCTTTTCTCATCACTGTTCGGCTTTGACTATCACGCAATGCTCGTAGTAGGCGCGGTATTCGTTGTTGCCTATACGCTTATCGGTGGCTTCTTGGCGGAGAGCGTGTCTGACTTTATGCAGGCAATCGTAATGATAATTGCACTCGTTACCGTAATCGGAGTCGGCGTTGTTAAATCGGGAGGCTTTGGCGAGGTTATTGAAAACGCAAAGGCTATTGACGGCTTCTGGTCATTCTTCAACACCGCAACACCTATTACCGACGCAAACGGTGAACAGCTTGCCGTTGGCTCAGCCCCCCTCTTTGGCGAGGCAGGAAAATTCGGATTTTGGAGCATCATCTCCGAGCTTGCTTGGGGTCTTGGCTACTTTGGCGTTCCGCAGGTTCTCCTTCGCTTTATGGCAATCCGTAAGCCAGGCGAAATCAAGCGCTCGAGAATTATCGCAACCGTATGGGTTGTAATCTCCCTTGCAGCCGCAGTTCTTATCGGTGTAATGGGTAGAACCCTTGTTCCTACATCTGACCTTCTCAATTCAAAGAGTGGCGCGGAAAACATTCTTATCGTATTCTCCGAGAGCTTCCTGCCCGTTCTTATAGCAGGCGTTATTATGGCAGGAATTCTCGCCGCAACAATTTCATCATCTGACTCATACCTTCTTATCGCATCAAGCGCCGTTTCCGCAAATATCTATAAGGGTATTATGAAAAAGGATAAGGCTGACGATAAGGTTGTAATGTGGATTTCAAGAATTACCGTTTTGGTAATCGCCCTTGCAGGAATTGTAATCGCATGGGATAAGGATAGCGTTATATTCGGTATTGTTTCATTTGCGTGGGCAGGCTTCGGCGCAACCTTCGGTCCGCTTATGCTGTTCTCCCTCTTCTGGAAGAGAGTAACAAAGCAGGGCGCAATCGCAGGTATGCTCACAGGCGGAATCAGCGTATTCCTTTGGGAGTTCGTATTCACTAAGTTCCTTGCTGAAAAGATTGCCTTCTTCGGCATCTATGAGCTGCTTCCCGCATTCGTTCTTTCAAGCATCGTAATCGTTGTTGTATCGCTTCTTACTAAGGAGCCCGACGGCGAAATTATCGAGGAATTTGAAAGGGCAAAAAGAGGCGAAATTGAGGAAGCTCCCGTTGAGGCATAATCACAAAAATAAAAGACTGTTGCTACTGCAACAGTCTTTTTTGTTTAATTTAAAGAGCGCCTTGATAAATTTTAATATCGTTTGGTCCGGATTGCTTATACACTCCCCGAGCAATTTTCCTCACACCTGCTCGCGGTGGCTCACCGCCATTCCGCACTCCGCACTACGACTCCCTACGGTCGCATGTATGGGTAATTCTAATGAAAACAAGTTTTCAAGAATTACGACATCCGCATTCCGCATTTACGAAGCACCGTTCCGCATTTATTTATCAAAAATACGCAGTCCCGCCGTTTCGGAAACAGGAAGCGAGAATACAACCGCATGCGCAGGAGTGCTGGGTCCTGCCTTGTCCATAATAGCCTGCATAATATTCTTCTTGTTCTCACGGGTAGAAACAATATAAAACATATCCTTTTCCTCGGCAAGCGTAACACCGAGAAATCTATCTCCGCCGGTGCCTCTTGCATGGACGAGCGTTCCGCCACCTGCGCCAACCTCACGGGCTGCGTCCATAATTATATCGGCGTGACCTCTTTCGCTTATAACAACGATAAGCTCTGTTTGACAATCTGCCATATCCTTTACCTCGTATTCGTTTTCATCATTCAAATGCCCGTTTGCAAATGCTTCAAGCGCGCGCTTGCCACCAAAGCTTGAAAGCGGAATTGCAACCGAAATTCCCCTGTTGGGAAGGTCAATAGCCATCTCCCTTGTGAGCCTTTTTATAAGCTCCGCCATTTTGTTTCCCGTCACAATACAGTAATGCACCGTCTTTGTCGTTTCCTCAAGACCAAAGAGGTCAAGCGTCTTTTGCCGTGCGGTTCCGGAGGCAGGCGTGCTATAAATGATAGGAACATCGCATTTGTTAAAAAATGCGGTAAAATCATCACAATCCGCGCGGTTTGTAATGGTAATCATAAGATACATTTTTTGCATAGCCGTCTCCTTTAATCAAAATCGATAATTTCATTATCCAGAAGAGCGTTGATTTCGGGCACAGAAACAATTTGAATTTCGCCTGTTTCCTCATCGTACTCAAATATAGGATTTTTCTCATTAAGGTCGATAATCTCCTCAAGCGAAATAGCAGGAGTGGTTTGAGCCCTTCTGAGCTTAGCCTTGTAAACGACACCAAGCACCTGAATAGCGATAAGCGGAGTCATCGCAACCATAGCAACCGTACCGAATGCGTCAGTCGCTACATTGTTTCCCGATGCACGGCATACGCCTATTGCAAAGGGAAGCAGGAATGTCGAGGTCATCGCACCCGAGGCAACTCCGCCCGAGTCAAATGCTATCGATGAGAATATTTCGGGCACGAAGAATGTAAGCGCAAACGCGGTTACATATCCGGGAATAAGAAAATACATGATTGAAATGCCGGTAAGCGCCCTTAGCATCGCAATTCCAACCGAAATTGCAACACCTATCTCAAGCGCGAAGGCGAGTGCCTTCTTCGGAATAGCGCCAGAGGTAACATCCTCAACCTGCTTTTGTAGCACCTGTACCGCAGGCTCTGCCGCTACGATAAAGAAGCCGATTATCATACCGATAGGAATTACAGCGAATGAAAAGCTACTGTCGCCAAGCGCCGAGCCGAGCAAATAGCCCGCAGGCATAAATCCGACATTTGCGCCCGTCAGGAATAAAACAAGACCGACAAATGTGTAAATAAGACCGATAAGAATTTTAATAAGACGCTTTTTTGAAAGTGGCTTTGAAAGCGCCTGATAAACGAAGAAGAATACGACAATAGGAAGCACCGCCTTTGTAACCTCAATGATGTAGTGAGGCAGGCTCGACAGGTAATTCCAGCCAAGCTCCCTTGAGCTTTCCATCTCGTTTATTATAAAGCTCGTTCCGTCAGAGCCGACAGGATTGTAAATAAGTCCAAGCACCAATACCGCGATTATAGGACCTATTGAGCAAAGCGAAACAAGACCGAAGGAGTCGTTTGTTTCCTCGGCATCGGAGCGTATAGAGGATACACCGACACCAAGCGCCATAATAAACGGCACAGTCATAGGACCCGTTGTAACTCCGCCGGAGTCAAACGCCACCGACCAAAAATCGGGATTTACAAAAATTGCCAGAGCAAATGCGATAATGTAGAAGCCGAGAAGCAGGAAGCGGAGCTTCACACCGAAAAGTATGCGTAGCATAGCGACAACCAAAAATGCGCCGACGCCTATTGAAACCGATAAAACAAGCAGAAAGCTCGGCTTGATTGACGGCACATAGGTTGCAAGCACCTGTAAATCGGGCTCGGACATCGTAATCATAACACCTACAAGGAAGGAAAGAATAACGACGAGCCAAATCTTTCGTGAGCGTGTCATTTGCACGCCGACATATTCACCCATCGGCGTCATTGATGTCTCCGCACCGAGCGTAAAAAGCGCAATTCCGACTATAAGTATAGCCGAGCCGAAGATAAACGATGTAAACGCCGATATTTCAATAGGAGAAACGCTAAGACACAGCAGTAAAACTATCGCCGAAATAGGTAAAACGCTCTTTGCCGACTCGGTTAGCTTCTCCTTTAAAACAGTTTTGTTTTTAAACATTTCAAGGTCCTCAAATATTAGTAAATAAAGCGCCGAGAAAGCGCCTTAGGGTTTATGCCTGACGGGAATGGAACGAACCAGTTTTGGAACGGACAAAAGTCCCGTCTTCTGTGTTAAAATTTTTTGAAATATTTTTATAT
>JAFTUD010000039.1 GCA_017466455.1 Clostridia bacterium
TATGTAGGAACGATAATCGGCTCAACAGGTGCAGCCTCCTCGGCTACCTCCTCGGCAACTGCCTCATCCTCAACAACAGGCTCTTCAGCTACAGGCTCTTCAGCTACCTGCTCCTCAGCTACAACCTCTTCGGCAACAGGCTCTTCATCGGCTACTGCTACCTCTTCATCAGCTACTGCCTCTTCCTCAACGACAGGCTCCTCGTAAGCGGGCTCCTCAGCCACTGCCTCATCACTGCTCTCATAAACAGGAACGAGATTTACAGGAATAATATTCTTTTCCTTGTCTGATGCTATGATTCCGGCGCTTTCATTCTCTGCATCCTCATAGTTCCAGCCAAGAATCTTCTCACCGTCAGCCTCTTCGGGAATATCTATTGCGAACGGACGAATCTCCTTTGAGATTTCCTCGCCGTCTTTATTCTTGAAGGTGATTTCAAGAACTGCATTTGCATCCTCAACGGTAATTCCAACAACGGGCTTTTGCCAAACTGCGTAAAGCTCTGTTGACTTCCAAACGCGAATTTGCTTCTTTCCAAGCCTTTTTTCGCCGTTTTCATCGTAGCTCCAGCCGACAAAGATCTTGCCGTTCTTATTCGCGGTAGCTACATCTATTTTTCTGCCCCAACCGTACTTAGTGTGTGCAATCTCATAGTCTTCGTCGGGGTCTACATATACAACCTCAACCTTTCTGAGGGCAAGGAAGAATACTGCTACAAGAGCTACTACAAGAATTGCCGCATACAACCAGATATTGCCGTTTATCAGGTTGATTGCCATCAATGTGTTTAATAATGCCATTTTGAACCTCCATTACGCATTTCTTTATTGATATATGCTAATTATACTACATAAATTAGACATTTGTCAATAAGTTTTTCAATATTTTTAATGATTTTTTGTTGAAATTTTGACACATCCCCCAACCAAATTGAGGTTTTTCATATCATTTTGTATTGATATAGGCGTGCCTTGCCCGAGCCTGTTTTGCCTTCGGTGAGGCGCGCGGGTTTCTTTTTTGTGCAATATTGAAAAGTATTTTTGATATTTTTCGGTATTTGTATTGATTTTTTTGCCGATTTGTAGTAAAATATTTGTGTTAAAAATTAAGCCTCTTGCGCCCGTTTTGCGAGAGGCAAAAAAAGAAGGAGATTTAAAATGGTATCTGAGGTTATTTCTAAAATCACAGGCTACGACAAAGAGGTTGGAGAGGCAATAAATGCCGAGCTTTCAAGACAAAAAAGAGGTCTTGAGCTTATCGCCTCCGAGAATATGGTGTCCGAGGCAGTTATGCTCGCTATGGGTACACCGCTTACAAACAAATATGCAGAGGGTTATCCCGAAAAGAGATATTACGGCGGATGCGAATGCGTTGATGTAGTTGAAAAGCTCGCTATCGAGCGCGCTTGCAGGCTCTTTGGTGCGGAGCATGCGAATGTTCAGCCTCACAGCGGTGCGCAGGCTAATACTGCTGTATATTTTGCTCTTATTAAGCCCGGTGACACAGTTATGGGTATGAATCTTGCTCACGGCGGTCATTTGACACACGGCAGCCCTGTAAACCTTTCCGGTAGCTACTACAACTTCGTTCCCTACGGAGTAAACGATGACGGATTTATTGATTATGATGAATTTGAGAAAAAGGCTAAGGAGTGCATGCCTAAGCTCATCGTTGCCGGTGCATCCGCTTATCCGAGAGTAATTGATTTCAAGAGAATTTCCGAGATTGCAAAGAGCGTTGGCGCATACTTTATGGTTGATATGGCTCACATTGCAGGTCTTGTTGCGGCAGGACTTCACCCGTCACCTGTTCCATATGCCGATGTTGTAACCACAACTACACATAAGACTTTGAGAGGTCCTCGCGGTGGTCTTATCCTTTGTCGTGCGGAGCTTGCCAAGGCTATTGACAAGGCTATCTTCCCGGGAACACAGGGCGGTCCGCTTATGCACATTATCGCATCTAAGGCTGTTTGCTTTGGAGAGGCGCTCACTCCCGAATTCAAGGAATATCAGACTCAAATTGTTAAAAACGCGAAGGCTCTTGCCGATACGCTTCTTAGCGAGGGCTTTGACCTCGTTTCGGGCGGAACCGACAACCACCTTATGCTTCTTGACCTTCGTCCGTTCGGAATTACCGGTAAGGAGCTTGAAAGGCGCCTTGACGAATGCTACATTACTGTTAATAAAAATGCTATTCCTAACGACCCCGAAAAGCCGTTTGTTACAAGCGGTGTAAGAATCGGCACTCCCGCGGTTACCTCAAGAGGTCTTAAGGAGGACGATATGGTTAAGCTCGGCAAGCTTATTAAGCTCGTTGCTACCGAGTTTGAGGAAAAGGCGGACTACATTCGCGCCGAGGTTACTAAAATTTGCGAAAAATACCCTATTTACGACTAACTAATTAAATGAAGACAGAATACAATACACGGCAACGGGCGCTCATAATTGAATTCTTAAAGGAAAACAGCGCCCATGTCACTGTGCGTGATATAATTCAGCATCTGAGTGAGCAGGGGATAAGGGTCGGCACTGCGACGGTTTACCGCACGCTTGACAAGCTTTGCGCGCTTGGAACTGTGAGAAAATTCGTTGTTGACGAAAGAAGCGGTGCATGCTATCAATACACACACGGCGCGGAATGTGATGAGCATTTTCACCTTAAATGCGTGTCCTGCGGTGCGCTTATCCATATGGACTGCGGTTTTCTTGAGCAAATGGAAAAGCATATTTTTGAGGATCACGGATTTACTGTAAGCTCGGGAAAGACTGTAATTTACGGTCTTTGCGCAGATTGTAATCCAAAAAGCGTTGAAAATGGCCCTTCAAGCGGACATTGCTGTAATCATAAGCACTAAAATTTGATTTTTTTAGGAAATTTTCGTTTTTCTATTGATTTTTAATTTTGTTTGTGATAAAATACACTTCGCTATACATCTTTTAACTTATGATTGGAGGAAAAAACAATGATCGATATTATCCTTGGCGTATTGTTGATAGTTGCTGCGGTATTTCTTGTAATTGCAGTGCTTTTTCAAAGTGGAAAATCAAAGGGCGTTTCCGGAACTATTAGCGGTGGAAGCTCCGAGACATATTTCGGTAAAAACAAGGGCAAGTCACTTGATAAGAAGCTTTCACTTCTTACCGCGATTGTAGCTATTGTATTTATGGTTATCGTTTTGGTAGTATATGTTAGCCAACCATACACCGACTTTATGGATTGGTTCCTTAGCAGAATCACCACAAGTGCTTCATAATTACGCTTTTAAGCCGCTTTGAAATTTCAAAGCGGTTTTTTATTGCCGAGGCGGTGAGCCTCGGCGGGCATATGAATTCGGAATTCGGAATTCGGAGTGATAGGTTAGAATATTGCTTGGGGTGTGTGGAACAAATTCATACTGTGCGAGGGCGGAGTTCACCCCCCGAGGTACTCGGGCGGAGTGCGGAATGGTGCTGACGCAAATGCGGAATTCGGAATACGGAATTCGGAGTGATAGGTTAGAATATTGCTCGGGGTGTGTGGAACAAATTCATACTGTGCGAGGGCGGAGTTCACCCCCCGAGGTACTCGGGCGGAGTGCGGAATGGTGCTATCGCAAATTCGGAGTTCGGAGTTTGGAATGCGGAATGAAGAAAACTGCTTCGGGGCGTATATAAACGGCTTGTAATAAACAAAAGCGGAGCTTACCACCCAAGGTGCTTGGGGGCTTCGGGGCGCGAGGAAACGGCTCGCACTAAACGATGTCGGAGCTTGCCCGCGGTGGCACACCGCTTATTTTCGCTTCCTTTTCTTTCTCCAAGATGATTTTGTGAGCAATAATTTTTATTAGGTTGGTTTCTTTTTGCTTCTTTTTCTTCTCCTAAAGAAAAAGAAGGGAGGTATTATGGATTTCAGGAAAGAGATATTTGATATAATCAAATCGGATTTTTATATTCCGATGACGACAAACGAGCTTTTTGAGCTTGTTTGCAAGGATAAGGAGCATATGGTCAAGGATTTTTTCAAGACGCTTTGCGAAATGGAGGAATGCTTTGAGATATTTGTGTCCAAGAAGGGCAAGGTTTCCCTTCCCCCCGAGGGAATGTATGTAAGGGGAATTTTTCACGCGCCCTCGCACGGAAAATTCGGCTTTGTTGTAAACGATGAGGGCGAGAGCTTTATTCCCCCTGCTCTTGTATGCGGTGCTATGGACGGGGACACGGTTGTCGCCAAGAGAATTGACAAGGGCTCCCACTTTTACGGCAAGGGAAATGAAGCCGAGATTGTCGCCATTGCAGAGCGCGCAATCGTTGAATTTACAGGCACATTCGAGGGCTTTTCAAGCAAGGGTAAGCTTTACGGCTCTGTATATCCCGACAATCCGAGGCTTGACTTTGTTGCTACCGTGCTTGGAAGCGCTATTAGTGCCGAGACGGGCGACAAGGTAGCTTGCAAAATAACGAAATATCCGCTTTTTGAGGGGGATAAGATTGGCGTTAAGGTCACGGAAGCGTTTGGAAAAAGCGAGAGCAAGGAAGCGAATTACAAGGCTATACTTCGTGAGCATAAAATCCCCGAAAGGTTTGAAAATACTGTGCTTGACGAAGCCGAAAGGGTATCAAACGAGCCGATATGTGTCGGTAATCGCCTTGATTTAAGGGATAAAACGATATTCACCATTGATAGCGAGAGCGCAAAGGATCTTGACGATGCCATCTCTATTGAGCGCACCGATGACGGATATATTCTTGGCGTGCATATCGCCGATGTTTCGCACTATGTCAGGGAAAAATCCGAGATTGATAAGGAAGCTATGGCAAGAGGAACAAGCGTGTACTTTACCGATAAGGTTGTGCCCATGCTACCACCCTCGCTTTCAAACGGAGCATGCTCGCTAAACGGCGGAGTTGACCGCTATGCCCTTTCCGCAATTATCAGGCTTGACAAGGCGGGAAATATAAAGGATACAACGCTTGCCAAGAGCATTATTAACTCAAAGATGCGTGGCGTTTATTCGGAGCTTAATGACGTCATTGAAAACGGTGAAAACAGCGAATTTTACACGAAATATAGACACATAGTCGCTGATTTTAATATAATGCGCGAGCTTTATCTCATTTTAAAGAGGCGCAGTGACGAGGCGGGGGCTATGGAGCTTGAGGGCGACGAGGTAGAAATTCTTCTTGACAGCGAGGGCTATCCCTGCGAGCTTACTCTGCGTGAGCGTGGAGAGAGCGAGAGGCTGATTGAGCAGTTTATGCTTTGTGCCAACCGTGCGGTTGCGGAATTTTTAACTAAGCATTCCCTTCCCTGTATTTACAGAGTGCATGAAAGCCCCGACCCCGAAAAAATTCGTTCCTTTGCTATATTTGCCGGCAATCTTGGAATTGATGTTTCCCCTATTGCAGACGCTGAAAGCATCACTCCCCTTTCCTTGTCGCTCGTGCTTGAGGACGCGAGAAAAAAGGGCAAGGCAGAGGTTGCCTCGGGCGTTCTGCTTCGCTCGCTTATGAAGGCGAAATATATGCACGAGCCGAAGGGGCACTTTGGCTTGGCAACCAAGCTTTATTGCCACTTCACCTCGCCGATCAGGCGTTATCCCGACCTTGGAGTGCATAGAATTATTTCGGCTTACTTGAATAACGAGATGAATAAATCGGAGCTTTCCCGCCTTGCAAAATATGCCGAGAGAAGCGCCAAGGAGTCAAGCGACAATGAGCTTCGGGCTCTTTTCGCCGAAAGGCAGATTGAGGAGCTTTACAAGACGGTATATATGAGTGATTTCGTGGGCGAGGTGCTTGAGGGCACGATAAGCTCTGTGACGAGCTTTGGCTTTTTCGTCAAGTGCGACAACCTTTGCGAGGGACTTGTGCCGATTGTGACGCTCGGTCCTCTCTACTTTGACGAAGGAAGCATTACTCTTTCCTCGCCAAGGCGTATTTTTGCGCTTGGCATGCGCGTTAAGGTTAAGGTCCTTGAGGCTAATGTAATCACAAGGCGGGTAACTCTTGAGCTTGTAGAATGTGAGGAAGCCGACAGGGGTGAGCGATTGCCACCTGTTGTATTTAACACTCCCAAGATAACCGACAGACGCACCTCGGGCAGGGGGCGGGGCGGGTCACGCTCTCGCGGTAAGGCAAGAGATGGCAGGCACGGCAAGGGTCATTCAAGGCGTAAGGGAAAAAGGCGCTAAGAGCCTTAGTGCCAAAAGCCTTAATTGTGTAAAATTAACAAAACCGTGGGAAAGTTCTCACGGTTTTTTCTTGTTTTTTATAATTTTAATAATAATGTAGATTTTTTTCAAAAAAGGTATTCCATTTTTTGCTCGGGTGTGTTATACTTAGTATGTGCGTGCCCGCGCACACCATCAACATTTGATTATTATTTTATTATGGAGGTACTTTGAATGAGTACAAAAAAGTATGTTTACCTCTTTAAAGAGGGCGACGCATCAATGAGAGAAATTCTCGGCGGTAAGGGTGCTAACCTTGCTGAAATGACCAAGATCGGTCTTCCAGTTCCACAGGGCTTCACAATTTCTACTGAAGCATGCACACAATACTACGAGGATGGCAGAGAAATCAACGCCGACATCCAAGCAGAAATCATGGAATACATCGCAAAGATGGAAGAGATTGTTGGCAAGAAGTTCGGCGACAAGGAAAACCCACTTCTCGTTTCCGTTCGTTCCGGCGCAAGAGCATCTATGCCCGGTATGATGGATACAATTCTTAACCTCGGTCTTAACGAAGAGGTTGTTGAGACAATCGCTAAGAAGTCCGGTAACCCACGTTGGGCTTGGGACTGCTACAGAAGATTTATCCAAATGTATTCCGATGTAGTTATGGAGGTTGGAAAGAAGTATTTTGAGGAGCTCATCGACAAGATGAAGGAAAAGAAGGGCATCGTTCAAGACGTTGACCTCACAGCTGACGACCTTAAGGAGCTTGCTAACCAGTTCAAGGCTGAGTACAAGGCTAAGATCGGCTCTGACTTCCCAACTGATCCTAAGGAGCAGCTCATGGGCGCAGTTAAGGCTGTATTCCGTTCATGGGACAACCCTCGTGCTAACTACTACAGAATGCAAAACGAAATTCCTTACTCATGGGGTACTGCTGTAAACGTACAAATGATGGCGTTCGGTAACATGGGTGAGACATCTGGTACAGGTGTTGCATTTACCCGTGACCCTGCTACCGGTGAAAAGAAGCTCATGGGTGAGTTCCTTATGAACGCACAGGGCGAGGACGTTGTTGCAGGTGTTCGTACACCTATGCCTATCGCTAAGCTTCAAGAGGTTATGCCTGAGGTTTATGAGCAATTCGTTGGAATTTGCAAAAAGCTTGAAAATCACTATAGAGATATGCAGGACATGGAGTTTACTATCGAGGATAAGAAGCTCTACATGCTCCAAACAAGAAACGGTAAGAGAACTGCTAAGGCAGCGCTCAAGATCGCTGTTGACCTCGTAAACGAGGGTATGATCACTAAGGAGCAGGCTCTTCTTATGATCGATCCTAAGCAGCTTGACGCACTTCTCCACCCACAATTCGACGCAAAGGCACTTAAGGCTTCTAAGCCTGTTGCTTCTGCTCTTCCTGCTTCACCAGGAGCTGCTTGCGGTAAGATCGTATTCACAGCTGAGGACGCTGTTGAATGGGGCAAGGCAGGCGAAAAGGTTGTTCTTGTTCGTCTTGAGACATCACCTGAGGACATTGAGGGTATGCACTACGCTCAAGGTATCCTTACAGTTCGTGGCGGTATGACATCTCACGCAGCGGTTGTTGCTCGTGGTATGGGTACTTGCTGTGTATCCGGATGCGGAGAAATCAAGATGGATGAGGAAAACAAGAAGTTCACTCTTGCAGGCAAGACCTATGTAGAGGGCGACTTTATCTCTCTTGACGGTTCTACCGGTAACATCTACGGTGAGGCTATTCCTACTGTTGATGCTACTATCGCAGGCGAGTTCGAGACAATCATGTCTTGGGCTGATGAATACAGACAGCTTAAGATCAGAACAAACGCTGATACACCTGCTGACGCTAAGACAGCAAGATCCTTCGGCGCTGAGGGTATCGGTCTTTGCCGTACCGAGCATATGTTCTTTGAGGCTGACAGAATCGCTGCATTCAGAGAAATGATTTGCGCTGACACAGTTGAGGAAAGAGAGGCAGCTCTTGCTAAGATTCTTCCTTATCAGCAAAGCGACTTCGAGAAGCTCTATGAGGCTCTTGAGGGTAACCCTGTTACAATTCGTTTCCTTGATCCACCTCTTCATGAGTTCGTTCCTACTGAGGAAAAGGATATTGAGCTTCTTGCTCAAACACAAAACAAGACTGTTGCTGACATTAAGAGCATCATCGCTTCTCTCCATGAGTTCAACCCAATGATGGGTCACCGTGGATGCCGTCTCACAGTTACTTATCCTGAAATTGCTAAGATGCAAACAAGCGCAGTTATCCGTGCTGCTATCAATGTTAAGAAGGCTCATCCTGATTGGGACATCGTTCCTGAAATCATGATCCCACTTGTTGGTGAGGTTAAGGAGCTTGCATTCGTTAAGAAGATAGTTGTTGCTACTGCTGACAAGGAAATTGCTGACGCAGGCGCTAACCTTAAGTATGAGGTTGGTACTATGATCGAAATTCCTCGTGCTTGCCTCACAGCTGACGAAATCGTTAAGGAGGCTGAGTTCTTCTGCTTCGGTACTAACGACCTTACACAGATGACATTCGGCTTCAGCCGTGATGACGCAGGTAAGTTCCTCACAGCTTACTATGAGAACAAGATTTATGAAAACGATCCATTCGCAAGAATTGACCAAAACGGTGTTGGTAAGCTTATGAAGATGGCTGTTGATGCAGGCGTTGAGGCTCGTCCTAACATGCACCTTGGTATTTGCGGAGAGCATGGCGGTGACCCAACATCTGTTGAGTTCTGCCACAAGATCGGTCTTTCATATGTATCATGCTCACCGTTCAGAGTTCCGATTGCAAGACTTGCTGCTGCACAGGCTGCAATTAAGAACCCTCGCAAATAATTTAACCGATCGGTAATTAAATTAGCATGCCCATTGGGGAAGAAATTCCTCAATGGGTTAGTGCTTTATAGACTTTTTATCACTTTCAAGAGGTTTACAATGAATATCAAATCCGAAAGAGCTAAGAGAACCGAGTGGTATTGCCACGACAGGTTTGGAATGTTTATTCACTGGGGTCTTTATTCAATCCCTGCCGAAAACGAGTGGCTAAGAAATCACAAAAAAATCACAATCGAGGACTATCAGAAATATTTTGACAGCTTTGAGCCGACAAATTATGACCCTGTCTATTGGGCTAAGCTTGCAAAGAGGGCGGGAATGAAATACGCCGTGCTTACGACCAAGCATCACGACGGATTTTGCCTTTTTGACAGTCAGTACACCGATTACAAGGCTACAAACACGCCCGCAGGTCGTGACCTTGTAAGGGAGTATGTTGACGCGTTTCGCGCCGAGGGCATTAAGGTAGGTCTTTACTATTCTCTGCTTGACTGGCATCACCCCGACTATCCTGCGTACAATGATATGCATCACCCTATGCGCGGAAATGAGGCTTACAAAAATCAAAATGGCGAGCATTTTGAAAGATATGTTGAGTATATGCACAATCAGGTAAGGGAGCTTCTTACCAACTACGGAAAAATCGACATTATGTGGTTTGACTTCCACTATGGCGATATGACGGGTGAAAAATGGGAAGCGACCAAACTTGTAAAGATGGCAAGAGAGATAAATCCCGACCTTATAATTGACAACCGTATGGGCGGTGACATCACATCGGCTGATCCCGAGATTTACTCAGGTGACTTTGGCTCTCCCGAGCAAATGATTCCTGCCGGCGGAATGACTGATGTAAACGGGGATCCTATTCCTTGGGAGACCTGCATTACTCTTAACGACCATTGGTGCTACAATGCAAATGACCTAAACTACAAGAGTGCTAAAAATGTTATAAATATGCTTATGGAGTGCGTTTCAAAGGGCGGAAATCTGCTTCTTAATGTAGGTCCTGACGCCAAGGGAAATATACCTGCGCGCAGTATTGAAATTCTTACCGAGGTTGGCGAATGGATGCGCCTCAACGGTGAGAGCGTTTACGGTTGCGGAATTGCCGATATCAAAAAGCACGATTTCGGTAGGATTACAAAGGGCAAGGATGCGCTTTATCTCTATATTCAGGACTGTTGCTCCGAGCATATTGCGCTCTATGACTGTCCTTACAAAATAAAGGGTGCAAGATTGCTTTGCGACGGACGCGAGCTTTCGACAGCGGAGCCTTGGAATGTAAATTCATATCGCATCGAGGGACACACGGTTGACTTCGTTCGCACTCCGCCGTTTGAACGACTCAACGGAAACGGAAATGTCATTAAGCTAATTCTTGATAAATAATAGCTTTTCAAAAATAAAAGCCTTGACCTCTCGGTCAGGGCTTTTGTATGTTTTCCACAAAAATATAGGCGTTTTTAGATGTTCTTTTGTGAATTATTTTTAATTTTTTTAAAAAATTTAGTATTTTTCATTGACAAACGGATATTTTTATGATATTATTTATTTTAGAGAAGTATGTATTTACTTTTGATATATCTGACGGAATGATGATTTGGAGGTTGACATATGGAAATCGCTATTATTGCAGATGACACTAAAAAGGAGCTTATAACTCAGCTTTGTATCGCTTATTGCGGTACGCTGTCGAAGCACTCCATTTGCGCTACAAGCACAACGGGTGCATATATTTCAGAGGCTACCGGACTTAAAATAGAAAAGCTACTTTCGGGAACTCAGGGCGGAGAGCAACAAATTGCGTCAAGAATTTCATTTGACGAGATTGATGTTTTGTTCTACTTCCGTTCCACCACTCCGCGCACAGACTCACAGGTCAACGCAGTTGAACAAAATCTGCTCCGTCTTTGTGATGTGCATAATGTTCCTGTTGCAACAAACATTGCGACAGCAGAAGTTATTGTTACCGCACTTGAAAGAGGGGAGCTTGATTACCGCGAATTTATCAATCCGCGCTCAGAGTACAACATTAAGCACAGAGGAGCTCCTCGCTACTAAGTAGCGAGGCTTCTTTTTTTCAAGGTATTGGCTTACTTCGTTAGTTTTTTGTTTGTAATTTTTGAAAGGGGGCTCTTATGAGGAAAATCGCTTTTGTATTTACCGCTTTAGCAATGCTTTTGCTTCTTTTTTGCTCCTGTGAGCCTTTTTTGCAGGAGTCAAGCAGCTCGAAGAGCGAGGAGTCAAGTGAAAAGATTTCCGAGGTTGGCTCACAAAGCGAGAGCGCGAGTGAGAGTGAAACGCAAATTGATACATCGTCCTTCCCTACCGTTAAATATATATCGGGTGAGGGCGGAACGATAATCGGTCTTGGCGAGCAAAGGGTTGCCATTGGCGAGCGAACCGAGGAGGTGCGTGTCAAGGCGGACAGCGGATATAGGTTTATTGGCTGGAACGACGGCATAATGCTTATGCGTCGCTCCGATTTAGTAAACGGAGATGCGACATATATTGCAAGATTTGAAAAATTTCATACTGTGACCTTTGCGTGCGACTCTAAGCAAGGAACGATCTCGGGCAAGGCTGTTCAGCACATAGATGCGGGAGAAAGCACAACCGAGGTTACCGCAAGCCCTTCGGCAGGCTTCAGGTTCCTTTGCTGGGATAACGGCGAAGCATCACCGACAATAAAAATTACACCCACGGACAATGCGAAGATTACTGCGATTTTTGTGCCGTCATCTCTGCAATTTCCTGCCATTCACATTGACACGGAGGGCTCTGCGCCTATCGTTTCCAAGGAAGAATATCTTAACTGCTACATCACCGTTTCAAACACGGCACAGGGCTATGCCATGGAAGGGGCGCTCGGTCAGGTGCGTGGCAGGGGCAATACCTCATTTCAGGTTGATAAATGCTCTTATAAGATAAAGTTTGATGAGCGCACGGACCTTTTCGGCATGGGCGATGCGCGAGATTGGGCGCTCATTTCCAACCACTTTGACCTTAGTATTGTAAGAAATTATATTGCGTATGCGGTTGCATCTAAATTTGAAACACAACAGTTTGCTTCTAAAAATCAGTTTGTTGACTTATATGTAAACGGCGAATACCGAGGGGTGTATCTTGTCTGTGAGCAGGTTGAGGTGCAGGAAAACCGTGTGAACATCACCGAGGGTTCAACGGAAGTAGACACGGGCTATTTAATCGAGCTTGATTCCCGTGCCGAGGACCGAGGCTTTTATGTATTCGGAAAATTCCATGCGATAAAGACTCCTAACCCTAACAAGGGCGAGCTTTCATCGGAGCAAATGACCTACATTTTTAGATATGTTTCATCGGCACACAGCACAATTCTAAAAAAGAGCTGGAGCGAGGTTTGCGAGCTTGTTGATGTTGAGTCCTTTGCCGAGGCTTATATAATTTACGAGCTGTTCAAGTGCGTTGATGTCGGCTTTGCAAGCTTCTATATGTATAAGGAAGCGGGTGGCAAGCTTACAGCCGGACCTGTGTGGGATTTTGACCGCAGTATGGGTAATGTTGAAAACAAGGGCGACTCACGCTACTATGACACGCTTTGGGCAAGGAAGGACAATATGTGGTTCTTAGGACTCTTTATGCACGAGGAGTTTGAAATGCTTGTTCGCGAAAAGCTCGAGAAATATCTTCCCACCATTCGCCAAACGCTTGAGGCGTGCTATATCTATCTTGAGGCGCATGAGGAGTCATTTAACAGGAATTTTGAGCGTTGGGATATTCTCGGTGGGTATGTTTACCCTAACCCGAGCGAGCTTAACCGCCTGCAAACATGGCGTGAGCATCTTGATTGGCTTAAGGTATATATAGAAAACAGTCTTAATTTTATGGTTAAGACATATCCGCCAACGGGTGAATAATTGTTTATTTTTCATAAATCAAAGCAAAAAACCGACACAGAGTGTCGGTTTTTGTTGTTTTATGCGGTTATTTATTATTTTACGGTAACGCTTACTGTGTGCTTGCCATTGCCGAAGGAAGGAACGATGTTGCCATCGAGCTTCTTGCCGTCAACGGTGATTTCAAGGGTATAATCCTTTGCCTTGCCGTCGGGGTTGGAAACGCTGATTTCGTATTCAGCACCGCGGAAGGAGCGCTTCATTTTCGCGCCATCAAATGGAAGATGTGGCTCAATAACGAGTCCCTCATATGTTGCCCTTACACCAACGAGGTAGTTTTCCATTGTGTTGGTATACCAAGCAACCGAGCCTGTAATCCAGCTATACTCCATTTGGAATGCGCTATTCTTATGCTCAGGTCCAAAGTAGCAGTTGGAGAACATATATGGCAGGCACTTATTCTTGATTTCGGTGTTATCGCCAACGATGTAGCCGGGGGCAATCTTCTTAAACAGCTCGTATGCAAGGTCTGCCTTTCCGTATTTGAGAAGTCCCAAAATCATCCAGATGTTTGTGTGTGAGTAGATTGTTCCGTTTTCGCAAATGCCCGGCTCCATTGAGGAGATACGGCCGATTGTCGCATCAAACTCCTTATATGATGGGGTAAGAAGGAGATAGCCAACGGGGGTGAGCATTCTCTCATCCATCGCCTTGATGATGGTATTTGCCCTTTCCTCGCTTGCGACGCCCGAGATAAGTGACCAGCACTGTGGCTCCATAAACATCTTAGCATACTTATTCTCAACGCTTCCGAGAGGTGAGCCGTTGTCGGTGTAGCATCTTCTATACCACTCGCCGTCCCATGCATTGTCGTTTATTGCCTTCATAATTGCCTCACGGCGGGCAAGATAGTTCTTTTCCTTTTCGGGCATCTTCATAAAGCGCGCAAGCTCTGCCATTTCGTAAAGTGCCTGTGCGTATGCGATTGAGAGCCATACGCTCTCGCCCTTACCCTCCTTACCAACGCCTGTGAGTGAGTCGTTCCAGTCGCCGAACTTAATAAGGAGAAGGTCGTGCTGACCCTTATTTGCTTCAAGGAAGTCAAGGGCTCTGTCCATATGTCCAAGGACAGTTGCCTCTCCCTCATCTCTGAAGGGGTAAACCTCGCTAAGGAAGTCTATATCGCAGGTCTCGCGAAGGTATGCGGTAAGTGTAAATTCAAGCCAGAGGGCGGAGTCGGAGTATGCCTTTGTATCAACAGGGTTCCAGCCACGCACTGCCATACCGCTTGAATATTGATTTTGGATTGCTTCCTTTAAAATTTCCTTTGTTCTGTCGGTCTTGAAGGATACAACGCCAAAGCCGTGCTGAACGATGTCACGGTAGCCGTTATAGCCCCAACGGCACCATGTCGCACCGAAGTGGGTAGCGTGCTTGCCCCAGTAGTTGATAAGGCGGTCAAAATGCTCATCACTTGTGCTGATGTGGTTTTGGTTATACATTGCCTTATAGTGAGCCTTCATAGCCTCAAAGTATTCATCCTGATGGCTAAGGTATTTTTCGCTAAGGGCAATAGAGTCGCTTTCCTCGCTACCTACGCCGAGCATGAGGGAGATATCCTCGCTCTTTCCTGCTTCAAGCTCAATATTGAATTGAAGCGTGCAAATTGTTGCGTTTGCCGAGCCGATGGAGTTCTTACAAGCGCCCTCACGAACTACCTCGGGTGCGCCGATTGTTCCGTATTCGCCAACGAATACATTCTGGCATCCGTCGCTACCTACAATTTCCTTGTCCGCTGTCATAAAGGCGGTAAGGTAGTTATGTGGCTTGATGAATGGGTGCTTTGTCATATAGAAGGTGTTTCTTTCCTTGTCAAAGCGTGTTGCACGGTACATTGTGTCGCCGTAGCTGTCAAAGCCCCACTTGAAGCGGAACTGAATTTGGCTGTATGTAAAGATTGAATATGACTTTTTCTTGCCTGTTTCGTTCTTGAAGGAGAGCTTCCATATCTCGGTCGCATCCTTTCCTACGGGAACGAAAATTCTCATTTTTGAAACGAGGTCGTTTGTCTTGTTTGTAATTTCGGTGTAGCCCATGCCCTGTACGCACTTGTAGTCCTGATAGGGGTGGCAAACAGGCTCCCAGTTGAGTGTCCAAAATTCTCCGTTTTCGTTGTCACGAATGAAGATAAGACGGTTGTAAAGGTGGTCCTTTCCGAATACATCGTAGTCGCAAATTCTTCCAACGCCTGTGTAAAGCTGAATGCCTTCCTTACCGTCAATTTGGTAGTCGAAGCATCCTATTCCCGTTTGATGCACATTTGCATAGCAGGAGTCGTTGAATAAGAAGTTGTCAAAGGGTCTTGGGGTCTTGGGAGAGGTGATTATAAATTCATCTCCGCTTTCGTTGAAATAGCCATATTTGTATTCCATAGCTGTATCCTTTCGTTTAGATATATTTATCCGCTTTTTCTTTAAGAGAAGAAAAAGCTTGCAAAAAGAAACTAAAATAAAATTACATTCCGCCCGAGTGCCTCGGGGCGGGGAAGCCCCCGCGGGCGAATCACATCGGCTTTGCCGATATATCGAGTTGCGCAAGCAACATATCGTGCGACGGAACGGAGCATATCGTGTCCGTAGGACATATCGAGCTTGCGATAGCACCATTCCGAACTCCGAATTCCGCACTCCGAATTCGAGAGCCTCGGCTCTCGTTTAGTGTTTTTCTACTTGTTCACCGCTGATTAGCTGATCAAGGGCGGTGGCAAGAATATTTACATGCTGAAGGGTGGTATCAAAAACTACCGTAGGCTCGGTAATAACATCATCAAAGAACTCACACATTACATTAGCGGAGTCAAGCTTATAGTAATCATAGCCCATTTTTGTACCGTCGTTCATTGTTATACGAATACTGAGAATGAGGCTTTGCTCTGTCTTTGCGCTCGCCCTTTCCTCATCGGTCATTGTGTTAAAGCGGTTTGGCATCGGGTAATTTACCAAAATCGCATAGAAGTTATTAAACTGGTTCTTCCTCTCCGAATCGGTTGCGCTCAGGTCATCGGTGAAGGTATATCTTCCGCTTTCACTTGTGACTGTAAGCACATCTCGCTTTGACGAATCGGTTGGGTGGGGAGCATAATTCAGAATGAACTTATCGCTAAAGCCTGAAAGGGCGTTTGTATTTGACATAATTGTAATGTCGGCAACACCGCTTTCGCCTGCCTGCTCATTTGCTTGAATATACTTTGTAAAGCCTGCGTCAACGGAGTTTGTCGCTACCCATTTTATTGCATTTTCGCTTTCCAAGAAGTCATAGGTTGTTGCATTAAGTCTTGCGATAAGCGATACATCCTTAGAGGATTTTGCGGGGATAAGGATATAATAGAAGCTTCCCTCCTCGCTTTCGGTCCTTTTACTGATGGTGTATCTGTATTCGGTAAGGTCAAAGGTACGAAGGCTCACTACCCTTGTGACATCGTCCTTGCCGAGTCCGTATTTTGCGCAGGTTTCCTCGCTCGGGTCAATTTCAACGATTTTTTGCGCGGTGAAATTAACGAGAAGGTTGTTTAGCGCATTTGAAATATAGGTTGTGTTTGCGGTTACATTTTTTGCATTTGTTGGGAATTGAACGCTGTATTTAACGGATATTTCCTCACCCTCGGTATCTCTTGTTGCATTTATACCGATAAATGGCGATGACTCATTTGAATTTCCTATCATCAGTCGTTGGATTTCAAAAACGACCTGTGCCTCGGAATAAACCGCGCATATAAGGGGATCAACGAAGTCCTCTCTTGCTATCATAAGCGCGCTTTCAAGCCCGCTTCCTATCTCGTAAATAACATTTCTGCCCTTTACGGTAGCAAAGTATGAGCCCGATGAGGAAAGAGTCCTGTCGCCGATATACACGGTATGCTCCTTTTCCACACCGTTTTCCTTGAACTTGACGGTGTAGCTTGCCTGACAGGTATCCTCTGTAACGCCGTAGAGCGCCATTTGCTCGGGGGTGCAGTCCCTTAGCGGTTCATTTGTCTTGCACTGCGTATTAAGAGTATAAACTCTTAGATTTGAGAGTGCGTTTTGGCTTAGCTTTAGCCTTGGATAATTTGTAAGGGCAAGCTGCTTTGTGCCTGTATCCTCACTTATCTTATTGCTAAATGAAAATGTGCCGTGGGAGTTTGTTATGCTTATTGAAATTAAGTCGCTTGTATCAATTTCGGGATACATCATAAGGTATCCGTAATAATTTCCCTCGCCCTCACCTGTTTCAAGCGTAGGTCTTTCGGGATCGTCCTCATCCATAAGGGGTGCAATAACGAAGAAGTAAAGCAATACTACCGCAAGTAACACCGCGCACAGCACGATTAGTGTTATTTTCTTGTTCTTCATCTTCATTATCTGTGCTTTCTCCTTACCATTATTACAACTCCGCAAAGGACAACAAGTGCGGGAACAATCGTTGCAAGAAGGATTGTTGCGCTTTGTGCCTGACGGTCAGTAATATCAAGCTCATATGTCATAAAGGTCTTGTATTCAAGATTTACGGGTGTTTGAACGCTTGATGTTGACTGAATAAGTGATAAAATCATATTTTTGTTTGGCGCAGAGGTTGAGCTAAGATATTCATTTGATGCAAAATCGCTTGACGGGCACACTAAGAGATAGGAGAAGGAGCTGTACTGTCCCTCATAGCTCCACTGCTCTCTTGAGCTTATTGCCATAAGGTTATATACGCCCTTTTGGTCGCCGTACACTGCGTTCCTCGTTGTTTCAAGAAGCGGGTAGGTGTATCTGATAATGCTTCCTGTCTGGTAGCCCTCGGTGGTCATAAACTTTTCATCTATTTTAAGGGTTGCACAGTTCATAAGCCTTGCCCTTGCCGACGCAAATGAATTGAGTGAGCCGAAATACTGCTTTGTCGCAAAGCTGTTGTCGGTTGTGCATACATTTGCAAGAAGGGTGTATTTTGTGTTTGCAAATTGAGTTGAGGTGTCCTCAACGGGTGTTGCGCTCGGTGTAACCTTAATGCCGTATACTGCCTCGAGGGTGGTATATAGGTTTGGAAGGTCAACGCTGTGCGGGGTAAAGCAAAATACAGTGCCTTCCTTTTCAAGGTAGGTATTTAGCTTGTAAATTTCGCCGTCATCAAAATCGCTTTGCGGTTGATTGATTACGATAATTCTCGCATCGGCAGGAATTTCCGAGGTAACGAGGTCAAGGGGCTTTACTACAAAGCCACTGTCGCAAAATACACGCATAAGCTCAAGAGCCTTTTCGTTGATTTTACCTGCGAGAAATGCCTCGTTTATTGTTTCATAGCTGATTGTAACATCATCGTTAAAGGAATACTCGGAGTGACCTATTGTGAAGTAAACAACGGGGACTGTGTCGTGGGACATGGCAAGAAGGGCGGATAGGAACATAAGCTCGCCGTTATAGCCATAGAGGTCGCCGTTTGTGTCACCTACGAAGAAATAGTTTACGGGGTAAACTCTGAAGTCGCCCTCAACATATTTTCCGTTTACATCCTTTCTGAGAATGAGAATTTTATCATCTCCTGCCTTGCCAAGCACTCCTGCCTCCTTATAGAACAGGTAATCCTTGTCAACATCGTGGTAGGAAACGGTAACATTATCGCAAGCCTTTAAAATTTGCTCGGCGGTTGAGTGAACATAGCCGATAGCGCCTGCGGTCTTTGTGTTTGCATAATTCTTATCTATCTCGTCCTTGTCGCAGGGGAACACGATTTCAAGCTCTACATTGTCATTTATTGTGTCAAGCAGGTCCTTGGCATCGTCCGAGAGAGAAAACATTTGCTCATCAGTCATATCAATGTACCAGCCGAGCTTGCTTGATAGCACGGTTGTTATTGCGTTAAGCATTATTACAAGGGCGATAACGACTGCGATAAATGCTGTGCTAAGGGTTGAGTATTTAATCTTCTTTGAGTCGGCGAGCGACTTTAAAAATCCTGTCTTCATCGCTTACCTCCTTAGCGGTATTTACGCGCTTCAAACACGCGCACCGCAAGAAATACGAACACACCACTTATTGAAATGTAATAAATGAGCGCTCCTATATCAAAAATTCCGTATGTAAAGTTTATAAATCTGCTGTAAACGGAGAGCCAGCTGATAACTGTCCTTATCGCATAGGACTCAATAAAGCTATTGAAAAGTCCGACAAGCAAGAGTCCTAAAAGGATTGCTATTGTTATAACGACTGCGGCAAACTGATTTTCAGTAAGTGAGGACACGAAAATTCCTATTGCTATAAAGCTCATTCCGACAAGAACAAGCGCAATCATATTTCCTACGATAAGAGCCACATTCGGCGGTAGGCTTGTTGCGGCGCTTGAGGTTGTATCGGCGTATGCAAAAAGCGGAATAAAGTTTACGCACGAGATAAGAAGGGCGATTAAGAACATGCAGAAGCATGAAAGAAATTTGCCCATTACCATTTGCGTGGTTGTGATTGGCGCGGTGATAAGAAGCTGCTCGGTCTTTGTCCTTCTCTCCTCGCTAAAGGTCTTCATTGTAAGGATAGGAAGGATAATAAGAAGAACGAAAAGCATAATTGTGAAGTATGCCCCTGTGTCGCTTGACGAGAGCATAAGAGTGCTTGCGCCGAAGGCGATTGCCGACAAAATGAGGGCAACTGCCAAGAAAACATATCCTGTGGAGGTTGTGAAATAAGAGCGCATTTCACGCTTGAATATTGCTATCATTTGTTACCTCCTTTATTTACAAGACGAAGGAAGATTTCCTCAAGCTCCATACCGACTGCCTCCATGCCGAGCATTGGCCATTCCTTTTCGGCAAGGGTACGGAAAAGTGTCTTTCTGATGTCAATGTTTGGAGCGCTTTCAATATCGTAGGAGAAGGCATCTCCCTCGCGCTCACCGTGCAACTCGCAGGAAACGACTCCAACAAGGGAGCGAAGATGGCGCAAAACCTCTCTTTGAGGTCCTGCAATCTTGACACGGTATTTTGTGTTTTGATTTACTGCGTTATTGAAGCTTGCGGTCTTTTCATCGGCGATTATCTTACCGTTATTTATAACGATAATACGGTCGCAAACAGCCTGCACCTCCTGCATTATATGGGTTGAGAGGATAACTGTGTGCTTTTTGCCGAGATTACGCACAAGGTTTCTTATGTCTATGACCTGCTGAGGGTCAAGTCCTACCGTTGGCTCATCAAGAATGATGATTTTCGGATTGCCGATAAGCGCGCCCGCAATACCGACCCTTTGCTTATATCCCTTTGAGAGGTTGCGGATAAGACGGTTTTTTACATCGGCAACCTTGACAAGGGCAAGCACCTCATCAAGATGCTTTTGCTTATTGAAGTCACAGCCCTTAAGGTCGTAGACAAACGAAAGATATTCCCAAACGGTCATATCAATATAAAGGGGCGGCTGCTCGGGTAAGAAGCCCACGCATTTTTTTGCCTCAAGTGTATCCTCAAGAATATCGTGTCCGTCGATTACGGCTGTGCCCGAGGTTGAGGACAGATAGCCTGTTATGATGTTCATAGTGGTTGACTTTCCTGCTCCGTTTGGACCGAGGAAGCCGACAATTTCGCCATCGTTAATCGTAAAGGATATATCATCAACCGCAAAATGGTTTCCATACCTCTTTACAAGATTTTTGATTTCTATCATTTTCTTGCCTTTCCTTTGCTTTAGCGTTTTCATTTCAAGTAATACACGCACACGCGTATATTAGGTCAAGATTAAGTATAACATATATAACAAATAAAATCAATAAGAATATTTTGTAAAATTGAAATTTTCATCTAATTTTCACATAAGCTATGTGGGCATTTTCCTTTTTTGTGGGTGAGGGTGAGGCTTTTGTAGCCTAAGCAACGCTTGACGGAAGCGATACAAGATAGCCTTGGGCTGTGCATTTGCAAAATTACGGGCGGTTTTGCGTTGGATTTTTTGACATTTTATGCTTAGCTTGGGGCGAGGCGCTTTTGGCTTGAATTTTGCTTGATTTCGGGCAAAATGTGGCGATATGTATCTATAATTTGCGTTTTCGGGGGAGCTTTGTGGCGATTTTTAAAAAATCAAAATAGCCGACCCTGTGGCTGTAATTGAGTTTGGAATGCGGAATTCGGAGTGCGGAACGGTGCTGTCGCAAGTGCGGAATGCGGAATTCGGAATGAGGAATGCGGAATGGTGCTATCGCAAGCTCGATTACGAGCGAAGCGAGTAACAAGGTTCTAACACGCAAAAATGCTATTTGATTTTTGCAAAGCGAAGCAATCCGTTTGACAAAACGGAGTGTTAGGTTCTTATATGTCCTACGGACACGATATGCTCCGTTCCGTCGCACGATATGTTTCGCTACGCTCAACTCGATATGGACTCTGCGAGTCCTCGATATGCAACTTCGTTGCGTTGGATAGCCTACCGAGGCTCTCGGTTGCCCGTATTATATAATATAAAATTACTTGTTTATATTGACATTTTAGTAAAATGGTGGTATACTATCGTTGAATGATTATGCGCTTGGCACTATTTAGGCAAGCAAGAAAGGGGGTAACGGCTCGTGGAGCAAAATTTAAGCACGGACAAGGAAAGTGCCTTGCCGACAAATGAAAAAGCAAACGGCAAAAGGAAAATACAAATTCTGCTTTCCACCTACAACGGTGAAAATCACCTAAGAGAACAGCTTGACAGTTACCTCTCGCTTGAAAATTATGAGGACTGCTCAGTGCTTATTCGCGATGACGGCTCAACCGACTCAACGCGTGAGATTTTGAAGGAATACTCCGAAAAATACGGTTGGACGGTAATATATGGCGAAAATATTGGACTTAATGCGAGCCTGCACGAGCTTATTCTGCGCTGTGATGGTGAGTGCGATTACTTCTCGTTTAGCGACCAAGACGATGTTTGGCTACCCGACAAGCTAAGCCGTGCGGTTGCTTGGCTTGACACGGCGGACAAGAATGAGCCGTGCCTATACTCCGCATGCTCACACATTACCGATGATGATCTGAAGATCAAGGGCAAGACGGTTGTGGCAAAAAGACCACTGACCTTCTACAACGCTATGATACAAAATGCGTGTGTTGGACATACTCAGGTATGCAACAGATCATTAATTGACATACTAAAGCCATACTTCAGCGATGATATGGATGTGCATGACTCTTGGGTTTACCTCGTTGCTACCGCATTCGGGCGCGCGCATTACGATAGGGCGCGCACTACTCTCTACCGTCAGCACGGAAACAATGCTATCGGCTATGAAACGGGACCTGTTAAGAACTTCTTCAAGCGTCTTAAGAGGCTCAAAAGCGGTAAGAGCCGTCGCTACTCATATCAGCTACGGGCATTTTGCGAGCTATACGGCGATAAAATTCCCGAAGAATACAAAAAAGAGGCTAAGAGATATTTCAAAAATCAAAGGAATTTCTTTACCCGCCTCGGATATATTTTCACTACTAAAATGTACAGACAAACCTTTAGCGAGGGTATCGTTTTCCGTTTGATGTACCTCTTTGGCAGATATAATTTTAAAAAACATGATAAAAAGGAGATTAACCTATGAAAGGAATCGTTCTTGCAGGGGGAAGCGGAACCCGTCTTTACCCTCTTACAATGATAACATCAAAACAGCTTCTTCCAATTTATGACAAGCCCATGATTTACTATCCTCTGTCAACCCTTATGCTTGCGGGTATAAAGGATATTCTTATCATCTCTACTCCAAGAGATCTTCCAAACTTTGAAAATCTTCTCGGCGACGGAAGTGATTACGGAATTAAGCTCTCGTACAAGGTACAGCCCTCACCCGACGGACTTGCACAGGCATTTTTGCTCGGAGAGGAGTTTATCGGTGACGATGCCTGCGCTATGGTGCTTGGCGACAACATCTTTTACGGAAACGGATTTTCCAAGGTATTAAGGGAAGCGGTTAAGAACGCAGAGGAAAACCACCGCGCAAGCGTATTTGGCTACTATGTTGACGACCCCGAAAGATTCGGCGTTGTTGAATTTGATGAGAACAATAAGGTTATTTCCGTTGAGGAAAAGCCACAAAATCCAAAGTCGCATTATGCGGTAACGGGTCTTTACTTCTACGACAACAGATGCGTTGAGTATGCTAAGCAGGTAAAGCCGTCTAAGCGCGGTGAGCTTGAAATCACCTCTCTTAACAACATCTTTCTTGAGCATGGCGACCTTGATGTTAAGCTTCTTGGCAGGGGCTTCGCTTGGCTTGATACGGGAACAATGGACTCCCTTATTGAGGCAGGTCAATTTGTTCAAATGATTGAGAAGCGTCAGGGCATTAAGATTTCCGCTATTGAGGAGATTGCGTATATCAACGGTTGGATTTCTAAGGAAAAGCTCCTTGAAAGCGCCGAAAGATACGGAAAATCCACCTACGGTGAGCATCTAAAGCGTGTTGCGGAGGGCAAGGTTAAATACTGATGAAAATTCTTGTTACCGGAGCCAAGGGACAGCTTGGCATTGAGATCAGAAAATGCTTTGAGCGCGGATATACCGAGCTTGGCACTCCCGAAATTCTGAAATGCGACAACGATGTTGACTATGTTGACATTGACACGCTTGACATTTCAAGCCTCGAGGCGGTGCGCGGTGTGTTTGAGGCAAATAAATACGATGCTGTAATAAACTGTGCGGCTTACACTAATGTAAATATGGCTGAGGGCGAGGGCGCTGAGGTGGCGTTCAAGGCTAATGCGATAGGACCGAGAAATCTCGCTATTGTATGCGAGGAAAACGGCGCTAAGCTAATTCATGTTTCAACGGACTATGTTTTTGCGGGTGATGCCTCATCTCCTTACAGAGAATACGATGCGACAAGCCCTAAGAGCGTGTACGGCGGAACTAAGCTACTTGGCGAGCAATATATCAGAGAGCAATGCTCACGGTATTTTATCGTGCGCACATCGTGGCTCTATGGCTACTATGGCAAAAACTTTGTAAAAACTATGATGAATATAGCAAGAGAGAGGGGCGAATGTAAGGTTGTCTGCGACCAACGCGGAAATCCTACAAACGCTTGCGACCTTGCGCATCATCTTCTGAAGCTCGTTCCTTGTGAGGAATACGGAATTTATCACGGCACGGGCGAGGGCGAATGCTCTTGGTACGAGTTTACGCAAAGAATTGTGGAGTTTGCGGGAATTGATGCCGATGTTTCACCCTGCACAAGCGATGACTTCCCCTCACCTGTTAAGCGTCCTGCCTACTCGGCGCTTGACAATATGGCGTTTCGCGCGACTGTTGGAAACGAGTTCAGGCATTGGGAGGACGCGCTTCTCTGCTTTATTGAAAACTACAAGGGCGAATGAGCCTTGAATTTAACATCTAATGAAAAAGGAGTTTTAGAACTATGAAAATTATTGTAACCGGCGGTGCCGGATTTATTGGCGGTAACTTTGTGCATTATATGCTAAAGGCTCACCCTGACTACAAGATTATTTGCGTTGACTGTCTTACCTATGCGGGAAATATGGAGACGCTTGCCCCTGTTATGGACAACCCTAACTTCCGCTTCTGCAAGACTGACATTACTGACAGAGAGGCTATTTACGCTATTTTTGAAGAGGAGCATCCCGACATCGTTGTAAACTTTGCGGCAGAGAGCCATGTTGACCGTTCTATTGAGAACCCCGGTGTATTCCTTAACACTAACATTATGGGCACTCAGGTTATGATGGACGCGTGCCGTAAGTACGGAATTAAGAGATATCATCAGGTTTCAACCGATGAGGTTTACGGAGATCTTCCGCTTGACCGTCCTGACCTTTTCTTCACCGAGGAAACACCTATTCATACATCAAGCCCGTATTCTGCCTCTAAGGCGAGCGCGGACCTTTTGGTTCAGGCTTATCACAGGACCTTTGGCTTGCCTGTTACAATCTCCCGTTGCTCAAATAACTACGGTCCTTACCATTTCCCCGAGAAGCTCATTCCTCTTATGATTGCGAATGCGCTTTATGACAAGCCACTTCCCGTTTACGGTGAGGGCATCAACGTGCGTGACTGGCTCTATGTTGAGGACCACTGCCGTGCTATTGACCTTATTATTCACAACGGCAGAGTTGGCGAGGTTTACAACATCGGCGGACACAATGAAATGAGAAATATTGACATCGTTAAGATCATCTTGAAGGAGCTTGGCAAGAGCGAGGACCTTATTACCTATGTTAAGGACCGCGCAGGTCACGATATGCGTTACGCTATTGACCCGACAAAGATCCATAGCGAGCTTGGCTGGCTTCCCGAAACGAAGTTTGCCGACGGAATTAAGAAGACAATTAAGTGGTATCTTGAAAACCGTGAGTGGTGGGAAAATATCATAAGCGGTGAGTACAAGGACTACTATAAGAAGATGTACGAAAACCGCTGACGCGAGTGCGGATGTGCGCACACCCCAAGAACACGAGCCTTGGCGAAGTGCGATTGGCTGGTGGTAGCCATGCATGCGAACGCAGTGAGTCGCAATGAGGAAACGAATGATTCGATATGTTTGCTGACGCAAACTCGATATGTCCTACGGACACGATATTCACCTATGGTGAACGATATGTCCCCAAGGGACACGATATGTTGCTTTGCAACGAAAATATAGAGGGATTAAAATGGGAAAATTTAACTTTATAGAAACAGGCATTAAGGATTTATACATTATTGAACCAACCGTTTACGGAGATGAGCGTGGGTATTTTATGGAAACATTCAATGATGAATTTGCGCCATATGTTAAGCATCTTGACAAAACGCCCGCTACATTTATTCAGGACAATGAATCACGCTCAAGGAAGGGTGTGCTTCGTGGCTTACACTTTCAAAAGGCTAACCCGCAGGGCAAGCTTGTAAGGGTTATTGAGGGTGAGGTTTTTGATGTGGCGGTTGACCTGCGCCGTGACAGCGAAACATACGGAAAATGGTACGGTGTTACCCTCTCGGCTGAGAACAAGCGTCAATTTTATGTGCCCGAGGGCTTTGCTCACGGATTTTATGTAAAGAGCGAGAATGCGACCTTTGTTTACAAATGCACACGCCTTTACGACCCGTCAAGCGAGGGCGGTCTTCTTTGGAACGACCCCGAGATTGGAATTGACTGGGGAATTGACGGCGAGGTTCTGCTCTCTGAAAAGGACAAGAAAAATCCCTTATTTAAGGATTTGGGCTTTTCATTTTAATTCATAAACAACAATTAGCAAAATCAAAACGGTAGCTACGGGGGCGCGCGCTCAGTGTCCCCGTTATTCTACACAAGAGGTTATTTTGAAAAAGAAGCTTATACTATGCGCTGTGGCGGTGGCTTGCCTTGCGCTTGCGGTGTTTTTCGGCGTCATTCATTTTAGCGCTGACAATTTAGAGAACCGCAAAAACGGCTATGAATATGCCGAGGTTTTGCACCCTGACGGGAAGGTGGTTGTCCTTAACGGTGCTTATTTGAATAATGTCAAGGTAAAGGGAGAGATTGAAAGCGTTTTTGCTTACAGTAGTACCGGCGAGGTTGTTTTACCCTCATCTGTTACGCAAAAGAATGATGACCTTTACTATAATTTTGATGTTTACGCAGACGCAGTCGCCTTTTCCTTAGCGAGTGACGATGCGGTTGCAGAGGTAAACCCTACAAGCTTAAATATAAATGTTCTTCTTACCCTGCTTTTATTCCTTGTTCCGCTTTGTGTTGCTTGGGCAATTATCAACGCGCTTTACGACAAGGTATCATTCAAGAAGGACATTGTGTCAATGAAGCGGTACAAATATCTGCTTTACGACCTTGTTACCCGTGATATAAAGACAAAATAC
>JAFTUD010000040.1 GCA_017466455.1 Clostridia bacterium
TTTAATTTAATATTCTTCGGTAGCTCAGTCGGTAGAGCGCATGACTGTTAATCATGATGTCACAGGTTCAAGCCCTGTCCGGAGAGCCAACAAACAAAACCACCCAATCGGGTGGTTTTTGTTTGTTCTTTCTTAGCATTTCACAGGGCTTGAAGCGGTAGCGGTGTTGAATGACAGTTCGGGGAACTGTCAGATCCGCGTACGGACCGAGCCCGCAGGCGAGACCCAGCCCTGTCCGGAGAGCCACATAAATTAGCACATTTGTCTAAACGATAAATGTGCTAATTTTCTGCATTTTTAGGGGTTTTTATGCTTATTTTGGGCCAAGAAAGCCTTATAAAACAAAAATCAAAGGAAAATCAACTAAAATAGGTTGTCTATATTTCAAAAAATAGCGATTGACTTTTTTGATAACTGAACCTAGTTAACTCCAAAATTTTACACTCCCAGGACGGGATTTGAACAAAAAGAGACGTGTGTAAATCTAAAAATATGATTGCTATTCAATAGATTTTGTGATATAATAATTTAAAAAATATACTTTATGGAGATGAATGAGGATGAATAATTTTGCAGTAGGAATAAAACTGGAAACAAAACTTGTTGGTTCTATACAAGGAGACTTTTACATCCCTTCGTATCAACGAGGATACCGCTGGGGTAAGGATGAAGTTTCGCGCCTTTTAGATGATATTTACTCAAACGGTAACAACAATTATTGTCTACAGCCTGTTGTGGTTAAAAGAGATAACAACAGATTTGAATTGATTGACGGACAGCAGAGATTAACAACCCTCTTCATTTTGCTGCAGTATATTAAGAAGGAATTCAAACCTCGAATTGATTTGAAATATAGCCTTACGTATGAAACTCGTTTGAATTCTGCTACGTTTTTGCAGAATATCGATTCGGATCAGGCAGACGAAAACATTGACTTCTTCTATATCGCGCAAGCATATCAAACAATTGATGAGTGGTTTAGAAAACAACCCAATGACGTCGTTGCTGCTGATGATGTGTATGGCTCCCTCGTTAAGCACGTTAAGATCATCTGGTATGAGGTAGGAGAAGATGAGGACGCTATTGGGCTCTTTACTCGTCTGAATATTGGTAAAATCCCGTTGACAAGTGCTGAGCTCGTTAAAGCTATGTTCTTAAGCCGCGATAATTCCAAAACGATGACTCGCGAAAAGCAGGAAGAAATCGCGCTTCAGTGGGATAACATTGAAAAAGAACTGCACAATAGCAGCTTTTGGGGCTTCTTGTCCGATAAGGATTACCAAACTAGAATCGATCTGATATTGAATCTTATAGCCAACAAGCCTTCGAACAACAAAGATAAGTATTTCACATTCTTTTATTTTGACGTTCTAAGAAGCGATTTGGATTCCATTTGGAAAAAGATTCAGCATACTTTTCTCATATTGAAGGATTGGTATGAGGATCATAATCTCTATCACAAAATTGGCTATTTAATTGCATCTAAAGATGCGAATTGGACGTTGCAAAAAATCTTTTCTGCATCCGTTGGAAAAACAAAGACAGACTTTGCTAAACTTCTTGACGGTGCTATTGCAGAAACCATCAAGCTCAAGAACTCAAATTATGCCGATCTGGATTACAACAAAGCGTATGACTACGCACGTATTAGCAGACTCTTGCTCCTGTATAACGTAGAAACCGTTCGCATCATTGAAGGACAGTCTCAAAGATTCCCGTTTGATCAATTCAAGAGTACTAAGGGCGGCGCTTGGAGCTTAGAGCATATCCATGCTCAGCAATCACAAGGTATGCAGAAACAAGAACAGTGGAAAATGTGGTTGGAATTGCATATTCCTTCCGTGCTGTCGCTTCAAATTGATTCTGCAGACTTAGTAGCTCGTATGAAGGATGCCATTGCTAAGGAAAAGCTTGAACGTACAGAATTTGAAGACATCCAGGAAGAAGTTGTTGCCTTGTTGTCTGCAGAAGGAAATATGGAGTTCTTACATTCCATTGCTAATTTAGCATTACTCAGAACAAGAAACAACGCAGCTCTCAACAATTCTACATTTGACGTTAAAAGAAACGAAATCATTAGGATGGACAAAGAGGGTGAGTATATTCCGTTCTGCACAAGAATGGTATTCTTAAAGTATTATACTCCTTCTGCAGATAATCAGCTTCATTTTTGGGGACAGGCTGACAGAGTGGCGTATGTTAATGACATCAATAGAGTTCTCGAAAAATATCTTGGAAGCAATTTGATTTTGCTTGAAAAGGAGGCTGAATAATGAATACTGCTTTGCACACATTTATGGATATATTTACCGCCGATTTTGCAATCGACGAGGATGCAAATGTTCGACTTAGGAAGATTGTTATTCCGATTATCCAGCGCGACTACGCACAAGGAAGAACTGATGCAGATATTCAGAGAGTTCGCAAACGCTTTCTTAATTCCTTGCACAAAGCAATAACAGAAAGCAATATCACGCTTGATTTCGTATATGGAGATATAGACAAAGACGGAGTAATGACTCCTCTTGATGGTCAGCAACGTCTTACCACTCTCTTCCTTCTGCACTATTATGCAGCTAAGAAAGAAGGAATTGCAAAAGAAGAGTATGCCTTCTTGCATAATTTCAGTTATGAGACTCGATATAGTGCGAGAGATTTCTGCGACTATTTAGTGGAACATCACGAGCCGTCCTTTACTATGACGCTTTCTGAGGAAATCAAGGATCAAGCATGGTTCCCCTTGGAATGGAAAAAGGATCCTACGATCAGTTCAATGCTCGTTATGCTTGATGCAATTGCAGAAGTGTTCAAAGATACGGACACCATTTGGGATAGATTAAAGGGGGGTGCGATATCGTTCTACTTCCTCCCCATCAAAGATATGGGACTTACCGATGAGCTATATATCAAAATGAACTCTCGTGGTAAGCCATTAACCCAGTTTGAACACTTCAAAGCGGAACTTGAGCACGGTCTTCGTGAGGTTGATGAGAACATTTCAAAACGCATAATGCGTAAGATAGACATCACTTGGACAGATATGCTTTGGCAATATCGTGGAGAGGATAACGTCATAGATGATGAGTTTCTCAGATATTTCAGGTTTGTTTGTGATATAATTTGTTATCAGAGTGGTGGGACCACTCAAGGAAAGCAAGCAGACGAATTTGACTTGCAAAAAGAGTACTTTTCGAAAGCCGCACCCAATGTGGTAAAAAACATTGAACAGTTGGAGAGCTTCTTTGACTGCTGGTGCAATCTGGGAGGCGAAACCCCGTCAGAATTTATTAAGCGCTTCATCTCCTACCGTCACGAAGTAGGAAAGATTAGGATTGAACAGCGCTACGACCTTGACATATTTAAGAATTGTCTGAAAAGTTATTCTGATGTATCTGGAAACGGAAATAGAAGCTTCCCGTTGAATAGAATCATTCTTCTCTTCGCAATTGTCACATATCTGCAGAACAGATCCACAGTGACAGAAGCTGAATTTGCACGCCGATTGAGAATCGTTAATAACCTCACTTTGAATTCCGAAGATGAGATAAGTGATAGCGAATACAGAACCAGTGGTAATAGAATGCCGGCAATTCTTAAACAAGTTGAAATTTTGATACTTACCGGTGTTGTCGATCTTAGTATTGATAAGTCTTTGAATGCCTTCCAACTTCAAGAAGAAGCAGAAAAAATTGATTGGATGGTTTCTAACCCCCAGCATGCTGATGCGCTGTTTGAACTGGAAGACCACGAATTGCTTCAGGGACAGATTGCAATTGTCGGTTTGGAGCATCCAGAATATTTTTCTCGTTTTACGGATCTGTTCAAGTGCAAGCGCGACTTGATAGATTGCGCCATGATGAGCTTTGGTATGTATGCACAGCAAGAAAAAGGGTGGAGATATCAGCTTGGTTGCAAAGCTACTAATGCCAAGCCATGGAGAACCTTATTTCACAAGAGTTCCAACAAAGGATTTGATGTTACTAAGAATGTTCTTGCCCAAGTTCTTGATACAAGCAGTCCTATAAACGATGTTTATCTTAGCACACTTGCAAATGATTACGTTACATCGTGCGAAACCGCCTCGGTGTTTGATATCAAGTATTATTATATCAAATATTCCTTGTTCCGCCCTGGTTATTATGGAAAGTACACTTGGGAAGATCTTCTAAACAAGCCGTATGACATGGCTGTAATGCTCACCGAAACGAAATGGTCTGAAAATACATATCAGCCCTTTCTCAAGGCAGTCGATGATAAACGCATTTCTCGCGAGCACTGTGGTCAGAGAATCATTTTTGATGATAGATATCTTAAGTGCGAGAACGATGCTTTCGTTGTTCGCCTCACTTCAAATAATGCGGAAATTTATAGACTGCCAATTGTTCAGAACGATTTTGGAATAGATGTCGAGGATCGCATTATTAAAATGAAGTCGATTTATCAAGATATTTTAACAGGAAAAATTGCTGCAAATTCTACTTTGGTTAATGATGGTTTTGAAGGTTAAGTCAGTTTAAATATGTAAGATTTTGACTTTTTGTAAATGCAACCCTTAAAAATGGGGTAAAAATTGACTTTTTACGCAACTAACACATAAAACAAAAGCATCTCAATCGAGATGCTTTTTGTTTTATCACTTTCGTATATGACTTTAATGTGTGTCACCAAGACTAACTGTTATGCCTTGACCAACTGAGGCTCGCTATAGCGAGCGCTCAGCGGTAGAGTGACGACCGACACAAAACGTTGATAATCAGAAAGAAGCGACTTTATAAGGGCGTTTGGAATACTTATGCGCTATGCGATAATAAAGAAATCCCTCTACGAGGTAAAGAACCATAACCTTGCAAGATGTATAAATGATAAATATATAAGAATGTTCATCGACGGCACAGCCGAGCCCGATAAAATCAAGGAAACGCTAATTAGCGCATGCTCCTTTATGGAGACAATAAGGCTAAAGCAAGACCCCACCTCGGAAAATGTGGTGCTTGTCCTGAAATACGAAAACGATATCCGCGCCCTTGCCACCGAAATAAAGAATAACCTTATAGACGGCACAGGCTACAAAACAAGCGGACAGTTTATCCCCTTTAACTAACAAAAAATATCGCCCTCGGGCGATATTTTTTTATTTTACATTTTCCTTAAATGATTTGATTATAAAGTCGGCGATAAGGCGCATGCCGTTTTCATTCGGGTGAAGGTCATCGTGAGTATTAGCGAAAAAGTTATCGCCACTCATTTCACTACCGTAAAAATCCGCAACGAAGTAGCCCTCGCCGGCTCCCTTAACCGCCCTTGCAATAGCGTTATTATATTCAACCGCAGGGTCAGGCGAGCGCATGCTCCTTCTTGGAAGATTAACACAGCAAACCCTCGCACGGGGATACTTTTCCTTGATGATAGCAAGCGTTTTTTCGTAGTCCGCAAAAAACTCATCAACACCAATATAATACCCGTAGTCGTTAATGCCCAAGAAAACAATAATATAATCGGGGTCAACGCCAGCATTATTTGAAAGCTCCCCCGCACGGTTAAGCCCCGAGGTCGGGTCGTCCTTGCCACAAAGCAAGCCCCCCGAGTGCGAGTTGTTTACGCATAGCTCCATTTCAAGCTCTCTTAGAAGTATACCCCAATAGGTGTTGCACGAAAGAAAAGGCATTTCGTAATGATATTTATTTTTGCGAATAGTGTAATTCGTAAGCTGAGCGTCTGAAATCCCCCTGTAAGTCGAAACACTGTCACCTAAAATAGAAAGATATTTCCCCTTAAACATAATCTACCTCTTATCCTTATCTAAAAAAATGGAATAAATATCGTCCTCAACATAGTCGGGGATAAGGCGAGCAATTCTATTTACATCTGAGGCGAGTAAAAGCTCACCGCCAGAGGCGTTTTTATCAAGCGCCAAAAATCCAAAGGTAGATAGCGGATGCTTCGTAATCACACGAGCCACCGCGCCCCTGTCCCCGTCATATTCCCTTAAAAGACTGCGTGCAAGCACACCGATCTTGTCCGCCTGAAGCTTCAGCTCGGCAAGCTTAAATTCATAGAATTTAAAAAGAGGAATTAGCGCTTCATTAGCGGAGCAAATCTTGTCAATATCATCGCTTTTCGCAAGAATCATTTCAATAGCATCTCTTTTGCTGACCGTATCCATAGTCTTGAGCCTGTGTAGCGCAAAATACTCGGGCGACTTGACCTTAACCCTGTGATAATCCTTGTCAACAACGACAAACCCCTCACTGTCAACGACATCACCCTGATTCAGCTCAATAGATGCCTTAATGCAGTCATTGAGCGAGCTTAGCGCAAAGGACCTCGGCTTCGGCATGCCGATATCAACCTCGGACTCTGCCCCTGTGATGTTGCTTCTTGTACCGATATGATAAAGCATCGGCATAGGATATTTGATAACAATTTCGGTCTCGGGACTGACAAGCTCAAAAATATATGTCGTGTCCTTGTCAAGCGTGTCAAACGGAATACTGCCAAAATTTTGAGTGCGACTGATAACATCGTAAAAGCACATACCGCTAAACGCGCTAAGCGGAGCCTGCTCGGCTCTTATAGTGCTGTTAGTGGAAAATTGCCATTTGCTTGCCCTTTTGTCAAACCAAAGCTTGATAATAGAGCCGTCAATCTTTTCAAGCACCCTCGCACTTGACCAATCAATCGTGTCGGCATAGCTCTCTGTATGGTTGCCAAACTTGCGAAACGGCCAACAAGCAACCTCAAGCGTGTCAAGGTCAATTATTATACCGCGCGCCTCTTGAACGACGGGATTTGAAAAGTCACAGCCGATGCCGTAATTGAAAATAGCTAAGTTTTCTTCCTTTTTAACCTTTATGAAAAGGTCATTTGTCATAATTTCTTCCCAATTTGAGGGATTTTGCGCAATAAAATTGCATATAATTGAATATCTGTTCATATGAAAATATGTTCCTTAATGAGCAGAAGCGTCTGCTTTATTTAATAATTCCAAATCGTTAATGAATTTTTCTCCATAAAGCGCAAGGTCACGCGCCCGTGCATTTTCACTGCATCGCCAAGCCTTCAAGGGACGCATGTGCGCTCCGATTAGCGCAGTATCATAAAGAATTTCATCAAATTCTTCTTTGCTCAAAGTCTTACCGCAACACATCTCGGTAATATATAAAAACGCGCTGTAATTTTCGTGATCGTAAAAGTGAGCATTCTCGCACGGCTCACCGCGGTAATTAAAGAATGTCTTTGAATATAGCTTGCCTATGTCGTGATACAGCGCAAGACGGCAAATCCTGTCACTATACCCGTTTTGAACGGCAAAATCGCGTGCCATCTCCATATGCCCGAAAAGGTCAAGAGTGTGATGCGGATTGTCTTGTGAAAATCCTTTTGTCATCTCAAACGGAAATTTATACTCCTCACGGGAGCAAAACGGAACGATCTCGTCCCAGCCCTCGGCATAAATAGGACATTCAAAACGCTTGAAAGTGTCTTCCATTACATCATCAGGCACACGACACACACCGCCTCGCCTCAAATTTCTTTCAAGGCAAACCTCTCTTGGCGCAAGGACCAAAATACACTTTTTGTGGCATGGAATGTTAGAAAAAAACGAAAGGAAACCGCGCCGTCTTTTCCTATTTAAGTTAGTAGCGTCAAAAAGCACATTACCGCCCGACAAAAGAGTTTCTCGCGCCTGTTCTTTAATGAGCGAAAAGACCGCATTATTAAGGGGGTCAAGCACTTCTTTGTTTTGCGGATACGCTTTACCGTCGAGCAGTTTTTGCCTTATTTCATCTGATGACAAAATGGTATATCCCTTTTCCCTATATTCCCTTGAAAGCGTGCTTTTACCGCTTGCGGGAATGCCCATAAGTAAAACAAGTTCAGCCAAAATATCCCCTCCTTTGAACAGTCTAATAAAATTGTATCATAAAGGCGAAAAAATATCAAGAGAAAACTATCTATTTACAAAGTGCGCACGATATGATAAAATAATAATAAGAGAGTGACGCATATCCGTCGAACATAAAGGAGAATTTATGAAGATAAGAACCGATTTTGTAACAAATTCGTCAAGCTCGAGCTTCGTTGCCGTAATATCAATAACTCTTAAAAACGGAGAAGAAATCTCGTTTGAAGCCGAAGGTGGGTCTATGGTTGACGGACCGAGCGAATATTTTTGCTCAAATCCGTATCTAACCGCAAGTCCACGCCAACTCGGAATGAGTAAAAGTGTTACAGAAATGATTGAACTTCTTGAAAACAGTGTTTTTGACGATTCGAGAAAGGCACTTAAAGATTTGTTGGAAGATGACTGTGATGAGCTTGGTCCACAGCACTTCATCAGTGCGATAAGAGAGAAAATTACCGATATGGACGATATTGAGATGATTGAGATAAGCACCGACCTTGTAGGACTTGGAAATAACGAGTTTTCGCAGTCGTATCAATACATTCCCGAAGATGATGATTATAGCGCACATTTTAAAGGAAAACTCTACCCTGTGTTTGGAATTGAGGGCGCACTCGCCTTTGACGATATTGAAAATTGCCGAATTTTCACAGGCTCATATATAGCAAACGGTGAAAAGAAAAAGACCGTTAGCGTCGATAATGACGGATTTGTCGGCGGTAACAATGTCGTGCTAAAATATATAGGTAGCAAAAAGACCGTTTCGCTCCCTAAGGATTGCATAGCAATAGGACCGTATGCTTTTGCGGGAAAAAATGTAAGGGAAGTCGTTTTAAACGAAGGGCTTAAAGTGATAAGCGATAGAGCCTTTTACGGTTGCGACAAACTTGAAAAAATCGTCATTCCAAAGAGTGTGCGACAAATACAGCCCCGAACATTTAGCGGTTGCACCTCGCTCAAATCGGTAGAAATCCACGAGGGAGTGCGAGTAATTCACGATAACGCCTTTGAGGGCTGTCATAATCTCACTATCCGTACGAAAAGGCGCACCTGTGCCGATGAATTTGCTTACGAGCATAAAATAAGGGTTGAATACGAGGACTGAAGCACAACAGTTAAATTGCACAAAAAACGGCGGAATTTTTTACAAAATTTTTTGAAATTTTCTTGCATAAAAATATTGAAATTTCAAGATATATGTGCTATTATTATTTTATTAAATGCAAATGAAAAAAGGGGTATTTTCTATGAAAAAGGTTTATGAAGGAAAAACAAAGGATGTCTATCAGCTTGAGAACGGCAATGTTCTTTTGAAGTTCAAGGACGATTGCACAGGCAAGGACGGAGTATTTGATCCGGGTGAAAACTCGGTTGGCTTGACCATTGAGGGAATCGGTAAGGCTAACCTTAGAACATCCGTTTATTACTTTGACCTACTCAAGAAGGCAGGCATCAAAACACACTATGTAAACGCAGATGTTGACAACGCTACAATGGAGGTTCTTCCTGCTGAGTGCTTTGGTAAGGCACAGGGCGGAAACGGACTTGAGGTTATTTGCCGTCTTGTTGCAACGGGTAGCTTTATCCGCAGATACGGCGAATATATTAAGGACGGAACACCACTTGAGGGCGGATATGTTGAATGTACCTTCAAGAATGATGCAAAGGGCGACCCGCTTGTAACAGGCGAGGGACTTAGCGCACTTAAGGTTATGACTCCCGAGATGTTTGAGAGCATGAAGAAGCAGACACTTGCTATCACAAAGATAGTAGCTGACGACCTTAAGACAATCGGACTTGACCTTTGGGATATCAAGTTTGAGTTCGGCTATAACAACGGTGAGGTTATCCTCATTGATGAGATTGCATCTGGAAATATGCGAGTTTATAAGGGCAACACAATCGTTGATCCTGTTGAGCTCACAAAGCTCATTCTTGACAGATAAGGTCACACAGCAAGCGCTTTACATAGGCGCTTGCTTTTTTTATTGCATATAATCGCTTGCCGTGATATTCTATTTCCTCGGGCAGGCAATAAAATATAACAGAAAGGAGAGGACACATTATGGCGCAAAATCTTAAAATTTTTGCCGAAAGAGTGGACGGAGTGACGCTTAATCAAATATATACTATCATGGCACAGCCCCCGTTCATAAATGAAAAAATCCGAATTATGCCCGATACCCACATCGGCACGGGCTGTGTTGTGGGCTTTACCGCAACAATGGGCGATAAGGTCATTCCGAACATAATAGGCGTTGACATCGGCTGCGGAATGCTCACAGTCCCGCTTGGGAAAATTGAGCCCGACCTTAAGGCGCTTGATGAGTTCATAATCAAGACAATTCCCACAGGCGGAAATCTTCGCGCCGAGTATGGCGAAATTGACCTTGTAAAAAGACTGAAATGCTTCAAGGAGCTTGATGACCTTGACCGTGTTTATCGCTCCCTCGGCACACTCGGTGGCGGAAATCATTTTATAGAGCTTGATAAGGACGATGAGGGCAATAAATACCTGATTATTCACACAGGGTCGCGCAATTTGGGGCTTCAGGTGGCTAAAATTTATCAAAAAAAGGCGGTTTTGGCGTGCAAAAGCTCAGCCGATAAGGCAAGACAGGAGGCGCACGACCGACTGATGGCGCAGGGCAGGGTCGAGGAGCTTCATGGCGAGTATGAGGCGATAACTAAAAAATATGCCGAAAGGACAAAGGCGCCTGCCGATTTTTGCTATTTTGAGGGCGCGGAGTGCGAGGGCTATTTGCACGATATGAGAATATGTCAGGAGTTTGCATCAAGAAACCGCAAGAAAATTGCCGATGACATTTTGAAGCACCTTGGCGTGTTCAAGACACCGCAGGCATTTGAAACAATGCACAACTTCATTGATGACGACGGAATAATCCGTAAGGGCGCAATTCCCGCACACAGGGGTCAGCTTGTGCTTATTCCGATGAATATGCGTGACGGGTGTATTATCGCGCTCGGCAAGGGCAATGAGGACTGGAACTGCTCCGCCCCGCACGGCGCAGGCAGACTGTTTAGCCGTACCGAGGCAAAGGAGCTGTTTACCGAGCAGGAGTATAAGGACACAATGCAGGGCATCTATACAACGAGCGTAAATCTATCTACAATAGATGAAAGCCCAATGGCGTATAAGCCAATGGATGAAATTATGCGTCTGATTTCCCCCACCGTGCAGATCACTAAAATAATCAAGCCGATTTACAATCTGAAGCATGCGAAAAGGTGACAAAATCAACCACATCTCCCGCCAAAACGATGTTTTTTCACAATTATATTGAATTTTTGACATATTTGTGCTAAAATAGATAAAAATGACACTTGAATAGAGTGGGAGAGAAAATGAGCCGTAAAAGACAAAGCAGATTTCTTTACAGAATCACAAAAATCGCAGCATGGTTTTACGCCAAGGCTGTTTTCAAGCGCAAAATGCGCAGAAATGAGATAAAGGGTAAAAAGGGACCGTTTGTAATAATCGCAAACCACCAAGCCGCCCTTGACTTTGTAAACCTTATCGGCGCAAGCCAAAGGCTTATGACCTTCGTTGTCAGCGATTCCTTCTATAATACCCTACCCGTAAAGGGAATAATGACAAAAATCAAGGTTATTCCAAAGCAACAGTTCCAAACAACCGTTACCGACCTTAAAAAGATGAAGACCGCCATTGAGCAGGGTAAAATTCTCGTAATCTATCCGGCGGGTCTTATGTGCGAGGACGGCGTGTCAACGCCTATTCCCGACGCTACCTATAAGTTCTTAAAATGGCTCGGCACGGATGTCTATATGGCACGCACACAGGGTACATATTTCGTATCCCCGAAGTGGTCAAAAATCAAGCGCAGAGGTCGCACATATCTTGATATTTACAAGCTCTTTGATAAGGATGAGCTAAAGGCTCTTAGCGAGGGCGAGGTCAAGGAAAGGGCAAGAGAGGCATTGCTCTTTGACGCATACCGTGAGCAGGAGGAGCTTAAGGTCAAATACAAGAACGGCAGTAATATTGAGGGACTTGAAAATGTCCTCTATATATGTCCGCACTGTAAAGGGGAATTTACGACAAGGACGCAGGGAAATAGGATTTTCTGCACCGCTTGCGGATATGAGCAGTCAAGCGATGAATACGGCTTCCTTCATAACGAAAAGGGCATCGGTGAGGAAATCAGATATGTGTCCGACTGGTCAAGATGGATATATGAAGCCGAGCGCGAAAGGGTTAAAAACGGCGAGATAGAAACGCTGAAATGCGACACAGTAGTTGAGATGATTGATTATGATAAGCGCAAATTCTTACCCGTTTTTGAGGCTAAGCTGACGCTTGACAAGGATAAATTCACCCTCAAAGATAAAAACGAGAGCGATGAGGACGCAAAAATTTGCGTGCCCATTGCAACCTTTGCCTCGCTTCCGTTCAAGCCGGGTAAGTATATCGAAATCCAAAAGGGCCCCGATATCTACCGACTGATTCTCGAAAACGGCAAAGAGGCTATGAGGTATGTAAATGTCGTAAAGGCGTTCTACGAGCTTAATTCAAGGCTTGCAAAGCCAAGACTATAAGACAGGAGCAATAAAAAATAACCGATTTTCTTTGGCGTTATGCCCAAACGGAAATCGGTTTTTTTGTGCAATATTACCATTTTTTCAAAAATATACCTATACGCTTGAAAAAGAGCGTATTTTGTTGTAAAATTAAACTATACTTAAAAATAAAAATTCTCTAAGTAGAGAGAGCTATATTAAGGAGATAGATATGGGAAATAAGGTAGCAATTTTTATGCTTTTCGGACAGTCAAACGCAGTAGGCCACGCAATGCCTATGAAGGAGGAGGACATTATTCGTGAGCCTCTTAAAAATGTATGGGGGCCTAACCGTGAGCCAAATCAGTCCTTTGATACCGAAAGGCTTAAGTTCAGCCACTATACGAGCTTTGGAATGAACCTCGCGGAAACGCAGGATAATACCTACTCCGTCGCAAATCAGCTTGCAAAAAGGTGGCAGGCGGAGATAGATAACGGAAACCCGTCAAATCTTCCCGACCTCTATGTAATCCAAATCGCAATCGGCTCACAGGGGCTTTTCGGAATGTGGAAGATGGGAAGAAAGAAAAAGCTGATCCCCGGCAAGCTCGGTGATGTTGATATTTCCCTCTACCCCTATACCTGCCACATTTTAAAGCTTCTCAGAAAGCACCTTAAGGAATGTAATCTTGAGGCGGAGTTCGTAGGACTTCACTGGCGCGGAGGCGAGCAGGAAACGAGATTTGAGCCCGTTTCACTCCGTGCGGAGCTAAAGCCCGAGTATAAGAGATTTTTCGCAGGGCTGAGGCGCGCGATAGGTAGCGAGCATAAGGTGCCTATCGTTCTTCATAGATTGCCGTTTAAGGATGTAATGCTGAAGGAGGACCCCTCAGGCACGCACCTTCAATCAATGGAATATATAAACCAAGTCTTTGATGAGCTTGCTAAGGAGCAAGCGCTCACCTCAACCTTTGAGCCAAAGGATTGTCCCTTCTACGATGAATACGCATGGGATAAAAACATCTTCCGCTGGGACCTTATCCACTATACAGGCGAAATGAACGACTGGGTAGCCTCAAAAATCCTCGATGACTTCATAAAAGCCCGCAAAAACCCCTAAAGCCTCAAAAATGTCACAATTCTGTGGATTTTTAAGCATGCTTCGCGTGATATAATGAAATCACAAGCAAATTCAAGCTATATAGGAGAATAGTATGAGTAATAAATATTTTGACTACAAGTGCCTGCCACCGAGAAGCTTAAGCTCTAATGAGCTTGACAGCTTTTTGAGGCTTAGCAATCCGAATGCAGATGTTGAGGAGGCAAGGGAAAGAGCGTTTAGATTTTTCTACACTAAAAATAACGGCAAAAATGCCATTCAAATAATAATTCCCGAGCAGTTCCTCAAAAAGGGATCTCTTAAAAGCTGTGACGAAATTCGTGTGTTTGCAAAATCGGGCAAGTACAATGCGGATGAGTTTAGCTATACAGATGTGGATGAAAGCGAGGTTGTTCGCGAGAAGGTCAGTAATGTTATTGAAACGGGCTGTATTTATGTGGAGCGTGACGATATAAGCTGTATAGGAGAAATTCGCTTCTTCTCAAAGGGCAAGGACCTTCAAACCGATAATTGCCTTTTCGCTGTCGCGTTTATAGAAAAGGAGCTTATCTCCTATTCCCTTGCGGTAAAGGGCAGTGCAATAGAGTATAAAATTGAATATCCTCTCATAAGGACAGAAATCAAGCTTTCTCTTGCGGAAAAGGCGAATTTAAAGCCCATTCTTGCAAAGGATTTTAAAATACCCTCAACGGGAAGCGAGAAAATGGACTGTATAACTCTTGCTCCAAGGCTTGGAAGAAGTAATATTATCTGCGGTAAAATATTACTGCGCAGAGAGATAAAGAATGAGCGCTTTGCGCTCGTGTTTTCAAACGAGGATCTTAACGACAGCTATATGCTAAGAGATGATACCGTGTTCAATGCCGACACGCAGGAAGCAGTCTATAATCCCGAGCCCCGTTGCCCCTTCTGCAACGAAAAAATGCACCTTGACGGCCTCAAGCTCCAAAAGGGTCATGTATATACTTGCGATGGCTTAGAGAGGACAGGGCTTAATATCCTGCGCGATAACAAAAACAAAATAAACATTGTATGCAAACATGACTTTGTATTCAAATATTACGAGGAAAACAACTCAAAAAACGATTTGTACCAAAATCTTGATAATGATTATAGAGAATATGTAATAAAAAATCCGCTTTTGCCCGATGGCTACGTGAATAAAAAAGCCCTCAAGGTAGCAGTTGCAGGAATGCCAAATTCAGGAAAAACCGTATACCTTGCTTCGCTTTTCGGTATGGGAATAAACGGAGCCTCACAGGGTCAAATTTTTAAGGATATTGCGGAGCGCTTCAAGGTCAAGCTTAGCGGTGATATGCTACTAAGCTATGGAAGCATAAGCCCGATTACCGAGGTGAATGATACCGAAAGGCTTAATATCTTACGAAGAAAGGGCGGAGAAATCAGCAATGCCAAGGTGAGCGCTCATTACGATAGATATCATATGAGCAAGGCGTTTGAAAAGAGAACCAAAAGCACTGATGCCGATATTCTTGCTGAAAATCCTGTTGGTATAGACCTCGGAAAGCTCGGTTATGCGTATTTTTACGATGTGCCGGGTGAGGTTGTAAAGAGCAGAGATTATAGCAAGGTAAAGGCGTTTACAAGCTCTGATTGCATAATCGCAATAGTAGATGGCTATCCCAAATCCTTTGACGATAACACAGGCGAGGAAATGATAGACAATCTTAGTCCCGAGGAAAGAAATAAGAGCACCATTGACGGGCTTGAAAAGACAATAGATTTTCTGAAAAAGTTTTACGAGGATGAAAACGCCAAGACAAACATGGAAAAAACGATACATAACACAATGGCTCGTAACATAAAAGAGGTTCCCTTGGCAATCGTTCTTACAAAGTACGATATGCGTCTGCCCTCAACCTCACAAAGCAAGATAGATGAATGCTTTGGAGAAAACACTCATGTAAGCATTGGAGATATGGAGTTTAAGCCCGTAAAGGAATACGAGGGAAGCGAAATTCAAAGACATATAGACGCTTCAAGCGACGAGGTAAGGTCGTTCCTTTGCTCGCTCCAAGGAAACACACGCAATGGCGTTGATATAATAAACGAGATAGAAACGCTTGCCTCGGTTGACGGGCTTGCACCAAATATCAAATATTTTGCCTGCTCCGCGCTCGGAAGCAATGAGTGCATGCAAAAGAATGATAATGACTCTACGATGAGATTTATTGCCGAAAGACGCATGATGAGGGTAGAGTATCCTGTTATTTGGCTCATGCACAAGATAGGCATGATTTAAGGAGAAGAAAAATGCCAAAATATTATGAATGTATAAGAGGTTACCTGTATAGGCAAAGCTATATGGGCAAAACCGCGCTTGGCGAGGGAATTTACTCAATGACAAAAAATGTCGTTGATGATGCTCTGCCGAGCCTATTTGAAAAGACAACCCTGCTCAGCGCAAACATAGCCGAGCAGTTCCTTGGCGAGAATACAAAAATATTCCTCTATGAGCCAAGCGTTGATATGAACGGTGTCAGAATGAGGGCATTTCACTGCTCTCACTCAAGACAGTCAATAAAGACCAAGCAACGGCGCGGAGATGATGAGGAGCAAATAAATGTCCTTTTTGCTACCGAAATTCCCGAGGGAAAATATGCCACCATGGCATTTAAATCGGGCAACCGCTTTGTTGAGTACGGTGATATTCCGATCTCAAAGGACCTTCCCTTTGTGCAAGAGGATGAAATAGGCTATCTGACTCCAAGCGAGGTTATGTGGTACGCAAGCAAGGATGAGGCGGGAAGGGACTCTGCCGAGCTTTTGAGGGCACTGCTTAATACTCCAAACGGCTCTATAACCTATCTTGCATACCCGTTTGATAAGCTTGAAGAAGCGACAAGGGTGATTTTCTCGGTCCTTGAGCTCTTACCGCCTCATATCGCAAACGAAATTTGCTTCTGTAACTGTATGATTTCCCGCGTTTCATATGACGGAGCAAAAATTTTCGGTGTTCCTGTTTCCGCCGATAATAAAAGCCGTATTGAGGAGCTTAAATCAAGGGGCGAGGTGCTTGTCCTTGGTTCAAAATACGAAAAGGAATACGAAAGCGCGTATGTTGACCTTATCTCACTCGGCGACCTTGAAGGCTTTAACAAGCGTTACTTTGATAAATGCAAGACAATATACGACCTTGACAGATACGCGGAGCTTTATGCTTATGTGACAAGAAGGCTCACCCCCGAGAGGGCACAGTCAACGCTTGATTTCGCGTTTAAATTTCTTAACGGAGAAAATGACCTTAAGCAAATGGACACCTCTGTAAAGAGCGATGTGATTGAGCTTATCCTGTCCTGCCTTGATATGCTCACAAGCGTAAAAATCCGCATTTCAAATGAGCAAGCAGAGCAAATTGTAACCAAGCTCGGCGCTCTTTGTCTGTTAAACAGCGAAAGAGAGAGCATAGCTCACAGTATAAGCGCACAGCTGATGCTTGACGGTGTACTCGCACTCATGGATAGAATTGATGATATAGGTCGCGCTCTTGACCCTGATGGCAAGGTGATGATAAATACCCTTGCAGATATGTGGGAGAAAAACGAGGGCGAAATGCTTATAGCATATGAGCGCGCGCTTGATGATGTGTCCGTAAATGCGCTTGACAGAGTAATCAAGCCAACACTGACACTCTCGCGCAATGTAAGCGCGACACACCCCGAGCTATCATCAAGGCTCGAAAAGTGCGCGCTTGCGCTCACCTTTAGGAATGACGCGGTCATGTTCCTTGAGGGCTATGACCTGTTCTTGCCATATGTAAGCGAAATTATAGCTATGATAAACGGCGAGTGGGATACATACAAGCCGAAGCTTGATATAGCTCTTGCAAAGGCTTCCAATCCCCGCCCATGCTTTGAGCTTTATAAGGAGCTGTATCGCGAAGGCAAGCTAAGCACCCCGCTTGCTATGCCTTTGCTCAATAAGCTTCTTGACCACGGCTATGCGGATAAGCTGACGGAGCTGCTCTATGATGGCGAAAAAATCGAAAAAAGCATTGAAAAATGCCTTGGTATCATATCCGCACTTACCGATAAAAATAAGGGCAATGCTCTTGTTAAGTCCCTTGATGTGGCTATAAAGTCAACTCCGGCTCTTGGCAAATCAACCGAGCAAGACCCAAAGCTGATTGCATTTAGGACATTTTATAAGAAAATCAAAAATCCTATTGCAAAATTCTTCGTATCCTCTCTTTACGGCGATGTGGTTGACCTCATTATGGCAGATCAATCCGACTGGCACGACAGGAGTAGCGGACAAGGACTCACACACTCACCGCTGAAACGCGCAATTCGCGAAATAGAGCATGAGGACGCAGATGAGCTTGAAAAAATGAGGACAGCCCTTATTTCAAAAATTCCAAATGCAGTAGCAATAGAAATGAATGCGTGGCTTGGCACACCGCGTGCCTCATTAAAGGGCTCGCCCCTGCATACCGAGCTTACGGAGCTTTACTCGAAAAAAGATGATGACTCATACACTCCCGTGCTTGAGGAGCTTGTAATGGCTCTTCCGATATCGCTCAGAATCGCTCAGGAATACTGGGAAAGGTCAGCGCACGGTAAAAGCCTTGGCGAAAGCCCGCTATTTGAGGCTGCCGAAAAAATGGCCCCCCTTAGAGAGGCTTCATACATAAAATCGGCATACGATGAAATAATCAACATTATCGTAACCTCAACCGAAAACAGTCTGCCTAAAATCGTTGGTGTAATCACCGCGCTTGAGGCACACGCAAAGAGAGCGCTTAGAGCAGGCGATGTGAAAGCAATGCGTATCCTTATAAATAGCGCGCTCCTCTCAAGCCTTGATAATGCAAATATCGGATCATACCGTGACAACGGTAGGCTAAATAGCGCAATTTCCGCTATCAATAGCATATCAGCATCGGATTATGCGATGCTCATATCACGCCTTGAAGCCGTTATGGAAAATAACAACAAAAAGGAAAGAATGGGCGGCTTGGATAGAATAGCGAAAAAACGCCTGCTCGCATGCGTTGACCGCTGTCCGCGAGCAAGGCTTGAAAAAATACTCAATGGCATTCGCCTTGACAAAGCATCTCTTGATGACAAAGCATCTCTTGATGACAAAGCATCTTTATATAACAAGGACAAAGAGAAATGCGGCAACATGGATGACAAGCGTTTTATTAGATACGCGAAGTTTAGACTAAGCAACGGGCGCGAATATGATGATGAGTTTTCAATGCTTCACTCCTATGAGCTAACGGAAGATGATTATCAAAGCATACAGCAGGAGCTTCTTGTATATCTCGGCAAGCCAAGCGGGGCTGAAAGGATTAAGGTAATAGGCATAAAAGCAGCGAGCATGGCTCTGAGCATGCTTCTGATTTTCGTAGCCTGTCTTGTAACAAGAGAAATTTGGATAAACACCTTTGGTGGCTTCGGTATGCTTATGTGTTATATAGCATGCGGTATTGCTTTCGTGGCAAACGCAGTGCTTCAGGTGCCGTATATTATCCTTAACTCATATAAATACAGCAGAGATCAAAGAATAAGAGCAAGCATAATAAGCACCGTTTCGTGCGCTGCGATTTCCATACTTATTCCACTTTTGATTCTTTTATGCTTTTAAGTAAAGGAGAAAAATCGTGACAAAATCAAAAACAACATCAGCTGTTGTGCGTGTACTTGTCATAGTCCTTTTGGCTGTGCTTGTCGCCGTATCGCTTGTCTTTGCAATACTGTACGGAAACGGTAGCGCAAGCGAAAAAAACGCGGACGACATCAGCGATAAGCTCATACTCGGCTCATCGCTCACAGTAGAGGACATAAAGGCGTCGCTCGGCTATAATCACGCAGGACTTGATGCTAATGATGAAATAAAAATCTACTCGGTGGATAAAAACGGAGAAAGAATAGAAAATGAGGAAATAATCGCTCTGAGCCCCGATACGAAGGAGCTGAGGGTTGTAGGAGTAGGTAAATTTGTAATCAAGCTTACCGATACCTCACTTGACTCTACCGCTTCAATAGAGGCAGAGCTTGAAAGCCGTTTTTCATCGAAGGACACTCCCGTAATAATTGCCGAGTGCTATGAGCAAATGCTAAGCGACGGCATAATCTCAAAAAGTGAGCTTCAGACCGTTGAGGAGCTTGTAATCAGCAACCGCGTGCTTGTGGATGCCTCTGATTTTTGCAATCTCCCCTCGCTCAAAAGAGTAGAGCTTGATAACATCAACGCAGTCTGCGCTTTGGACAAGCTCACCCTTAACGAGGGCACTCGTATATTCGTGCCGAGCGCGATTTACAGTAGCTATGTAGCCTCTGATGCGTGGACTCAGCATGAGCAATGCGTGTTTGTAAAGCCAAGTGAGCAAAATAAGCTCAGCATTGTTGTCCATAAAAACGGCGGGACTCTCGGAAACGGCAGTCAAAGGGACTTTGAGAGCCTCAGTCTGGAAAACGGCACTGCTTTTGATGCCGACAGCTTCAGCTCGCTTTTTAAAAAGGGATACACCCTCAAGCGCTTCTATACCTATCAGATAATTGACGGAAGGCGTGTGAAGATTGAGGTAAATAAGAGCTATAAATTTACAACCGACACAAAGATTTACGCCGACTGGAGCGCAAACGAATACACAGTATATCTCCACCTTGATGAGGGCTCTGACCCCATAGAAACAAAATTCAAGTATGATGAGGAAAAGCCCCTTGTTGAAAAGGTGCCCGAGCTTGATAAGTACCTTATCCTCGGCTGGACAAGCGAGCAGGGAAGCGAAAGAGTAAGCTTCACCAATACACAGGTTGTAAAAAACCTCAAGGAAAATCAAAACGACAGGCTTGACCTTTATGCGGTTCTTGTTACAAAGAACTTTGAAATTCATTATTTCAACTGGGGACAAACACCGGAGCAATATCATCCTCTGAGAATACATAAAACCTCACATGAATACGGAGATGAGGTAACCGTCGGAACACCAACCCTGCCGACCGACCCCTCAAATGTCGCTAACTTCATCGGCTGGTCGCTGACTCCAAATGCGCCCATTCCCGAGCTTGACCAGGGCGACAAAACAAAGGACCTTCGCGGCACACCCGCAAACGACGGAATAATAAGGCTCTATGCCGTATATAACTACGCAACCTATACCGTATCGTACTTTGAGAGCGAGGATGACGCTATAAATAACGGCGAGCCTATCGGCGTTTCAATGAATGTTCAAAAGGGCACGGACCTTAAGCTTTTTGATAGCGGGAAGAGGAACGGACATAAGTTCTTGGGCTGGAAGGATGTTGAAAGCGGAGTATTCTATCACTACGATAAGGACATTTGCGATAAAATGGCAAATGTAGCAGACTCCGAATATATCTACGCCCCGGAAAGCGTTGTAGAGGATGGAATACAAACATCCCGTCCAACCGTATCGCTTTGCGCTGTATGGGAAAGAAACTACTTCAAGGTAAGCTTTGCCCAAGGCGAGGAAACATCAATTTTCAAGGATGCGACTCTTTACGCAGGAGTAGAATGTGACCTTGAGGGTAGCTTCTATAGAACAGGCTATAAGCACGGCTTCTTGGCGACATCGGACGGAGCATATAAGCTTAATGCAGGTGATGATGGCTTTGTATCCGTTACAGATGTAAATGCCCTTTATGAGTATGTTCGCAATCGCGCGGGAAAGACCGACCAAAGCTTCGACAGCGAAAATGCGTCTATCACATTTGAGTCAAGCGGATGGGATCCGATTAAATACAAAATCGTTTATATAACAGATGACCCCGGCTCATTCCCCGATCAGGAGGTTGAGTATAATAAATCGGTCACACTTCACGGTCCTGAAAACAAGGAGCATTACGACTTTAACGGCTGGTATAGCGAGAAGCTTGGAAAGCTCTTTGACGCATCTCAGAATGTTGAAAATCTTACCGAAAAAGACTTTGAGGATGAGAACGAGGACGGAGTCATTGTCCTAAAGCCCGACAGAAGCTTGAAATCCTACTACGTCGAGGTTAAGAAAGAGGGCGAGAAGGGTGGCTCATGCGGATATACCTCCGGCTGGTATACCTACGGCACAAAGCTTGAGCTTGAAATTTCATATAGCGGAAATATAAACAAATCGTGGAAGCTTGACGGAAAAGAAATGTCAGGTACATCCTATGAGCTTATCGTTACGGGAAAACACACGATAACGATAAAATCCGATCAGGATAGCTGTGTTGCAAAGGGCACACCTATTTTAATGGCAGACGGTACTACGAAAAAGGTTGAGGACATTGTTCTTGGCGACATCGTTTTAACTCTTGACCATATGACAGGTAAGCTTGTGCCGAGCGCAGTAGCATTTACCTACTATGGATATGGCGAGGTAGATATTCTTAAACTCAAATTCGCAAACGGAGGCGAGCTTGAGGTTCTTAATACAGGACACGGTCTTTACGATATGACTCTTGACAAATATGTCCTTGTATCCCCCGATAATATAGATGAGCTTGTAGGACACTCCTTCGCATGTATAAGCGATGACGGAAGCGTTCAGGGCACGGCTCTTGTCGGCTATGAGCTAAGCCGTGACACAGTTGAAAGATATGACCTTGCAACAGCAAATAATCTAAATCATATCGCGGGCGGAATGCTTGCATGCTCCGATGTAATCGTTAATGTATGCAATACATTTGATTTTGACTCGCTCGTTTACGACCAAGAGCAGCTCAAGAAGGACATTGAACAGTACGGACTCTACACCTACGAGGAGTGGAGCGAGTATGTAACCCGTGAGCAGTTTGAGGCGTTTAGCGGAGCTTACTTCAAAATTGCCGTCGGTAAGGGACTTATCACCGAGCAGGATATTCTAAGCCTAATTGCAGACATCAATAGAAGCTAAGCATCTGAAAAAGAATAGCTATCGCTTAAGGCGGTAGCTATTCGCATTAACTATAAAGAGGAGACAAAAATGAGAGGCATAATTTATTTTGTAAAAAGAAATAAATTTTCGGTAATAGCCATTACCGCTTTTGTCGCTTCTCTTGTAACAATCTCCTTAATCTTTGCCTCAATCTTCGGAAACGGAAAAACCGAACAGAGCGAGAACGGCGATTTAATATCAAGGCTCACGCTTGGTAGCGCCTTTACACTTGATGATATAAAGAAATATCTTGACTATGATCATATAGGCATTGACAAAAACGACAAAATTACAATCTATTCAGTAAACAATGAGGGTAAAAAAGAGCCGAGCGACAAAATTATCGCAAGGGATGAAAACGGCGACTTTTCGGTGCGCGGTGTTGGAAAATTTGTAATAGAAATAATTGACACCGCCGACCCCACCGTGAAAATAGAGCTTTTTGAGGAGTCGCGCTTTATTTCATCCAAAGCCTATGGACTTATTAGCGACACCTATCCCGAAATTACAAGGGACTCCCTTGTCACCTGCGAGGAGCTTTTAGAGGTGAAGAGGCTTGCCGTGTCAAGGACATCATCGCTTGAAACCGATGATTTCAAATACATGCCCTCGCTTTCTCGCATTGAACTGATTTCAGATCAAAGCGAAACCGTAACGGTTGGCAGACTGCCAAATGAGCAAATCAAAATATATGTTCCCGAATACCTGTACGAAAAATATATGCTTGATAAGAGCTTTGACAGTATAAGAGATCGGGTTTTCACTCTCGGTAGGGATAATGGCTCGGTAAGCGTCGTTATCCATAAAAACGGCGGAAGCACAAGCGATGATAACGACCTTGCAATAGACTCAGAATTTGTTTCGTCAAGCTCAAAAATAGATCTTAGTAAATATACCCAAATGAAAAGGACGGGATATTTGCTTAAGGGCATTTACCGTCTTTCGGGCGCAGAGAGGGTGTATGTGAACGAAAATAACATATATACCGCCGATACAAAGCTATATGCCGAATGGGAGGCAATTACATATCAAATAGCTTTTGATGAAAATGCACCGAAGGGCTATAATGTATCGAAAAACAGCATAAAAATGGAAAATACCTCGTGTGAGTATGATGTGAGCAAGGCTCTTTCAAAAAGCACGCTTGATATAACAGGCTGGCACTTTGTCGGCTGGTCGCTTACCCCCGACGGAGTGGCAACAATCAAGGATGGCGATAGCATTAAAAACATAAGTAGCACTAATGATGAATGTGTTACCCTGTATGCAAAATGGGCGAAAAACAAATACACCATAAGCTTTGATAGCAATTTGCCCGAAACCGAAAGCACCCTTGACGGAGCTATGGGTGAGGCGGATTGCACCTTTGATGTTGAGCGCTCACTTCCCGAAATCGGCTTTAAATTGAAGGGCTATACCTTCATAGGCTGGTCGCTCTCCAAGGACGGCTCGGTCGCATATTCCGATATCGCAGTGGTGAAAAACCTCACCGCTGAGAACGGCAAACGCGTCACCCTGTATGCGAAATGGCGCCCAAATAAGTATGTGGTTAACTTTGATCTAAATGCTCCTAATGGCAATTTGACAAACGACTCAATGCCAAGCATATCTTGTAGTTATGATGCCGAAAAGGCTCTTCCCGTTAGCCCCGATACTTTTGGTGGATGGTTCTTTAAGGGGTGGTCAACAACCGAAAACGGAAGTGCCAAATATGCCGACAGGGATACAGTAAAAAATCTTACGGCGACAAATGGCGGAAGTGTCACCCTGTATGCAGTATGGGGAGTAGATCCGTATACTATCGCAAAATACTCCTCTAATGGGAAAAGTCTTTCTGATACTGATGCCGAAAAAACATATGTAATTTACAAAGAATCCTCAAAAATTCCCGAAAATATTATCGGTCAGAATATAATAATAGATTTATCAAGCACTTCCAACGGAGTGTGTAACGTAAGCCGAACTGTGTGTATAAAAAATGCGTCACATATTTATTTCATAGGAAACTCGTCTGTAGTCTATAATAACTTGAACATTAGTACATACGCTGAAACGGCAACTTCGGCAACCCAAACTATACATCTCAAAAACTTCAAAATTAAGGGTTGTCTTACAAAAGAGGACGGTTCTGCGGACATAAACTTAACTATTGACTGCTTGGGCGATAACTCTATTAGCGCACCCAATACGTCGTCGGCAATTGATAAAATAAAGTCAATAACCTTTACTGGCACAGGAAATATATCCATTACCGCAGGAAACGGAGTGAAATCAACAATTGATGGTGGCAGAGGAACTGACGGTGCGACAGCAATCATCACTGATGAGCTTATAGTTGACATGGCTGGAACAATTAGTGTTTACGGCGGCAGGGGCGGTGATGGTGCACAGGGATATACTGGAGCAAGGGGAGCAGATCTGTATGGAGAGGATACTAAAAGAGCAGGCACAGGACAGGCTGGAGGCCGAGGCGGAGACGGCGGTGCCGGTGGATGGGCTATTTCACCTAATTGCGTAATAACAGCTAAAAACGGGCAACTTGTTATTAGCAATGGCTCTGGTGGACAAGGCGGCCGAGGCGGAACCGGCGGAATTGGTGGTCATGCATACTATGGAGGTTTCATGAACCTCTATTGCGGTAGCGGAGGGCATGGCGGACGAGGTGGAACTGGTGGAACTGGTGGCGCGAATCCGCACACCGATCCTCAATTGTTTGAAAACAACGTTACCGTATATAATGGTTCAAGCAAAGGTGGCACAGCCGGAACTGGCGGAAGCCCCGGTGGAACAAATTCCGACTGGTTTGACGGCGGAGACTATGGTCACTCTGGCGAAGACGGCGATCCTGGAAAATACATATATAGATAAGAAGTGTAACTACTGTTTAAAAACGCAGGAGAATTGCTGGAACAAACGGCATCTTACTCTCAAATTAACGGTACTAACCATATAGCGAGCATAAAAAGCGCTCGCTATGTCTTATAATATAATTGACAAGGGCACTGAAGTATGATAAAATTTAACTAACGAATTTCAAGGGAGAAAAATCATGGATGAAATTGTAGAAATAGAATATAACGAGCTAACTCTTAGGTTAGACAAAGAGGAAAATGTCTATGTTGTCGTTGATTGCGACAAGGATGTAACGAGCGTCAAGCTCCCTGTAAAGGTAGACGGAATTTACATAGGCAGAATAGGTGAGAAGGCATTTGAAAACTGCCAGCAATTAAAGAGCTTTGAGTTCCCCGATTATGAGGATGAGGATTATTTAGAGGGCACGCTAATTTCCGAAATTGAGGGCAACGCCTTTTACGGTTGCTCAAGCCTTGAGGAAATTGAAATCCCTTATAGCGTGACAGTTATCGGCTGGGGCGCATTTGTTGATTGCAGTTCGCTTAAAAAGGCGACCTTTAACGATAGATTTGCGTATGTTGCACCTTACGCATTTTCAGGATGCAAATCGCTTGTCGAAGTGACAAAAGTTGACCCTGTTAGCGAGGGCGTATTTGATGGTTGTGATTCCCTTAAATATTTGCCTATTGCCGACGATGCTGATGAAATATGTGAGAGTGCGTTTGCACACTGTCAAGGACTTGAACACATCGTAATTCCAAAAAGCGTTGAAAAGATTGAGCAACTCGCCTTCCGTAGTTGCTATAACCTAAAAACGGTTGAGTTTGAGAAAGAGAATGGTTGGTATGTGTATTTTGGACTTGGACATCCTACATATGACCTTGACCTTTCTGACCCCGCCGAAAACGCAAGACGATTATCAAGAATGGACTTTGATGACGGTGTCCGTTACTGGGCAAGAGAAAAGCGCCGTGGCTAAAATCCTCTATGTTAGCGACCTTGATGCAACGCTTTTAAGAAACGATAAAACAATATCTCCGTACACCCTTAATGCGCTAAATAGCCTA
>JAFTUD010000041.1 GCA_017466455.1 Clostridia bacterium
GCTTCTTCTTCATTATCATTGTATTTACGCTTGCAACCTCTACATTGAAGAGCTCTTCAACTGCTGCAGCGATTTCCGGCTTTGTTGCGTCAATAGCAACCTCGAAGGTGTATCTCTTTGTTGAGATTCCGTCCATTGACTTTTCAGTGATTACCGGCTTGAGGATTATGTCTTGAGCAAATTTCATTATGCATATACCTCCTCTACTTTAGCTACTGCATTCTTTGCAAATACGATTGAGTTGCAGTTAAGAATGTCGTATGCGTTCAAGGTGTTTGAGTATGCTACCTTAACACCCGGGATGTTTGCAAGGCTCTTTACTACCTTTGCATCAGGAGCTTCAAGAACCACGAGGCTCTTCTTTCCTGCGCCGATTGCTGTGAGCATTGCTACCATTGTCTTTGTCTTAAACTCGCTCGCTGTGATAGCGTCTACTACGATCATCTCGTTTGAAGCTACCTTTGCGCTGAGTGCGCTGAAGAGAGCGATTTGCTTTACCTTCTTGTTAAGCTTTGTGGTGTATGAGCGTGGCTTAGGACCAAGAGCAATTCCGCCGTGTGTCCATTGCGGTGATCTTGTTGAGCCCTGTCTTGCTCTACCTGTACCCTTCTGCTTCCATGGCTTTCTTCCGCCACCTGAAACCTCACTTCTTGTGAGTGTGGACTGTGTGCCCTGTCTTTGGTTGAGAAGGTAAGCTCTTACTGCCGAATGAAGAACTGCCTCGTTAACATCTGCACCGAAAACCTTTTCGCTAAGTGCAAGTGTGCCAACTTCTTCGCCGTTCATATTTAAAACCTTAATATCTGGCATTGTTTCTTCCTCCTACTTATGCTTTAACGCTGTTGCGAATGAATACAATACCGCCGCGAGCGCCTGGAACTGCACCCTTGATTGCGATAAGGTTCTTTTCTGCATCAACTTTTACTACTTCGAGATTGAGTACCGTGAGGTTCTCATTACCATACTGTCCAGCCATCTTCTTGTTCTTGAATACTCTGGAAGGTGTTGAGTTTGCACCCATTGAACCAACCTGTCTATGGATAGGTCCAACACCGTGTGTTGCTTGAAGCATGTGGTGTCCCCATCTCTTAACTGCGCCTGAGTAGCCGTGGCCCTTTGTAACGCCTGAAACATCGACCTTGTCGCCCTGTGCGAAGGTATCGACTGCTATTACATCGCCTACATTCATCTCACTTGCATTGTCAAGTCTGAACTCCTTGAGATGCTTCTGTGGTTCTACGCCTGCCTTCTTGAAGTGTCCGGCAAGTGGTTTGTTTACATGCTTCTCCGATGCCTTCTCAAATCCGAGCTGAACTGCATCGTAGCCATCTGTTTCGGTAGTCTTCTTTTGAACTACCACGCAAGGACCAGCCTCGATTACTGTCACAGGAACTACTACGCCGTTTTCAGCGAAGATCTGTGTCATACCGAGCTTTTTACCGATAATTGCTTTTTTCATTTTTTTGCTTCCTCCTAATTTAAGGTTATTGGTTGACGCTTGTTTTTTGTCGTGCCACCGACGCATCAACTTGACCTTCCGTCATCATAGCGCATACAAATTTACGCTACTGTACAGTCGGGTTTGGCTTTTTAGCTTCCGCGTTTTATTAAGCTTTTGGGTTAATTAGAACTTAATTTCAATTTCAACGCCTGCTGGAAGCTCAAGACCTGCGAGAGCCTCAATTACCTTCTTTGAAGGCTTGATTACCTCGATAAGTCTCTTGTGAGTACGCTGTTCAAACTGCTCACGACTATCCTTATACTTGTGTACCGCACGAAGGATTGTTACAATCTCCTTCTCAGTAGGTAGCGGAATTGGACCGGATACAGTCGCGCCGTTTCTCTTAGCTGTCTCAACAATCTTTTCAGATGCGGAATCTACGAGCTTGTGGTCGTAGCCCTTTACTCTTACTCTGATCTTCTCGTTTACTGCCATGTTGCTTTCCTCCTTATTATATAGAATTTGACTTGGGTCGTTTGCTTTTACACCGCCCCGTGTGTTTCAATCACCCGCTTAACAAAACCGAACCCGTCAGCATATCATAGGTTCGGACAAATGCAAGCGAGCAATCGACTTGGGCACCCCAAGTGGAAGACCCTCGGCTTTACATTCTCTGCCGTGTGATCCGATATACTCCACGAAAATTCCCTACAACACCTTAGCAGTACGGCATTGTAGCAACCTCTCGCTTCCTCGCATACCAAGCGGAACTATTTTACCATATATATATAAGTAAAGTCAATATTTTTTTGAAAATTTTTCAAAATGGGTTTTTGTCAAATGTAGAAAAACACCCCCATTTTTGTATAGTTTGCACAAAAAAATCAGTGATTTTTCAGTTTTTGAGCCGTTTTTAAGGATAAAAAAGGCAAAAAAGTGCTGAAATTTCGTATGATTGCACAAATCGGATTTTTCAAGGCTTGATTTTTTCCTTCATTATTATATATATTGATTATAATAGGGAATTTCCATTATACACATTTTTTTGATTTTGTAAAGAGCTTTTTGAAATTTTTTTGATTTTTTTGAAAAATTTTCAGGATTTTTTTGAAATTCGGATAAAAAAAGACCGATTTTCAAGTGGGTTTTCTTGAAAATCGGTTATTTTTATTTGGGGTTTTATGAGGTTTTTAGGGTTAATTATCCTCGTTCCATGCGTTTGCAGGAAGGCTCGCAACGACAGTAGCAAGGGTTACACTCTTATATGAGCCACCCGAAATTTGTGTATTTTCAACAAATGTGCCCGTTTCATGTTGAACTACAAAGATATCATTTCCGTCGATTACATATGCGCAAATCAGAAGCTTCAAGCCATAAGAGGATTCGGAAACGAAGTGGATTGAGCAATCAAAGTTCACATATTCTCCACCGATTTCAACCTGAAGTGCCTTATTGCTGTTTACCATTTTGTTTTCGTCAAACAAAGTCTTGCCATCGAAGGAGTCGGCATTTGCAATCACTATACCGTAGGTGATTTTGCCATTTACCGCCTCGTACGCCTCAAGCGCCTTCGGGTTTACGCTATACCCGCCGTTTATTGCCGTTTTGTACGCATTTGTGGAATAGCCGTTTGCTATAAAGATTGGATCTACCTCAACAGCATCCGCATCTACTGCGGTGCATGACTCATTTGTGCATCCCTCAATCTTAGAGCCTGCCTTATCAAAGCCATTTAAGTATGTAATTTCGGTATTGATAACATGAGAAATTGCCTCGGTCATAACCTTATTGCACTGTGAGCAATGGTTAGCGGTTGTGCAGTCATTATCAATGCTTTCGTTGTGGATATCATTATAAAAAGCGGAGCACTTATTATAGCCCTCAATTATCACTGCGTTATAGCCACTTTGAGCTGTACCTGCATCAATCTCGGCTTGGGTAGCGAATTTAAATCTGCCCGTTGATTTCAGAGCAGCTACAAATGCGCTTGTATCCTCGCCCTCACTTGCGATTACATAGAAATTTACGGTATTTGCGCAAGCAAACCATGCTTCAGATGCGTTTGTAAATGTAGCTTCTATTGGAATATATACATTTTTAAGGTAAGCATTACTGCTGCTTTGATATGTTCCAAGAACATTGCTTCCAATTTCAATTGCGCCGGCGCCTAAAACGACGGTTTCTATGTTGGTAGAAAGGAGCGCGCCCGGAGCTAATGTTTTCAAGCTGTTTGGAAGCTTTACCGTTCCGCTAAGACCTGATAGATAAAAGGCGTTATAGCCTATAAGCTCCAGAGTTTCCGGAAGCTCAATAGCGGTGAGACTTGTGCACTCCCTAAAGGCGTCCTTATATGCATCGGCGTTGCTTGTGCCGCCTATTTTCTTTACAGATGTATCTATAAGATTGATAGAGGAAAGGCTCGTGCAGCCGCTAAACGCCATTCCTAAGATTTCCTCAAGAGCCGATTCCTTTTCAAATTCAACGGTTGTTAGCCCCGTTTCACCCTTGCATACACTAAAGCCTATCTCCTTTACGCTTTTTGGAACATAAAGATATTCAATATTCCATCCTTCCTTATCCTTGTTAAAGGAATTGTCAGCTATAATTAGCGAGCCCTGTGGGTAATAAACATGTGTTACATTGGAAACACCGCTTGGATATCCGAGAAGGGTTTGAGCATATGTACCTGTTTTTGTGACCGTTGTTCCGTCATAGGTGCAAATTTCAGAATTTCTTCCGTCGAAGACCTTGACGCTTGACCACGGAATAGTCTTGCTTGTATCCGTGTAATCAGCATAGATTGTAACACGGTCATAGCCTTGATATGTGGCGCCACGACCATTGTTCCATGTATTTCCTTTTTTGAGATAGCCGACCGTTTGTGTGCCGTCCGTTAGTGTCAGGTCAACATTTATGAAGTTGCTAAGCGATTCCGCGCTTACACTTACGGCAAGGACCAGCACAAACGAAAGAGCGAGTAAAAGTGTAACTAAAAGCTTTTTCATTTCTTCTCCTTTGCGGGAACGCTCTCGCGAGCGTAAAATATATTTATGAGCATATACTATCACATAAGGAATATATTTGTCAAGGCATTTTGCACAAAAAGTTAGCACCCCCTGATTTTTGCGCAAAATGCACAAAGTGTTACGGCTTTTATAATAATACAGCGCCGTGAAGGAATTAAGGAGCTTGCGCTATGAGAATTCGTTTTTTGCAAATATTATTCAAATGTTCATATGTTCATATATTTGTTTTAAAGAAAGAAACGGGGCATTTTCGCTTTGGTGTGCAAAAAATGTCCCGTTTTAAGATTATGAAGAGTGATTTTACCTTGGTGCAAGAGCCTCGGCGGTTTGCCGTGGGATTATTTCAAGAAATGCGATGTTTTCTTATCTACTTATTTCTTGCCCTGTCCGTAATATGCGTTTGGTCCGTGCTTACGGTCATAGTGCTTACGAAGAAGAGTTTCCTGCATTCTTTCGGTCTTACCGTTTGCATTAAGCATAAGCATTTCGGTATTATATGCCATCATAGCAACCTGCTCAAGAACTACTGCGGCTTCAACAGATGCTTTCGCGTTATCGCCCCAAGTAAACGGACCGTGCGAATGAACGAGGGCTGCGTGCATCCGGGTTGCGCCGATATCCTTAAGCGCCTCAAGAATTACCGTGCCTGTTTCCTTTTCATATGCGCCCTTAATTTCCTCATCGGTCATTTTACGGGTGCAAGGAATTGTTGTGCCGAAGTAATCGGCGTGGGTTGTGCCATATGGGGTAATTCCTCTGCCCGCCTGCGCGTAGATTACCGCCCACGGTGAGTGGGTATGGGTTACGCCACCGATTTCGGGGTACGCCTTATAAAGCTCAAGGTGAGTAGCGGTATCGGACGAGGGCTTATAATCTCCCTCAATAACATTTCCGTCAAGGTCAAGAACCGGGAGCATATCGGGGGTGAGGTCATCATATTCAACTCCCGAGGGCTTTATTACAACGAGCCCCTTTTCCCTGTCAATTCCGCTTACATTTCCCCATGTAAAGGTGATCAGATTATATTTTACGAGCATCATATTTGCCTCGTATACTTCTTTTTTAAGCTGTTCAAGCATTGCAATTCTCCTTATTTTTCAGTATATAACAATTATACATTAAGTTTGATTATTTATCAAGTACATAAGATAATTTAGATAATTTTATTGCGCCTTACGCGCTACTTAGATTTTCGCCCTAAGCTCAATCACCTTGCCGAGAATGGTAACGGGAATTGTCCTTATTTCCTCGTTTGTAAAATATGTAGGCTCATAAGCAGGGTTTGTCGGCATTAAGCGAATACCATCGGTATATCTTACGATTTTCTTCATCGTAGCCTCATCGCCGACAAGGACTATTGCGATATCGCCGTTATCAACGCTGTTTTGGCATCTTACAATTACGGTATCTCCGCTTGAAAACCTCGGCTCCATGCTCCTTCCCTTAACCTTCAAGCCGATAAGGGTTGCGCCCCTTGCGAGTGAGGCGTCAACATCTACATATTCCTCAACATCCTCAATGGCATCAATCGGTATTCCTGCGGCAACATTACCGCATACAGGGACTTTTATTGTATTCGCGCTTATTTCTCCTGTTACAAGTTCGCCAACGCTAACACCGAAAAGTCGCGACAGGGTTGTTATTGTGTTTGCGTCGGGTGTGCTTACTCCACGCTCGTAGGCGGAGTAGGTTTGTCTTTTTATTCCGAGCGCCTCGGCAACATCAGCCTGCGTTAGTCCTGCGCCCTTGCGCGCAGATATAAGTCTTTGCTTTAACATTTCTTTCTCCCTTCTGTATCATAGTAGCATATGATATATTAGTAAGATATTAATATTATCTTATTTTGTTTAGTTGCTTTTATTTTAGCAAATATTTTTTGCCTTGTCAAGGTCTTTTTGTAAATGAATGTCACTTATTTTTGACATCTTGGGGTTGAAAATGCAAATTTTATTTGCTATTATGGTGTGGCAAAGCAAATTTAAATTGCTTTTGCTATGTCTGGCGGTGATGGAACGAGCCAGCTTCAGAACGGACAAAGGACCCGTCTTTTGTGTTGAAATTTTTTGAAGGATTTTATATGTCATCAAAATTTCATCTTGAATGCAAGCCTTTTTGCCCGTTCTGAAATATGAAGCACATTAAACCGATGTATTTTCAGATGATTTTGGCAGGATTGCTACGCAGTTGTATTGATATACTGCAAGGAGCAAGCTTACCAAAGGGGCAAGGGTCGGCAAAAATGCAATAAAAGCCACCCTTAATGTTGTAAATACACGGCTCAGGGCAGATCCGTTCCACTCCTGTCAGGCGCACTTCCACGGTTCTATTCAACCGATAAAAGCCCCGTACTCGGAGCGTTACCCCTGTGACGGCTACTCGCAGTCATTCTCCCACACGGGTGGCGCTTGGCTTGGGAATTGCCAAGACTCCGAGGATTCGATTTTTAATGCTTGGGACTTGATAGAGGCGTTTGACCGCGTACTGTGTTTACGCGTGTTGCCGAGTGCCGTTTTAAGGCGTATTTGCCGAAAAACGCACACATATCAAGGGTTTTTAATAATCAATCAGCTTTTAGGAGGTTTTTAAGATGTGTGACATCTGCAATTCATTATTCGGGCACATCTCGGGCTGTCCCGAGGCATGCGCCCCTTCATCAACCTATTGTGACTTTTGCGAAACGGCTGTCGGCGATATGGAAAAAATCGTTACCTTTCCAACAGGGCAGACCCTGTGTGAGTCTTGCGTGGATTCGCTCGACCTTTCCGACCTGCTTTTTCTTGTGAACTGTGACAATATTTTTGACCTTATTGAGGAATTTGACCTTGGGGATATTCAGGTGATCGGGCGCTTATGAGCCTTATCACATATGACGAGCTGAAACGGCTTCACGCCCTGCATAAGGAGATAGAGCATGACAGAGTTACTCTTGCTTCAATTCGCAATAAGTGCGACTATGTGTCCGTAATTGGGCTTGGTGGAATCAAAAAGAGCATCTACGCCGATGAGCTTGAGCGCATTGAGAGGCGCATTGACAAGAGGGTGCGCGCGTCGTTTGAGCTATATCACAAAATCCTCGATTTTATTGACGGGATTGACGATGCGCTTTTACGGCTTGCGATTTCTCTGAGATTTGTAAACGGGCTTAGCTGGGGACAGGTTGCGCTCCATATAGGCGGTGGAAACACGGGCGACGGAATAAGGAAGCAATGCGACAGGTTTTTGAGCAGTGCGCTTCCCGACTACAGGAAAAAATAGCGACGCTCTCTCCCCTGCGTGATTTTTGTCAAATTACAGAGCTGAAAATCACCGAGATCAAGCCGTAATCAATGACCAAATCGGGATTATTCCTTGCTTTGACACGAATTTACAAATATTTTTTGATTATGTATTGATTTTATCTACAATGTGTGCTACAATATTATAGTATTTTATTATTATATTATAGAGGCAGAGATGAGACAAAAATATCGTTTTCTAAAAAAATCACTTGTGATTTCCGTCATTTGTCTTTTGGCAATAGCGCTCATGAGTGGAATTTGCTTTTCATTTATGTATGATGCGCCCACATATACGCTAAGGTTTCCGCATATTGTAACAGGACTTCTTTATTTCGCTATTATCGGAACTGTTGCATACAGCGTTTACTTCACGCTTAAGGTTAAGAGCATCAATATCACCCGCATTAAGAAAACAAGCAGATTCTGGAGATTTGCATCAACGCTTGGCGCAATTATGATGATTGTGTTCTTCATCTATGAGTGCATTGTAAGCATTACAAAGGCGAATTTTCAGGCATATTTCATCTTCAGAGTTATAAGATGGCTCCTTACAATACCGACATGTATTTATTTTGTATTTCAGGCTATGCCAAACAGAATAAAGCGTGTTAAGATTGTTCCGCCCGAATATATCAAGGTTACGCTTTCCGTTTGCAGTATTCTCTGGTGCTTATTCGGTATTCTTACCACATATTTCAGCTCACTTACCGCAACGGATATTGCAAAGATTTCACAGCTTTTTGTATATGCGTCATGCGCAATGTTCCTCGTATTTGAGGGCAAGTTTGAAATATTCGGCTCGGGTCACAAGGCGTACTTCATTTCAGCATTCACCTGCTCCGCGCTTACCTTCGGCTTCCCATTCGGAATTTCCGTTGCGAAGATTGTCGGCAAGATGTCGCCTTACAGAGCATTCTCACAGCCGGAGCTTATCCTTAGCGTTGTATTCGGTATTTACGCACTTTCAAAGATGTTCGCAATCGTTTTGACAATGCGTGCGGTTGCCGAAAATTCAAGCAGAAGCCCACACTCAAGCAAGTTTGACAAAAAGTCAAGCAACGATGACGGCAGTGAGGGTGAGGGCAGTGACGCCAAGGGCGAGATAGCAAGCAAGAGCGAAGGCGAGGACAAATAATTTTCAGCACTAAAAAACGAGAGAATTTTCATTCTCCCGTTTTTGTTTTTGTCCTTATTGCAGGTAAGGCGCGCTATTTGTATCAGCATGCAAATTGGAAAAGCATCAGGAGCATTACGCGCGGTATTTTTTCGCCTGCAATTCAAACATATCGGCATACTTGCCACCCGAGCTTATCAGGCTATCGTGGCTTCCGCTTTCTATAATTTTGCCGTTTTCAAGCATATAAATTCTGTCAACATGCCTTGTGGTTGACAGGCGGTGTGTGATGAACACGACTGTCTTTCCCTTGGCGTTTTTGTCAATTCCGACATTAAGATTATATTCGGCTATCGGGTCAAGGGCGCTTGACGGCTCATCCATTATTATGAACTCGTTCTTTCTTGCAAAGACACGGGCGATGGCTATTTTTTGGTTCTCTCCGCCACTAAGCTCCGTACCGTCCTTGTAAAACTCACGGGTAAGCTCGGTATTAATTCCGCTTGGCAATGTATCAAGCTTTTCACCGAAGGTGCTATCATTAAGCGCGTTTATTACCGTTTGCTCCCTGTCGGGGGTATAGATATCTACAAGAACATTTTCGGCAACGCTTGCGGCAAAGACCTTATAGTCCTGAAATACTGCGCCGATTTTACCCCTCAGGCTATCAAGAGAGTATTCCTTTATATTTATTCCGTTTACAAGGATTTCGCCCGAGGTGACATCGTAAAGCCTCATCATCAGCTTTGTGATGGTGGTTTTTCCTGCTCCGTTATAGCCGACGAAGGCAATTCTTTCGCCCTCATCTACCTTGAAGCTCACATTCTCAAGCACATTCTTGTCGCCGTAGGCGAAGCATACATTTTTAAATTCAACGGATTTAAAGGAGTCAAGCTCGCGCGTTCCCGAAATCAGGCTCGGGGCGGTTGAGAGGAATTTTCTTACCTTATCGGCAAAGATTGAGTCCTTATTTATCTCGGCAAGCCTCCATTGGATTTCGCTTAGCATATTACGCATTTTATTTGCCGAGGCAATAGCGACCGCAAAGCCACCTATCAGGATATTTCCCTCAAAGAGGTGGTAGGTCATAAAGAGTATTATGAACAAATCCTCAATCAGGTTTATAAGAGAATACGATATTTGCACGGCAAGAAGGCTCTTTTGCCTCTTTAAGAGGATTTTTCGCTCCTCGTTTTTATTGGCATCATATTCCTTTTCCATATTCAAGGCTATTTTGGTAAGGCGAATTTCCTTTGCGTACTCGGCAAGGGAAAAGAACCTTTGCATATACCACTCCTTGCGCCATACGGTGTTTGCCATAAGCTGATATTTATAGTAAATAGCATTGCTTATAACATCAAGGAGCATTGTGGCTACCGAGAAGCCGAGGATTACGACAGCTATTATCGGATTTACGGTAAGAATTACGCCAAAGACGGACACGGACGCGACAAGGCATCGTATTATATCGGACAGCATATCAAGCGTATTTACAATACTCTTATCGCAGTTTTGCATCGAGTAGATAAAGTCGTTATAAAACTCGGGAGTATCGTAGCAGGCAAGGTCAATTTCACTCGCCTTGACAAAGAAGCGCTTGTGCAGTCGCCTTATAAAATCAAGCTTGTGCATCGGGTTATAGATTTTCCAGTGCCACGAATAAAAGAGCTGGTATGCGAGCATATAGCCTGCCATTATGACAATCAGCCACAGGATTTTATCAAACGGGTCGCCTCTGTCAAGCGCGTTCAGAATTTCGCTTGTGAGATATATTGTAACACCGTGATTCAGTCCCGTGATTACGCCCATTATAATTCTCATTATGCAAAGCCCGCGGGCGGTGGTGAAGGCGGTTTTGATTATGAAGGCATTGTTTTTAAGAGCCTGCGAGAGCTTTACCTTATCCTTTTTATTACTCATTAGCCTCGCCTCCTTCCCCGTTTTCTATATCCAAGTAGTTTTGAGCCTGCTTTTTGAACATATCGGCATATTTGCCTCCAAGGGCAATAAGCTGTGCATGAGTTCCGCTTTCTATAACCTCGCCCTTTTCAAGCATATATATTCTATCCGCACCGACAGCGCTTGAGAGGCGGTGAGAGATAAATATCATCCCCTTGCCCTCGCCTGCACGCATCATGTTATTATACATTTCGCTTTCGGCTACGGGGTCAAGAGCGCTTGACGGCTCGTCAAGAATGATAAACGGCGAATCCTTAACGAAGGCGTGGGCTATTGCGATTTTTTGGCTTTGTCCGACGGACAAAACGGCTCCGTTTTCATCAAACTCCTTGGTAAGCATTGATTCTATGCCGTTTGGAAGCTCCATTACTCGCTCATACGCACCGCTTTTTTTGAGTGCATCGACAACTCTTTCCTCATCTCCGTCCTCTCTTGGGCGCATAAGCACATTTTCAGCCACAGGCAGGGCAATGGTCTTGAAATCCTGAAATACTACGCTGAACATATCGCGGTATTTATCAAGCCTTATATCCTTAGCATCAACGCCGTCAAGGGTAATGCTACCCTCGCTCGGGTCATAGAGCCTTAAAAGAAGCTTTATCAGCGTGCTTTTACCTGCGCCGTTATGACCGACAAGGGCGATTTTTTCGTTCTTGCCGACCTCGATATTTACATTTTTGAGGACATACTCCTCGCTTCCGTCATATTTAAAGGAAAGATTTGTCGCCTTTAATGTACCGCGAGACGGGTCAAGGGCGTTTTCCTTATCCTTCATTTTCGGCTCATACTCCATAAAGGATTTGAAATCCTCAAAGAACAGGGCATTTTCGTGAATTGAATAATATCTGTCCGTTATTTGAGTGAAGGTTGATGTGAGCTGGGATACGGAGTTGATTACGACTGCGCAGTCGCCCACTCCGAGCGTACCCGACACGACCGTGCGAAAGATTGCGTAGGCGATGGCAAGCGGGTTTGTTATTATGCTTTGAACTCCGTGCTGTGCTACCTCAAGGAACATTTCCTTAAGTCCGTAGCGCTTTACGATATTCACCCTTTCATCAGATGCCTTATCGTATCTTTGGAGCAAAAGCTCCTTTGCGTTTGTCAGGCGCATTTCCTTGGCGTAGTCGCTTGAATAGAATATTCTTTGAGCGTATTGCGCACGCCTGTGCCATTCTCTGTCCTCGGTTGAGTGCTTATGCCACAGCTCGTTCCATTTTCTTTTAAGAAATGCACCGAAAAGGGGCAAAACCGCAAAGATTATGAACACAGGGTCCATTGTAAACAAAAGCGAGCCGTACAGGCACATTCCGATTATTACCGCGAAGAAGCTCGTGACATTCCATGTTATATTCCACATACGCCACACAATATCGGTTGATGCCTTTACATATTTATCGTAAAACTCGGGATTTTCATAGCATGCAAGCTCAACGCTTGCGCTCTTTCTGAACAGCCCTAAAAGCACCTTCTTTTCAACCTTAATAAAGGATATGTTTGTAACATAGTCGGTAAGAGGCTGAATTATAAGGCTGAGTAGTGAGGGCACTGCCACCAGCGTAAGGGCAGTAAGCGCGACTGTTTTAAAGGTCAAGCCGTCCTCAAAGGAGTTGATTATGTACCTTAGTGAATATGTTCCTACAATAAAGGAAATCACCGTATACATTATTTGAGAAAGAAGCCTTGTCACAAACAGGGCGGGGGATGTGCCTGCAATCAGCCTTATTGCGTAGGCAGAGTCCTTGATTACCGCCTTGACGGAAAGCTTGGTCTTTTTCTCTTTTTTGGGCTTTGGACTGCGTTCCTTTTTCGTTTTTTTCATTTGTTTCTCCTGTTTTTCTCATAGGGTCAATATATGTATGCCTTGGGGCGTCTACCTCGTGAGAGTGGCGTGCGCCTGCCAAGTGGGTTAAGCTTATCTCTTAGCTAAAGTTTAGCACCTTTTTCTGCCAAAATCGGTTTTTGGGATATTTCGGCTTTTTTGTGGGATAAAATGCGAGGGAGTATTTGCTTTCGCGGTTTTTTTGCGCTATTTCTCTGCTTTTCTTATATAGTATGGGGACTTTTCAATCGGTTGGGAAATTTTTGAATTTTATCCCTAAAATGTGCTTTTTATCCCTAAATTGATACATTTTGTGTCAAATATTGATTTACGGTATGCTTTTGTGCTAAAATAGATACATCAATATAGAAAAGGGGTTTTTGATATGACCATTGCGGTTTGTGACGACAATTTGAGCTTTGCTCAGCTTTTAAAGGCTCGCATCGGGCGACTTATTGCCTACTGCGCTCCCGAGGAGCTTGATATTTCCCTCGCTCCTGCCTTTTCGTGCGCCTGTGAGGTGCTTGAATATCTAAAGGAAAACGAGCTTGATATTTTATTTCTTGACATTGACATGCCGAGCATGAGTGGCTTTGAGCTTGCTAAAATCCTTCGTGATGTTTATCCCGACACAACTATCATTTTTGTTTCGGCGTATGAGGAGTTTGTTTACACCTCGTTTGAGTTTTGTCCCTTCTCGTTCTTGCGCAAGGGGCATCTTGATAAGGAGCTTGAGGTCACGCTGAAGCGAGTTATTGAAAAATACACCCTTAGCAATGAATTGCTTCTTTTCAGCACGACCGAGGGTGATGTTGCCCTCAGGGTAAAGGACATTTTGTTCTTTGAGGGACAAAAGAATTATTTTTACATAAAGGCTCTGCACGACAAGGAATACCGTGTAAGAGGAACGATGAAGCTACTTGAAAATCGCACACAGGGTCTTGATTTCTTTAGAATTCACTCCGCTTATCTTGTGAATTTGGAGCATATTGAGAAAATAAGCTCCGATGGGTATCTCGTTATGAAAAACGGGAAAATGCTTTCAATTTCAAGAAAGCGACTTGCAAATTTCAGAAGCGCATATATGAAATTTATAAGAAGGAGAGCCTGATATGATATTTTTTGAGCTTGCAATCTCGCTCTTTGACGCGCTTATTTGCGTGTATTTTATAAGCCGATTTAACGGCGTGCCGTTATCCGTGAGCAAAAACAGGCTTGCACTGCCTGCTGTGGCTGTAATTTTCGCCTTTTCTGTGATAAACGACCTTCTTCTTGAGGGGTTTAATGTCGTTGGCACGGCAATTTTCCTTGCCTTATACATTACCTACGCACTGCTTATTTGCAACAAAAATTATGTAAGGGCGCTTTTCTCCGCGTGCATTTTTGAAATAGTTTTTGTGCTTTTATCAACGCTTTTATACTTCATAATTTCGCACATAATCAAGGATTTTGATGCGCTTATGCAGGGCACAGGCGGAATTTTCAGAGTCATTTACCTTATCATTCACAAGATTTGTCTTTTCGTTGTTTTAAGGCTTGTGCTTATGGGCTTCAAATCGGACTGCTCCATTGAGCCACGGCACGGAATACTTGCGTTTTCGTTTTCTATTGCGACTGTGCTTGGGCTTGGCTCTACTATGTATCTCGCCTCGCGCTCCGATGCACGGGACATTCAAATTCAAGCAATGATAATTACGCTTGCCTTTACCTTTGCAAATGTCGCGCTTTATCTCCTTATATTCAATATTCAGAGGTATCAAAGGGACAAGTACGAGCTTTCAATGCTACAAGAGAAAATAGAGCTTGAACGGGCGCGCCATAACGAGGCATCCGCTATGTGGACAGGGGCAAGGCAAATGCAACACGATATGAAGCAACACCTTACCGTGATTTTGGGGCTTGCGGAAACAGACCCCGACGCCTGCGCGGAATATATTCAAAAGCTACTGCCCGAGGTGAGCTACGGATACAAGATTGCCAAAACCGACAACTTTGTGCTTGATTATCTTATCAACTCAAAGCTCTCCCGCCTTACCGACACAAGAATAGTGATTTCCGGCTCGGTTGGGGATTTATCCGACATAAAGGATACGGACCTTGCGTGCCTTATCGGTAACATTCTTGACAATGCGGTAAGCGCGCTTGATGAGGTCAAGAGCAGTGACTCAAAGAGGCTTGAGCTACTGTTTATGAACCAAAATTCAAACAGAATCATAATTTGCAAGAACACAGTGGCAAAGCCCGTGCTTTCGCAGGGGAAGGAGCTTGTAACAACCAAAAACGAGCCACACCTGCACGGATATGGCACGAAAATCATTTCAAAGATAGTTTGCGATTACCACGGAATGGTTGACTACTTTGAGGAATTTGGAATGTTCGGTGTGCAAATAATCCTGCCTAAGTCAAGGCAATGACGCGGTGCTTTTCCTCTTATCTGCTTGGCGCGCTCTCGCGCTTTTGGTTATGAGCGTATACACAGTATAACACACGAAAAACGCTTTGTCAATATGCACAAACAAAATTCACCCCCCCCCCGAATTTTTGTTAAATTTTCACAAAAAACGAAGCGGTTTTTTGGATATTTTTTACAAGGGATTTTTGGGGGATTTGAGCTGACCTTTCGATTTAAAATACAAAGGAGATGCGTTGGTGTATTATCCTCAACGGAGAACAATCATCAAGATAAATCCCTTGCGGGATTTTCGGTATGGCGCTGACACATCAGCAAAAGAAAAAAGAGCAAGAATAGAAGGATTTGTTTCCTTTTACTCTTGCTCTTTTTACTTATTTATTTTCTGATTTATCGGATTTATTTGAGTCGCATTTGCCTGAGCAACAGCCACCACACTGCTTAGAGTAGGGACAGCCGATACATTTTTGTCCGCGCCTTTTAGCCACGATTATGTAGGCAAGCGCGCCACCGACTATGAGGGCAATAGCGACTATTGCTATAATATCAACGGGTCCCATTTTTTCTCCTATTCTGCCTTTTGCGCCATTTCGCGCTTTAGCTCTTTATTCTTTTTAATGATAAGGAATGCAAAGATTGCCACGATTGACAAAACTATTATCCAGCCGACGATTGGCATCCAAGGTGAGCCAAGGCTATTTTTGGTAAATAGCGAGCCGAAGAAGAATACGAGGAAGCCCACTGTATAGCCGACAGCAAATTGAAGTCCTATTCCTGCGAAGAACCATTTTTTGCTCTTTATCTCGGCGTTCATCGCTCCCATAGCGGCGAAGCACGGCGGTGTAAAGAGGTTGAACATAAGGAACGCAAGACCTGCAACGGCTGTAATTCCGCCCATATTTGAAGCGCCTACTGAGCCGATAGCCTCAAGGTCCTCGTTTATCAGATGGTCAAACATAAACACGGTTGCAAGGGTTGAAACAACGCACTCCTTTGCGATAAAGCCTGTAACCGCCGAGGCTGCGAGCTGCCACATTGCCACTCCGACAATGGGGGCGATTATATATGCAATAGGTGTTGCAACCCACGCAAGGATTGATTTCGAGGGGTCCTCAACCATTTGGAAGCTCCAGCTATATGTTTGCATCATATATACTATGAAGTTACATACGAGAATTATCGTTCCTGCCTTTACTATGTACGACCAGCCTCTTTGACACATTGACTTAAATGCCAAGCCGAGTGATGGCGCTTTATAGTCGGGAAGCTCAATGATAAAGAAGGATTTCTTAGCCTTATAGCCATTTATTGCATTGATAAGAAGGGCGCAAAGAAGTATGATTACAATTCCTGCGAAGTACATAAGAGTACCAACCCACTCCGCATTATCAAAGAATGCGCCTGCGAAAAGAGCGATAACGGGAAGCTTTGCTCCGCATGGCATAAACGGTGCAAGCATTGCAGTTGCTCTGCGCTCACGCTCGTTACGGATTGTACGGCAAGCCATAACGCCCGGGATTGCACAGCCTGTTCCTATGATGAATGGGATAACGGATTTGCCCGAAAGTCCTACTCTTTTGAAAATCGGGTCAAGGACAACGGTTGCACGAGCCATATAGCCACAGTCCTCAAGAAGTGCGATAAGGAAGTACATTACCATAACGAGTGGCAAGAAGCCTACTACTGCGCTAACGCCCTCTATAATGCCCTCAAGAATGATTGCTCGAATTATATGGTGTGCCGAGCCGAGCCAGGTAGCTACTACATCCTTGAACCAGCCGATGCAGTCAACGAGTCCCCAAAGGTGTGTTTCGCCTATATCAAGACCCTCAGCGAGCCATACGCCGGGTCCTGCCTGCGAAATCCAAAATACTGCCCACATAACGAGTGCGAAAATTGGAATGCCGAGCCACTTATTTGTCAAGACCTCATCAATCTTATCGCCGATATTTCTTTCGCTTGTGCGGGTTTTGCGAGCCTCTACATCATCAACTATCTCGTTTACGAAGGCGAAGCGAGCCCTATCAGCCATTTCAACCGATCTTTTATCGGTAAGGTTGAGCATATTTTGAGTGTATGGGGCGCTTTGCTCCACGCCTACACGGGCAATGGCGGACTTTATTGCGTCCTTAAGTCCCTTAGCCGAGGTTGATACAGTATTGATTACAGGACAGCCGAGCCTTTTTGAAAGCTCCTCGGTGTCAATGCTTATTGACTTTTTCTCGTTTACATCCTGCTTATTAAGTGCGACAACCATTGGAATACCAAGCTCCAAAAGCTGTGTGGTGAAGAAAAGGCTACGGCTTAGGTTCGTGGCGTCAACGATGTTCAAGATGACATCGGGATTTTCCTGCCTTACATAGTCGCTTGTAATGCTCTCCTCATTTGTAAACGGCGACATGGAATATGCACCGGGTAGGTCAACTGCGATAATTTGCTCGCCCCCTGTGTATTTCCTTTTAATCAAATGTTCCTTTTTGTCAACGGTAACTCCTGCCCAGTTTCCGACCTTTTCGCTACTGCCTGTCAGGGCGTTATACATGGTCGTTTTACCTGAGTTGGGGTTTCCTGTCAGGGCAATTCTCATAAAGCTCTCCTTATCCTATTTATATG
>JAFTUD010000042.1 GCA_017466455.1 Clostridia bacterium
AGGTAAAGCCACTTACCCTCGGTCAGGCATCGCGCATTAGCGGAGTTAGCCCTGCGGATATCAGCGTGCTTCTTATTTATCTTGACTCGCTTAAATAAATTAAAAAGAGGCTTTTTGAAATAGCCTCTTTTGTTGTCCTCTTTTAATTATATTTTAATTATCTTTTAATTATAATGAAGGGTAATGGCTATACCCGCGTCACAGTCCTGTGACTATTGAAAAACCGCCTCAAGCCCTATTGACAAGGGGTTTTAGGGTGTGATAGAATAAAGGAAAGAATGTGCCAAGCGCTAATGCGAAAAAGCTCAAAAAAGTGAGCTGTCGCACGCTTTGTGACCATTTTAAAAATGCTCTGATAGGTCTTGACACGCATAGCCGAGCATGCTAAAATATTATCACAGGCAAAATTTGACAAGGCTAAAAAAATATTTACATATAAAGGAGAAGAAAAATGAACATTACGGCATTTTTAAACGAAAATGATTCTGATTTGTCCGCCCTTGGCGAGATGAAGTCAAGATACGCCCTTGAAATCGTTGAAAGGACACTCACCCAAAGCAATATAAATGACGAGCAAAGAGAATTGCTTAACTCCTTTAAGACACTTCTTGAGCAGGCGATTGAGGACGGCGATACAAGCTTTTATGAGGGCGCAAGGGAGACAATTGATGAAATCATCGGCGATCAAGATGATGAGCTTGATATTTCATCACTTGATGCAGTCAGCACGCACGCGTTTGACCCTATCCTTAAGGATGATGAGGACATTGCTAAGATGGCGACAAGCGTGCATGCGTATTTGTTTATGTATAAGGGGGAAAGAGATGTGAAGCTATCCGAGCTTATTTATAAATTTATGAGAGAAAACGGCATTGACGACCCTGTTGATGTGTGGAAGCCAATCGGTCTTGGAAGAAAGAACTGGCATAACCTTATCACAAGATATGAAAAGGAAGAGGGCAAAAAGGCAAAGAAGCTCACGCTTCTATATGTCGCAATCGCGCTTCGCCTTAATATTGACCAGACAAGAGAGCTTCTTGAAAATCAATTCCACCGCCTTACAAAGAGTAAGCAGGACCTTATCTTTACATACCACATCGTAAACAGAGAAATAGATGTAAAGGATGAAAAGGACCACGCAATGATGGCGAAGAAGGAAATTGACCAAATCCGCGAGGAGCTTGCCGAGTACGGACTCGAGGTTCTTACAGTAAACTACGAATAAAACAAAATAAAAGGCTTCATTGAAGCCTTTTGTTTAAGCTGAATAATTGTGGAACTCCACAAAAAGGTAGGATAAAATATGAAATTGAACGATGCTATCATAAGAAGAATAAAGGAGATTTGCGCACAAAAGGATAGTAATGTGTGCGATATCGCGCTAAAGGGCGGAATGTCCCCGTCGGCAATTTACGACCTTATTAAGGGCAGAACAAAATGCTCAAAGGTCGTTACAGTAAAGCGATTTTGCGAGGGCGCAGGCATAACACTTTCCGAATTTTTTGATAAGGAATATTTTAACGAGCCCGAAGAGGACTAAGGCTCAATCTAAATAAAAACGACATCAAACGAGTGAGCTAAGGCTCATTTCAAGCGATGTCGTTTTTTGTTTTTAAGGTGATAGCGAAATGAGTACAAAATTAAAAGGACTACCCGTTGGCGCAGTGCCATTAAGGACACTGCGCATCGATATAAATCCCTTGCGGGATTTTCGATATGTTGCTTGCGCAACTCGATATGGACTCTGCGAGTCCTCGATATGCAACTTCGTTGCGTTGGATAGCCACCCGAGGCTCTCGGGCGGAGCTTGTAGTGCGGAGTGAAGCAATTTTAAACAATATGGGCGCGTTTTGATATGGCTACACACTTATTATCATTCCCCATATGCCACCCGAGGCACTCGGGGGTCGGGGCGTATAGAAACGGCTCATACCGCACGATGTCGAATTTTGCCCGTCGAGGCTTTTTTGCCAAAGTGTGGAGTGAAGAAAACTGCTTCGGACCGTGCGGAAACGGTTCTTATTAAACGATGTCGGATATTGCCACCCGAGGCTCTCGGGCAGGTTGTCCGTTTTGTCCGTTTTTTTGTGATATGATAGTAGATGTCAAGGGGGTGCACACCCTTGGCGGACAGGAATAAGGCAAGCCTTGAAAGGGGGGGAGAAGCGTGATTGATGAAAAAACCAAGGAAAAGCTGAAAAGGATTTTGGTAAGCATAGCGGTAGCCGATGCATCTGAGGCGATAGAGATAGCGAGGGGCGGAGCGAGTGGCACAGGCGAGATAAAGATGAGCAAGGATTTATCCCGAGCGATATCGTCAATGAGAGTAAAGAGCGACAAGGGGAGCGTTGACATAGACATAAAGCTCCTTGATAAGCTAAAGGCGATAGAGCTTTACTTCAAGCTGTGTGAGGACGCGGGCGAGGGCGGGGCAAGTGACTCCTGCCTGCTCGTAGAATACGGTTACACCTCTCCGAAGGACCGAAATGAAAGCTAAAAGCCTTCTTATGAATGAATCGTTTCGCGAGTCAAACAGCACGAAAAAGCGATACAGGGTAGAGTGTGGCTCGGCAGGAAGCGGAAAGAGCGTAAATGTCGCACGGGACTTTATAATGAAGCTCTCGGACAAGAAATATCAGGGAGCGAACCTGCTTTGCGTACGAAAGACGGAGAACTCCCATCTTGATAGCACATATGCCGAGCTTAGCCGAGCCGTGCGGGAAATCTTTGGCGAGGAGTACACAAAATACTGGGAAATCTCACGCTCCCCCTTAAGAATGAGAAGTAAGATAACGGGCGCGCTCATAATGTTCCGAGGAACTCGAGATGATGAGCAACGGGAAAAGCTGAAATCAATCCAAGCGGTAAGCGGAAAAATCACTTGGGTGTGGGTAGAGGAAGCGACGGAGCTTGATGCAAGCGATCTTGACATCATAGACGACCGACTTCGCGGAGAGCTTGAAAACAGCGAGCTTTACTATCAAATCACCCTCACCTTTAACCCCGTTAGCGCAAGCCACTGGATAAAAAAGCGCTTTTTTGACAGATGCGACCCCGATGTGTTTACAAATCGCACAAATTACCTTCAAAACGCCTTTATAGATGAGGGCTACCACCGCCGAATGATGGCAAGGCGGGAGCTTGACCCCGAGGGCTACCGAGTTTACGGACTTGGCGAGTGGGGCGAGAGCGAGGGACTGATTTTACCGCATTACACCGTACAATGTGTCGATAAAAGGCATGAAATGTACGATAGCGTGGCGATAGGACAGGACTTCGGCTTTAACCACGCGAACTGCATTTTGACGGTTGGCTTTCGTGACGGAAACATTTTCGTGCTTGATGAGCTTTATACGAGGTATAAGGACACAGCCGAGATAATTTCCGAGGCGAGCAAGGCACTTATTCCTAAAAATGTCACAATGTGGTGCGATAGCGCCGAGCCCGACAGGATAAAATCGTGGAAAAAGGCAGGCTACCGAGCGCAGGCAGTAAAGAAGGAGCCCGGTAGCGTTAGCGCGCAGATTGATTATTTGAAATCGCATAGCATAGTGATTGACCCGAAATGCGAAAACCTGATCCGAGAAATCGGCGAATGGAAGTGGAAGCGTGACCCCATATCCTCGGACTATACAGACGAGCCTGTATCGGTAAATGACGACTGTATAGCCTCACTCAGATACGCCATAGAGGGCGAGCGAAGGGGCAGAAGGCTTGGGGCGATATCCAAATCAAGGCTTGGCTTGTAGATGCGCAGTACAGCCAAAACGAAACAAAAAAGAACAGGTGAAAAATGAATACTTTAAAAATCAAAGAGCTAATACAGGAATTTAAAGAGGGCACGCTTCCCCGTTTGCGTATGCTTAAGGGCTATTACGACGGACGGCACGCAATTTTGCTTGATAAAAAGGAAGCGGGTAAGCCTCAAAACAAAATAGTAAATAACTTTTGCAAAAACATCACCGATACAACCGTCGGCTACTTTATGGGCACACCCGTCAGCTACGGCTCAGATGATAAGGAGCTTATTTCCGAGCTTGTCAGGATAAATAACTATAATGATGAGCAGTTTGTCAATAGCCGTCTGTCAAAGGACCTTAGCGTTTACGGAATGGCGTGCGAAATGCTTTATCTTGATGAGAATAAGGAGATAAGAGTCGTTCCGTGCGACATTACGAGCGTAATCCCCGTGTGGTCAAGCACCGTTGAAAGGGAGCTTATAGGCGCAATTCGCTTAGCCACGGGCGAGGATAGCTCACATACAAGGGTTGAGGTGTACGATGATAAGGAAATTTGCATTTACTCCCTTGATGCGGGCGGAAATATGCAAAAAACAGACACATATGCCCACTATTTTGGCGCAGTTCCGCTGAATTTCTACTTTAACAACTCCGATGCAACGGGCGACTTTGAGCCGATAATCACCCTCGTTGACGCCTATAATAAGCTCCAAAGCGAGAGCGTGAACGATTTTGAGCTTTTCGCGGACTCCTATCTTGCAATCACGGGCATGAGTGATACTCAAAGCGAGGACATAGAGCGCCTTCGCGAGAACAGGGTCCTGCTTCTTGATGAGGGCGGACACGCGGAGTGGCTTGTCAAGAGCGTAAATGACGGCTATATTGAAAACCTAAAAAGCCGAATTTCCTCGGACATCTACCGCTTCTCGGGCTCAGTTGATATGACCGATGATACAATAGGACAAAGCGCGTCGGGAATAGCGATAAAATACCGCCTGCTCAACTTTGAGAACAGGGTGAGCGTTACCGAAAGATTTTTCAAAAAGGGGCTTGCAAGAAGATACGAAATGATTTGCACACTCCTCTCGTTGCTTGGCAAGAGCTACGATTGGCGTAATATCAAGATGGTATTCTCAAGAAATATCCCCGAAAATCCGGCGGATAGCGCAGTCTATGCCGAGAAAATGAGTGGTATTGTATCAAAGCGCACGCTTCTTGAGGCACTTCCGATGGTTGATGATGCCGAGGGCGAGCTTGAAAGAATAAAAAGCGAAATGGCGGATACAGCCGTGGGCGTATCAAATAAAAGCGATAGCGAGGAGTAGAAAAGATGGAAGAATTCGGAATGCGGAATGCGGAATTCGGAATGCAAAACGAAGAAAACGGCTTCGTGGAGAGTGGAACAAATTCGTACTGCACGAGGGCGGAGTTCACCCCCCGAGGTACTCGGGCGGAGTTCGGAATGCAAAACGAAGAAAACGGCTTCGTGGAGAGTGGAACAAATTCATACTGCGCGAGGGCGGAGCTCACCCCCCGAGGTACTCGGGCGGAGTGCGGAATACAAAATGAAGAAAATTGCTTCATAGATAGCGAAAACAGCTCAAGCGATACGGAATTAGAGGTACAGCCCGAGGGACTCGGGGAAAAGAGCGAGAATAGTGGCACAGAAGCGGAAAACGCAAGCCAAGACTCTTGCGACACGGAAGCGCAGGGCGAGGGTCAAGACCCTTGTGACAGGAGCGAGGCGGAAAACAGCTCCTACGAGGCGGGCGCAGAGGGTGATAATCAGGAAAATCAGCTACAAGACCTTCTTAGCGAGCTTGAGGCGGAGAGAGCAAGGCGAATCCAAGCGGAAAACAAGTATGAATGTATCCGTTATCTTGAGGAAAAGGGGCTACCGCTTTCCCTTGTCAATGTAATAGGCGAAAACAGCCTTGATGCGATGAAGGGCGCCATTGATACGCTTTCGCAAATCGTAGGCGAAAGGGTAAGAGATGAGGTAAAATCAAGGCTCACCTCAGTAACTCCGCCACCTGCAAGGTCGATGTCGCCGAGCTACTCGGACTTTCAAAAAATGTCGCTTGGCGATATGCAAAAAATTTACTCAACAGACAAACAGCTTTACAGAGAGCTGACAAATCAATTTAAAAAATAAGAAAGGATAAAAACAAATGAACACAATTTACGAAAACGAAATTATCGAAAACAAAATGACCGACCTTCTCAACACCCGTCTTGACGCAAGAGCGCTTATGACGGTTGATACCTCTCTTACCGAGAGCGCGGGACTAAGAAAGGTGATCAACCGCTATACCTATAAGGGAAGCGTTGAAAACCTTCAAAAGGGCGAGAAAAACACAGTAAAGGGTAGCGTTTCATTCGTGCCCGAATATTATGATGTTAAGAGATATCAGCAAACCTTTGAGTATAACGATATGGACGCAATGGCAGACCCTTATATCGTTGATGTTGCAATGCAGGGCGCAGTTACCGAGATTGCAAACGAAATCAACAGAGAATATATTGATGAAATTCTCAAGGTAAGCACAAAGTTTACCTATGATGAGGTAATCACCTATAACGACTTCGTTGATGCTCTTGCAAAGATTGACTGCGAGGTAGAGCCTGATTTGTTTATCATCATGGGCGCGGACATTCGCAAGGATATTCGCAAGGACCCCGACTTCGTTACCGCAAAGCAGGGCGAAATCATTTATAGCGGACAGTTCGGCACAATTTGCGGAATCCCCGTGCTTTTCTCAAAGCTCCTTCCAAAGGACAGAGTAGTTATCACAGGCAAGGACGCGGTACGCTTCTTTGTTAAGAAGAGCGCAAGCGTAGAGCAGGCGCGCGATATTGAAACAAAGGATAATACCGTAGTTTATGAGCGTCACGGACTTATCGCCCTTGTTGACGATACAAGAAGCGTGCTTATCGGCAGAGCGCCAAATAAGTTCAACTGGCAATACGATGAGCAGCCGAACTTTGAAACGGTTCAAATTCAGCCACTTGCCTACGCTCCGTCGGAGATTTGCGATTACTACTACAAGTTTGAAAGGGTTGACCTCTTTGACGGTGATGTTGTAGACCTTAGCGACGGCTGGGAAATGCTTGATAAGAGCACCTTTGAAATCCCGAAGAAGACAAAGGGCGAGGTCATCACAATCATTGAGGCAATGAGCGACACAGGTGTTGTAAGCGGATACGAGCAGTACACCTACACAAAGGACTAAGCCTATGATGGAGATAATTTCAGATAGAGAAAAATACGAGATAATCTCCTGCGTAAAAAACCTTCTCCTCATCCACGGTGAGGAGAAGGATGAGCTTTTGGAGACCATCGTTGAGGGGGCATACGCCTATGCAATCGCATACACACGGGAAAAGGTTATTCCAAGCGCAATACTTGTAAGAATGAGCACAGAGGACTTTTGTCGCTCCTACGGAGTTACAAAAAGAACGAGGGGCGGAGCGAGTGAGGAGTATGCCGATGGCTACTCCGAGCCCGTTATGACAATTCTGACCTCAATGAAAAGGCTAAGGAGCGTGTGATATGTTTGAGAGGGAAAAGCGACATTACCCCGTTTACCGCATAGATAAGGAAACAAGGCTTGCCACGGGCGTGTTTGTTGCAAGAGCGTATATTTATTTCACCTCTGATAGGCGTGATGAGGACAGGGATCACCTTTGCGTGTATCTGAAAAAGACCTATCGTGGGCTATTTGACCCCTGCGATATAAGAGAGGGCGACATCACAAGCTATGAGGGCGAAAGGCTCCGTGTGATAAGCGTTGATAAATCGGGCACGGAGTATAGCGTGCATCTTGAAAGCGTGCAAATTATAGACACAGGGGCGTACGCCTTGAGGGAGGAAAGCGATGTTTGATAAGATTATAGATAAAATACGCGAATGCTCGGGGCTTTCGGTGCATGACCGCCTTTACGACCTTGAAAGGGGCGAGGTTGTTGCCAAAATTATGCCTAAGGAGTATGATTCGGGCGTGTGCGCAAGCGTTTTGCACCTCACCTGCTCGGGGCTGACCTATGCCGAGGCGCTTATTTGCTTTGATAAGATTTGCACAGGGCTTGACGCCCTTCCCTCTGAGGATAATGACATTCTTGAAATATCGCTTGAGGGCACGGTTATAAAGTACGATAGCGTATCGGGAATGGTTCGCGTGCTTGGTAGCTTTGCGGTATATACGGAGGTGATTTCCAATGAAGATTAGCGACGGAAATATTTTTCTCGACCTTGATTACGAAATAAGGGCAGAGCGCGTTAAAATCACAGGGTCGGCAGTAGAGCCACAGCTCGGCTATGATAGGGACGCACAGCATTACAATCTTCTCGGTGGCACGGTTTTGCCAAGGGAGATAACTATTGAGGGGTATATCACGGGTGATGTAGAGGAAAATCGCCATTACCTTTATAAAATGTGCGCCCCGCTTAAGACCCTGTGGCTGTACGATGGCGATTACCGTATGGAGATTACCGTTTTGAGAGCGCCCGAGCTTAGTGATGAGAGGCGCTATAAGGACAAGCTCTTTCGCTTTACCATAAGGGCACTGTGCCTTAGCCCCTATTGGAGCGCAATCAGCGCAAAAAAATATATCTTTTACAGCTGTGGCGGTGAGTCGACCGACCAAAGCGCTCTTAAGGTTCTGAACGAGGGACATGTCCCAAGCGGATTTAATATAAGCATTCTTATGAATACAAGTGCGAACTTCCTCACCCTCAGAAAGGGCAGTGAGTATATAAAAATCAATAAGCCCCTTGACATTCTCGATACGGTAATTATAGATACATCATCGGGCAAAAAGAGCGTAATGCTCAAAAAGGACGGGCAGGACGATCTTGTTTCGCTGATAGAATATGTAAGCCCGGATTCAACCTTCTTTTCACTTGATAAGGGTCAAAATCAGATAGACTTTGTCGTGTCCGAGGGGGTAGCGCATATGACGCTTGAATACATTCCTCGCTATATAAGGTAAGGGGGCAAATATGGAAGTAAAAATTCTTGATATGGGCTTTAAGCTAAGGGGAGTTATAGACACTCCCCGCACCCTTCGGTATAGCGAGTGCTTTTATGACGCAGGTAAGCTCTATATGGAGCTTGCGTTTGAAAAATCGCTCTATGAGAGCCTGAAGCCACCGTGCAGAATTTTGGTTGAGGACCTTGTGTTCAATGTGGAAAGACGGTGGTATGTAGACGGGATTATCCGTGTTTACGGCGTTGGAATTTTCTCCGAGTTCAAGCATCAGCATGTAACGCAGGGCATTGAGCTTACCGCTAAGCCGTCGGAGATTTTGCACGATTATGCGGTGAAAATGACCTTTGAGGGCGTTAATTATAAGGTTTTTTCAATGCAGGGCGAGGACGAGCGCGTTTATTCGGGCGTGGAGTGGTGCGAGTCGCTTTACGATATAATCTCCCGCATTTGCTACGAGTACGCCCTCGGCTTCAGAATTGTGTATTCCTTTGACACAGGGGAGCTTAGATTTCATATTCTCGATGCGCGTGACAGGGCAACTCACGAGGCAAGCGAGCTTACCTTCATCTCGGACAGAATGGATGTTTATTCCGATATTGAAACGGATATAGACCTGACAAATTACAAAAACAAGATAGAGCTTGTGTGGAAGATAAACTCGCTTCACGAGGTACAAAGCTTTATCTTTGAGCGCGTTCCCGTCGGCGAGGGTCAGCGCGCAATGGTGGAAAATCCGTATATTTGGGCGATGACCGAAACGGAGCTGAGAGCCTTATTCTACGCAAGAGCGAGGGAGCTTTTCAAGCTTCACAGGAAAAAGCATCAATACAGGGTGCGCCTGATGCAGGACCCCAAGCACAGAGTGGGCGATATCTGCTATGTTGAAAGCGTAGCCCTCGGAGAGAAGGATTATGCCCTTCTTACTGAGCGAGAAATTGAAATTACAGATACATCAAGGAGCGAAACGCTCATTTTGGAGGTGCAGTAATGGAAGTACAAAGGGAGCTTTGCGATGAAAGGAGCAAGGAAGCAAGACGCAGGCTTGATAAGCATGCCGACACGATTGACGCATTAAAGACCTGCTCGGTAAAGCTCACCGAAATGGTTGAAATACACAACGAGCGACTAAAGGACCACGAAACGAGGCTTGATAGCCTTGAGAAAAGACCGTCAAGCGTGCTTTCAAAGGTTTTTGATGCGCTAATCTCGGCAGTGGTGGCAACGGTCGTTTGTGCGATTATGTAAAAGGAGCAGTAAAATGAAAAATTTCATAAGAAAATTAACAAGCCGTAAGCTGTGGATAGCGATAATCGGCTTCGTGTCTGCCCTTGGCGTGATTTTTGGCATTGATGAGCTAAGGGTGGAGCAAATTTGCGCCCTTATCGGTGCGCTCGGTACGCTTGTTGCTTATATTTTTGCCGAGGCTATTACCGACGCAAAATGCCAAAACAGCGACACAGCCGAGCGCATAGGCGAAAAAGCCGAGTCAAGCGCCCCCGAGCAAGGGGAAGCGTGAGGCAAGGGCACTGCCTTTTGAATATTTTGCTAAAGATATGAATAATAAAAAGTAAAAAACACTTTATTTTTCCTTCAAGATGTGTTAGAATATAAGGGACGGGTAACAACGGTTACCGTTTACGCAGTCGGCGAAACAGAAGGACACCGAAGGAAGGGTAAGGAAAAATGATAAAGGCAGTAATTTTTGATTTGGACGGCACGCTTTGCGATACAATGGACGACCTTCGCACAGCGATGAACGCAATGCTACAAAAGCTCGGATATAAGACAAGGAGCCGTGCCGAGCTGATTAAAAATATCAATAACGGAGCAAAGGAATTTGTAAGGCGCTCACTCCCCCGCGATGTGCAGAAGGTTGATTTTATCGTAGATAGCGCCCTTGAGGTTTACGGAGCAGAGTACGCCAAGTGCTACTGCAAGAAAACGAAGCCGTTTGACGGAATAAAGGCGGTGCTGTCCGAGCTTAAGAGAAGGGGCTATAAGCTTGCGGTTTTGTCAAATAAGCAGGACGAGTTTGTAAAAACGATAGTTACCGAGATCTTCGGCAAGGGCTTTTTCAATCTTGCGGTAGGTCATAAGGATATGCCGACGAAGCCAAATCCCACCTCAGCCATAGCGATAGCGAAAAAGCTCGGCGTAAAGGCAGAATCGTGCGTGATGATAGGCGATAGCGATGTCGATGTGCAAACCGCGATAAATGCTCAAATGCAGGTAATCGGCGTCAGCTGGGGATATCGTGAGAGGGAGCTTCTTAGTGAGGCGGGCGCTCTCAATATTGCCGACACTCCCGACGATATTTTGAGAATAATTGACGAATTTAACGCATAAGCGGTAGCTAATGAGGTGCTTGTATGTCCGATTTTTTGATTGAAGACGGAGTGCTGGTGAGCTACACGGGAGAGAGCGAGCATGTCGTTATCCCAAGCGAGGTAAGGGTCATCGGAGAGGACGCGTTTTACTTCAATCTTTCGCTAAAGAGCGTAAGGATTGAGGGTGAGCTTGATGCCATAGAGCGAAATGCCTTTTATTCATGTAACGATCTTGAGCGAGTAGAGGCGCTTTTCGGCATTGGCGAAATCGGTTATGGCGCATTCGGCATGTGCCTGAACCTTCGTAGCGTGTCCGTAAAGGGCGGGGTCGGATACATTGAGGACGGTGCGTTCTTTGAAACGATAGCTCTTGAGGAGCTTGAAATTCTCGGAGAGGAAACAAATTATAAGACCGTAAACGGCGGAGTGTATACCGCCGACGGTAAAATGCTCGTTTTTTACCCCTCGGCAAGGCAAGGCGCAGAGGTTGAGATTGCATACGGAACGGAGATTATCGGCATTGATGTCTTTGCGAGCAATGACAAAATAAAATCGCTCAAAATTCCGCTGACGGTAAGGAAAATTTGCGACGGCGCGTTTTTTGGAATGAGTGGACTAAAATCGCTTGAAATCCCCGAGGGAGTGTGCGAATTTGAGCAAAGAGCATTGCTTTTTCTCTCGCTCGATACAATAAGCGTCAGCGAAAATAATCAGCATTTTAAGACAGTAGACGGCGCGCTTTACTCAAAGGACCAAAAAACGCTTGTGCTTTACCCCACGGCAAGGGGCGATAGCGAGGTCGTAATTGCCGATGGCACAGAGGAAATTGCCTGCGGTGCGCTTACAGGTGTTGATACCGTTAAAAGCATAAAAATTCCAAGTAGCGTGCGTGTCATCAGAGAAAGATCGTTTACGGAGCTAAGAGGGCTACCGTTTATTGAAATCCCCGAGGGAGTGTGCGAAATTGAGGAAAGGGCGTTTAGCGCGTGTACCTCTCTTGAGGGCGTGCTTCTTCCAAGCACGGTGACAAAAATTGATATGGAAGCGTTTTATAACTGCGCCGACCCGTTTGTAATCTTCGGCAAAAAGGGAACATATGCCGAGAGGTACGCAAAGGCGCTTAAAAAGCACGACAGAAGCATACGAGTTGTATTTGAAGCAATATAAAAGGGCTACTAATATAAAAGGGCTACTCATGGAGTAGCCCTTTTTGAATGCGGAGTTCGGAATGCGGAATTCGGAATGAAGAGTATTGATCGGGGAGCGTAGAATAAATTCGCACTAAACGAAGTCGGAGTTCACCCCCCGAGGTACTCGGGCGGAGTGCGGAACGGTGCTATCGCAAATGCGGAATGCGGATGTGCGTACACCCCAAGAACACGAGCCTTGGCGAAGTGCGATTGGCTGGTGGTAGCCATGCATGCGACCGCAGGGAGTCGCAGTGAGGAATGGTGCTATCGCAAATGCGGAATTCGGAGTGCGGAATGCGGAATTCGGAATGAAGAAAACTGCTTCGTAGCGTATGGAAACAATTCATACCAAACGAGGTCGGATATTGCCCGTCGAGGCTCTCGACTAGATGAATTTTTCCTTATATTCGGGGAACATATCGGAAATATCCGTTTCGGACACGACAAAATCCACATCATTAAGAGTGCAAACGGTGTTAAGATATGGCGCGCCGACCTTTTGCGAGTTTAGGAGCAGGACTGATTTTTTGGAGCATTTCATCATAGCCTTGGATATTTGATTTTCAGCGATTGAGTTATCGGTTAGCTTGCCATCGGGGGATAGCGAGGAAACGGAGAAAAAGCAAATATCCGCATTAAATTTCCGTATAAACTCCTCGGCAAATGTGCCGACATAAGCAAACGAGGTCTTTGACGCCTCACCGCCTGTGACAAATGTCTTTACTCCCGTCTTTGCAAGAACAGATGGCGCCTTTGAGCTGTTGGTGATAACTATTACCGAGCTTTTTGCGCCTAAAATCTTTAAAAGCTGTAAGCAGGTTGATGAGCCATCAATCATTATTGTATCTCCATCATGTATTAGGTCAAGACACTTTTTGGCAATGTTATCCTTTTCTAAGACAAATTCCTTTTCGCGTAGCTCCTGAGGCGTACCCTCCCATTGAGTGCTGTTAAAAACAGCACCGCCCGTTGTCCTTATAATCTTGCCCGAGTCTGCAAGCGCCTTTAAATCTCTGCGCATTGTTGGCGCACTGACAAAGAGCCTTGCACAGAGCTCATCAATGCTTGCCTCACGATTTTGACGCAAATAATCGAGTATTATGTTCTCTCTATCCTTGAATGACATATTTGACCTCTTTTTTAGTAATTTGATTGAAGCTTGTAAATGAATAATCATAAATTGAGCATTTTGTTCAAAAAATCTTGTAGAGTTGACAATTTTGCTCAAATGTATTATAACATAAGTGTAGAGCGAAAATCAAGAAGTGTTTCTATTTTTCTAAAAATAGCAAAAGCATAGGGCACTTGATTAAATTGCTCAAATCATTTAGAAGGAGAACGAATGAGAGTGAAAAAGAGAATTTTTAGCTTTATTTTGGCGTTTGCGCTCGTTTTGGGCGTGTTTCCGCTTTCCGCGCTTGCAGATGAAGGCGAAACGAATACTGAGACTACGCCAAAAACCTACGAGGAGTCACTTGCTCCCGTAGAGATTGTAAACGGAGAATACTCGTTTACGATAAACAAGACCGTGTTTGAGGTCGGAGAGGAGATTATCGTTTCCGCCTCGGGTCCAAACTCAAAGGATTGGATTGGCGTTTACGATATATGTCAAAATAGTTCCAGCTATTACTATTATGTTGATTCTATGGGTGACGGTGTGGAGTTTAACGCCAACAAAAACCTTCCAGAGGGCGAGTATGTTATTCGCTTGCAGGCGTCGGACTCGTCAAGCTTTGCCGACTCAAAGGCGACTGTAAGAATCAAGGTAGGAAGCCCCGACACGGGAATTAAGGGCGACAGCTCGCTCCTTTCCCTCAATAAGATGGTTTACAAGGTCGGAGAGCCTATTATGGTAACGGCATCGTATGTGAATTCGGACACTTGGGTAGGCTTGTATCAATTTGACCAGCACGGAAAAACAGCAAGTGCGTGGGCGTGGGTTGATAACCCAAACAAGGGTGGTAACGAGGTGAATGCGGGAGACGGCGTTCCCTTCGATATTACAACGGAGCTAAAGTCGGGTTGGAGCCTTAACCCCGGCGAGTATGCGGTTTATCTCTTTCCACATAGCGCAACGGATGTGGCAAACGCTCTTGCATACACGAGCCTTTTCATTGAGGGTGACTCAGCCGTTTCATATGATTCTATCGTTCCAAGCGAATCGGGCGGAGATAGCGGAGAAGGTGGCACAGAGGGCGGTGGC
>JAFTUD010000043.1 GCA_017466455.1 Clostridia bacterium
CCGTTGGGACTCGATATGTTTCGCTACGCTCAACTCGATATGGACTCTGCGAGTCCTCGATATGCAACTTCGTTGCGTTGGATAGCCCGTCGAGGCTCTCGGGTTATTTTTTTCGTAAAGAAAAGCGGGAGAGAATGTCGCTTGGGAGCTGAGAGAGGATAATTCCCGTAAACATAAGCGCACAGCCGATGAGCATAGTAGCTGACGGCACGGTTTTCTCAATAATGCTTTCAAACACGACGGAGAAAAGCCCCTCTGTTGCGAAAAGCAACGACGCAACCGTTGGCGGAGTGAACTTCTGACCGATGATTTGGCAGGTATAGGCAACGCCTGTTGACATAAGTCCGCAATAGAGAATAGGACCGATAACGAGGACAACGCCCTCCCATGTTACATGACCGAAGAAAGCGCCTATAACGAGGTTTAAAACGCCAACCGTTATAAACTGTACAGATGAGTAGCGAAGCGCGCTCACACGGTCAATAAAGCGGTCAATAACGATAATATGCGCAGTAAAGCAGAACGAAGCAAGAAGCACGAGAAGGTCGCCCGCCTTGAGGGTAAACGCCCCACCGTTAAGACATAGGAAGTAAAGCCCCACAATAGAGAAGCCAACCGCGCCTATAATGAGTGGCGAAACCTTTTGTCTGAACAAAATAAACGATACAATAGGCACGAAAATCAGATACATTCCCGTAATAAAGCCCGCCTTGCCACTCTCACCCGTGAACTGAATTCCAAGCTGTTGAAGGAGCGACGCCATAAATAAGATCGCACCTGTTATAATGCCGTAAATAAGCGTTGATTTGTGGCGTGTCGCCTTTTCCTGAACCGAGAGGGTCTTTTCTCTCTCAAAGATAAACCAAAGAGGGATAAGGACAAGCCCACCGAGTAAGAAGCGAATTCCGCCGAAGAAAAACGCATCAATCTTGTCCGAATTTACCGAGGCGATTTCCTGTACCTTAAAGGCAGCGCCCCAAACGATAGCGGCAGTTAAGCAAAGCCCTGCCGAAAGAATTTTCCTTTTCATTTATTCACCTGTGTTTAGTAAAAAATCAATTACACGCCTTGCGTCGTCAAGGCTTGACAGAGTGTTTATCATACCCCTTGCCCCCGAGGAAAAGCGCATACCCTTCGTGTACCACGAAAGATGCTTTCGCGCCTCGCACATTCCAATTCTTTCGCCCTTTTCGGCGCATAGCATCGTAATTTGCTCAAGCGCAACGCTAAGCCTTTCCTCCTCACTTGGAGGAGTGTAGTCCGTTTTGTCAATAAGAGCGCGAATTTCGGCAAAAATAAACGGATTTCCCATAGCACCGCGCCCAACCATTACCGAGTCACAGCCCGTTTCGCTCATCATTCGTATAGCATCAGAGGCGGAGAAAATGTCGCCATTTCCGATAACAGGGATTGAAATACTGTCCTTTACATGCTTTATTATTTCCCAATTTGCGCTCGGCTCATACATCTGTGAGCGTGTGCGCGCATGTATTGTAACCGCGCTCGCACCGCACTCCTGCGCGATTTTCGCAATTTCGGTGCAGTTTATGGAGCTTTTGTCCCACCCCGCGCGTATTTTAACAGTAACGGGAACAAGCGAGCGCCTTACACAAGCGGAAATAATCTCACCGCATAGCTTAGGGTCACGCATAAGCGCACTTCCGTCGCCCGAATTTACGATTTTTTTGACAGGGCAACCCATATTTATGTCAATGAATGCAGGCACGCGTGCGTTTTTTGCGTGCGCATACTCACCCGAGGAGAGAAGATATGATGCCTCTGCCATTATTTCGGGGTCGTGACCGAATATTTGAATTGATAAGGGCGTGTCGTCCTCATGAATTTCGGCAAGGGTCGCCGTCTTTTGATCCTTGTAGTGCATAGCAACGGAGCTTATCATCTCACTTACGCAAAGGTCAGCGCCGTACCTTCTCGCCATCACCCTAAAAGGGTGGTCGCTTACGCCCGCCATAGGAGCGCATATTATTTTAGAATTAAAGTTCATAAGCAACTCCTTTTCTTCTACTTTTTCTTTAAGAGAAGAAAAAGTAGCAAAAAGAAACTAAAACGAAAATGAGCAAAATGTGATTTGCAGTGTGCCTAAGCAAGCCCTATTATACAATGTCGGATTTCGCCAGCGGGGACTCCCTCAACTCGGGTCGATATGTCCTACGGACACGATATGCTCCGTTCCGTCGCACGATATGTTGCTTGCGCAACGCGATATGGCTAACGCCGTGAAGAATACTGCTCGGGGAGAATGGAAACGCCCCGCACTAAACGAAGTCGGATATTGCCCGCGGGGGCTCCCCGCTAGTTTTGCTTTTGAACGGACTTGTATTCGTCGTAGAACTTGTAATAAGGGCAAGACTTGTTTTTGCGAGTGAGGTAATCAAGATATTCGTCCTCATCAAGGTCAATTACGCACACATAGTCGCCAATATCCTCATCAAAATCAAAATGCTCACAGCTTTCGCAAAGATTAGACATAGTGTTCCTTTCTAAAGTATTGCTCGGCATTTAGCCGAGCAATCTAATATTAGTCAATGGTATAGGTTGTACCCTCACGCGTGTCAAGCAAAGTAACTCCGCGCGCCTTAAGGTCGTTTCTTATCTCATCGGCACGGGCGAAGTTTTTATCCTTCTTAGCCTGCGCGCGCTCAGCGATAAGCGCCTCAATTTCCTTTTCAAAATCGCTCTTTTCAGCCACAGGTGCGCCGTTTTCTTCATTTTCGCGCACAAGATTAAGAGAGAGAACATAGTCAATGTCCTTAATTGACGCGCGCTTGGTAGCGTCGTTTGTGTCCGCCTTAAGTATATCGTATACGCAGGTAATACCGAGCGCAGTGTTTATATCATTACCAACGAGCTTTAAAAACTTAGCCTTGGCTTCCGCAACGAAGGCTGTATCAACCTCACCCTCACAAGAAAGCTTGGCAATTCTCTTAAGAAGCTTGTTGTAGGTTGCACTTGCTTGGTCAAGCGCCTCATATGAGAAAACAAGAGGCTTTCTGTAATGAGATTGAAGCGCGAAGAATCTGTATGCAATAGGGTCGTAGCCCTTGCTTTCAAGAAGTGAAACGGTAAGGAACTCACCCTTTGACTTGGACATTTTTCCCGTTTCATCATTCAGGTGGTGAACATGGAACCAGTAATTGCACCACTTGTGACCGAGAAACGCCTCACTTTGAGCGATTTCATTAGTGTGGTGAGGGAAGATGTTGTCAACACCGCCACAGTGAATATCAAGATACTCTCCGCAGTGCTTCATGCTAATGCAGGAGCATTCAATATGCCAGCCGGGATAACCGATGCCCCAAGGGCTGTCCCACTTAAGCTCCTGATCGTCAAACTTTGATTTTGTGAACCAAAGCACGAAGTCGCTCTTGTTCTTCTTGCTTGTATCCTCGGTAACATCCTCACGCACGCCAACCATAAGCTCCTCGCTTGAATGGCCTGTGAGCGCATAGTAGTCGTCAACCTTAGATGTGTCAAAATAAACATTTCCGTCAGCGATATAAGCAAAGCCCTTGTCAATAAGCCCCTCAATGGTCTTAATAAACTCGGGAATGCACTGTGTCGCAGGCTCAACAACATCGGGAGTCTTTATATTCAGCTTAGCGCAGTCGGAGAAGAACGCGTTTTTGTAAAATTCAGCGATTTCAAGCACGGTCTTTTTCTCGCGCTTAGCACCCTTCAGCATCTTGTCCTCACCCGTGTCGCCGTCGCTTGTAAGATGTCCTACATCGGTGATGTTCATAACTCTAAGCACATCGTAGCCCGCATAGCGTAGAGTTTTTTCAAGCACATCCTCCATCATATAGGAGCGAAGGTTGCCTATGTGCGCAAAGTGATATACGGTAGGACCGCAGGTATACATTTGAACCTTGCCCTCTACCCTTGGAATAAATTCCTCAATATTTTTTGTAAGTGTGTTAAAAAGCTTAATCTGTGTCATTTTTTATCTCCTGAAATGTTATTCAACTGAAAATCCGTTATTGTCCGAGCCATCCTCGCCCGTATCATCGCCCGTATCATCGCCATTGCCACCGTCGCTTGGCTCGGTAGTAGCCTTTTTGGGTAGCGTGCATTTTCCGCAAATTGCGATATAAACGATACATAGCGCGAAAAGCACCGCCGAGAGCAGAGCAATCAGCGCAAGCACAATCTCGTTAATTTCAAGAAGCGAAAGGATTACCGATGAAAGGTTAAAGGTGAAGTGGAATAGGAGCGAGGGAACTATGGAGTTAAACTTCGCATAGAGCCAGCCCATCAAAATTCCGAGCGAGGTTGCATATATTATCGAAATCGGCGTTCCGTGCATAAGACCGAAGATGAGCGACGCCACGAGAATGGCAACCCATTTTGGCATACCCTCTTGGAGTGAGCCTTGAATACACGCACGGAAAATAATTTCCTCTGCAATAGGCGCGAAAATCGCGACTGAAATAACCTGCATAAATACCGAACCGCTTGAAATGAGGTCCGAGCTTTCGTTCAGCATCTCAAGCCAACTCTCGGGGAATGGAATAAGAGAGAGAATTACCGAGATTGCAAACTGTCCAACAATTCCCATAAAGAGGAAGCACGCAGTCATCTTGCCAAGCGGTGAGTAGCTGACATTTATATCAAGTAGCTTGTCAACACGCCTCTCCCTGCGCTTGAACAGAAATGCAAGCGCCGCACAGCCAAGAATTGCGAGAATGTTTGAAATGAGCGTAACCTCAAGAGAGTATTTCGTTATAAAGTCAACCGAGTCATCAACGCTTCCGCCCTGAAGCACGGTGCTAAATGCAAAAATAATGCCGATAATAAGACCAAGCACAAGCTGACACGCAAAGTATACGCCGAAGTACGCACCCGCCTTCAGAACGCACATAATCGCGCGCTGTGCCTTTTCCGTTTTATTCATAAAAAGCCTCCTAACCCCAAAAAGCAGGGATAAAAAGTCGAAAATAGTATAAAATCCGTTGTTTCAACCTATTTTAGCACAAATATTTCATTTTGTAAATATTATATTATATTTTTTCAAAAAAATTAAAAAAAGTATTGCAATTTGTAAAAGCGTGTGTTATAATAGCCACGAAAATAGTAATTTTACTATCTGCGAAGTCCCACTTCGCAGATTTTATTTTGCAGGAGGTAGCAATGAAATCGGCAAAAAGCATTGTCGCTGAGGTTAGTGAGCTTGCGTTGCCCGTTGCGAGGGAGCTCGGCTATGAGATTTGGGATGTTGAGTTTGAGCGCATCGGTGCTGAATACCACCTTACAATAACCATTGACAGCGAAAACGGAATAGGCATTGAGGACTGCGAAAGAATGTCAAGGGCTATTGACCCCGTGCTTGATGAGCATGACCCGATTAAGGAGGAATATCACCTTGATGTATCCTCACCGGGAATTGAAAGGGTAATAAAAAACGATACGCACCTGACAAAATGCACGGGCGAGGTAATAATCGCCAAGCTTTACGCACCTATTGAGGGACAAAAGGCAATCGTTGGCACACTCGTGTCGTTTGATAGCGAGAGCATAACAGTAAAGGGCGAGAGCGAAATACAAATACCAAGAAAATCAATAGCAAAAATGAACATATATTTTGAATTTTAAGGAGTGGAAAAATGAACAAAGAATTTTTTGAAGCACTTGACCTTCTCGAAAGAGAAAAGCAAATTCCAAAGCAATACATGATTGAAAAGGTACAGGCTGCGCTTGCTGCCGCTTGTAAGAGGGAGTTTGGAATCGCAAGCCTCAGCGTTGTAATCGACGCTGAAAAGGAGGATATGAAGGTATACCGTAAGTACACCATCGTTGCCGAGGTTGAGGATCCAAATACTGAAATCACAAAGGCGCAAATCGAGGCTCTTGAGGCTCAAAGAAAGGCAGCGGGAATTAAGCATAAGACCCGTTCAAGAAAGCGTAGCATAGGCGCAGACTATGAATATGAGCTTCATACAAAGGAGTTCCGCCGTCTTAGCGCGCAAAACGCAAAGCAGGTAATCGTTCAGGCGATAAGAGAATTTGAAAAGCAAAGGCAAACCAAGGAATATGAGGAAAAGCGCGGTGAAATTATGAGCGCTGTCGTAACCAAGGTTGAGGACAGCACAGGAAATGTTGTAGTAGATACAGGCATTTCACAGGCAGTTCTTTTGAAGGCGGAGCAAATCCCCGGCGAGACACTAAGGGTTGATGACAGAATTAAGGTTTACGCCCTTCAGGTAAATTCCCAAGGCGATAAGGGACCGCTTGTTTCACTTACAAGAGTTCATCCCTCACTTGTAAAGCGTCTTTTTGAGCTTGAGGTTCCCGAAATTCAGGACGGAACTGTTATTGTAAGAAGCATTTGCCGTGAGGCAGGCTCAAGAACAAAGATCTCCGTATATTCAAGAGATGCCGAGGTTGACGCAGTAGGCGCTTGCATCGGTAATCGCGGTGCGAGAATTAACGCAGTAGTAAATGAGCTTAACGGCGAAAAGATTGATGTTATTCCATATAACGATGACCCGTGCGAGTATATCAAGAGCGCGCTTCTTCCCGCAACCGTTAAGAGTGTTGATATAGTTGGCGACCGTGAGGCAAGAGCTATTGTAGATGCTGACCAGCTCTCTCTTGCAATCGGTAAGCAGGGACAAAACGCCCGTCTTGCCGCACGACTTACAGGCTTTAAGATTGATATAAAGAGCGAGTAGTTACAGTTTCATAAACAAAAAGGAACAGGAGGGCTCATTCAATGGTTAAGAAAATACCGATGAGAAAATGCCTCGGCTGTATGCAGTCATTCCCCAAAAACGAGCTGATAAGAGTAGTTCGTACCCCCGAGGGCGAGATATGTATTGACCTTAAGGGCAAAATGTCGGGCAGGGGCGCATATATTTGTAGAAGTGAGGCGTGTCTTAAAAAGGCAATAAAGGCTAAAAGGCTTCAAAATAACCTTGACTCCCAAATTTCAGAGGAGCTTCAGGCGGAGCTTTTAAAGGAGTTAAATAAGTGAACAAATTTCTATTGATGCTTGGACTGTGTAAGAGGGCAGGCAAGGTGCAAATAGGCACACCGCAGGTTGTTGAGGCGGTACAAAAGAGGACTGCTAAGGCGGTTTTCTATGCCTGTGATGCCTCGGCTAACACAAGAAAAAGAATAACGGATAAATGCGCGTTTTACGGAGTAGAATGTATAGAGGTGGAGTATAGCTCGCAGGAGCTTTCCCACGCACTCGGTAAAAGCGGAAGCGTGTGCGCAGTCGGCATAATGGATGAAGGCTTTCTTAAGCAGCTAATGGGTCTGTTAAACAAAAACTAAGAGAAACGAGGTAACGAATATGGCAGATACAAGAATAAAATCAGTCGCAAAGGACTTTGGAATGGATATAAAGGCGTTTAGCGAGCTTGCGTCAGAGCTGTTTCCAAGCGCAAAGCTCGGGGAGGATGTTGACCCCGCGCTTATGAACGCGCTTCTTGATAAGCTTACCGCATCGGTGAGCAGTGTTAGCCTTGATAAATACTTAGCTAATGAAACCGATATCCCCGCAGGAGAAAAGAAGGTGAGCAAGAAGGCTAAGGCAGAGGCGGAAGCTAAGGCTAAAGCGGAAGCAGAAGCAAAGGCTAAAGCAGAGGCGGAAGCTAAGGCTAAGGCAGAGGCAAAGGCTAAAGCAGAGGCAGAGGCTAAGGCTAAGGCAGAGGCAGAGGCTAAGGCTAAAGCGGAAGCAGAGGCTAAGGCTAAGGCAGAAGCTGAAGCAAAGGCTAAAGCGGAAGCTGAAGCAAAGGCTAAGGCTTCAGAGCAAAAGGGCAACGCACAGCAAAGAAACGACTTTTCCAAGGGCGAGCAAAGAGGCAACCAAAGGGGCGACTTCCAAAGAAACGATAAATTTGACAGAAATCAAAGACCCGAGAGGGATAATAAATTTGACCGTGACTCAAAATTTGACCGCGATAACAGATTCGACCGCGACGGTAAATTCGATCGCGATAGTAAATTCGACCGCGACGGCAAGGGTGATAAGTTCTCAAGGGATAATCAAAGGGGTCAGAACGGCGACTTTAATAAGAAGCGCGATGACCGTCAGAAGCAGGGTCAGGGCGAGAGCAATCTCGTAGAGATTAGAAAGAAGACAGGCACGACAAGAGTTGTTGATACCCGTTCAAGCGCGAACTACGACCAATCCAAGTATGATGATAACAGAATAGATAACTACGGCTCGTACGACAACTACGGCTCGGGCAAGCAAAAGCTCAAAAAGCAGAATAACCGCGCTCAGCAGGAGGGTGGCTTCTCTAAGAAGGATAAGGAGCGTCAGGCTCAGGAGAAGGCAAAGAGAGCAATATTTGAAAAGGCAAAGAATACTCAGCTTTCAATCACTGTCCCCGATGAAATCACCGTTGGTGAGCTTGCATCCCGTCTGAAGGTAACCGCAAGCGAGGTTATCAAGCGCCTTATGCTTATGGGCGTTATGGCGACAGTAAACCAAATAGTTGACTATGATACCGCATATCTTATCGCCGATGAGCTTGGCGCAAAGGTTACAAAGGAAGTGGTAGTAACCATCGAGGAAAAGCTCTTTGACGATACAGAGGACGATGCGTCAAATCTTGTGGAGCGTGCGCCCGTTGTATGCGTAATGGGACATGTTGACCACGGTAAGACATCAGTGCTTGACGCAATCAGAAACGCAAATGTAACCGCAGGCGAGGCAGGCGGAATTACTCAGCATATCGGTGCGTACAGTGTAAATATTAACGGAAAGCCAATCACATTCCTTGACACCCCCGGACACGAGGCGTTTACGGCTATGCGTCTGCGCGGTGCGATGGCTACCGATATTGCAATTATCGTTGTCGCAGCAGATGACGGAATTATGCCTCAGACAGTAGAGGCTATCAATCACGCTAAGGCAGCAGGCGTTGATATCATCGTAGCAATCAATAAAATGGATAAGCCAACCGCAAATCCCGACGCGGTTAAGCAAACGCTAACTCAATACGACCTCGTTCCCGAGGAGTGGGGCGGTGATGTAATTTGCGTACCTGTATCCGCAAAAACAAGATTCGGTCTTGACGACCTTCTTGAAACAGTCCTTCTCGTTGCCGAGGTTAAGGAGCTAAAGGCTAACCCCAACCGCCGTGCAAAGGGTATTGTTATTGAGGCGAAGCTTGATAAGGGTCGCGGACCTGTTGCAACCGTTCTTGTTCAAAACGGAACACTTAAGAGTGGCGATGTCGTAATCGCGGGAACAAGCGTAGGACATGTAAGAGCTATGACCGACCATAACGGTAAGGTGGTTAAGGTAGCAGGACCGAGCGTGCCTGTTGAAATCATCGGTCTTGCCGAGGTTCCGCTTGCAGGTGATGAGTTTAACGCGGTTGAGGATGAGAGAATGGCAAGGGAGCTTGCCGAAAAGCGCCGTGCAAGGGCTAAGGAGGAGCAGTTCAAGGCTAATGCTAAGCTCAACCTTGATGATTTGTTCGCTCAGATTAACGAGGGCGCAAAGGAAATCAATGTTATCGTTAAAGCCGATGTTGGCGGAAGCGCAGAGGCAGTTAAGGCGTCACTTGTTAAGCTCTCAAATGCCGAGGTTAAGGTCAGCGTAATTCACACAGGTGTTGGCGGAATTACCGAAAGCGATGTTATGCTCGCTGCCGCATCAAACGCAGTTATCGTTGGCTTCAATGTCCGCCCCGATAAGAGCGCTATTGACTCCGCGGCAAGACAAAATGTAGATATCAGAACACATAGAATTATTTACGAAATCATTGAGGAAATGGAAGCCGCAATGAAGGGAATGCTCGCTCCAACCTATAAAGAGGTTATAAACGGTCATGCCGAGGTAAGACAGACAATCAGAGTTCCAAATGTCGGCACAATCGCAGGATGCTACATTCAAGACGGAAAGGTTACCCGTCAATCTCAAATCCGTGTTCTCCGTGACGGCGTCGTAATATTTGAGGATAAGATTTCCTCACTTAAGCGCTTTAAGGACGACGCAAAGGAGGTTGCCGCAGGCTATGAGTGTGGTGTAGGACTTGAAAAGTTCAACGACATCAAGGAGGGCGACATCCTCGAGGCATTCGTTATGGAAGAGGTCGCAAGATAATACCGCGCTATCATAAATCTAAAATAGAAAAGGATTTGCCCGTATCGGCAAATCCTTTTTATTGGAGTCTTTAGCGAAAATAAACCACCAGTTAAACTGGTGAGGGTAAAAAATCTTTAGATACAAGTAAAAAAAGAGACCTCC
>JAFTUD010000044.1 GCA_017466455.1 Clostridia bacterium
GCCCTCGGTATAGAGGATTTCGCTTCCGTCGTGAAGGAATTGCGCATAGTCAATTTTTCCGCTAAGCCCCTCAAATTCAAGGAAGGCGTACGGATATTCTATCAGGTGGATATAGAGGCGCTTGCCGTCCTCGCTTTGGGTCAGGCGAGTGCCACGGGGAGCTACAAATTCGGGCTCTGCCATTGTACAGCCGTAGATTGAGCGAGAGTTATATTTCATCCACTCGGCATACACGCCAAGGGCGTTTTCCGCGCGCTTATCAAGGTAACCGCGGTGTGTCGGTCCTACATTCATAAGAAGGTTTCCGCCGATACAAACGGTATTTATGAGCATATCAATGAGCATCTTTGGTGATTTCCATGTTGACTCATCACGGTGGTAGCCCCAAGAGCCCGAGAAGGTCTGACAAGCCTCCCATGTTACAAGCTCGCCCGTTTCGCCGTGGGTTACCCATCTCATTGGCTGATATTGCTCGGGAGTCCAAATATCGCCCTCAATATCACAGCGGTTATCAATGATGATTCCCGGCTGAAGCTCTCTTGCGAGGGCAACGAGCTTTTCCGACTCCCAGTCGTCCTTACCCTTACCCTTCATCCACGCGGGGTAGTTGGGGTCGGCTTTGGGATATGAGAAGTCAAACCACAAAACATCTATCTTTCCGTAGTTGGTAAGAAGCTCGGTAACCTGATTACGCATATACTCCGCGTAAATCTTCATATTTCTTCCCTTGCTTTGCTCCTCGGCATCCTTGTCGTAGCGACGGGGGTGGATTGCATCTATTGTAAATTCGGGGTGGTGCCAGTCGATAAGCGAATAGTAAAAGCCTATTCTAATGCCCTCGGCGCGAAACGCGTCAACATACTCCCTTACAAGGTCACGGCCTGCGGGGGTATTTGTGCATTTGTAGTCGGTATACTTGGTATCGAACATACAAAAGCCCTCGTGGTGCTTTGTTGTAAGCACGGCGTACTTCATTCCCGCCACCTTTGCCTGTCTTGCCCATTCCTTGGGGTCGTACATATCGGGGTTGAAATACTTAAAATACTTATCGTATTTCTCATCCGTTATGCACTCGATGTGCTTTATCCATTCATTTCTTGCGGGCATTGCGTAAAGTCCCCAGTGAATGAACATACCAAAGCGGTCGTGCTCGAACCATTCGGTATTTCCAAGTGTTTTTCTTGTTTTGTAGCTTGACATTTTTAAATTCTCCTTAGATTTTATATTGTTTTATATTCTTTATTTCAACTCTTGGGGCAATCCTTATCCACTCATCCTTACCGGGGGTTAGGCGATACATTCCTATTGATGAGAGGATATACCACGCGCTCATAGAGCCGTTGTCCTCATCGCCCGGGTAGGCATTTTCGGTATAGGTAAAATACTCATCGCATATTTTATCAACCCATTTTTTACACTTATCCGTCTTACCGAGATATGCGTAGATGTACGGGATATGGAACGAGGGCTGATTGGAAATTGCGCATTGACCGAGGTCGCAAAGTGCCATTTCGGTCATTTCGTGAATTTCCGAGCCGTAGGTATTTACACGGTAGTCGGGCTTTGCCGAAAACAGGTCATCAAGGTATTTTTCAAGTCCGTCCTTACCGCCAAAAAGCTCACAAAGTCCGTCTATATCGTGTTGAACAGCAAGAGTTGACTGCCACGCGCACGCCTCCGTGTATGCGCCACCCCATTTTATCGGGTCAAAGTCGTCCTCATACTCCCCGTTTGCTTTTCTTGCGCGAATAAATTTCGTTTCGGGGTCAAAGAGGCTTTTATATGATTTTGAGCGCGCGAGATATTTTTCATAAATGTCGCCCCTGCCGAGCGCCTTGGCTACAGAAGCGATACACCAGTCGCCGTAGGCAAAATCAAGGGTCAAATTGACGCTTTCACGACACATATCCGAGGGTACATAGCCGTATCTCAGGTAATGCTCTATTCCCTCACGGCCGTATTTTTTCGATTTTGCGGGCACATTTGCGTGGTGGAGCATACCCTCAAGCGCGTCGCTAAGCACATCCTCGGGTACAATTTTTTGCGCGCATGCCTCGGCAATTACGCCATCAATAAGCGTTGAGGGCATACAGCCGACCTCGCCGATTGAAAGCCATCTCGGAAGGTAGCCACCCTCCTTATAGTCGCCAATGAAGCCACGAAGCATTTCGGCGTATTCGCGACGGGCAATAAGCGTATAAAGCGGATACAGGGTGCGGTATGTATCCCAAAATCCGCTATCAGTATATCTTGGTCCGCTATGGACTCTGCCATCGTAGGGTGAGTAATGAAGGGGGGCGCCGTCGCCATCAAGCTCATACGCCTTATGTGGGAACAGAAAGGAACGGTACATACACGAATAGAAGGTGCGCATTGTATGCTCATCTGCCTCAATTTCTATTCTTGAAAGGTAGCTCTCCCATGCGTCCTCGCCCTCTTTTTTAAGCTCCTCAAGGGATTTTTCCCCTATTTCTCTTTCAAGAGCAAGGAGCGCCATTTCCTCGCTTATATACGAAAGAGCGACCCTTATCTCGGTCTTTTTTGTTCTTAGGGGGATATGGGCGCAGTTATTTCTGAATATGACATTTTCCTTATCAACCCCGTCCTTATCAAAGGCAAGGACAAAATACGCTTTAAAATCAACCGCGTCGTCCTGAGAATGACCGTTTGAGGTGACAAAAAGGATATTTTTTTCGCTATCATAGCGGTAGGTATAGTCGCCAAGCACGGGTAGGCAGGAAAAATACGGGGTCAGCTCGCTCTCGTATTCAAGGCGGATAATTGCTCCGCGCTCGCTCGGCACAAGCTCAAAATTACACGACGGGCGAAGGAGCTTATATTTCATATAATGTGGCTGATTTATGCTGTTTTCTATGCGGTAGCCACTCCACGCGTCCCTTGGTGTGTCGGAAATCACATCAATTTGGGGGGTAAAGAGGATTGTGGCATAGTCGCCTATCCACGGGCTCGGCTGGTGGGTGAGCCTTATTCCCTCTATTACGGGAAGATCGGGAGAATAATACCACCTTGACTCCGCATCGGTTTGCGGACAAAAGGAAATCATTCCAAACGGTCTTTGCGTAAGAGGCAGGGTGTTTCCGTGTGAAAAGCGGATATTGTTTCTTGTTCCGCTTTTGACATTTACATAGGGGATGTATTTCATTTACGCTCTCCTTTCCTTAGGCGCGCGCGTTTTCTTAGCTTAAGTATATCATCTTTATTTATAAAAGTAAATACAAAACGGACAAAAAGAAGTATGTTTCTTTATTTTTCATTTTAAAAGCAAAAAAAGAACGGGAAATTACAAAAATCTCCCGTTTATCAGTGTTGCCGTATTTTATTTTACGCCCTTTGGCTCTTACAGAACTGCGATTTTTTCAAGGATTTGATTCTTCTCCTCAAAGACATGAAGGAGCCTGCTATATTTCTTTTCATCAAGGGTGAGCGTTACATTATCAGACGATGCGTGATCAAAGATATAGCTAAGAAGCGCCTCATTTTCCTTTTTTGCGCCCTCAAACTCATCTCCCTGCGCCTCGGCAATGAGGGTTAGCAAATTCCAGTTTTCAAGCACTGCCTTGCAGGGGATAACACTGTCAAGCTCTATATCAAAGTTAAAGCTATGCGAGATTTTTTCGCCATCTATCAAATTCAAGTGCTTTTCACGGCAAAGCGCGGTAAGCTTGTCAATAGATGAAAAGGCAACTGCATTATCCGAGGTGTGCAGAACGCTCGCACTATGCTCTGAATCATAGTGAAGGGTATATAATCTCCTTTCGCCAAAGCATAGCTCGATTATCCACGCTATATTGTCCTTTATTTCGTGAAATAAGATGTTTTCTATCATTATTTTCTCCTATTTTGAGCCCTTATGACTCGGTATGTGTCTGTGATTCGGTGCTTTGCTCACCGTCTGCTTCGGTATCGTCCTCGGGGATCGGATAGTCAAAGCCGACCCTTTCAAAGAACTCGTAAACCTTTTCAACGGGTATTGCATATGAAGCAAGATTTTCTCCCGTGTCACTGATTGCGCCCGCATAATTTATGCCGATTACTCTTAGCTTCGCATCAAGCAGTGCGCCTCCGCTTGAGCCGTTATTGATATACGCGTCGTGATTTAAAACCTCAAATTTTACATTTGATTCACTCGCCTTTGTGTCGCTTAGCGTAACTCTGCCGTATGCGACTACATTACCGAGGGTAATTGCGTTTGACTGTCCCTCGGGCTGACCCAAGGAAACGACAAGGTCGCCCTTTTCGCTGTTTACCGCCTCAAGCTCAAGCACGGTATAGCTCTCCGTGCTCTTGAACTTCATAATTGAAAGGTCGTATTCACTAAGATTAGCGATACATTCCGCGGTATATTCTACGCCTTGATAGTCAACGATATAGAAGTTTGTGTACGAGGTCTTTTTCTCCATTTCCTCGTTATAGACGACATGGTTGTTTGATACGACATAGTATTCTGTGCCCGTTTGGGTTTCAACGCTTTTGATTATTACACCGCTTCCCCTTGATACGCCAACGACCTGTGATGCAAAGCCGAAGCCCTTATTTACATACTCGGTGCGCACGGAAACATTCGCCTTTATCGTTTCGGTGCTTATGATGTTTATAAGGTCGGGGTAGTCGATTTCACCGCATTTTGCGCACACTCCCTTCACAAAATCGTGACTGAGCGTTGACTGAACGAAGGAGTCGATATACTCATATCCGCACTCGCAAATGTGCCTTGTATAGCCGTCGGTTGTGCATACGGGGAGCACCGTTTCGCTCTCAAACTCATGCACATGCGCGCTTTCGCTCTGTTGAACCTGCTCACTCTGTGAAAAAGAGGAGCTTTCTTGCGTGGAGTCCTGTGACTGCGATTCGCTCTGAGTGCCAAACGGTAGCTGACACGATGCAAGCGACATAACAAGTATTATACATAATATAATTATGCACAGTCTTTTCATCATGTTATTCCTCCCTTTCGTTTTTTAGTGTCAAAACGGCAAAATGTGCCGATATGTGTGTGATTTTAAAGGCTTTTATTATCATCCTACAAACGGAGAAACAACTCCGTAAGCAAGCAGTATGCCAACGATTACAGGAAGGGCGAAGCGCATATAGCCCTTCATCCACGGTCTGATTTTTATGCCCTTGCCCGTGTTTGCCTCCTCAATGAAATTATCAAAGCCCCAGCCGAACCTGTTGGTACAGAACAGCACGAACACAAGTGAGCCGAGTGGAAGCAAGAGATTGCTTACGATAAAGTCCTCAATGCTAAGAATGTCCATTCCCGCTATATTAAAGCCCGACCATACATTAAAGCCAAGCACGCAAGGAACGGAAAGAATAAACATACCTATTCCGCAAACGATACAGGTCCTTGTCTTTGACCAAGAGGTAAGCTCCTGAATACAGGACATAATGTTTTGGAACACTGCAAGAATTGTTGAGAATGCGGCGAAGGACATAAAGAGGAAGAAAAGCGTTCCCCAAGCTCTGCCTGCCGGCATATTTATAAATACATTCGGAAGTGTTTTGAAAATGAGTCCCGGTCCTGCGGTTTGCGCAAGGATTTGCTCCGTTGAGGTAACGCCGTCGCCCATATAGGTAAAGAATGCGGGGAAAATGATAAGTCCCGAGCTTATCGCAACGAAGGTGTCAAGGCATGCGATATTAACGCTCTCTCCCATCAGCGCCCTATCCTTACCGATAAAGCTACCGAAGATAGCCATTGAGCCTATACCGAGGCTAAGGGTGAAAAACGCCTGATTCATCGCCGCAACGATTACATTGAAAATTCCAACCCTCTTTACGCTTTCAATGCTTGGAAGAAGGTAGAATTTAAGACCCTCGCCCGCCTTTTCAAGCGTAAAGCTATGAATTGCAAGGACAACGATGAGGGCAAGGAGTGCCACCATCATTACCTTTGTTACCTTTTCAAGTCCCTTTTGCATATTGAACGAGCAAACAAGGAAGCCAAGGGCGCATACGATTGCCACGAACAAAATAAGCATCGCGGGATTTGAGAGCATTCCGTCATATACCGCGTTTACCTCGCCTGCGCTTGTCATTCCGTCAAACCTGCCCGTTAGCATATAGACAAAATACTGAAGCATCCAGCCCGTAACCGATGTATAGAACATCATAAGAATGATATTTCCTACCAAGGAAGCATATCCGTGGGCGCGCCACTTTTTGTCCTCGGGCTTGATTTTATGATACATCTTAACAGGGCTTGCCTGCGATGCTCTGCCGACGGAGAACTCCATTGTCATAATCGGAATACCCATTATCGCCAAAAATACGAGGTAGATAAGAACAAATATTCCACCGCCGTTTTGGGCGCACACAGTTGGGAACTTCCATACATTTCCTATACCGATAGCACAGCCTGCGCTGATCAGGATAAAGCCAAGACGGCTACCGAGCTTTTCTCTTTCCATTGTAACTCCTTAGTTTTTGCTAAAATCAGATCATATCGCGGTTTGCGCGTCTTATCATCTTGAAGTATTTAAGACCTGTAAATCCGCTGTATTCCACAAGCCTTTCAAAGCCGTGTGCCTCATAAACCGCGAGGGCAACCTGGTTATCGCTAAGGCAATCAAGGTAAACATCCTTTGAGGTGTCAATCTCGCTTAAAACCGCCTCAAGAAGCGCACCGCCGATGCCCTGTCCTCTGAATGAGGGGTCAATGCAAATATTGGGGATATAGTATCCCTCGGGCTCCTGCTCCATTGGGAGAAAATACTCCTTATAAACTCGCTCAAAGCCCTCATCAATCATCGCGCCTGCCTCCTCATAGGCTTCTATGTACGCGGAAAGGCTTATGGAAATAGGCGCTTCGTTTACCACCATAATTCCGATGATTTGTCCCTCGTAAAGAGCAACATAGATGTTGTTCAAATTATAAATTGTGTCGCCCTGCATCATTTTTGGCAAAATAGCCTTTGCAAGCGCCTTGCTTTCATTAAAGAAATACGGGAAAACATAGTTGTCAGTTTCGTAAATAAGATTTGCAGCTGTGCTAAGGTCGTCAGATGCGCTTAGCTTTCTTACTGTTGTAATCATAAAGCTTCCTTCTCAATTTCATTCTGATTTTGTTTGAATTGCTTTATCGCCGTTTCGCCTGAGCAAGCGGACAAAATAAGGCATTTTGACATAATTATGTATATTATAACACACGCGAACGGTTTTGTCAAGTGTTCTTCGCTTTTGCCGTGATTTTGAAATGTATGTTCATATGTAAATATGTTTATATATTGCATATAACGAGGGTTTTTCGCTCAAAATATGTGAAAGTTTTGTGAAAATCAACACTTTTATATATTTTTATGGTAAAATAGGTTTGATGAGCTATTAAATATCGGCTTGACGGATTAGATTAAGAGGCGGTTCGGAATAAATTAACGCAGACAGCCGTATTTTCGGATTTATCCGACTCACTCAGCCATTACTTGAATTTGCCGTAGCACAGGCTACGAAGGAGATAAAATGTTTAAGGAATTTGTTTCAAATACTGCGCTTGCGCTTGGCAAGAGCTATCTTATAGAGAAAACGAACGGAGTATTGCGCCAAAGGACATATATAAAGCCGACCCTTTACGGTCGCTTTGAGTGGAAATTCTATTTTCAAAACTCGGTAAACTCCACCTTTGCGCAGGGTGAGATATCGCACGCAGGCACATCGGGCGGAAATTGGGTGATACATAAGGCGTCTATTAGCGTTTCCCCCTCGCTTGACCCAAGCGATGCTGTTACAAATGTTACCGCGGTGACCTTTGACTCCCAAGAGTCAAGGCGTGTTTTACCCGATGAGGAATTTTGGAGTGACACGGTTGATTTTGAGATAAACGACGGCTATATCGTTTGGGAATGGGAGATAGAGGGTGAGAATATCCCGTCAATGCCGGAGGACATTTTCTCCGCCTACACATGGGACGGCGAAAAATGGGCGTGGGAATGGAACAGGACTCAGCCCTGCATGGTTGCAATTAAGCGCGATTACAAAAAGCGACTTGCCTTTCTTGGCGACTCCATAACCGCCGGATGCGGAACGAAAAAGGACGGATATGAAATGTGGGTGGCTCGCATTGCCGATGATGTCAAGAACGAGTATGCCGTTTGGAACCTTGGCCTTGGCTTCGGTCGCGGCAGCGACTGCGCAACTGACGGAAGCTGGCTTTCCAAGGGCAAGAGATACGACACGGTTGTGGTGACCTATGGCGTAAATGATTTGCTTTCGGGCGAATACGGAAAGGGTCGCGGCTCAAGCGCGGGCGAAATTGTGAGCTGGGTTGAGAGCATTGCACTTAAGCTACAAGAGGCGGGGGCTGATGTAATTATTGCCACAATTCCGCCGTTTGAATACGATGAGCGACAAAGATGGGAGTGGAGATGCGCAAATCTCGGTCTTAAGCTCCTTGCGAAGCGCCTTGGCTGTCCTGTTTTTGATATTGCATCATCACTTGAAAGTGAGCCGTTTAAGGGTGACTTTCCTCACGGCTCACACCCCGACGGTGAGGGCTGTCGCTTAGCATTTGAAAAATTTAAGGAAACATTTTTTATTAACGGAGAGTGGCGACTATGAAAAGATTTTTGGCTTTTATTTTGATAATTTTGTCGCTTTGCTTATTCCTTTTCTCGTGCGATGATGACGAGTCAAGCGAATCATCAAGCGGGGGTGAGGTAATTGCCGACCCGCTTGGGCTTACATATCACGAGCTTAGCGACGGGGCTTATGCGGTGAGCATTGGCACGCAGGTGAATGCGACAAAAATAGTAATTCCGTCAACCTACAACGGCAAGAGCGTTTCAAGAATTTACGCCTCGGGCTTCAAGGACGCAAAATCGCTTAAAAGCGTTGTTATTCCGAGCAGTGTGCGTGTGATTGATGAGAGTGCGTTTTACGGCTGTACCTCGCTTGAGAGTGTTACAATTCTTACCGACGAGATTGATATGCGCCTTACGACCATTGGGGAAAGCGCATTTTACGGCTGTGAGTCGCTTAAGGAGATAAACATTCCCGTCAGTCTAACGAGCCTTGGCACTGATGCCCTTGAGGGGTGCTCGGCTCTGAAATTTAACGAGCATAAGGGGGGCTATTACATTGGCGACAGCTCAAATCCTTATCTTATTTTCATAAGGCTTGCCGACCCAAGCACATTTGATATTTCCTTGCACGATGGCACAAAATTTATACATTCCCGTGCATTTGCGGGCAACGAATATTTAGAGAGCGTGGACCTTCCCGGCGGAATTAAATCGTTTGGCAAAAGCGCCTTTGATGGTTGTGTGCGCCTTTCAAGAGTTAATTATCTTGGAAATATTGAGAACTGGTGCTCAGCGACCTTTGCAAATGAGTCTGCCAACCCCTTAAGCAAGGGCTTAGACCTAACCGTAGACGGGGCGCTTGCTACGAGCATTGTCATTCCTAACAACATCACAAAAATAAATGATTTTGCATTTATCGGCTGTACCTCTATAAGGTCCGTGACCCTTCCCGACGGTCTTACCGAGGTTGGAAAAAGCGCATTTGAGTGTTGCTACGGAATTGAGAGCGTGTCGCTTGC
>JAFTUD010000045.1 GCA_017466455.1 Clostridia bacterium
TGTAACCATTACCGAGGACACGCCAGTCTTTTGGGCTGATTCATAGGTGTGATATTCGGCATAATAGTCATCATAGGTGACACTATATAGCTCGCTATCGCCGTGCATTATTACGATGCTAACCTTTATGTCGGAAACACATTGGCTATCATCTGCATCTATGCTCTTAACTGAGAACTTGATGTCACAGTCATCGCAAGCATAAACATCGCTATCGGCGTCGCTTGGATATAGCAAGCCATCATCACGCTGGTACTCAAATTCTTGACCGCATAGGCACGATACTACCTTGAAATTATGTCCGTCGCAAATGCTTTGAGTTACCGTTTCGTTTGAGATAATTACCTTGCATGGTAAATGGTGATATATATCGCCACTTTCCCTTGCTTGGCAAACGGTGCATACCTTTTCCTCGTGGACTCCGTCATTACATGTTCCCTCGGGGTGAATTAGGGTATATGTGCTTTCCCACTCGTGGTCCTGAAATGATACAAAGTTTACATTGATTTGCGGGGTAAGTGGCTCGCCATCCTTGCCAGAAATGGTATATGTGCCCTTTTCGTAGGTAAGACAGCCCTTTTCCTCGTAGGTATATTCATACTTAATCTCAATGTCACAGCTTGAGCAGGTAGTGGTGCGTACATAAATTGTTTTTCCGCCCTCTTCCCTCGATGTTTCATCGCCTGTTATCGAGCAGTTTATATTAAATGAAGCCTCGGCAACCTCACCGCAGGCGCAGGAGCTTACTACTATTTCACCACCGCAGTAGGTATTTGAATCAATCGGGTGTCTTGTTATTGACATTCCCGTTTTATGCTCGTTAAACTCCTCAATCGCTGTTATAAACGAGCATTTTTCACAGTATGATATCGCAAGCACGCCAGCCTCACAGCTTTCATCATCGGTAAGATATACGAAAATGCTCTTGTCGTCATTTCCGCAGGTGCTACATTCCTTATAATCGCTATCCAAAAGGACAACAGGAATTGTAACCTCAGCGCTCTCATTATATTGAGATACGATATAAGCATAGGTCTTGCCTGCCTCAAGCTCGGCTGTAAGTGCGAAGTTATTGCTATATGCGCTATCATCGTCATAATCTACATAGGTGACGAGCTCGCCATCGTCCCCAACGATATAAAGATACGCCTTTGTGTCATACGCTCGTGTTGCGCTAAGTAGGGTATATGTGCCACTCTTTGTTGGGGTAAATGTGTAGATTGCGTAATAATCTCCGTCAGCCTGCTGTGTAACCTTCAAGATGTCCACCTTTTGAGTTACTACAAGCGAGCATACTGAGCATGTATTCTTTACAGCTACCTTTCCGTTTTCCTTTGATGCTGTAACGGTGTAGGTGTGTGAATCGTAGGTCTCGCTCTTGCTTATTGAGAACTTCTCGCTCTCGCCAGCAAGCATCTTTATAGTGCTTGATTTTGTTGTGGTGCATCCGTTTTCAACCTTTGTCTCGGTCATTACAACCTTATAATCGCAAAGGGGGCAGGCGTAGCATACTCCGTTTTCAACGGAAGACGGTGTCAGATTGTAATCATCAAAGCTCATTGAGTAGTTATTACCGCACGGGCAGGAGCTAAATGAAAATTCGTGATCTGAGCAAACGCCCTCAGCATCGGGGTCAAGCTCGTAAAGCGTTTCCTGCTCGCACCAGTTCCTCTCCTCTGCTGTGAAATAATCACAGTTATCACAGCCACTAAAGATGTATATTCCGTCCTCACAGGTCCTTCCTACAAGCTTTGTTGCAAGGGTTGATTTCTTATGATTGTCGCTTGAGCCCGAGCCACCGTCAGCCTTATCTATGATGACCTCGCCATCTACTGTTACGGTTACGGTTACATCGTTATATGATACGCAACCCTTCTCATACTGCTCTATTACAACTGTAATTACGATTTTTCCCTCAGGTGAGGTATAGGTCATTGCTGTGCGGGAAACGCCATCTACTGTTTCAAATGACGGAACCATTGTAAATTGCTCCAAGACGGAGTTTGGTATGCTTGCCGTTACATTTTCTCCGCATGCGCAGGAAATGGTCATAGCTGAGCCACTTAGCCCTGTCTCGTAGTCGGACAATTTATATTCCTTAGTGTTATATGCGTAGTGACCCATGTCAACTGTTTCAAAGGAATAGTCACATTCAGTACAGCCGATCTTAACTAAAATACCGTCCTCACAGCTTGTTTTGCCCTCTAAGAGTGTAAGCTCATACTTAACGCCTCCATGATCGGAATCCTCATCAAAGGTCACAGCATTGTAAATAACCTCTTGACCGTAGGTTATCTTCTTTGTATTTGTAATCTTTATTGTGCAGTTATCAATGAATTCTCCCACCTGCTCAGTAAGCACGACAAGGTCGCATCTACTGCAGGTCATGGTTTCGGTTGATGTCATTTTGCCCGTTTCGGGGTCGGTTGTATTATTCTTTTGAGTTGTTGTGTCACAGTCTGTGATAATTTCGTAATCAGTATAGCCATCGCAAAGCGTACAATGAACGAGGTTTATTTCGCCCTCGCAAATGCCCGCAAAGCCCGATACATCAACAGCCTCGGTTTCAAGCTTGCTATCGGGGTGATTATAAACAAGTCCTGCGGACTCATAGTCGCAATTCTTGCACTTATCAATGTAAATGCGTCCGTCTGCACAGCTTTGAGCGCCCTGTACGAGGTAGGTTGTTTGCTCAAGCTCGTGATGTTGGTTATAATTCTCGCTCTCGTTTGTCAAGTCGTAGAGTAGCTCATCATTGTTATAAATCTTGACATTTGTGTGAATTATGCCTATACAGCTGTCCTTGGTTTCCCATACATCAACAACGGTTTTAAGAGTGCAATCTTCACAGTCTACTGTTGTGATTTTATGCTCAACTCCGTCAACAGTTGTCTTTGATGATGTCGGCACAGCTCCGCCGTTACAAAAGCCTTGGAAGCTTTCAAGTGCGGTGTAGTCGCAGCTTTCGCATTTTTCATATTTGAGGTACGGGAAGCAGTTACTATATTCTCTGAAATCAACTAAAACTGCTATTTCATCATGCTCGTAATACTCGTAATGCTCCTTTGCACCGTTTAGAATTACGGTGTCGCCCTTCTTAACTGTAAGGGTTGTATCATAAGCGATTTTACAGCCGTCTATTGTGATATCTGTTTCAAACTCAAATGATGTATTACATACAGGGCATGTGGTGTTTCCCTGTGAAAATCCACTGCTCATTTGCACATCACAGCTATACGCAAGACATTCGCTATCAAAGCCCTGCATCTTGCAGATTTTACACTCGGTATACCTTATAAAGCCACTGCAAGCGCCAACGCTTTCAAGATCTAAGCGCTTTGTTTCAAAATCGTGCTCGCAAAGGGTCTTGCACACGGAGCATTTTCCGTCGGGCGTATAGTCATGCTTGCCCGTTGCGGGGATTACATCGGTTTTTGTATCGGTGTATGTAGCTCCGCCAAATTCAAGCGTTGCCACAATAGTCTTTACGCCTGCAACGGCACATGTTGCGCCCGTTGTAACGGATTCGGATATTGTTGCGCTCACCTCAGTGGTATGCTCGCTGTTTGCCGAGCAAACGAAGGTTAGCTTAGCGCTCTTGTTATCCGCGCTCCATGTCCATGCACCCTTTTCATAGGTGTGCGCTGATTTTGCTACCGCCTCGCTCTCGCTCTCGGAGCAAAGTGAGCAGGTACGGCTTCTTTGACCCTCCGTGGAGCAGGTTGGTGCGATTGTTTGTGTCCATTCGCCCCATACATGTGCGCACGGTGATGACTCGGAGCTTGACTCAGAGCTTGACTCGGAGCTTGAGCTACTCTCGGTATCATCGTTGCAGGATGCAAAAATCAGCATACTGCAAAGCGCCAAAATAAGGCAAAGGGCAATAAGTAAATTTCTCTTTTTCATATGTCCTCCTTTAAATGAATGAAATCAAATTGCTAATTCAGATTGCTAATCTGTAATTTTAGTTTACTATATTTTTCGTTATTTGTCAACAATTTTTCGTGCGTGCGTATATGCGTGGGCGTGCAGAGCCCGCGTGTTTTTTGAAAGATTTTTGGCGATTTTATATTATATATTATTAGTCAAGCTCCGCGAAAAAAGCAGATGATTGTCGCAAATTTTTTGCGTGATGAGGTGGATTTTCGGGGGTTGAGTGTCTTAAAATAAGAAAATGAGCAAGAGCAAAGGGGAAAAGCCCTTTGTTCTTGCTCCTGCCTTTTATGCCTGACGGGAATGGAACGCTCCGCGCTTATGGCTCATATATGCTTATTATTTGCTCCGCAAAGAGATGTCCGAGCTTTAGCTCGCTCATAGAGTCGTAGTGCGCAAGGTCGGGCTCGTTTTGTGGCTCGTGCCTTGTTGTCAAGCCTGCCTCTATCGTTGAAAAATACAAGTTCAGCTCCGACTCCTCGGAAATGCGCTCCTTTGCGCTGTTGACAACCTCATATCTTGGGAAAATTGTACCCTCTTGTATTCCTGCATCAATAAAATATATTCCGCCCTCTTTCGCATAAGCATCTAAATCCTCTCTTAAAAAGGAAATGAAGCGCTTTTGATTATCGTAATACTCATCGGCGGTCTTGCCTATTGCATCGCTCTCGCCCTGCATCCAGCATATTGCATCAAGGCTTGCGTTATAATTGCTTTCCAAGAGCGCGTTCATATAGGTCGTTGTGAATTTCATGCACGCCTTGTAGATGTCGCCACGGTCGTTTTTATCAAGCCATTGAGTTTTAAGACAGCTACCCGAATAGGTATATTTCAAAATGACTACCGTTTCATCGGGGTATTTTTTTGACAGCTCCTCGGCAATTCCAAGCTCAGGGCCAAAATGCTCGCTCTTATGCCCTTGACCTACGCTGACGCGTACAAATTCACCGTTTGATGAATTAAGCTGATTATCAACGCTATAATTTATAAGGACATTAGAAAAGCCGTTTTCGTATGTGCTATACTCCTCCGATGTGACATTCTTCTCTAAATAGCTATTCAAGGCACAGCCCGTTGCGTTGCTTTGTCCGAGGAGTAAAATTACCTTAACGCGCTCCCCTGCGCCGTCGTTTAAGGTTGTTGGATTTTTAAAATCGGTATTCAATTCAAGATGAGAATTCTCCTCATCGGCGCATCCAAGCATTAAGAGCGTGGAAAAAACCGCCAAAATCGCCAAAATTACAGATACAGCCCTTCGCATATTGCCTCCTAAAATTTAATCTAACTATATAATATCACTCTTACACGGCTTTTTCAAGAAATTACGGGGTTTTTTCCGTTTTTGAATGCTGTGGGCAAAAAACATTGAAAATCCGTTACGCAAAGGGCGGTTTTGAAATATTGCAAGCAAAAAAGCGGACAAGTCCGCTTTTTTTTTGCTTATCGCCATATAAATATTTCGCCATCCGGTCCATAGTGCCAGTAGACATCAGTCACGCTCGGTTGCTCCTCGCTATACCAATATGTATCGCAGTATGTTGCGTTCCATTCGGGGTCCCAGCTGCTTGGCAGGCTCTGCGCCTCGCAGAAAATCTCAAGCTTATCGCAATCGTAAAACGCGCTATATCCGATTGAGGTCACGCTTTTCGGTATTATTATTTTTCTAAGCTCTATGCAGCCCTCAAACACGCTATCTCCGATTGATATCAGGGTGCTTGACAGTGTTACGCGCTCAAGCGAGGTGCAGTGATAAAACGCCTCATCCTCTATTGTAGTCACGCTATTTGGGAGCTTTATCTCAACGAGTGAGGTACAATCGTTAAATGCGCCATCTCCTATGGTGGTAACGCCATTCTCGATTGTTACATTTTCAAGTAGAGTGCATCCCGAAAATGCTAATCCTTCTATTTTCTTAATGCTACTCGGGATTGTTATATCAGTGAGCGAGACGCATCCTCTAAATGCGCTATCTCCTATGGTGGTAACGCCATTTTCGATTGTTACATTTTCAAGTAAGATACAATCATAAAATGCCAGCGCTCCTATTGATTTAACGCTACTCGGGATTTTTACGCCCTCGAGCAGAATACACTCGCTAAACGCGCTCTGTCCTATCGTGGTAACGCCCTCGGGGATTTCAAGTGTCGCGCCTGCCCTTGCGCTTGGATAGCGCAAAAGTGTCTTTTGGTCCTTGGTATACAATACGCCATCTACCGACTTATACGCGGTATTTTTTTCACCAACCGTTATGCTTTCAAGCTTAGGGCAATTATGGATAAGCGAATCTCCCGTTGAGGTTATGCTATCCCCGATTGTCAGGCTTTCAAGCGCGGTGAAATGGTGAAGCGCGCCGTTTTGAATTTTATCTCCCGAGGCTATAACCATTGTTTTTACGGTATCCCTCGGCATAAAAGTAATTGCATTTGCAGGAATGGTAGCGTTTTCTATATAGCAGGAGGAGAATACTCCTGTGCCTATTGTGGTTACGCTATTTGCGATTGTTACGCTTTTAAGAGCCCCACAGCCGATAAACGCCTGATATCCCAATGTAGTTACGCCATTTGGAATAGTTATCTCCTTAAGAGAGGTGCAAGCCGCAAAGGCATTTGCGCCTATTGTGGTTACGCTGTCGGGAATTGTTATTTTTTCAAGCAATCTGGCTTCCTTAAACCCGTCATCTCTAATTATTGTCACCGTCTTGCCCTTGTAGGTGCTTGGAATGACAATTTCCTTTAGGTAAATAGCATTTCCGATGCTAACGGAATATGTACCGTCATCAAGCGGGAAAAACGCAAGGCCATCAGTGCCATTTTGCTCGGGCTCTATTTTTCCAACATTTACGGGTGTGTCGGGTGCGTCGGTATAGGTAATCCAAAGATAACCGTCAATTATTTCGGTCTTTAAAATACCTCGTCCGCTTTCGCCCTGCGGTCCTTGTATACCCTGCTCGCCCTGTGCGCCTTGTTCACCCTGTATACCTTGCTCGCCTTGTATACCCTGTATTCCTTGCTCACCCTTTTCGCCCTTTTCACCCTGCGGTCCTGCGGTGTCGCCACAGGATGCAAGCAAAAGCACCATTACAAGCGATAAGATGATGCAAATAAGCGATGCGAGCCTTTTGTTTAAAAATGTCATTTTGGTTCTCCTTAAATTTAATTTGCTAATTTAATTATAGCACAATATCGCTAAAAAGTGTAGATTTTTTTAAAACTTACAAGAATTTCAGAAGAAATCAGAGAAGAAAAGAAAAACGGTGTTAAGTTGGGTTAACCAAAGGAACAACACTTACAACTAAGAAAAGCATTGAGTTTTAGTTGATTTAATTACATAATTTTCTTTAAAATTTTAGTTTTTTTGGCATAAATATAGTGATATTTAATATAATAATATTATTACAAGTAAAATTTTAGTTGACTGATTTGTTTAATTTTGTTGATTTTAATGTTATTATATGATATAATCGCATTAGATATTAGGACTAATAAGGAGATTTATATGCCATTTGATAACCGTATAATTGATGATATCGTCAACGAAGCAAGAAAAAACCGAAACGAATTACCATATATTGAATTCAAGGTTAACAACTACAAACCCGAAAGTATCGGCGAATATATAAGTGCGTTGTCAAATACAGCAACACTTTTTAATCAAGACCACGCCCTTATGATTTGGGGAATTGATGACAAAACACATGAAATATTAGGTACGACGTTTTGTCCCAAAACAGAAAAATATGGAGGGCAAAGTTTAGAATTGTGGCTTGCCACTCATTTGAAGCCACAAATACAATTCTATTTTCATGAAACAGAAATTGAAAGTAAAAAAGTAATTCTTTTAGAAATCAGCCCCGCTTCCACCGCTCCTGTAAAGTTTAAGGATGTTGCATACATTAGAATAGAATCTAACAAAACTCGATTGAAAGACTATCCAGATACAGAAAGAGAGCTGTGGGCGATTTTTTCAAAAAAGCCATTTGAAACATTAATTGCAATGGAAAATGTTTCTGCGGACATTGTATTAAGACTACTCGACTACTCTGCATATTTTGAACTGTTATCTTTAGATTTACCAAGTGACAAAAACGGAATATTAGAGGCCTTATTAAACGATGGGATGATTTCAAAAAACGAAACAGGAAATTATAACATTACCAACTTGGGTGCTATTTTGTTCGCTAAGAAACTAGCTGAGTTTCCTTCATTAGAAAGAAAAGCTATAAGAGTTATAAAATACGAAGGAGTTGACAGAATAAGTTCTGCTAGTAAAGAACAGGTAGGAGCAAAAGGATACGCCAATGGTTTCGAGGGGCTAATAGATTACATTAACAATCTTTTGCCAACAAATGAAGTTTTAGGAAAGGCTTTGAGAAAAGTCGTTCCGATGTACCCCGAGCTTGCTATTCGTGAACTTGTCGCAAATGCTCTTATACATCAAAACTTTTTCACGGTGGGAACGAGCCCGATGATTGAAATCTTTACTGACAGGCTCGAAATAACAAATCCCGGTGTGCCTCTAATAGACAAGTCTCGTTTCGTTGACCATCCTCCGATCTCGAGAAACGAAAAGCTTGCTTCTTTTATGAGAAGAATAGGTGTATGTGAGGAACGAGGAAGTGGCTATGATAAGGTTGTTTCACAAATAGAACTGTACCAATTACCCGCTCCCGATATAGAATTATATGAAAACCACACACGTGTAACGTTGTTTTCTCACAAAGAATACGCAAAGATGAGTAAAAATGACAGATTCAGAGCTTGCTATTGGCATGCATGTTTGAAGCGAGTAAATAGAGATTATATGACAAACTCTTCTTTACGAGAAAGATTTAAAGTTGATGCAAAAAATAGTTCTATGATATCAAGACTTTTAAATGATGCTTGTGAAAAAGGACTAATAAAAATATCGGACGAATCAACATCTGATAAAAACAGACGATATCTTCCATTTTGGGCATAAACTTTACTTGACTCATAGTTGATTAACCGCAGTTAATTTTTCAAAAAAGCCTTTATTTCCTATATTCTATTGATCCTTTTTACTTGACTCATAGTTGACTAGGAGCGAAACAGACAAACTCTCATATAAAAAGTTAAACTAATCTTTAGATAATTTAAACCATACCAAAAGTTAAAGAACAATAACATTTATCAAGAAGCAATTCAATAGAATTATCGAAATCAACGGAGCGTGGATTTGTATTCTTCGTTTGTTTTGTAGATTTTGTGTTTTTTGTATGCTATACTTAAGGTACAAAGCACAAAGGAGATATAATTATGGCTATGACTTTTGGACAAAGGCTTAAGGCTTTTCGTAAAAATGAAAATTGGACTCAACAGGATTTAGCTGAAATGATAGGTGTCAGCACACAAGCAATTTC
>JAFTUD010000046.1 GCA_017466455.1 Clostridia bacterium
AAGGGTATTATCCTTATCCTGATATTGGATACCGAATGCCCTTGCGAAGCCATCGCCGAAGTTATGAGATGTACCGCCCTGAAGCGCCTTTCCGTCGTGCATAAGAGCCTCAACGGTATAGGTTGCAAGCGCGCCTGCGAATTTCTCCTTATCGGTCTTTTTACCCTTCAAAACAGGAATACCGAGGTCCTTTTCAAAGAAGTCCGCATATACGCCGAGCATTTGAAGCGTTTCCTGCTCTGCCTCCTCAGCGGTTGCGTGCATTGTATGTCCCTCCTGCCACAAGAACTCACGGCTACGAAGGAATGGGCGAGTTGTCTTTTCCCATCTTACAACGCTACACCATTGGTTATAGAGCTTTGGAAGGTCACGGTATGAGCTGATTATATTTGCGTAATGCTCGCAAAAGAGTGTTTCAGAGGTTGGGCGCACGCAAAGACGCTCGGTAAGCTTTTCGCTACCGCCGTGTGTTACCCATGCAACCTCGGGAGCGAAGCCCTCTACATGGTCCTTTTCCTTATTAAGAAGGCTTTCGGGAATGAACATAGGCATATAGATATTTTCAACGCCTGTTTCCTTGAAGCGGGCATCCATGAGCTTTTGAATATTTTCCCAGATTGCGTAGCCATAGGGGCGGATAATCATACAGCCCTTTACGCTTGAATAGTCTATAAGATCCGCTTTCTTTACTATATCGGTATACCATTGAGCAAAGTCAACCTCCATTGAGGTGATTTGCTCTACCATTTTTTTATCGTTTGCCATTTTTATTTTCCTTTTGCTTAATTATTTTCAGTTTCGTTATTTTTGCCATCGGCATCAGTGTCTGTGCCCTCGCCACCGACGGTGCTTTTTGATTTTTTCATAAGGATTACCGTAACGGGTGTTGCCACTGCTACTACGAAGCAAAGTGCAATTCCGACAATAAGTCCTGCCCAGTTGAAATCATCCTCATCACCGCCTGTCGGGTCTTGCGGGCCCTGCGGCTCGGTGCTTGGCGGAGTTGGTACAACATCTGTATAAACAGGCGGTGCATCGCCCTCAGCTATCGGATATCCGTCAAACATTGATGTTTTTTCGGTATTTGAGTAAATTTCAAGCTCCATTACATTAGGGATAGTCATATCGCCTCTTGTAAATTCAATTCTTATATCATCGGTTACAACTCCCTCGGGGAAGTCGTACACGGTGGTATACCTTGTATGGCTTGACTCAACCATTTTAGTTGGGTCATAGGCTCTGCCACTTGCGATAATCTTATCCTGACCGTCAACCTTGGCAATAATGTTAAATCTTGTAACATCGTCGCCGATTACCTTTGGCTCGGCAATATAAACGGCTATTTTATTTACCGTATATGCTCTATCAAGCTTGATTCCGCAGTGAACGGGGATCTGAAGCGTACCGCCATACCAAACATCGCTTGTGGCGAATGCCTTTCCGTCGTTTATGAATGACGGGTCGGAGTACGGCGCAAGATTTGCGTTTGCATAGGCTGTGCCAAGGATTGCAAGGTTACCCTTCGCGCTTGAGCTTCTCTGATGGTCGGTAAATCTTGTCGGGTTAAAAAGTGACCTGTCTCCCGCTACGATATTTGCGCCAAGCTCATAAAGCGTTGGGGGACGGGTAATTGCGTCCTCGTAAACGAAGCGGATAGATTTTGTCTTTACTGCCTCGGCAAGGGTAAATTCATTAAGGAAGGTTTTATTTTCATCGTCGTACATAGTGCCCTCGGCAACCTTTTGCCATACACCGCCAACGAGCGCCTCAATTTTGAATTTATAATCCATTGTCTTAACAGCGCTTGCTCCGCCGAAATCGGCAGTCAGCTTATCTATTGAATATTCCTTGTCAAATTCAAGGGTCAGGGTTTGACCTGCGGTGGTTTCGCCCGGTCGCCAGCCTGTCTTTTCATCCTTATCTATTGCACGAAGGGGGTAAAAAAGCCTTGCTGAGCTACTTGCGCTCGGCAGAGCGTTAAGAGCTGCGTTTTGGGTAAATTCAGCACCCTCGGGAAGAATTATATCGGGGGTTTGACCGAGCTTACCGATAAGCTCAACCTCATATATGTACGGGAATATGAGAACATCTCCGCCCGGATAGTTTTTTCCAAACTCGCTGACATAAATTCTTATATTGTTTGTAGTTACGGGCGCGTCAAGCGTAAGCGTGATTGATGAACGGATATGATAATTTGATTTATCGTTTGCCATTGCATCCTCATAATTCTCGTATGAGTCGGGCTTCATTTGGTCGTCCTTGAAGGTTTTTATTGTAATCCACTCACCCTCAATAAGAGCCTTGATCTCATAGACGGTATTTTGCCTATAAAGAGCGTGCATTCCCGCTGTTATATTGATGGAGTGAATTTCGTAGTATTCCTTATTCAGGAACTTAATTCCGCAATATTCACCGCTAAAGCCAAGAGAGGTGTTCTCTCCCGGCTCAATGGTTGGATATTTCGGCTCCCAGCCCGGCCAGTCGTTGGCTTTACCATCGTTGATTGTATTTGGCGGTGTCCATCCGCTATGCTTCATGCTTGAGCAATACGCAAGTCCGTTTGTTGCGATATTCGTAAGCTCATTCGATGACTCCTCGGCTACGCAAAGGATTGACATACAGGATATGAGCATAAGAACGCAGAGGACAAATGATATTACCTTTTTCATAGTTACTCCTTTATTTCCTTTTTTCCTTTTTTCGGGGTACGGTCGCGGTAATTTACGACGGCTATCAAAGGTATGAGAGCTTCAGCTCACCATTTTCAACGGTGAACGCGCATGCCTCGATTTGAGCCTTATTTTCAAGAATTATTGCGCTTGCAAGTCTATCCTCAATCTCAGTTTGGATAAATCTGCGCATATTTCTTGCGCCGAATTTACGGCTATATGATTTTTCCGCTACGAAATCGCAAACCTCATCAGTGTATGAGAATGAGATTTCCCTCTCGGCAAGAGCCACCTTAAGGTCATTGAGCATAATTTTTGCAATTTCCTTAAAGTCCTCCATTTCAAGTGAACGGAATGTTATTATTTCGTCTATTCTGTTGATAAATTCGGGACGCATTATATCGGAAAGCGCCTTTTCAGTCCTATCGGAGCTTTGGTTAAGCTGTTTTCCGCCGAAGCCTACGGTTGACGATGTAAGGGTTGCGCCCGCGTTGGTTGTCATAATTATTACTGTATTCTCAAAGTTTACAACTCTGCCCTGAGAGTCGGAAATCCTTCCCTCATCAAGAATTTGAAGAAGGGCGTTCAACACATCGGGGTGCGCCTTCTCAATCTCGTCAAAGAGGATTACAGAGTACGGCTTGCGCCTTATCTTTTCGGTGAGCTGTCCTGCCTCATCGTATCCGATATAGCCTGGGGGCGCTCCTATGATTTTGGACACGGAGTGCTTTTCCATAAACTCAGACATATCAAGCCTTACAAGAGCATCGGGGGTATTAAAGAGCTGGCTTGCAAGGGTCTTTACAAGCTCGGTCTTACCAACGCCTGTCGGTCCTGCGAAAATGAAGGACACGGGTCTACGCTTAGTTGACACGCCTGCTCTGCCTCGCCTGATTGCACGGGCAACTGCGGAAACAGCCTCATCCTGACCCACAAGACGCTTTTTGATATTCTCCTCAAGCGATGCAAGGGTTGAAAACTCATCAACTGAAATATTGGTTGCGGGAATTCCTGTCCAAATTTCAATTACATCAGCAATATCGTGTGCGGTCATTTGCGTATCGTTACAGAGCTTATCAAGCTCCTCTTTTTTCAGAATGAGCTGTGACCTTTCGCTCTTCAGCTCGGCAAGAGCCTTATATTGCGACTCCGTCGGGACCTTGCCCTCCTCGGACATTGATGTATTTAGCTCATCAGTCCTTCTGTCAACATCGGCAAGCTTCTCCATAAGAGCGTATCTTTCGTTGATGTGCGGAGAGTTCAAGGCTATGCGAGAGCAAGCCTCATCAATAATGTCAATTGCCTTATCGGGCAAAAATCTATCGTTAATATAACGCTCACTCATAACGACTACGGTTCTGACTATATCATCGGGGATTTTTACGCCGTGATAGGCTTCGTAGTATCCCTTTATTCCCTTTAGCATTTCAACGCAGTCATCAATAGACGGCTCCTCAACCTTTACGGGCTGGAAGCGCCTTTCAAGCGCAGCGTCCTTTTCAATGAACTTACGGTATTCCTTAAGGGTTGTTGCGCCGATTACCTGAATTTCGCCTCTTGAAAGGGCGGGCTTCAGAATATTAGCGGCATTCATGCTTCCCTCTGAATCGCCTGCGCCGACGATTTTATGAACCTCGTCAATAACGAGGATTATGTTTCCTGCCTTTTTAACCTCGTTGATAAGTCCCTGCATTCTGCCCTCAAACTGTCCTCTGAACTGAGTGCCTGCAACAAGGGCGGTAAGGTCAACGAGAAATACCTCGCAGTTTTTGAGCTTATACGGAACATTTCCATCGGCAATTCTTTGCGCGAGTGCCTCGGCAATAGCGGTTTTACCAACTCCCGGCTCACCGATAAGGCAGGGGTTGTTCTTTTGCCTGCGTGAGAGGATTTGGATTACTCTTTCAAGTTCACGCTCTCTGCCGATAATTCTGTCAATTTTTCCGTTTTTTGCCGATGCAGTAAGATTTTGGCAGAAGGTATTCAGATGCTTTCTGTCGTCAGCCTTTTGCTTCTGGCTTTTCTTTTTATCCTTGCCCTGAGCATCGCCTGCCTCGTTTTTAGAATTGTCGCCTTGCGGGTTATTCATAAACGAGCCGACTGCGCGCATCATTTTATTGAAGTCAATTGTTGGAAAATCGTTATTATCATCGTCATCGTCATCAACGCCGAGCATTTGCGGAAGCCCGCTTTGCTCAAGAAAGCTTTCCATATCCGCAAGGTCGCTATCGCTAAGTCCTGTTTGGCGAAGGATTTCGTCAATCTGACCTATTTTCAGCTCCCGTGCGCACACAAGGCAAAAGCCCTCTTGCTTTGTTTCATTATTTTCCGTGCGCGAGATAAAGACCGTTGCAGGTCTTTTTTTACATCTTGAGCACATTGTTATTTTTGCCATATGAAAACACCTTTACTTTTTGATTATTTTGAGAACAGACCCGGAATTATCTCAAGCGCCTCGATCTTTGCAAGAAGTCCGAGAATGACAGAGTCTGTTATCACATTTTGTCCTACAACATCGGGCAGGAAGGTTGATACAACTGTCAAAACTGTGCCGACCACCCACGCCAAAAGCGATGCCCATACGAGTCCGATAACTGCGCCAAGCACTCTGTTAAGGAAGTTCAGCACGGGCAGATGTGTTATAAGATCAAGAATGTGGATTACAATAGTTAATGCTATTATCGCTATTACGAACACGATGAGTAACGCAAGCGCAAGCGAGCAAAGATACGAAAGAGATGAGCCGATATTCTCTGACATTGCGACAATCGCCTCGTCACTAAGCTCCTCAATACCCGAAAACTGAGAGTCAAGCCCCTCGGTATTCAAGCCGAACTTCGCGAGAAGGCTGTTATACGCCATTGGGCAGGTATCATAGAGGCTGGCCAAATCAAAGGTTGGATCACCGCCGTTTGCCGAGCTTACAAGCGAATTATATACCCATTGAGTTATCGATTTATTCATAAACATGCCATCAAGCATTCTCGCAAGCGGGACCCTGAGAAGATATGCGATAGCTATTGCAAAAAGTGCCTTCAAGGAATTAAGCACGGACTTTACAAAGCCAAGACGGGCATGTCTGATAACGAAAATTACTGCCATTATAAGTAGGATGATGTCAATTACAATTCCCATTTGTTTCTCCTTTAAAATTATATTCCATACATAATAATTATATATTTCTTTTTAATGATTGTCAATAGTATGTGCAAAATAAAGTTATTATAAAACAAAAGATTTCCGCTTTTAAGGGCGAAAATCTTTGATTTTTATTATTCTCCTATTACAAATCCCGCGATTATCTGCCACATGTTGTTTCGGTAGAAGAAATCGAGGAAGATCGAATCCGTAATAAGCGACTCGGTAAACACATTCGCATTATAGCCTGCACCGAATTGGATAACCCAAATTACAACGGTTGCAAGAAGAAGCACAACGACTGCCGAGAATACAACTCCGATGGCTGCGCCAAGCAAGATGTTAAGGAACCTGAAGATCGGAATTTGTCCCACCTTATTAAGGAGTAATCCAAGGATAAGTAATACAATTTCAACGACTACAAATATGATAATTACCGCAAGAACCGTTGAAATGAGTGAGGAAAGAAGTCCGCCGAGGCTGACCGAAAGCTCGTCTACTATTTCAATAGGAGCGCTCTCTCCGCTATAAAAATACTTTTGAATTGTTTGCTCATCAACTCCGGAGCGCATAAGTGCATTTGTAAACCACTCGGGAATTCCGTCAAACAGGGTGTAGAGGTTATAGCCTCCCTGCCCGTTGTCCGTAGAAACGAATGCGTTATAAATCCAGCCCTGCGACATGCTTGAAAATACATTTTTGTCAAGCAAGCCTGCAAGAGGCGAATTGAACAAATACGCCAAGAGAATTGCAAGAATTGTCCTTGCAAACGCCATGAATGAACGAATAAATCCCCTTGCTGCGTTTCTTATGATGATAACCAAACAAATAAGTGCGATGACTATATCAATTATTAAGCTGACCATTTTTACCTGTTTGTTTAACCTTTCGGCTCATAGAGCCATATGCGTTTTCTATAAGACAAGTTTCCTTGTGCATATATTATACTACCTTTTTCGGCATTTGTCAATAGTGAGTTCAAAAATTACCATTGATTTTATTTATAATATATTTTTTTCAAGTACAGACCGTCGGGTCTTGCGGTAGCACCCGCGTTTTTGCGCTCCCTCAAATTTATGATCCACGGCACGGTGCTTTCGTTAATCTTGCCCTTTTCGATGTCCAAAAGCGTTCCCACCATAATTCTTACCATATTATAGAGAAAGCCGTCTGCCACTACATGAAATTCAACTATATTACCCTTGCGTGTCAGGTAGCTTTTATATACAGTACGGGTGGTGTCCTCAATTTTAGAGCCTGTCGACATAAAGGCATCAAATTTATGCGTGCCTACAAAATGAGCTGCTCCCTTTTGCATTTTTTCAAAAGCCTCGGGAGTGATTTCTCTGCCGTATTCCAAGACTCTGCCCGCCAAAAACGGGTCACGAGTGGTGGCTGTACGGATTTTGTAGACATATTCCTTTTTAAGCACATTATAGCGCGCATGAAATTCATCATCAACGATTTTTGCCGAGATAACGCATATATCGCTTGGCAGTGCGCTATTCAGCGCTACTGAAATTTTATCAATCGGCACGGTGATTTGATTTTCCTTGCTTTTTGGCTCAACCGTCGCACAAAAGCCGAGTGCGTGAACGCCACTGTCTGTACGGCTACAGCCCGTTACATTACATTCAAAGCCGAATGCTCTTTTGCACGCTCTGTTGAGCATGAGCGCAACGGTTGGCTTATCGCCCTGTAGCTGATATCCATGATAGGCTGAGCCAACATACGAAAGGGTTGTAAGAATTTTCATTTTTTGCCCCCGAAATCAAATTGAATAAACATTTGTGTAAATATTCAAAAGTATGACTCCTGCCAAAAATGCGCAAGCGAGGAAAAGTCCAACATAATCTCTTGCCTTCATTTTCAGCTGTTTCATTCTCGTTCTGCCGTTTCCGCCGTGGTAGCATCTGCACTCCATTGCGGTTGCAAGCTCCTCTGCCCTTCTGAACGAAGAAATGAACAAAGGAATTATGATTGGAATCAGAGCCTTTGCACGCTTTATAAGACCTCCGCTTGAGAAGTCTGCGCCTCTTGCCTTTTGAGCGTTCATAATTTTAGAGGTTTCATCAACAAGCGTTGGGATAAATCGCAGTGCAATTGTCATCATCATAGCAAACTCGTGAACGGGAACCTTTATTGCCTTTAGCGGGGCAAGGGAAAGCTCAAGTCCGTCGGTAAGCTCAATCGGTGTTGTGGCATAGGAGAAGAAAATACTCGTTTCCAGAAGAAGAAGGATAATTCTAAGCGCTAAGAGTCCCGCGTTATAGAGTCCCTCCTTATAGAGTGTAAGCGTCCAAAAATTCGGAATTACCGTCACCGAGAAAATCGGCTCACTCTGCGCTACGGTAAGAAACATATTCAAAACCGCGGTAAAAAGGATTATTACGGTAATCGGCTTTAATCCGCTGAAAATAATTCTAAGCGGCACTCTACTGATGATTACGGTCAAAATCAGGATAGCGGTAAGGAACGCGAAAGCGTAAACCTCCTTGGCTACGAAAATTGACACGATATACATCACGACGAAAAAGAGCTTCGTCCTCGGGTCAAGACGGTGAATTACGGAATTTGTTTCGTAATACTGTCCTATCGTTACATCAAATGACATCCTTATCACCTCCCGATGCGTATTTAGCCAAAGCCTCAACAGCACCATCTACGGTGTAGATATCTGAACTTATTTTAACACCGTTCAGGCGCAGGCGTGTCACAATTTTGGTGACATCGGGAACATCAAGCCCTGCGGACTGCAATGCCTCGCTTTGCGAAAAGACCTCGCCCGCTGTGCCCTCAAGGATAAGCTTGCCGTGGGACATGGCTACGATTTTATCGCAGTACATCGCCATATCCTCCATGCTGTGGCTGACAATAACAACGCTCTTTCCGCTTTGGCGCTGGTATTCTCTTATTCCGCCGAGAATTTCGCGCCTGCCTCTTGGGTCAAGACCTGCAGCAGGCTCATCAAGCACGAGAAGCGACGGCTCCATAGCCATAACTCCCGCAAGGGCAACTCGCCTTTTCTGTCCTCCCGATAAGTCAAAGGGGGATTTTTCAAGCATTGACGCCTCAATTCCGCAAAATCCTGCACTTTTGGCGACCCTGTGTGCGATTTCCTCATCGTTTAGTCCCATATTTTTCGGACCGTAAGCAATATCGTCCTTAACCGTTTCGGCAAAAAGCTGATATTCGGGATATTGCATTACCATTCCTACCTTAAAGCGAATACGCGCGATTTGCTTGGGCTTTTCCCATATATCCTCGCCATCAACTATTACCTGTCCGTTATCAGGCTTTAAAAGTCCGTTGAACATCTGAACAAGAGTCGATTTACCCGACCCTGTGTGTCCTATTATGCCCGTTATTATATTCTCCTCTATTGAGAGAGAAACATTATCAAGAGCATTTATTTCGTACGGTGTTTTCTTGCCGTACACGAAGCTTACATTCCTTAGTTCAACTATTGACATTTCTATTTCCTATTTCTCTATT
>JAFTUD010000047.1 GCA_017466455.1 Clostridia bacterium
AGCGAGCATACCGCATGCGCAAACTCAAATGTAGTAAAATCCGACGCAACACTCTATACAGTAACACTAAGCTCAGTAGAGAATAAGCCATATAAGGATAACCTTGAGGCGCTCCCAGTATACGGAAAAGAACAAGTAGCATAAGCCCATAAAGCAAAATCAAAAAGCACTGCTCGTTAGCGTGTTATCCTTAACGGAGAACACGCATCGAGATAAATCCCTCACGGGATTTTCGATATGTTGCTAACGCAACTCGATATACCTACGGCTCGATATGTTTGCTATGCAAACAAGGGATTTATCTCATATCGAATTGGCGCGAAGCGACAATATATCGAGTTCGAGCAAAGCGAGAACATATCGAATTCATCTTTCGTGAACATATTTCACGAAAGTGAATATATCGACAGAATAAAAAACAAGAGCAAGAACAGAAGGATTTTCTCCTCTTATTCTTGCTCTTTTCTGCTTTATAAGGGTTTGGGCTTAGCCCATATTTGCGTTTGACTAGTCAAATGCGATGCTTGCACTTTGCTAAAAGTATAAATTCTCCGCCAAGAGCATCACCCTTTTTAGCAGTGCTTTTAAAGTTATTTAAGAACTGTCATCGCGCTAAGCGCCTCAATTTCGTACTCCTGCCCCTCAATAGTGAACTTAACAGACACATCTTCGGGGTTAACGACAATGTATGCGGTTTTGTCACCGTCATGCCAAGCGGAAGAAAGTAGCCGTGGAAGACGCACACTCTTCCTACCCCTAAACATAGGAATATCAATTTTTTCGCACTCAATTTCGGGTGCATTTTTCATCTTGCCCGAGTATAGGTATTTTTTACCGCCCTCATTATAGAATTTCATCATATTTCTAATAAAGGTAAGCGTCTTGTCCATGTCGGGACAGTTATCGAAATCACGAGTTCCCCAATGACTCATAAGCTTGCCGTTTGGCTGAAGCACAAGAGTCATAAAATCACCGATAGAGAAGGAATAGGCAAGACGGTAGCGTAGCGTGTCAACGCTCGGCTCAAACGGACAACCGCATTGATTGCCCATAAAATTCCTTAAATATTCGTGATAAATATACGCAAATACAGGCACAGGTGTGCCAAAAGGATAGTTTAGCTCATATCGGCAGTCGCTCATCAAAAGCTGAGAAATAAACGGCTCGGCTGACGCGCTCTCACATCCAAAAATCATATTGTCCGCCATCTTGCGCCAATTATAAAGCAGAGCCTGCATGCTTGAGGTCATCCATTCCCCGGGCATCGGCGGGTGGTTGTGACCCTTGGCGTAGCATAAATATTGCCCACCGCCGTGATTTTGGTCAAGAATTTGCGCATAGTCAACCCCACTTGAAAATAGCGGAGAATATGCCTCATCAAGAATAGCACGCCCTTTTTTTGATGCAGGGCAAATATCGTATCCGTAGCGCTGGTAAGGGCAACAGGTCTTTCCAAGCTCGGGCTTGTTTTCAGGTGAGTGGCATACCCCCTCAAGCACCCCGTCGCGCTTGATTTGCTCCTCACAGTCATATTCGCTAATGAGCGTGCTTCTTAGCGTGTAGCCAAAGCCCGAGCAGTAAACGCCGAGCAAATCGCCCTGCGCGTGCAACGCATCTCTGAATTTGTTAAACTCCGTAGCTCCGCCAAACGGTGGCCAAATATAAGGTGGGGCCCAAGGCGCTGTGCCCTCCCAATGCATAAGGAGCGACATTATCTTGCACCCTGTGTCGTTTTTTATTTTGTTAAGTATAGGTAGCGCGTTTGTGTAAGGGAATAGGGCATTCGGCTCCATCTTGTCCATGTCGTGTATTCCGCGCACAGGATATGTTACAATAAGGGGCATCTGCTCATACCATTTCGGCAAGGTCGCATTTTCCTGCGTACGCACAACCGCATACGGTAAATTTCGCTCAAACCAACAGCGGTAAATCTCACACGCCCCCTGCCAATCGCCCGAAAATGCTTTCCAAATAATAGGGTAATCCATGCAAAAATCCGCGCCAAAATCCGCCCCCGAGTAAAGTCGCATCTGAAGGCATAGCCCACCCTCATATGGATAAAAGTCAACACCCTTCAACGATCTTTTCGGGTCGTGCGCCCCGAGATAAAAGCCAATATTACCAAATAGGTAAGCCATAAATTGAGAGCATACCATGTTGGGAAACATAAAGTAAGCCCCCGAGGACGGAAACTCCATTTCATACCGCGGAAGTAGTGTTTCATCGTCAAGTAGCATTCCCTCGTTGTAAGGGAATAAAAGTGTGCCACCTTGCGCATCGTTTTTGCTCAAACGGGGCATACAAATCTTTGCAACTTCTATCCATTCAAGCGCGTATTTTGAAGGTATGCACGACACCGACGCACGCCACTCAATCTCATCACCGCCACGCGCAAAAACGCGGACAGTAACATCATTAAGCTCACCGCCAAACCCCGAAAATACGATACATTCCCCCTCTGAACGGGAAAAGCTCGCCATATCCGAGCGTATAACGGCGCACTCACCGCCATCATCACGAAAACGGGCTATAAAAATCGGACAAGAGCTAAACACCCTCTCCACTCCGCCAATAATGGCAGAGCAAAGCAAGCCCTGCCCCTCGTCAAGCGTAACTTCTATATCTTTTGCAAAAATTTTCATATAATATCCCCCAAAAGAATGAATGAACTATCTCAATTATACACTCAAAAAGGGAAACAGTCAACCCGTAATAAAAAATAACTTAATTGCGCATTTAATTTTCGTAAATTTATTTACAAATCGCTCCTTGTGTGATAAAATATCTATATCAAATTGTTCAAGCAAGGAGAACTTTTATGAATAAGGAATTTCCAAAAGTTAAACATAAAGTAATTGACTCACACCTACACCTCTACGACTACATAGATGAGAACGGAAACTATTTTTTCGATTGCTTTGAGGAATATAGAAAGGAAATGGGACTTGCAGGTCTTAACCTTTGTGCATTGCCGTCAGGCTATGGTAGCGATGTTACAAACAACCTAATGTGCGCAGTCTATAAGCTCATAAATAAGGATACCTTTGCCCACGCAGGACTCCTATACGATAAATACCCAATGGGCGATACATTACCCGACGGAATGGACTTTGTCACCCAACTTGATGAACTTGAAGCCATAGGCTTTGACGGTATAAAAATGATAGAGGGTAAACCCACCGTCCACCGCACAATCGGTAAAAATCTTCTAAATCCTAACCACGATAAATTCTTTGCCGAGGCAGAAAAGCGTGGCACACATATCACCTTCCATATAAACGACCCAAAGGAGTTTTGGACAACCGAAGGACTTGACTATTACGGTGATGATACCTTTGCCACCCATGAGGAGCTTTATAGACAAGCATATAAAATCCTTGAAAACCACCCGAATTTGAAGGTGACTTTTGCCCATTTCTTCTTCAAATCCGAACACCCCGAAGACTTGGCTAAGCTCTTTGAAAAGTATCCAAATATGTGCGTAGATTTAACACCAGGTTGGGAGATGTATTTGTCTTTTTACGAAAATAAGGAATACTTCAAGAACTTTTTTGAAAAATATTCCAAGAGAATTATGCTCGGCACAGACGCATATTTTCCAAGACCGAGCGAGTGTAGTATGTGGCTCGTCGATAGAGTCTATCGCTTCCTTTCAAGCCCCGATGTGGTCAAAGCCGTAGCCGACCGTTATGAGTCAGGCCTCTGCATAAACGACGATGCCCTAAACGATATCACCTATAAAAACTTCGAAAACCGCATCGCCAAAACCCCTAAACCCATAAATAAACAAGCCCTCAAAAACTACTACCAAAAATATAAACACCTCATGACCGAAAAAGACATCACCTTCACCGATATGGTCTTCTCCAAATTCGTAGATTAACGAACATATTAAAATAAAAACGAGTCGGAATAAAATCCGCCTCGTTTTTTACTTTTTAAATCACATAGACTTCCAAAGTTATGGTGTAATCCTAAAACCAAAGATTAGATGCCGTAAGTGCCGGTTAAGGGGTCTTTGAAGATATTGAGCTGTGGGGTGAAAAAGGTGAAGGTTACGAACATTATTCCGATGATGCAAAGTGCGATTAGAGCGAGGCGAGGGTGCTTGCATATGGTCGCTTCCTTTTTAAATTGTCGAGCTTCATAAACGAACACCATTAGTGCGCTTATAAAGAAAATCGCAATATTAAACCAATCGGGCGAGTGCCCAATTACGCCATTATAAGTGTAAAAAATCACGGGAATTAACGCAAGACCAAGCAAAATAGAGCGTAGCTTCACGCACCAAAAGTCACGCCTGTCACGGAAGAAAAAGCTTTGCACAATGGCAAATAAAAACATCGGCCAAAAGAGTAATTTCATATGCTCCCAAGTCGACTCATTAACTCCCGAAAACGGCGCAACTAAAACCGCCCCACCGAGCCACTCGTATAAGAAATGCAAAATCGTCCCAACGAACGAAGTCACCGCAAATCCCATAATTCCCCAAATCGTCCCATTTCGTTTCATATTTCACCTCGAACATTTTTAATAAAATTATATTCAAGAACAACAAAAATATACCGAGCAAAAACAACATTCAAAAACTTGACATATTACGCAAGGATATGATAAAATATAAATATAGAAATGGTTTTGCAAGGAGAGAAGATGGAAATAGTATTACTTACCGCCCTTGGTGTTGGCGGAGCGACCGTAATCGGCGCACTTATCGGATTTATTTTCAAAAATATGTCGCACAAGCTCTCGGACATAGTCCTGTCATTTGCTGCAGGAGTTATGCTGTCTGCCGCAGTGTTCGGACTGATTTTGCCATCGGTTGAGCATGGCGGAAAATACGGCTTGATAACAACGGTGCTTGGCATTTTTACGGGTGCTGTATGCCTTAATTTGATAGACAAGCTCGTGCCTCACCTTCACAAAATGGCGGAGACCGACAACGAAGCTCATAGAAATAGCAAGGCGTCAAGAGTGATGCTCTTCGTGCTTGCCATCGCAATTCATAACTTTCCCGAGGGAATAGCGGCAGGTGTCGGCTTCGGAACAGGAAATACCACCGAGGCAATCGTTATCGCACTTGGAATTGCCCTTCAAAATATCCCCGAGGGTATGGTTATAATCGCGCCGATGCTAATGGCAGGAGTAAAGCCGAAAAAGACCCTTTTGATAGCGTCACTGACAGGACTTATTGAGGTTGTCGGCACACTCATTGGCTACTTTGCGGTAAGCATAGCATCATCAATTCTTCCGTTTGCCCTTGCGTTCGCAGGAGGAACAATGCTCTATGTTGTCAGCGATGAAATGATTCCCGAAACTCACGCTCACGGTAACCAAAGGGGCGCAACCTACGCTCTGCTTGTCGGCTTTTGTTTGATGCTTGTTACCGATATCTTGCTTGGATAAAATCAAAAAATGCGACCACAGGGTCGCATTTTTTAATGATGGTGATGATGGTGGTGATGCTCAAAAGAAGTATCAGTATGACAATGCTCATTGTGGCAATCCTCGCCCATGCTCTCAAGCTCAAGCGTTGCGTGTCCAATGCCATGCTCCTTTAATTTCGCTCTGATTCTCTCCTTAATGATGTGAAAATCGCCGTCTGCTACAACATGCATAGTCGCGTAATTATTGTGCCCGTCTAAGCTCCAAAGGTGTATATGATGGACATCAAGCACGCCCTCAAGCCCACAAATATGCTCCTTAATCTCGTTAATATCAATATCATGAGGCGCTTTTTCAAGGAAAAGCTCAAGCACAGCCTTTAAATTTCTTATCGCATTTATGAGAATGAATATCGCAACACCTATTGACATTATAGGGTCAATAATAGAAATGTCAGTAAGCCTCATTACAATCGCACCGATAAGCACGACCGCCCAGCCCAGCACATCCTCAAGCATGTGTAAATTAACCGCCCGCTGATTGAGCGATCCGCCCTCACGGGTCAGAAGCGCAGCAACGAAATTTATCAAAAGACCGATAACGGCGAAAATAATCATACCGTCATAGTTAATCTCGGTAGGGCTTATCATTCTCACTACGGCATTGTAAATTACCATTACCGAGCCAAAAAGGAGAATTAAGGTCGTGATAACGCTACCGATAACCGAATACCGCGCATAGCCGAATGTGTATTTTTCATCGGGCTGTTTTTTGCTCTTTCTTTCAAGAAAAAACGATACGCCAATGCTCATAGCATCGCCAATGTCGTGAATTGCGTCTGAAATTATCGCAACGCTTCCTGTAAAAATCCCGCCAAAAAACTCAAAAATTGAGAACGCCAAATTGAGTATAAAGGCAAGAAAAATATTTCTTTCGGTTTTCATAAATATCTCCTGTAAGGTAAATTCAAGGCAATCAAGCGCCACACCGCTTGATTATAATATTATATCACCGCAAATTCAAAAAGTCAACCGAACGGCTAAGGAAAATCTGTCCAATATACTTGAAATACAGTAGCCCCTGGGCTATAATTAAGCGACAAATAGCATCAAAAGCCACAAGGCGCAAAGGAGCATTATGACAAAACCCAAGAACTATAAAAGAACGCTGATTGCCTGCTATCTTGGCTTTATCACACAAGCAATCTCCGCAAACCTCACAAAAAGCACTCCACGGGAGTGCTTTTGAATTTGAAATTGAAATCAACCGCCTTTTGCTTTATTTTAAAGCCACACGCAGGGGCGCGCGCCATACGGTAATCTCAGATGAAAGGAACTCATCTATTGTAATTCCATCAAGGTCATCAACAGAGCATATTTCCTTATCGCCAAGACCGACAATTACATCACAGGGCAAAATTCCCTTCGCCGATGCCCTTGCAAATTGATCAACATCGCAAACAAGCACACCGTTGTGCCCCGCAGTTGCAAACGCAGACATTTCGCCGTCTGTTTCAATGTTTTTAATCTTCATATCAAACAGCGTAATAATGCTCGATTTGCTTCTTTTTTTGCTTTGATTGATTTTTGGCAAAAGGGGAGTGCGAGCAAGTTTTTTAAGTGGCTCATACCTTACGCCAAACTCACAAGGGAAGTTTTCAAATCCGCGAATTTTCGGAGAAATCAGCCTGTAATCGCCGTGCCTTACATCAGCAAAGACGCATTTTGTCTTTATAGAGCCCTTGTCCATGCCCGTGATTTTCTCAAGCTCGGTCGCTCTTTTAATACCCCTTGTATTCCTTGAATGTAAAACATTAAAATCAATGCTTTTTCCAAAGCCATGCTCCATCAAAATAGGCTGATACTCCGTGAAAATGATATTATTTTCAACCACATCTTTGCTGTTTTCGTACCAAACATGCAAATGAATGGAGTTGTTCACCGTTATATTGTTGTGAACATATCTATAAAAGCCCTCGCGTAGCTTTATTCCGCCGTTTAGACATAAATTATTGTAAATCTCGTAATTTGATGACCCGTCATCAAGGTCAATATCCCAGCCCCTGTCACAACGGAATCGGCTGTTCCTGATAATATTCTTGCTAATGCAGTCAAGACGGGAATACTTGTAAATTTCATTCTGCGAAAGGTCGCTAAGATGCCAGAATCTGTCCCTGCCCCACGAGTTAAAGCTGCCGTGGTCGCCCGTTTCCTTAACCGTGTCAAATACATCACAGCCGTCAATCAAATGACCGCCGAATGTGCCCTCGGAAATGTTTATTCCCGCACGGGAGGCATCGTAAATGCTTGTGTTGATAACACTAATGCCGAAGGACATTGAAATTTCAACACCTGTCGCCTGCTTTTCAACAATACCGACACGCTCAATCAAGCAATCCTCAACAGTGCATTTTTTGGGATATTCGTTACTCTTAGGACCTCTTTTCTTGTCAATGTCAAGAAAGCTCTGACTTTTCGTAGCCTCAAATAGCGGACTGCGGACCGAGCTTGCCTTACCGACAAAGCAAGCACCGCTTGCCCCAAGGTCCTTAAAATGACATTTTGAAATCGTGATGCCCCTGTTTTTGCCGTCAACGAAAACTCCGTTTGTGCCAATGTCAAAAAGCGAGCATTTTGAAATAGAGCAGTCGCGTGAATTAGTAAAATAAATCGCACCGCCCCTGTAAATTGTCCAGTCGCTTCGCAAAAGTGGCTCGCTTGTGAGCATAAAGGTTCTTTTTGCGCGCCTGAGCTTGATATTTTCAACACTCACATTCTTGCATTGCTTGAATACGAAAAAGCTTGAATTTACGCAAATTTCCGCACTGTTTAGGTCGTGCCCGTCCTTCAAAATCACATAAACACGCTTGCTTTTCTTGTCAAAATACCATTCTCCCTGCTCGGTCATTTCCTCACGCACATTTTCAATGTACTTAAAGTCGGAGTGCATGCCCATTTGCCTGTTGTTTTGCCATCCGCCAATGTAGGTAAGCATGCCATTTTCGTCCTTGCCCGTCACCTCGTAGGAAAATCCGCCCCAGTTGTGCAGGTGCATCGCGTGAATGTAAGCACCGCTTGGATCCTTCCACTCATCAGCCTTAGCCCTTGACAAAACCTCTCTTGAAAATCCGCCGAAAATTTTCACATCGGGATTGTATTTAGGGAAGCGCGCCATTTGATATTTCTCACCGTTTATATAAAGCGCATCAGCATCATACTCTGTCGTGGCGGAAAATACACCATTGCCCTCATCAACCCAGCCGTCAATTTTTGCACAGCCCTGTATAACGGTGTTTTTATCTCCTTGAATTACGATATTTTCACCCTTAACCAAAATCGGCTCTGTTAAATTGTAAATTCCGTTTTTTAAGGAAATGATAGCCTTTTCACCGTCATTATGACAAATAAAGCCACAAGAGCCCTTGCTCTTGATTAGCGAGGAAAGCTTCTTGTGCGATAGCTTTTTCAGACACGCCTCGCGCTTTTTTGCCTCTTTTTTGTCAGTAAATATCTCAAAATAGCAAAGCCCCGTCGGCAATTTTCTGCAAAGAAGCTCCGAGCATACGCCAAAGCCGTATCCCCCCTCGCCCCTCGTTAAATAGGCATAAAACATAATCCACCTCAAAAGCGTTTTTCTTAATTATACCGCGAAACATAAGCAAAGTCAATTACACAGTATAATATTGCCTTGAAATGATTGAAAAAAAGGCAGGCGTGTGGTATAATAAAATCATCGTATTCCAATAAAGCAGGCATTATTGCGATGATTTTATTGACGGCTAAAAGGTTTTTCGTCGTATTCACTCGAAAAACGCATCTTC
>JAFTUD010000048.1 GCA_017466455.1 Clostridia bacterium
TGAAAATCCCGTATACCGCGGAATTGTCACCTTCGTGTCAGATAGCGCCGAGAGCGAGCAAATGCACCTTTTCACCGCCCCCGACTTTTTCGGTGAGCTTGGCGAGTGCAACGAGGGCGAGCTTAGATGGATTGATAAGTCAAGCCTTGATAAAATCCCTATGTGGTCGGGCGACATTCTTTTTCTTAAAATGCTTGATGAAGGCAGTGACTTCTTCTCAATGAAGCTTGTCTATGAGGGAAATACCCTTACGGAGTATTATTTGAACGGACAAAGACAGCCCCTTAACCAATAAAAAACGAAAAATGACCGATTTCGGTCATTTTTTTGTTATATGTGAGGAAATTACGGCTTAAAAATATTGAAAAGTGCCTGAATGTGTGCTAAAATGTAATAGTAAGCATGCCTGATGGGCATAAAGGCATAAAGGAGTATAAAATGCAAAAGCAAAAAATACTTGTCAGCGCCTGCCTTTTGGGCGAAAATTGTAAATATAACGGAAAAAGCAATAAGAACGGGCAAATAATCGCCCTTGCCGAAAAATATGAGCTTATCCCCGCCTGCGCCGAGGTCCTTGGAGGTCTTTCCACTCCCCGAGCGCCGAGCGAAATCGTGGGAAACAGAGTAATAAATATAAATGGCGAGGATGTCACCGCAAATTATCAAAGCGGTGCTAAGCGTGTGCTTGAAATCGCACTTGAAAACGGTTGTGAAATTGCAATTTTAAAGGCAAACAGTCCGTCCTGTGGCAATAAAGCAGTCTATGACGGCACATTTACAGGTACATTGAGAGAGGGGCACGGCATTTGCGCGGGGCTACTTATAAAAAACGGAATAAAGATTTTAAACGAAAAGGAAATAGATAAATTATGAAAATTATAGCAAGCGATTATGATGGAACTATAAACTTCGGCGGAATCAGCGAGCAGGACAGGGCGGCGATTGCAAAATTCCGCGCAGCGGGAAATAAATTTGGAGTTAATACCGGCCGTGACCTTGAAATGGCGCTGTGGATCCTCTACGATATGAAGGGAGAGCTTGATTTTCTCATTTGTTGCACAGGTGCAATGATTCTTGACGGTGATGGCAACATCATCTATGAAAGAACGCAAAAAATAGACAAGCCACGCCTGAAGTCGATAATAGACGAGGCGCGCAATTTTGGATTTGGAAACTTTTCCCTCAGCAACAAGCTTGTGAGAATATATTGCGATAGAAACGGCAAAATCCCCCCTCAGCTTGACGCAATTGATGAGTTCACGCAAACCAATCTTTGGTTTATGGAAGAGCAGGGCGCAATAGATTTTATAAAATATTTGGATGAAAATCATTCTGACTTTATAAAGGGCTTCAGAAACGGCGGTGCAATCGACATTCCGCCCCTCGGCTCCTCAAAGCCAACGGGACTGCATGAATACGCAAAAATGTTCGATAATGTAGAAAAAATATATACCGTCGGCGATAATCTGAACGATATTCCAATGCTAAAGGAATTTTGCTCATTTGCAGTGTCAAATGCCCACGATGAGGTCAAGGCGATTGCAACGCATCAATGCAACAGAATTTGCGATATGATAGAATATATAATGGAGGAAGAATAAATGAACGCAAGAGATCGTTTTATAGAAATTTATAAAACCAAAATCAAAAGAGACGGCGCTGAAAAGCTTCTTGAATACCTTATTTCATCTGATTTTTTCACCGCCCCCGCAAGCGCGAAATATCATAGCGCGTATGAGGGTGGACTCCTTGACCACTCCCTTAATGTCTACGATTGCCTTTGCGATTATCTGAACAGAGATGTCGCAAGAAATAAATATAAGCTGAATTATAGCGAGGAGAGCATTGCAATCGTGTCACTTCTTCACGACCTTTGTAAGGTAAATGTCTATAAGGTCAGCAAGCGTAATGTTAAGAATAAGGAAACAGGCAAGTGGGAAGAGGTTGATTATTACGAGCACGATGATAAGCTCCCCTACGGACACGGCGAAAAGAGCGTGTATATGATTACCCCGTTTATGCGCCTTACAAGAGAGGAAGCCTTTGCAATCCGCTATCATATGGGCTTTTCGGGTGCAAGCTCCCCCATTGAAATAAATAATGTAGGAAGGGCGTTTGAGATGTTCCCCCTCGCCTTTGCACTCTCCACTGCGGATATGGAGGCTACATATTACCTCGAGGGCGAGAAGAAATAACAAAATTCGCCAAAATAAAAATTTCAAAAAACTATTGACAACAGTGTAAAACAGTGGTAAAATGTTACCATATTAGAAAACCGATGAGAAAGAGTAGTAGCCTAAGGGACGAGGTCAAAGAGAGATGCCGTTGGTGGGAGCGCATTACCGAGCCTTTTTGTGAATGGACTTTCGAGGGCAGGGCTGAACCTTAGTAGGTCTTGACGGAAACGCACCGTTAAAGGCGTAGCATATTAAATGTATGTGTAGAGCTGAAGGAGTAATCCTTAATTTGGGTGGCACCGCGATAATTTCGTCCCAAGCGTCAGGCGACGCTTGGGATTTTTTGTACCTATCAGCTCTAAAAAGGAGAAAGTTATGTTGTATAGACGATGGCGTAGCTAATAACTAAAAATTACTGCTAATCAAATCTAATTAAAACGAAAACGATCAAAAGGAGAAAAACAATGATACTTAACGGAGTTAATTTTGAAACCTATTTTAACAACTATCCCGACAAAAACGGATACTTCGGCAAATATGGCGGAGTTTATATTGATGAAAAGCTCAAAACCGCAATGGCAGAAATCACCGAGGCATACTACTCAATCTGCCAATCAAGAAAGTTTATTGCCGAGCTTAGAAGAATAAGAAAGGAATTTCAAGGCAGACCAACACCGATTACCCACCTTGAAAGGCTCTCCGACTCCCTTGGCGGAAAGGTACAGCTTTATGCAAAGCGCGAGGACCTGAACCACTCGGGCGCTCATAAGCTTAACCACTGCATGGGCGAGGCGCTTCTTGCAAAGTATATGGGCAAGAGGAAGGTAATCGCCGAAACAGGCGCAGGTCAGCACGGAGTTGCACTTGCAACCGCCGCTGCATATTTCGGATTGAAGTGCGATATCTATATGGGCTCGGTTGATATTAAGAAGCAAGCCCCCAATGTTGCAAGAATGAAAATCCTCGGCGCAAATGTAATTGAGGTTACCCACGGACTCCAAACACTTAAGGAAGCAGTTGATGCCGCATTTGAGGCATATAGCAAGGAGTATAACGACGCAATTTATTGCATCGGTAGCGTTCTCGGACCTCACCCATTCCCAATGATGGTAAGAGATTTCCAAAGCGTTGTAGGAATTGAGGCAAGAGAGCAGTTTATTGAAATGACAGGACACCTTCCCTCATCAATCGTAGCATGCGTAGGCGGTGGCTCTAATGCCGCAGGACTTTTCGCAGGCTTCCTTAATGACCCTGTTGATATTTACGGAATTGAGCCTCTTGGCAGAGGACCGAAGCTCGGCGACCACGCCGCAAGCCTTAAATATGGAACCGAGGGCATTATGCACGGCTTCAATAGCATTATGCTAAAGGATGAAAATGGCGACCCCGCCCCCGTTTATTCAGTAGCAAGCGGACTTGACTACCCATCATCAGGACCCGAGCATGCCTTCCTTCAGGAAATCGGTCGTGTAAAGTATGATGTAATCAATGATGACGAAACAATAGACGCTTTCTTCAAGCTCTCACGCCTTGAGGGAATTATCCCCGCTATTGAAAGCTCACACGCAGTCGCATACGGTATGAAGCTCGCAAAGACAATGGATAAGGGCTCTGTTCTTATCAACCTCTCAGGCAGAGGCGATAAGGATATGGACTATATCATTGAAAACTACGGCATTCGCTAATTAAAAATCACCTAAAAAATCCGCACTAAATGTGCGGATTTTTTATCTAATGAGATTGTTTTCTGTATTCCAAGGGAGATACGCCCACCTCTTTTTTGAAGGTTTTCCTAAAGAAGCAAACATCATCATAACCGCAAATCGCGCCTACCTCTCTGATTTTCAGGTTGGTTGTGCGCAAAAGATTTTTTGCATTATCTGTGCGAAGCTTAATTATGTACCTTGTCGGAGACATTCCCATTTGCTTCTTGAATGCCATATTGTATGCGGTCATGCACATGCTTTCCATTTGCGCAAGGTCGGGAATTTTGATTTGACTCGTGTAATTTTCGTTGACATATCTTATTGACCTTGAAAGGATTACTCCCTCTGTCTTGCTTTTCTCAATTGCCCTGCCTATTTCTATAAGAAGCCTATCCAAAAGAGAGGCTAAATCATAGGCTCTGAATGAATCGTTCCTTGCGAAGCCCTCGAACAGCTTTTGAAACCTTGCGGAAATGCTGTTGACAGTGGCAGTTTTATAAATGCAGGGAAAAAGACCGATTTTGTACCGTTCAAGGATATTTTTAACATCACTGCCTGTAAAATGCACCCACAAAAAGCTGGCGCTTGCGGTCGCGCACTTGCATTTGTACGGTGTGTTGGGCGGTATAATAATAACACTGCCCGGCTCCAGTCCCCGCCATTCGTCTTGATAAAATATCTGTACCTTGTCTGCCAACACATATATAAGATAATAATCAAGCCTGCCCGTATCATTTGAGTTGATGTGTGCTATTCCTGCAACGGTAAGTCCCGCGCAATTTACCAAAAGCGGTAGCTCGTTTGAATTTGCATTGCCATAAAATGTTGTATCGTGAAGAGTCCTTAAACCGTAATCCTTTAGATAGTGTGCAAAGCTTTTCATATTCCCTCCGTGTCAAATAATACCTCTATTTTTGTTAAAATATCTCTTTAAATCATCTTTATTATAGTATATCATAAAATCAGACAAAAGTCAAATAATACTTGTGAGGAGTTTTTAAAATGAAGAGAAAACTAATATTTATGCTCATATTGGTGGCTATGGCTTGCTTGTTCACCTTAAGCGTTAGTGCCGCACCCGAAAAGCCAACTCTTGCCGTTGACTTTGGAGCAGTGCAAGAAATTTCGGGCTTTACGCCCCCATCACAAAAATTTGTGAATACCGATGAAAGAGTAGTTTTGTTTGACGGAGAAAATTACATCACCTATCCAACATACTACATTATGGCAGATGCTACAACCTTTAATGATTCTTTTAACTTCAAGGCGCTTAATGACGCAACGGGAAAAAATTATTCATTTACATCAGTCATTCTTGTTGAACTTCCCGAGGGAATAACGGGCTTGTCGTATAGGGCACTCAAGTCCTGCACAAGCTGTATATACATAAAAGTGCCGTCAACTGTCGAAAAATGCGATTTTGGTGCGTTCTCTTGGAATTCGTCTTTTCAAGTGATAGAATTTATGGATGGAACAACACCAATCGATAGCACTAAATTTGGAACTGAAGTGTTTTCTAACTGCACAGCCTTAAAATATCTCAGATTGCCAAACAATTTGATAAGTACCGGTGACAAATTGTTTTACAAATGCACAAGCCTTGAAACGGTAGTTCTCGGTGCAAGCTTTGAAACATTGCCCACCGGAGGGTCAAACTTCCAATACACTACTGGTGGTGATACACCGCAAGTGATTAACATCTATATATCCACAGCCTTTGGCTCCAACGGACTAAACAACAATATGTTCACTTGGAACTCCACTGCGACAAAGGATGAGAGTGCTAAAATAGTTTTCCATTATGCAGGAACACAGGCGCAGGCGCAATCCTTGCAGAACTTAGCTCTTGGCACAAGCAATAACGGAAAAATTTCGTATGCGACCATTCTTTCCAAAGATGAGCTTGCTACAACCGCCCTTGACCCGAATAAAAACTACATCGTTTACGGATATGAGGCATGTGATGTATTCTATGACGGTCATAACTATAAAGGCGACGGTGACTGCACACACGGTCTAACCTGCACACAGTGCAAGGACAATATTGCAGGCTTTGCTGACCATGTATATAGCGAAACACTCGTATATCCAAACGGCTTCAAGGCTGATGGCGTTTACAATAAGCATTGCACAAACGCATCTGACTGTATATTCGGCTTGGTTAAAAATGAGAAAGCAGACCCCATATTTACCGCCCTTGAAAATAATGGTTACTCAGTAAACGCATATGGCACAGGAATTGCATTCGGTGGCTTTGCGGTAAATACAACCGAGCTTAAGAAGTATAACGACCTTAACGAAAACGATATTACCTTCGGCATCTTAGTGGCAAACCCGAAATATGTCGGCGATACCTTTATGTTGGGCGGTGAGGTTAATGCAACAAGCGGATTTTTAAGGGTTGATATGACAAGCGATGAATATACAAATATTAAGATAATGCTTGACGGCTTCACAGGAAACGCACAAGAGCTTGAGCTTGTAATTTCACTCTACGCATATACCGATGTAAACGATGTTCAATTCATTCAAAGCGAGCATACCGCGTGCGCAAACGCAAAGGTAGTTAAAGCTGATGCTACACTCTACACAGTAACGCTCAGCTCCGTTATAAACAAAATTAACGACGGTAAAATTGACGCACTCCCCGAATACGAAAAAAAGGAAAACGAATAACAAAAAATACCGCTTAACCTCGTTAAGCGGTATTTTATATAGTCATAATGCCCAAAAAATCAACTAATGTATTGACAAACCAATATAATATATGCTAAAATTATAGTAACTAAACGATTTTAAGCCTTAGGGCTTTCTTAAGGAGATATTATGAAAAAGAGAATATTGTCCCTTTTCCTTGCACTTATTTTGAGCGTCACAATGCTCGTGCCGGTGCAAGCGGAGTCGCAAACTAATGTAAAGGTTGAAAATGTTCAGGGCGTAGCCTCACAGCTCGTAACAGTCAGCATTAAGGCTGATGCGGAGCTTGATGTCAGCGTTTGTAAGCTCGTTGTAAAATACGACTCTCGTCTGAACCTTGCAAAATTTGAAAACGGTAGCGTATTTACAACCACATACAGCACTATAACAGGCGAGGAAAACGGAACATTTACATATGTTGCCGATATTGATGTAACCGCGCAAAAGACCTCGGTGAAAATGGCGAAGGACAGCGTGATTTTCAAGCTTCAATTTGAAATCCCCGCAAGTGCAACAACCGCAGATGAATATACCGTGTCAATAAATAATCAGCTCAGCTCCTTCTCGGTTACAACATCAAACGAGGGCGCAGTTGGCGCAAAGTCAATTCCATGCGTGTCAAGCGCAGGAATTATAAGCATAAAGAGTGGTAGCCCCTGTCAGACTCATACCTTTGGCGAGGCAACGACTGTAAGGGAGCAAAGCTACCTTCACGGCGGATACTCCTACAAGACCTGCTCCGTATGCGGTAACATTGAAAGCACACGCACCGCACCAAAGGCGACAAACGCGTTTACCCCACTCGGCACCGCAATAAGACATGCGGGTAGCCCATCGGGAATAGGCGCGCACTTCAAGGTTGATGAAACCGCGATAAAGGCAGTTGAAACCGCAGGCTTCACCGTAGAGGTTGGTATTGAGCTTTCATTTGGCGACAGAGTAGAAACACATGTGTTCTACGGAGCAAATACCCCGACTAAAAATGCAACAAACTATGCCGATGGCGTAATCTCCGCGGCTATTGAAAATGTCCCAACTCAAAAGAAGGGAACAATTTGCGCGTACATTATGATAATTGATGACTCGGGCGCGGGTAGAATCGAAAGGGCTTATACCTCACTGAACGGAAACCAAAGCATCTCAATCGCTGATGTCGTTTCGGTTATGAACTTCAATAAGTATAACGAGGCAAGCCGTCAATATCTGAATGCGGTTGCAAACGGATTTATAGACTAATCAAAATAAAAAAACGGATTTTCTGAAGTGAACCCTGTTTTGTTCACAAAAAACAAAAAACGGCATAACGAAGAACAGGAAGAGGAAATCACCTTTTCCTGTTTTTCAATCT
>JAFTUD010000049.1 GCA_017466455.1 Clostridia bacterium
AATTATATCATCTTGTACAGTGGTTGTCAAGGGGTTTTCGCTTTTTATTTCATTTTTTCTTGCTTTTATTTATAAATAAGGTGGAAAAATGCTTATATGCAAGACAAAATGGGGGATAACGGGTTGAAGCAAAGTCCTTAATTGGGGTGAAACGGCGGACTTAAAATAGGCTAAATGCACTTTACCCAGCTATTTTGCGTTTGATTTATGCCTTTTATAAAGTGCTAAAATCCGCTTGTGAAAAGCGGATTTTAATTATACCTCTGCTATAACCTCAACCTCTACAAGGACTCCCTTTGGAAGGTCCTTTACCGCAACGCAGGAGCGTGCAGGCTTTGAGGTGAAGTATTTTCCGTATACCTCGTTAAATGCGCCAAAATCGGCAATTTCGGCAAGGAAGCAGGTTGTTTTTATAGCCTTATCGTAGCTTGAGCCTGCCTCGGCAAGGACTGCGCCGAGATTTTTCATAACCTGCTCGGTTTGTCCTACTATATCCTTTGCCTCTACATTTCCTGTTTCGGGGTTGATGGCAATTTGACCCGAGGTGTAGACTACACCTGCGTGTACGATTGCCTGTGAATACGGTCCTATTGCGCTTGGCGCCTTATCGGTTGAAATCTTTTTAAGCATTTTCTTACCTCTTTTTCTTTCGTTATGTATTTCAGAGCAGCTTGAAGCCGAAGTCACGAAGTGCGTTTTCAATCTCAGCAATATGCTCGAAGTTTCTTGTTTCAAGAACTATGCGAAGGTAACAGCCGTTTACATTTGAGCCCTCGTTTGCTCTTTCGTGGTGAACGGAGATTACATTTCCGCCAAGGTCGGCAATAATTCTTGATACATTCTTAAGCTGACCCGGCTTGTCAACAAGCTCTATCATAAGCTGACAGGTCCTGCCCGACATCAAAAGTCCGCGCTTTATAACTCTTGAAAGAATGGTAACATCAATGTTTCCGCCCGAGAGCAAGCATACGGTCTTTTTGCCCTCAAGGTCAAGCTTTCCAAACATGGCAGCGGCAACAGCTACTGCGCCCGCGCCCTCTGTAACGAGCTTATGCTGTTCCATAAGCGCAAGAATTGCGGCGGAGATTTCATCATCGCTGACTGTTACGATTTCATCAACATATTTTGAGCAAATATCGTATGTAAGCGAGCCCGGCTTTTTAACTGCAATACCGTCGGCGATTGTTGAAACGCTTTCAAGCTCGGTAATTTCCTTATCCTTTACGGATTTATACATGGACGGTGCGCCTGTTGCCTGTACGCCGTAAACCTTTACATTGGGGTTTATAGACTTCATTGTATAAGCAATTCCCGCGATAAGTCCGCCACCGCCGATTGGAACGATGATTGCGTCAAGGTCGGGGAGCTGATCAACGATTTCAAGCGCTATCGTTCCCTGTCCTGCGATTACATCCTCATCATCAAACGGGTGAATGAAGGTATAGCCCTTTTCATCACGAAGGGAGAGCGCCTTTTTATAAGCGTCGTCATACACGCCCTCTACAAGGCAAACCTCCGCGCCATAGCTCTTTGTTGCCTCGATTTTGGAAATCGGAGCGCCGTCGGGTAAGCAAATTACTGCCTTAATTCCGTTCTTTTGCGCGGAAAGGGCAACGCCCTGTGCGTGATTTCCCGCGGAGCATGCAATTACTCCTCTTGCCTTTTCCTCCGCGCTTAAACGCGACATTTTATAGTATGAGCCTCTTACCTTAAACGAGCCTGTTATTTGAAGATTCTCGGTTTTAAGATATAGCTCTATTCCTTTTTTTAGCTTGGGAGCGTAGATTATATCCGTTTTACGAACTACGGGCTTTAGTGTATGGCTTGCACGGTAAACATTATCAAGTGTTAACATTTTTTGTTCCTCTTATGTTTTGTATTGTATTTTTAGGCTGTATCACAATTAAGAGCCCACTTGCGAAATTACTTTAGGCTTTCAATAAATTGCTCGGCACATCTTGCGCTACGGCTTCCGCGACGAAGGGCAAACGCCTCCGCCCTTACATCAAGCTCTGCCTCGCTAAGGCTTATGCCGTTTCTCTTTGCCAAGGCGCGCACGATGTCAAGGTAAAGCGCCTTATTTGGCTTTTGGAAGTATACGATGAGTCCAAAGCGCTCCGACAGGGAAAGATTTTCCTGAAGGGTGTCGTTTCTATGGACATCATCGCCAACACGGTCCCCGAAGGTTTCCTTGATGATGTGTCTGCGATTTGAGGTTGCATAGATTACTGCGTTATCCGCCTTGGCGCTTGCGCTACCCTCAAGGGCTGCCTTAAGCATACTGAAGTTATCATCATTTTTGTTGAATGAAAGGTCATCGATGAATATGATAAATTTAAGCGGATTTTCGCTTATTTTTCCCATTACATACGGAAGATAGCAAAGCTGGTCCTTTCTTAACTCAATCAGACGAATACCGCGATTGAAGAAGTGGTTGGCAACTGCCTTGACGGTTGAGGACTTTCCTGTTCCCGCATCTCCGCAAAGAAGAATGTTTGTGCAGGTCTTTCCCTCGATGAATGACATTGTATTATCGACAACGCTTTGTCTTTCCTGCTCATAGCCGACAAATTTTGACATTTCCGTTTTATCCGCGCTGACAATAGGCTCAATAGTCTTATCATCGGAGAGGCGGAACATACAGTACGATGAAAAAATTCCGTAGCCGTATTTATCAAGGTTGGCTATTCTGTTTTCGTACTCCCTTGAAAAGTCTATTTTTTCGGTTACGAAGGGAGATGTGTAGGAAAGCTCCATATCCGAGGCGAAATCCTCGGGGGTGAGCCGAGATAGCTCCTCAAACGCCTTAAGCTCATATTCGGTCGCGCTTGCGACGCACTCGCTAAGCTCGTGCTTTCCTGCCTTTGCCCTGATATAAACATTTTCGTCCTCAAGGACAAGACGGCACACAAGAGCCGAAAGTGACGCACCCTGTGTGTATATTTCGTTGACGAAGGATGCGTAGGCTTTTATTTTTTCATCCCTTGTAATTCCGTCCTTACAATAATTTGCAAGGGCGACAAGCAGTGGCTTTTCCATAACTCTTGAAAAAACACTGCTCATACAAAGGCGAAGGTAAATTTCTTTTATTTTTGACATTTTTACACACTCTATCAGATATTCTCTAAGATTTTATCGGTGATTTCCTTTGTTCCAAGCGACGGTGCGCCATGAGCGAGGTCGGCTGTGCGGTAGCCTGCCTCAAGCACCTTATCAACTGCGCTGACAATGGCGTCACTTTCTTTTGTAAGTCCGAAGGAGTAAAGAAGCATCATTGCGCCCGAGAGAATTGTTGCGATTGGGTTTGCCTTATTTTGTCCTGCAATGTCGGGGGCAGAGCCGTGAATTGGCTCATAAAGACCCTTTGTTGTTTCATTTAGCGATGCAGATGGGAGCATTCCTATTGAGCCTGTAATTTGTGAAGCCTCATCGGAGAGAATGTCACCGAACATATTTGAGGTAACGATAACATCAAATTGCGCGGGGTTACGAACAAGCTGCATAGCGGCATTGTCAACGAGCATATCTGTGCATTCAACATCGGGGTATTCGCTTGCTATTTCGTGAACTACCCTTCTCCAAAGGCGTGAGCTTTCAAGCACATTTGCCTTATCAATGCTGATAAGCTTCTTTCTTCTCTTTCTTGCGCTTTCAAACGCTACTCTTGCAATTCTTTCAATCTCCATACGGGAGTAGCACTCAGTATCGTATGCCTCCTCGCCGTATTTGCCCTCTCTCATTCCGCGCTCACCAAAGTAAATACCGCCTGTAAGCTCACGGACAATCATAATATCAAAGCCGTTTTCAACTATGTCGGCTCTAAGTGGGCATTCGCCTTTGAGTGCAGGGTAAAGTTTTGCGGGGCGAAGGTTAGTAAAGAGGTTCATTGCGGAGCGTATGCCAAGAAGCGCCTTTTCGGGACGCATATTGCCCGGGAGTGTATCCCATTTCGGTCCGCCAACTGCGCCAAGAAGCACGCTATCTGCCTCAAGACAGCCCTTTACTGTTTCCTCGGGAAGCGGCATACCGTGCTTATCAATAGCACATCCTCCGATGTCGTACGGTGTGAATGTGAAGGTATGTCCGAATTTTTCGCCTACCGCCTCGAGCACGCGAACTGCGCTATCAACAATTTCGGGTCCTATTCCGTCACCCTTTAAAAGTGCAATATTCAAGTTCATTTCTCTCACCTCTTATTTTATATCGCCCTTGCGAATTGACTCAATGAGTCCGCCATTTTGGATTATCTTTTGGATAAACTCGGGGAAGGGCTGAGTTTTGAAGCTTTTTCCTGTTGTACGGTTGTAGATAATACCGTTATCAAGGTCTGCCTCGACCTTATCGCCCTCGCTAATTCCTGCAACTGCCTCGGGACATTCAAGAATTGCAAGTCCGATGTTTATGGAGTTGCGGTAGAAAATTCTTGCGAAGGTATTGGCGATTACGAGCGAAATTCCGCTTGCCTTAATTGCTATCGGTGCATGCTCTCTTGACGAGCCACAGCCGAAGTTGTCGCCTGCTACCATAATGTCGCCTGTTTCAACCTTATTTACGAAGTCCTTATCTATATCCTCCATACAGTGAGAGGCAAGCTCGGCATGGTCGCTTGTATTCAGATATCTTGCCGGAATGATAACATCGGTATCAACATTATCTCCGTATTTAATTGCTTTTCCTGAAAAATTCATATTTTGCCTCCTTAAAGCTTTCTTGGGTCTGCGATTTTGCCTGCTATCGCGCTTGCGGCAGCGACTGCAGGAGATGCGAGGTATACCTCACTTGTTACATGGCCCATTCTTCCTACGAAGTTACGATTTGTTGTTGCTACTGCTCTTTCGCCTGCGGCAAGTATTCCCATATAACCGCCAAGGCAAGGTCCGCAGGTTGGTGTTGAAACGACACAGCCTGCCTCAATAAAGATTTTAACAAGACCGTTTTCAATAGCCTTAAGGTAGATATCCTGTGTTGCGGGAATGATGATTGCGCGAACATTTTTCGCAACCCTTTTGCCCTTCAAGATCATTGCTGCCTCCTCAATGTCCTTATACTGTCCATTGGTGCAGGAGCCGATTACTACCTGGTCAATTTTTATGTCGTCAATTTGGTCAAAGGTTTTAGTATTTTCGGGAAGGTGCGGGAATGCCACGGTTGGCTCAATCTTAGAAAGGTCGATTTCGTAAACCTCATCGTAGTGCGCATCGCTATCTGCCTTGAAGGACACGATTTCTCTGTCGCTACGCTCCTTTATGTAGGCAACTGTTTGCTCATCAACCTCGAAAATTCCGTTTTTAGCGCCTGCCTCAATTGCCATATTGCAAATTGTAAGGCGGTCATAGATTGTGAGTGAGGAAACGCCCTCGCCAACGAATTCCATTGACTTATAAAGCGCACCGTCAACGCCGATTTTTCCGATTATGTGAAGGATTACATCCTTACCCGATACATATTTATTAAGCTTGCCTGTGAGAACGAATTTTATAGCTGACGGAACCTTGAACCACGCCTTGCCCGTTGCCATTCCGCAAGCCATATCGGTTGAGCCTACGCCTGTTGAGAATGCGCCGAGCGCGCCATATGTGCAGGTATGGGAGTCAGCGCCGATAACTACATCTCCGCTTACTACAAGTCCCTTTTCGGGAAGGAGCGCATGCTCAATTCCCATTCTTCCTACATCGTAGAAATGAGTTACATTCTTTTCCTCACAAAAGTCACGACACATTTTGCACTGTGTTGCAGCCTTTATGTCCTTATTTGGGGCAAAATGGTCCATAACCATTGTTACCTTGTCCTTATCGTAAACCTCGCTAACGCCTATTTTGTCAAATTCCTTGATTGCGACGGGAGAGGTGATGTCGTTTCCCAAAACTCTGTCAAGGCTTACAAGAATAAGCTGACCTGCCTCTACGCTTTCAAGTCCTGCGTGAGAAGCAAGGATTTTTTGTGTCATTGTCATTGTCATTGGCATAATTTTATTTCCTTTCAATCTTAATTCATACCAAAGCGCACTAAGCTTTAATGCGCTTTGGTATGCCCATTACCGCAGTAGCGGTAATGGACTGATTTTTATTTGTTAATAATTGCTCCACGGTCAGCCGAGGATACCATCTGCGCATACCTCTTTAGGTAGCCTGTGATATTTTCCTTACGCTTGATTGGCATTTCTGCCTTTCTTTTTGCGATTTCCTCATCGCTTACCTTAAGCTCAATTTTGTATTCGGGGATATTTATGGAGATTATATCTCCGTTCTTTACATAGGCTATCATACCGCCACTTACTGCCTCGGGGGACACATGTCCGATTGACGCGCCACGGGTTGCGCCCGAGAAGCGTCCGTCGGTGATGAGCGCTACATCCTTATCAAGTCCCATTCCTGCGATTGCCGAGGTTGGGGAGAGCATTTCTCTCATACCCGGTCCGCCACTTGGTCCTTCGTAACGGATAACGACTACATCGCCCTTTACGATTTTGCCTGCGTAAATTGCGCTAATTGCCTCCTCCTCGCTCTCGTATACCTTTGCGGGTCCCTCGTGAACGAGCATTTCGGGGGCTACTGCACTTCTCTTTACTACACAGCCATCGGGGGCAAGGTTACCCTTAAGAACTGCAATTCCGCCTGTTTTGCTATACGGATTTTCAACTGTCCTTATAACCTCTGTATCAAGGTTTTTAGCATCGGCGATATTTTCGCCAAGGGTTTTTCCTGTGCAGGTCATAACCGATGTATCAATAAGTCCGAGCTTTTCAAGCTCCTTTAATACTGCGTATACTCCGCCTGCCTCGTTCAAATCCTCCATATAGGTTGGTCCTGCGGGGGCAAGGTGGCAAAGGTTCGGTGTTTTTTCGCTGATTGCGTTTACATCATCAAGGTTAAACTCAACTCCGCACTCATTTGCGATTGCCGGCAAGTGAAGCATACTGTTTGTTGAGCAACCGAGAGCCATATCGGCAGTTATTGCGTTTTTGATTGCAGATGCGGTCATTATATCTCTTGGGCGAATGTTCTTACGAACAAGCTCCATAACCTGCATTCCTGCGTGCTTTGCAAGCTCAATTCTTGATGAATATACGGCAGGGATTGTTCCGTTTCCGCGAAGTCCCATACCGAGAACCTCGGTAAGGCAGTTCATTGAATTTGCGGTATACATACCCGAGCATGAGCCACAGGTTGGGCATACCTTATCAACGAATTCGCAAAGCTTACAGTCGTCAATAGTGCCTGCCTTATATGAACCAACAGCCTCAAACATTGCGGAGAGTGAGCGTTTTTTGCCGTCTACGCGTCCTGCAAGCATAGGTCCGCCACTTACAAATACGGTGGGGATATTGAGTCTTGCGCTTGCCATCAGAAGTCCCGGCACATTTTTATCGCAGTTTGGTATCATAACAAGGCCGTCAAAGCCGTGAGCCATTACCATAGCCTCGGTGGAGTCGGCGATGAGGTCACGGGTAACGAGAGAATATTTCATTCCCACATGACCCATGGCAATACCGTCGCACACTGCAATAGCGGGGAACATTACGGGAGTTCCGCCTGCCATTGCGACGCCAAGCTTAACTGCTTGTGTGATTTTATCAAGGTTCATATGTCCCGGTACGATCTCGTTATATGAGCTTACTATACCGATTATTGGGCGGGATAGCTCCTCATTTGTATAGCCGAGCGCCTTATACAGGGAACGGTGCGGGGCATTATGCGCTCCGTCTACTATTGTATCCTTAATCATTTTTTGCCTCTTAATTAGTTATTGATGAATTTTTCCTCATCAGCCCAGCTGTAAAGCTCTCTGATTTCCTTACCTACAACCTCGCTTGGATGCTCAGCTGCGATCTTTCTCATTGCGTTGAAGTGTACCTGGCTACCTGCATCGGACATATCGAGAAGGAAGTCCTTCG
>JAFTUD010000050.1 GCA_017466455.1 Clostridia bacterium
GACTCCTTACCGAGTCCGTTGTTGTTTAATAAGCCACTTTTTATTATTATGCTGAATAATGACGAAAGAATAAATGAAATAAACGAAAATCTCCGATTGATTGAAAAGAAAAATGGGCTGACCTTTGGAACTGATGCCTATCTTTTATCATCATTTTTACCATCACGCTCAAAGCTGATTGGCGCGGAGCTGGGCGCCGGCACGGGGGTAATCTCCCTTCTTGCTCTCAGTCGCAAAAAGTGCGCACATGTGTATGGATTTGAGGTGCAGGACGAGTTTGCCTCTCTATGTCAGAGGAATGCCGAGCTTAACGGATTTTCGGACAAGCTTACCGCCATATGCAAAAATGTCAGGGACGCAGGTCCGCTTGATACGGTGAAAGAGGTGGACTTTGTATTTTCAAATCCGCCGTATATGAAAAGCGATGCAGGAAAGGCGAACGAGTGTGAGCAAAAGAATATCGCAAGGCACGAGGTGTGCGGTGATATTAACGACTTTTGTGCGTGCGCCAAGCGACTTTTGAAGCACGGCGGTGACTTTTATGTTGTTTATCGCCCTGATAGAATGGCAGATTTGATTTTTGCGTTAAAGAAAAACGGCTTAGAGCCTAAAAAAATGACGCTTATATACCCAAATTCAACCACTCCCCCTTGTCTTTTGCTGATTTCGGCAAAGCTTGGTGCAAAAAGCGGAATGGTGACAACCGAGCCGATTTTTATCTATAAGGACGGAACAAGCGAGTACACCGAGAGGTATGCGAAAATTTACGAGAGTTGTAGCTTTGAGTCAAGTGACATAAGGTAAGCCAAATAAGTTTGAATAAGGAACAAAAATGAGCAGTATAAAATCTAAAAATGTTTCAAAAGAGGACAAAAACGCGATACAGGGTGGGGTTTTATACCTTGTTGCGACCCCTATCGGAAATTTGTCCGACATATCCGAGCGTGCGCTAAAGACCCTTCGCGAGGTTGACTTTATAGCGGCGGAGGACACGAGGAACACGGGCAAGCTACTTGCCTATTTTGAAATAAGCAAGCCTATGGTGAGCTACTTTGAGCATAACAAGAGGGAGCGCGGTGAGGTGATTGCTTCTCGCCTGCTTAACGGTGAGAGCTGTGCGCTTGTTACCGATGCCGGCACGCCTGCGATTAGCGACCCCGGTGAGGACCTTGTACGCCTTTGCGCCGAAAGGGACATTACTGTTACATCGGTGCCCGGCTGTTCGGCGGTGGTAAACGCCCTTGCTCTTTCCGCGCTTGCGACGGGAAGATTTTGCTTTGAGGGCTTTTTAAGCACTAACAAGAACGAAAGAAGCGCACGCCTAAGTGAGATTAAGGCGGACACGCGCACTACGATTTTTTACGAAGCGCCTCACAAGCTGAAAAAGACGCTTGGCGACCTGCTTGAAGCATTTGGGGACAGGAAAATCTCGCTTTGTAGGGAGCTTACAAAGCTGAATGAGGAGATAATTCGCACGACCCTCTCGGGTGCGGTTAAATACTATGAGGAGAATGAGCCACGGGGTGAATTTGTCCTTGTTGTCGAGGGGGCAAGCAAATCCGAGGCTACAAGCAACGCATTTTGGGCGAACATGAGCGTACAGGAGCATTTTGAGCATTATATCTCGCTTGACCTTTCCAAAATGGACGCGATAAAGGCGGTTGCTAAGGACAGAGGCGTGCCTAAAAATGAAATATATAAAATAATTAACGCATAAAATTATAAAAAATATAAAAAGCCCTTGATATTGGGGCTTTTTTTTGTTAAAATAATGTATTATGAGGTGGTGGGGCTGTTTTTATCTCTCTGCCCGCTTCAGATGTGATATAGCGTTACTTATCACTTGACTGTGGAGGAATTTATGAAAAAAGTTGCTTTTGTTGGCGGTAAGATCTTCAACTCGGTAAGCGAGAGCTTTGTTGAGGCTACCGTGCTTTGTGAGGACGGGTTTATTTCCGGAGTTACAAGGGATAGCTTTGGCGATGATTATGAAATTATAGACCTTGAGGGAAAATATCTTATCCCCGGTCTTGTCGATGTGCATACGCACGGAATCGGCGGATATGATTTCAACTTCGCTAAGGAAAATGAAATACAGTTTATGACTGCGAGATACGCGCGAATGGGTACGACCTCTATTATGGCTACTCTTGCCTCGGACACATTTTCGCATCTTACAAATTCGGTATTTAAGATAAATCAGAACAGGCTCAACGCAAAAAAGGGCTGTGCGAATATAATGGGTATTCACCTTGAGGGCAGATACTTAAATCCCTTGGCTAAGGGCGCGCATGCCGAGCATCTTTTGGCTAAGCCAAGTGCAAACGAGCTTGCGGAGTTAGCAGGCGCGATGATGCCACATCCTATACACGCATCCTTTGCTCCCGAGCTTGAGGGCGGTGATGAGTTTATCAAAAAAGCGAATGAGCTTGGCGTTACCGTTGGAATTGCGCATACGACCGCGACATACGAGCAGGCTATGCACGCGCTCGAGCTTGGCGCACGCTCATTTACTCACACATACAATGCAATGACAAAGATACATCACAGAGAGCCCGGCGCTACTGTTGCAGCGCTTACGGCGGATACAGCCTATGCCGAGCTTATTGCTGACGGATTTCATTCTCACCCTGCAATGGTAAGGCTTGCGTACAAGTCAAAGCCCTCGGATAAGCTTGTGCTTATTACTGACTCGGTAGCGGCGGCTTGCATTCCTGACGGAAGCTCCTGCAGTGTTGCGGGAACTAAGGTGACTGTAAAGAACGGCTGTGCTGTTAATGAATTCGGAGTTATTGCGGGAAGCACGCTTTCAATGTTCAAGGCATTAACGAATTTCATGAAATTTTGCGACATTCCGCTGACAGAGGCTATCAAGTATGCGACGGTAAATCCCGCAAGCATGGTTAAGGCTGACGGAGTCGGAAGAATTGCGGTTTCATACCGTGCGGATTTTATCGCTATTAAGGATATTGAAAATCCCGAAATTGACACAGTTTATGTAAGTGCAAATAAGGTAATTTAAGGAGTCAGATATGAAAGAAAAGTTTTACATGACAACAGCCATTGCGTACGCATCGGCAAAGCCACACTTTGGTAACACCTATGAAATTATTATGGCGGACGCATATGCAAGATACAAGCGACTTCGCGGATATGATGTGCGCTTTATGACCGGAACTGACGAGCACGGTCAAAAAATTCAAAACCTTGCCAAGGAAGCAGGACTTGAGCCACAGGCATATGTTGACAAGATGTCGGGTGTGATTAAGGATATTTGGGGACTTATGGGCTCAACTCACGACCACTTTATCCGTACGACTGATGACTATCACAAAAGAGCTGTTAAGAATATTTTCAAGAAGCTTTATGACAAGGGTGACATTTACAAGGGCTCTTACAAGGGACTTTACTGCACTCCCTGCGAATCCTTCTTTACCGAAACACAGCTTGTTGACGGAAAATGCCCTGACTGCGGACGAGAGGTTACTCACGCAGAGGAGGAGGCTTACTTCTTTAAGATGAGCAGCTATGCTGACAGGCTTATGAAGCATATTGAGGAAAATCCCGACTTCATTCAGCCCGAGAGCCGAAAGAACGAGATGGTAAACAACTTCCTAAAGCCCGGTCTTCAGGACCTTTGCGTTTCAAGAACCTCGTTTAGCTGGGGTATTCCCGTTGAGTTTGACCCGAAGCATGTAACCTATGTATGGCTTGACGCGCTTACTAACTATATAACAGGTCTTGGCTATGACCCCGCAAACGAGGTACAGCCCGAGCTATTCCAAAAATATTGGCCTGTTGATGTGCATATTATCGGTAAGGATATTGTGCGCTTCCATATGATTTACTGGCCTATTATTCTTATGGCGCTTGACCTTCCGCTTCCCAAGAGGATTTTTGCACATCCTTGGTTTATGTTCGGCAAGGACAAGATGTCCAAGTCAAGAGGCAATGTTGTTTATGCTGATGACCTTGCAAAGAGATTTGGCGTTGACGGTGTAAGGTACTATGCTCTTTCCGAAATGCCTTACGGAACTGACGGAAGCATTACCTATGAGAGTGTGATTACAAGATACAATATGGACCTTGCAAACAACCTTGGTAACCTTGTCAGCCGTACGGTTTCAATGGCTAAGAAGTATTTTGGCGGTGTAATTCCCGCCCCTGCCGAGGAAACGGAGCTTGACCGTGATTTGAAGGCTAAGTGTGCGGAAGCATTTACAAAAATGTGCGAGCATATGGACGAGTACAGGATTGCCGATGCGGTATCGGATATTTTTGATATGCTTAGCAGAACAAACAAGTATATTGATGAAACAACTCCTTGGGTGCTTGCAAAGAACGAGAGCGAGTTGCCACGCCTTGGAACGGTAATTTACAATCTGCTTGAGGCTATCAGAATTGGGGCTATTATGCTCTCGCCTATCATCCCTTCAACCTGTAAGGAAATATTCAGACAAATCAACACGGACAAGACGAGCTTTGAGGACATTTCCTTTGGCTTGCTCTCTCACGGTGTAAGGGTTGCTGACGATGCCACTAACCTATTCCAAAGAATTGATGAAAAAGCATTCTTTGAGGCGCTTGAAAAGGAGCAGGAGGCTGAAAAGGCTCCCGAAAAGCCCGAGGGCTGTGCGATTATCGGTATTGACAAATTTGCTGAGATTGAGCTTCGCACTGCTCAAATAATCGCTTGCGAGAGTGTGCCTAAGGCGAAGAAGCTACTAAAGCTCCAGCTTGACCTTGGATATGAAAAGCGTCAGGTTGTATCGGGAATTGCACCGTATTACAAGCCCGATGACCTTGTTGGCAAGAAGGTAATTGTTGTTGCGAACCTTGCGCCTGCAAAGCTTTGCGGTGTGGAGTCACAGGGTATGATTCTTGCATCAAGCGGTGACACGGTAAGGGTTGTATTCCTTGATAGCGAAACACCTAACGGACAAAGAATCAGCTAACTTGAATTTTGGGGCTCGGCTTTTGCGAGCCCCTTTTGGGAGATTTTAATTTATGCTATTTGATACACACGCTCACTGTGATGACAGCTGGGTGAAAAACGGATTTGGCGACACAGATGAATACATCAAGCATCAGCTTGAAAACGGTGTTTCCTTTATTGTAAACATTGGTACAAATCTTGAAAATTCGGTGGCAAGTGTCGCTCTTTCGGAGAAATTCGAGCAAATTTACGCCTCGTGCGGTGTCCATCCGTATGATACAAGATTTTATGAGAACGAGGTTGAGATAATAGAGCCTCTTCGCGCGCTTTTGGCGCATAAGAAGGTGGTTGCGCTTGGCGAAATCGGTCTTGACTATCACTATGAGGACTCGGATTTTGAAAAGCAAAGACGCTTTTTTGTAGCGCAAATGGAGCTTGCCCGTGAGCTTGATATTCCTGTGATTATTCACGACAGAGATGCACACGGGGACTGTATGGATATTATTCGCGCCTTTCCCGAGGTTAAGGGGATTTTTCACTGCTTCTCCGGCTCGGCTGAGATGGCGAAGGAGCTAATTCGCCTTGGCTGGTACATTTCGTTTTCGGGTGTTGTGACCTATAAGAATGCAAGGCGTGTGGTTGAGGCGTGTGAGAGTGTGCCTATTGACAGGCTTTTGATTGAAACGGACTCCCCTTATCTATCTCCCGTGCCACACAGGGGAGAGATGAACCACCCGAAATATGTACGGTTCACCTGTGAAAGGGTTGCCGAGCTTAAGGGCGTTTCGTTTGAGGAAATGGCTCGCATTACGCTTGAAAATGCTATGCGGGTATATAGAATTACTGTTTAAGGCATTTTACAAATTATCACCTCATATACTGTTTTGAGGTGATTTTTTTGAAACGCTCTACGGCATTTAATTATATTTTAAAATTTACGCTTTGCTTCTCTCTTATTATCGGTGTGACGGTATTGTCCGCTTCCCTTCTTAGCTATTCAATCAGAGATACATCTACCGCTATTTTAGAAGGGGCGACTCCTACTGTTATTGTAATTGACGCAGGGCACGGGGGAGAGGACGCAGGGGCGGTGGCGCATGACGGCACGCTTGAAAAGGACTTGAATTTGAAAATTGCGACTCTGCTTTACGCGCTATGCTCCCTTAACGGGAACGAGTGTGTTATGACTCGTGATGATGACACGCTTTTGTATGACAGATATGATGACTTGGAAAATTACACAGGCAAGAAGAAGCTTTATGACCTTAAAAACCGTGTAAGGATTGCAAATGAGTATGAAAATGCGGTCTTTGTTTCCATACATATGAATAATTTTTCAAGCGCGCAGTACAGTGGCACGCAGGTGTATTTTTCTCCTAACAATGCTAAGAGCGAGCTTCTTGCGCGGGTGATACAAGGCTCTGCTCGCACTTATCTTCAGCCGAGCAACAAAAGGCAGATAAAGCGGGCTACAAGCGATATTTTTGTTTTATCCTCGCTTGAGTGTGTGTCGGTGCTTGTGGAGTGCGGATTTTTGTCGAATGAGGGCGAGCTTGCAAATCTTAAGAACGAAAAATATCGGCTAAAGCTGTCGCTTATTCTCTTTTCTTCCGTTATACAGACGGTTTAGGCGGTATAGTGTCGTAATTTTATGCCATTTGAATTTGACAAATTTACTTTTATATGATAAGATAAGCTTGTAGCACGGAGTCGATTATGACTTGGCGTTAAGCATAAAAATCGTGAAAATAAAAACGAGAGGAAGCTAAAAATGAAAAGCAAGACTGTTTATGTATGCACGGAATGTGATTATCAAGCTCCTAAGTGGCTTGGCTGTTGCCCTAACTGCAAGAGCTGGAATACCTTTGTTGAGGAAACATATACGCAGACTCCCGAGGTGAAGATGAAGCGCAGCTCCATCATTTCGGACTCGGCTGATGCGGTGCGCTTTGACGATATGGAAATGCCCGAATATATTCGCACATCAACGGGGATTTCGGAGCTTGACAGGGTGCTTGGCGGTGGAATTGTAAGCGGGTCGGTCGTGCTTTTGGCTGGTGAGCCCGGAATTGGTAAGTCTACTTTGCTTATGCAAATATGCTCACAGATATCATCAAGGATTTTATATGTTTCGGGAGAGGAGTCAAAGGGTCAGCTAAAGCTTCGCTCCGAGAGGCTTGAGCTATCGGGCTCGGAAACATATGTAATGACGGAAACGAATGTTGACAATATAATCGCTCAAGCGGATAAAATCAAGCCCGAGGTGATGATAATTGACTCTATTCAAACAATGTTTGACCCCTCGTGCGCATCTATTCCCGGCAGTGTAAAT
>JAFTUD010000051.1 GCA_017466455.1 Clostridia bacterium
GAGGGGTTTCATCATCAAGCACTCCGCTTTCCTTCATTGCAAGGATAATACGGGTAAGTCCCATTCCAAAGCCGATGCCGGGGAGTGCGGGACCGTCAATTTGCTCCATTAGTCCGTCGTAGCGTCCGCCGCCGCAAACGGTGCTTTGTGCGCCTATGCCGTCGCAAATGAACTCAAACACGGTCTTTGTATAATAATCAAGTCCGCGCACGATACGGGTGTTTATTTCGTATTCAATTCCCATAGCCTCAAGGTACGACCTTAAGCTATCAAAGTGGTCGCGACATTCATCGCAAAGATAATCGATTGTAGCGGGTGCGTCCTTAGCGATTTCGGAGCATATCGGGCTCTTACAATCAAGAACGCGAAGCGGATTTGTCTTTAATCTTTCCTTGCAGGTATCGCAAAGCTCACCCTCATTTGCGGTGAAGTAGTCGACGAGCGCCTGTCTGTATTTCGGGCGACAGCTTGGACAGCCGATTGAGTTGATATTGAGCCTTACGCCCTTAATTCCAAGCTCCTTGATGAGTGTATGAGCGAGGGCGATTACGGTTGCATCGGCGCTTGGGTCCCTTGTGCCGAACATTTCCGTACCGAACTGAAAGAACTCACGGCTGCGTCCTGCCTGTGGCTTTTCATAGCGGAAGCAGTTTATGATATAGTAGTATTTCAGTGGCATTGGGTCCGATGATTTGCCGTTTTCAATTATCGCACGGGCAACTGATGCTGTTCCCTCGGGACGAAGGGCGAAAATCTTATTCTCCCTATCCGCAAAGGTATACATTTCCTTTTGCACAACATCGGTAACCTCTCCGACTCCCCTTTGGAAAAGCGAAAGCTCCTCAAAGGTCGGGGTGCGGATCTCGCCAAAGCCGAAGCGTGCTGCCACATCTCTTGCCTTGCTCTCTATTTTTTGCCATACACGGGTCTCCGATGGGAAGATATCCATCGTGCCTCTTGGCTTCTGTATTCTGTTTGCCATTTTCTTCCTCACATTTATTGCCGTTTGGCATATAATATTATTAAATAAAAATTTACATCTTTTAGTATAACAACTTTTGCTTCGTATGTCAATATTTTATTAAAAATTTTTGAAAGAGGACAAAAAAAGCACCTCTTGCGAGATGCCTTTTGTGCTTTTGAGTAATCACCTACTCATAGGGTTGCTTACGCCTCAACAGGGTCGGTATTTGTTGCTACTGCCTTTTCTGCATCGAGTGCATCAAAGTATGCCTTAACAACTGCGCCCTCAAGCTCAGCTCTGAAATCAGCGTTGATGGGATGAACAATATCTCTGTATGTTCCATCGGGGTTCTTCTTGCTTGGCATCACGATAAAGAGCTTTTCTCTTGCGTTGATAACCTTGATGTCATGCACTGCAAGCGCATTGTCAAGCGTTACGGATACGATCGCCTTCATCGGTCCATCCTCAAAGCATTTTCTGATTTTGATGTCTGTGATTGTCATTTTTGCATCCTCTCTCTTTAAAATTGTAAAATTGCTTGTCAGCCGTTAGAACGGCTTGCAATTTAATTTTACCATATAATTGTGAACAAAAAAAGAACTAATGGAAATTTTTTAATGAATTTTATGTGTAAATTATGTGAAAAAACACGATATTGTGTCAAATTAAGGGGGGTTTTACATGTCAAGCGCGAATACTCACATTTCGGACTATGAGCTTGATGCTATTTTTTCTCGGGCTAAGAATGTATTTTTTGTTGGCATTGGCGGAATTTCAATGAGCGCTCTTGCGCATTACTGCGTATCGGTGGGAAAGCGTGTTTTCGGATACGACAGTGTGCGAAATGAGAGGTGTCTTGAGCTTGAGGGGGTGGCGCACATACGCTATTGCTCAACGACGGACAGTGTAATGGGCATGGACCTTGTGATTTTTTCAAATGCGATTGAGGGCGATTCCTTTGAGCTACGGCGGGCAAGGGAGCTGAAAATTCCGCTTGTATCCCGTTCTAATTTTCTTGCGTATTTAACCTCGTCCCGCCCTGTGCGAATAGGTGTTGCCGGCACGCACGGTAAAAGCACTACGACCTCTATGCTCGCGCACATTTTTGAAATTGCGAAAAGGGCGCCGAGCGTGAGCTGTGGCGCGATAATGAGGGACAGTGGGCTTTCATATCGCTTCAGCGAGGGAGATGTGTTTATTTTTGAGGCGTGCGAGTATATGAACTCATTCTTGAATTTTTCCCCGACAGATGCGGTGGTAACAAACGTTGACCTTGACCACACGGATTTTTTTGAGGATATGGGAAGCATACGGGCATCGTTTCAGGAATACATTGTGGGGGCAAGGCGCGTTTTTATAAATGCCGACGACCATCCAAGCTCGCTTTTATCTCATCCGTTTAAGGTGACCTTTGGGATAAGCAAGAGGGCGGAATATATGGCAAAGGCGGACACAGGTGGCGACAAACGGTCGTTTTCGGTGCTTCACAACGGCAAGAAAATAGGCGTGATTTCTCTTAGGGAGTATGGGCGACACAATGTATACAATGCGCTTTGCGCATTCGCCGTAGCACACAAGAACGGAATTTCGCCCGAGGTAATATGCTCGGCGCTTTCCTCGTATCAGGGCATTTTCAGAAGGCAGGAGCATATAAAGGATATTCATGTCGGCTTGGGTGGCTCATTTGACAGTGCTAAAGGGTCAAATTGTAGCGAAAACGGACACATATGCCCACTTTTTCTTGATTATGCGCATCATCCAACGGAGATACGGGCATCGCTTGACGCATTTTGCGACATGGGCTACAAGCATATTCTTTGTATATTTCAGTCGCACACCTATTCAAGGACCTATTCATTATACAATGCGTTTTGCGGTGCGTTCAAGCGGGCTACGGAGCTTATCGTTTTGCCGATTTTCCCTGCGCGAGAGGTCAACTCTTACGGAATCAGTGAGGAAAAATTCGCGCACGACTTAGGTGGGGAGCTTATGACGGATTACGAAAAAATTGCACACAGGGTTGCGCTTTCCAAGGCGGATTTAGTCATTATTATGGGTGCGGGGGATGCGCCTGCGCTTGCCAAGTGGCTAAAATGAACAACCTTGTTATCGAATTGAGAGCTTGCGTCGGGTCACTATTTAAAGAAAATTTGAATTTACACTTTACTTTGTGCGCACAATGTGCTAAAATATACGAAAAAGCACAAAGGGGGCGCGCCTATGAAAGGACAATATACAAGCATTGCAGGCTTTTACGATGAGCTTAATGCGGAATACGATTATAAGGGCTATGCCGATTATATTCACGCTCAGGTTAAAAAGCACGGGCGCGTTGAGGGCTCGCTTGCGCTTGACCTTGCCTGCGGAACAGGAAAGATGACCTTCCTTCTTCGTGAGCTTGGGTATGATATGACGGGTGTTGACCTTAGTGAGGATATGCTCACTATTGCCCGTGACATCTCGGCTGAAAGGGAGATTAACGACATTCTTTGGCTATGTCAGCCGATGCAGGAATTTGAGCTTTACGGCACGGTTGATTTGTGTGTTTGCTGTCTTGACAGTCTGAACTATCTTACAAGGCGTGATGACCTTAAGCGCTGTCTTATGCTTGTGCGCAACTACTTGGTTCCCGACGGGCTTTTCATTTTTGATGTGAACACGCCCTACCGCTTTAAAAATGTTTACGGGCAGAACGATTTCGTTTCCGAGGGTGACGGGGTTGTTATGACTTGGCAAAACGATTTTAACGAAAAGACAGGGCTTTGCAGATTTTATTTGAGCTTTTTCGAGGAGCTTGACGACGGAACATATTCTCGCTCACAGGAGATACAGGTTGAGCGCTCATATTCAATGCGTCAAATTCTGTCGCTACTGTCGGAGTGTGGCTTTGAGGTGCTTGATATTCACAGCTCAACAAATGGCAAGCCTTTCTCGGACAATGATGAAAAATGGTATTTTACTGTTAGGAATAAAAAGGATTAGGATTATGGCTAAAAATCAATCAAAAATTCTTCGCGCTATGACAAGAGATGGCAGTGCGAGGGCATATGTTATTAACTCTACGGATATTGTAAACACGGCAATTTCCTATCACAAGACTGCGCCGACTGCCTCGGCTCTGCTCGGCAGGACGCTTACTGCTACGAGCGTAATGGGCTGTATGCTACCCGAAAACGGCGATGTTATCACCGTTGCTATCAGGGGTAACGGTCTTGCCGGCACAACGCTTTGCTGTGCTGACTACTACGGAAATGTGCGCGGATATGTTGCCAACCCTATGGCTGACCTGCCTGTACGCGCTGACGGAAAGCTTGATGTTTCGGGCATTGTTGGTGGCGGTATTCTCTCGGTTATGAAGGATGTTGGCGATGAGGTGCCTTACAATGGAAATATTGAGCTTGTCAGCGGTGAGGTTGCGCAGGACATTGCACAATACTTTGCGACAAGTGAGCAGACTCCAACGCTTTGCGCGCTCGGTGTGCTTATAAATCCCGACTTTTCGTGTGCGGGGGCAGGCGGTGTGTTCGTACAGCTACTCCCCTTCCCTGATGAAGCCATTATTCCTAAGCTTGAGGAAAATGCGAAAAAGCTCTCCGCCGTTTCATCTATGATTGCAGACGGTCTTTCAAATGAGGATATTCTCAAAATTGCGCTTGACGGAATTGAATATGACCTATTTGATGAGATTGATGTTGATTACAAGTGCGACTGCTCCCGTGAGCGTACCGCACGCGCGCTTACCAGTCTTGGCAAGAGCGAGGTTGAGGGAATTTTTAGCGAGCAACGACAAAAGGGCGAGGACGAGATTATTGAGCTTGAATGTCATTTCTGCGACAAGAAATACAAATTTACAAGAGATGAGGCGCTAAAGCTATTTAAGTGATTTTACCCCTACTTTTTTCTTTAGGAGAAGAAAAAAGTAGGCAAAAAAGAAACCAAGCTGTATAAGCAACAAAAAGCTATTTGAAAATCAAAAAGCCCCTAAGTAGGGGCTTTTTTGATTTATCGTTATTTGAGCTTTTCTACCGAGGTGGCGGTGAGGGCTTTGCCGTTTACGGTGAATTTGATTTCGTAGCCTGCGAAGGGGAAGCCGTAGGTGCGCTCGGGGTCATCAATGTAGGCAGGGCGTGGGTCCTCGGCAAGGATTTGGCGAAGGATTTCTCTCTTATTTTCAGGCAATGGGGAAAGGGCATCGTCGCTTGCCTCAACGCTTAGCCTATAATCGCCTATCTCACCTGCAAATCCGCCCCTTGCGTCAGTGGCAAAATCGGCGTTTGGAAGATAGGGCTTTATGTCGTAAATTGGCGTTTTATCAACCATATCAACGCCAAAAACATGGAGAATGTATCCGTATTTATCGCTTTTTTCAATTTTTTCAAGCCTTACAAGGCTAAGCCCGAGTGAGTTTGGGCGAAAGGGTGAGCGAGAGGCGAAAACGCCTACTCTTTCGTTACCGCCGAGGCGTGGCGGACGCACGGTCGCATTATATTTTGCGCCCTCGTTTTCGGAAAAGCCCCATATTATCCAAAGGTGTGAAAAGCCCTCAATCCCTCTTATGGCGTCGGGGCTGTTATATTTTGGCTCAAAGATGATTTTGCCCTCTAATTTTGCGACAATTCCGCTTTGGCGAGGGATACCGAATTTTGTCGGGAAATCGGTATACATTGTTGCTACTTTTGAAATTTCCATATTTTCTCCTTGAACTGCTGTAATAAAGCTCTTATCTTGTATTATGGTAGCATTTATTTTAACAAATGTCAAGTTTTCACTTGAAGTTAGAGTGATTTTGTTGTAAAATGATAATATAAATACCTTGTGAGGTGCTTTATGAGTAAAAAAATATTAGTTGTAAGCTCGGCAAACATGGATATGGTGTTAAATGTTGAGCGTGTGCCCGATGCGGGTCAAACGGTTATTGAAAATGGAAATTACGAATACATTCCCGGGGGTAAGGGCGCAAATTCCGCGCTTGCCTTTGCCCGTCTTGGCGGAGAAACGACATTTCTTACGCGTGTTGGGGCTGATGCAAACGGCGAGGTGCTGACCTCTCTTTACGAGCGTGAGGGAATTTGTACCTCTTACATCAAGCGCGACTCCGATGCACCGACGGGTCTTGCTACTATTTTCGTTGAAAAAAGCGGTCAGAACAGGATTATCGTTTTTGCGGGGGCTAACCAAAAAATAGACACAGGGTCTATTGATTTAGCGTTTGAGGGCGATTATGACGCGCTTTATATGCAGTTTGAAATAAATTATGATGCCATTCTCTACTCGGCTAAGCGCGCGAATGAGGCAGGTGTTCCTATCTTCATTGATGCGGGTGCGATAAAGCGCGATTTCCCGTTTGAGGAGCTACCCTGTGTTGAGATTTTCTCGCCTAATGAGAGTGAGGCGCTTGAAATTACGGGAATTTATCCCGACAGTGAGGAAAATTGTCTTGCGGTTGCAAGAAAAATTATTTCTCTTGTCAAGGCGAAATATGTTGTTATCAAGCTTGGTGGGCGCGGTGCTTACATATTTGACGGCGAAAACGGCAGGGTTGTGCCGACCTATGACACTAAGGTTGTTGACACGACGGCGGCAGGTGATGCGTTTACTGCGGGGCTTACGCTTGAATATCTTCGCACGGGGGATATTTGGCGTGCCTGTGACTACGGTAACGCAACGGGAACACTGACCGTTTCAAGGAAGGGCGCATCAAGCTCTATACCGAGTGAGGGCGAGGTTGAGGCTTTTTTAAGAGACGTGAAATAAGGATAACTATGCGATCAAATTCAAACGAGCCGATTTTCGGCTCGTTTTTTAGTTATACCATCACAAAATGTATTTTTGTGCATTTTGCACAAACATGAGTG
>JAFTUD010000052.1 GCA_017466455.1 Clostridia bacterium
TCGGTGGGATTGGCATTGAAAGCAGAAGGTCGTTATCCTTGCTTTCAAAAATTTGTGTTTTTGTTGTAAAGACGCTACCGAGAAGGCATAATGAGACTGAAATAAGGCTAACGAGCGTTGGGGCGAACCATGTATCGCCTGTTTCAAGCGCGAGAAGCTCCATTCCGAAGCACATTGCGCCTATTGCAAACATCATATATACCACAAGAAACGCAAAAAGTATGATAAGAAGAATACTAAGCGCCTTGGAGCGTGGCTTTTTATTGGATTTTTTAGTGCCTGTGTTTGAAATAGAGGCAAAAAAGGCACTAATCTTTGATTTTACAAGAATTTTAAGCATCTTCGCCCTCCAACTCAAGGAATACGCTTTCAAGGCTTTCATCGCCCTTTACCTCGTCCATCGAACCGCTTCTTACAAGCGCTCCGCCCTTAATAATTGCGATTTTATCACAAATCTTTTCGGCTACATCAAGGACATGGGTTGAAAAGAAGATTGCGCCACCGTTTTCGCAAATGCGTTTCATTTCCTCTTTGAGAAGGAATGATGCTTTTGGGTCAAGACCCACAAACGGCTCATCCATTATAAGAAGCTTGGGGTCATGAATGAGTGCGGAGATGATGGCAATCTTTTGCTTCATTCCGTGGGAGTATGATGAAATAGGCTGTGCGAGGCTTTCGGTGATTTCAAGCATATCGCCGTATTTCTTTACTCTTTCCTCTCTATCTTCTTTTGACACGCCATAGATGTCAGCGATGAATTTGAGGTATTTTATTCCACTCATAAACTCGTAGAGGTCGGGGTTATCGGGGATATAGGCAATTTGCTTTTTGCACTCAATCGGGCTTTCCTTGATTGATTTGCCGTTTATATAAATTTCTCCCTCATCAAAGTCAAGAAGCCCCACGCAGGATTTTATTGTTGTGGTTTTACCCGCGCCATTGTGTCCGATGAAGGCGTACATTTCTCCTGCCTTGATATGTAGGCTAAGGTTGTCAACCGCCTTTTTCTCGCCGTATTTTTTTGTCAGATTTTCAATTTTAAGCATTATATTCTCCTTTTTAAAAGTATTTGTTTTTTCGGTTTTCTTCATTATATTAAATAAATTAAAATAACATACATATATATTTTAGCACAAATATATATGTATGTCAAGAAAAACAAAAGCTTCATCCGTTTGGATGAAGCCGTAGCTTGCTTATTAGCCGAAGAAGTCCGCCTCGATATCGATTGACGGTGTGCCACCCTCAGTTGAGATTTCAACCTTTGACTGTTGCTCAGTTGAAAGATTATCCCAGTTCAAAATATTGCCAAAGGACAATGTGATAACATCCTCAGTCTGTATTTCGTTTATTTCAATTTCAGGTCTAATATATTTCATTTTGAATTGTCCTCCACAGAAAATTTATCAGAAAAAGTCTTTATATGGCACAATACGCCCATAATTTCTTTACATAGTAAGTATACCACAATCCATTTTATTTGTCAACATTTTTTTAAAAGTTTTTTGAAAATATTAAATATTATTTATTTTATATAGGAAAAGCATAAAAAATCCTCCGATTGCTCGGAGGATTTTTTGTTGTTTATTACTTGTTGTCGTCGCTGTAAAGAGCTGTGAACTTAACAAGGCGCTCGTACTTAGCCTTTGCGCTTGCCTCAGCCTTAGCGAAGAGCTCTTGCGCTCTTTCAGGGAATTGCTGTGCAAGACGGCTGTAACGGGTTTCACTTGTGATGAATGCCTTATAGTCGCCGGTTGGCTCCTTAGAGTCGAGTGAGAATGGATTCTTACCCTCTGCCTTGAGTGCGGGGTTGAATCTGAACATCTGCCAGTAGCCTGCCTCAACTGCCTTCTTCATCTCGCCTTGGCAGTTAGTCATACCGCCCTTAAGTCCGTGCATTTCGCATGGAGCATAGCCGATGATAAGTGAAGGTCCTGGATAAGCCTCAGCCTCAGCCATAGCCTTGATTGTTTGTGCAGGGTCAGCACCCATAGCGATTTGTGCTACATATACATAGCCGTAGGACATTGCGATTTCAGCAAGGTTCTTCTTACCAATTGCCTTACCTGCTGCTGCGAACTGAGCAACCTGTCCGATGTTAGAAGCCTTAGAAGCCTGTCCACCTGTGTTGGAGTAAACCTCAGTATCGAATACCATTACATTTACATCCTCACCAGATGCGAGAACATGGTCAAGACCGCCAAATCCGATGTCATATGCCCATCCGTCTCCACCGAAGATCCATACGGACTTCTTAGAGAGGTAATCCTTTTCAGCAAGGATTTCCTTAGCTGTTGGGCAACCCTTGGAAGCAATCTCTTCAAGAGCTACGATAAGAGCCTTTGTTGCGCCGTCGTTTGCCTTTCCGTTGTCCTTTGTATCGATGTATGCTTGTGCTATTGCTTTGAATTCATCGGAAGCCTTGTCGCTTTCCATCATGCCCTTAACCTTAGCAATAAGCTTTTCACGAATTGCCTTTTGTCCAAGGAACATACCAAGACCGTGCTCTGCGTTATCCTCAAAGAGTGAGTTTGCCCAAGCAGGTCCGCATCCGCTATCCTTATTTACTGTGTAAGGAGTTGCAGGAGCTGAGCCACCCCAAATTGATGAGCATCCTGTTGCGTTTGAGATATACATTCTCTCACCGAAGAGCTGTGTGATAAGGCGTGCGTATGATGTTTCAGCACATCCTGCGCAAGAGCCTGAGAACTCAAGGAGAGGTTGGTTGAACTGGCTACCCTTTACTGAGAATTCAGCAAATGGAAGCTCCTTCTTGGAAACATTTGCTACTGCATAGTCAAATGCTGCCTGTTGGTCAGCCTGAGAAGCCTGTGCTACCATTCTGATAGCTGCCTTTTCAGGTGTGTTGTTAGCCTTTGCCTTAATAGTTACCGGACATACATTTACGCAAAGTCCGCAGCCCATACAGTCAAGTGGGCTAATTGCCATTGTGAACTTGTAGCCCTCGCATCCCTTACCGATCATCTTAGCTGTGAACTTTGTTGAAGCAGGCGCGTTCTTAGCCTCCTCCTCGTTCATAGCGAATGGACGGATTGTTGCGTGTGGACATACATATGCACAGTTATTACATTGGATACAGTTTTCAGGAATCCACTCAGGAACTGTTACTGCAACGCCACGCTTTTCGTAAGCAGCAGCACCCTGTGGGAATGTTCCGTCTGCATAGTCAACGAATGCAGATACAGGAAGGGAGTCACCCTCCATCTTAGAAACAGGGATAAGTACATTTTCAACATACTTAACGAGCTCAGGACGCTTGCCCTCTACTGTTTCCTTCTTAGCTACAACCTCAAGGTCCTTCCATGATGCAGGAACATCAACCTTAACGATTGCGTCCTTACCTGCGTCGATAGCCTTGTAGTTCATTTCAACTACTGCCTCGCCCTTCTTGAGGTAGGACTTCTTAGCCATGTATTTCATCTTGTCTATTGCTTCATCAATAGGCATGATGTTTGCAAGTGTGAAGAATGCGGATTGGAGAATTGTATTTGTTCTCTTGCCCATTCCGATTTCGATTGCCTTGTCAATAGCGTTTACGATGTAGAACTTAATGTCGTTTACAGCGATATACTTCTTAACCTCGTTAGGAAGAACTGCATCAAGCTCATCAACGCCCCATTGGCAGTTGAGAAGGAATGTTCCGCCAGGCTTAACATCGTTTACGATCTTGTAGCCCTTGAGCATGTATGATGGGTTGTGGCATGCTACGAAGTCAGCCTTTGTGATGTAGTATGGGCTCTTGATTTGCTTATCACCGAAGCGAAGGTGAGAAATTGTAATTCCACCTGTCTTCTTTGAGTCATACTGGAAGTATGCCTGAATGAACTTATCGGTATTGTCACCGATGATCTTGATTGAGTTCTTGTTAGCACCAACGGTTCCGTCTCCGCCAAGACCCCAGAACTTGCAAGAGATTGTTCCCTTTGCGCTTGTGTCAGGAGCAACGGTTTCAGGAAGTGAAAGTCCTGTTACATCGTCAACAATTCCGATTGTGAAGTTTGCCTTAGGTGTATCAAGATTGAGGTTTTCATATACTGCGAAGATTGATGCAGGTGTTGTATCCTTAGAGCCAAGACCGTAACGACCGCCAACTACCTTTGCATTGAAGCCCTTAATTGCAAGAGCTGAAACAACATCAAGATAGAGTGGCTCACCAAGAGAGCCAGGCTCCTTTGTTCTGTCAAGAACTGCAATCTTCTTAGCGGTTGCAGGAATAGCCTCAAGAAGCTTGTCCGCTACGAAAGGACGGTAGAGTCTTACCTTAACAAGACCAACCTTTTCGCCCTTAGCTGTGAGGTAGTCAATAACCTCCTCGCAAACATCACATACAGAGCCCATTGCAACGATTACTCTGTCTGCATCGGGTGCGCCGTAGTAGTTAAAGAGCTTGTAGTTTGTACCGATCTTCTCGTTTACCTTGTCCATGTACTCCTCAACGATTGCGGGAAGTGCGTTGTAGTAGGAGTTACAAGCCTCTCTGTGCTGGAAGAAGATATCTCCGTTTTCTGCTGAGCCACGGAGAACAGGATGCTCAGGATTGATTGCTCTTGCACGGAACTGCGCGATTGCGTCCTTATCAACCATTTCCTCAAGATCCTTGTAGTCCCAAACCTCGATCTTTTGGATCTCGTGAGATGTACGGAAGCCGTCGAAGAAGTTGATGAACGGAACTCTACCCTTGATTGTAGCAAGGTGTGCAACTGCACCGAGGTCCATAACCTCCTGAGGGTTGGTGTTTGCCATCATTGCATAGCCTGTCTGACGGCAAGCGTATACATCGGAGTGGTCACCGAAAATGTTAAGCGCGTGTGATGCTACACAACGAGCTGATACATGAATAACATTAGGAAGCAATTCACCTGCGATCTTATACATGTTAGGAATCATCAAGAGAAGTCCCTGTGATGCTGTATAAGTTGTTGTGAGCGCTCCTGCTGCGAGTGAGCCGTGTACAGTACCTGCAGCGCCTGCCTCGGACTGCATTTCTGTAACTCTTACCTGTTCGCCAAAGATGTTCTTAAGACCTGTTGCTGACCAAGAGTCAGTAAGCTCTGCCATAACACTTGACGGGGTGATTGGGTAAATCGCTGCAACCTCAGTAAACGCATAGCTGACTGTAGCGGCGGCGGTATTACCGTCCATTGACTGTTTCTTTCTTGTTACCATAAGAAAAAACCTCCTAAAAATTTATATAAAATTTTATAATACCTTATCGGGCGGGCGCATGCCCGTACCCTATATATAATATCACTTTTGTTGTGGAATTTCAATAGTAAAGTAATATTTTTTTAATTTTTAATTAAATTGCACAATTTTTTTGGAAATTTACAGGCTTTTTACTCGGATATTTCAAATTCATCGAGGCTTGCTAAGGACAGGTCCTTTATATTTCCCTTGGTGCGTTCAAAATACGATATTTTTTGTCTTGCGAGGAACACAAGAAGCTTTTCTACGCTCATATTCTCTCCCTTGGCGACAATAGCGAGCTTTTTGGCGTCCTGCTCGTTTAGCTTGACCTTGATTGTGAATGTTTTTTTCATTTGATTTCTCCTTTGCGATTATTACAATTACATTGTATCATATTTTTTCGTATTTGTCTTGCTATTTTTAACATTTTATGATAATATTTTTATATACGATTTTTGAAACGGAGAAAAATATATGCTTAGTTGTGTATACAGTGCGGGAATTTCGGGCATTGACGGCTTTTTAGTCACGGTTGAGTGCAACTGCACAAAGCGCATGGCAAGCTTTGAAATTGTCGGGCTTCCCGATAATGCGATAAAGGAAGCTAAGGAGCGTGTGCGCTCTGCCATGGTTAATTCGGGATACGGCTTTCCCGATATGGACATAATTGTCAATCTCGCTCCTGCGGATATTAAAAAAGAGGGCTCTGCCTTTGACCTTGCAATTATAATGAGTCTTTTGCAGGCATCGGGCAGGCTTGGCAGTATTGAGGACAGTAAAAATACCGATTTGAGTGGCGACTGCTTTATTGGCGAGCTATCGCTTTCGGGTGAGATACGGGCTGTGCGCGGTGCGCTATGTATGGCTATTTCCGCTAAAAATGCCGGCAAGAGGCGCATTTTCGTTCCTAAGGATAACGCAAAAGAGGTGTCTGTTGTCAGTGGGCTTGAGGTTTATGCGGTTGAGCGTGTCAGCGAGGTTGTTGACTTCCTTATCGGCGTGCAATCGCTTGAAAGGTTTATTTATGAGCCGAGTGAGGCGGAGCTTGATGTGAAATGTCCCGATTTTGAGGATGTTAAGGGTCAGGCTATGGCGAAGCGCGCGGTTGAGATTGCGGCGGCAGGCGGACACAATATTCTTCTTATCGGTCCGCCAGGCACGGGCAAATCAATGATTGCAAAGCGAATACCCTCTATTCTTCCCGAGATGACCTTTGAGGAAAGCATTGAAACAACCAAGGTACACTCTATTTCGGGAATTTTACCGAGTGATGTATCGCTAATTCGCACCCGTCCCTTCCGTTCACCTCATCATACGATGTCTACTCCGTCGCTTGTCGGCGGTGGCAGAATCCCTATGCCCGGTGAGGTTTCGCTCGCTAACAACGGTGTACTTTTCCTTGATGAATTTCCCGAATTTTCAAAGAGCGTTACCGAGGCGCTCCGTCAACCGCTTGAGGACGGGGCGGTCACTATAACCCGTGCCTCGGGAAGGGTCAGATATCCC
>JAFTUD010000053.1 GCA_017466455.1 Clostridia bacterium
CAAAAATGCGATACCTGTGTCAAAAATTTCAATTTGATGAGTTGATTTTTCAATACTGATATCCTTCTTCATATAAGAGCCGAAGGTAATCATAATACCCATCGCAAGCGACATAGAGTAGAATAGCTGACCAAGCGCCGAAACAAAGGTCATGTAGGTAAACTTTGAAAAATCGGGCTTGAGGTAGTAGGCAACGCCACTCCAAATGTTGTCAGTAGTAATAAATGTGTATACAATAATGAATACCATAAGCACGACAAGCACAGGCATCATTACCTTGCTCACCTTTTCAACGCCCTTTTGCACACCGAAAAGCACAATAAGCGCTGTTGCACCCATAAATAGAGCAAACCATAAAATCGGTTCCCCTACCTTTGAAATATAGTCGCCGAAGTATGAGCCGTTTGCCATCTCCGACATCTCGCCGGTAATAAATCCAAACGCGTATTTCGTAACCCAACCGCCAATAACGGAATAATAGGGAAGAATGAGCATCGGCACGATTGACGCAAGGAAACCAACGAAGCCAAAACGCTTGTCAAGCGCACTGTAAGCACCGATAGGGCTTTGCTGAGTCTTTCTGCCAATCGCAATTTCCGCAATCATAAGCGAAAATCCGAAGGTAACCGATAAAATAATGTAAACTAAAAGGAAAATACCGCCACCGTACTTAGCCGCAAGATAAGGGAAGCGCCAAATATTTCCAAGTCCAACCGCTGAGCCTGCCGCCGCTAAAACGAAGCCTATCTTACCCGAAAACGAGCTTCTTTTTCCGCTAACATTCGTATCAACACTTGGAGCAACTGAAGCATTGTTATCCAAAATTCTAATCTCCTGTCAGTAATAATAATCCTCAATAGTATATCATATAATATAAAAAAATGCAAGCATAATTTCAAAAAAGCCATTTTCCTTGAAAAATGGCTTTTTAAATATAGCTAAAGGTAGAGAATTATGCGCGCCAATTCCTTTTACTTTCTCATATTCCTGCTTGATGTCAAAAATCTCATTGTCCAGCTCTGATAGCGTAGCCTGTCAGAAAGATACCTGTCCTCAAACGCATCACCGTGTTGCCAAGTGCCCTTAAATGCGCTGTCCCTTACCTCGGGCATAATATCAAGACAGGGAAGCTGTGGCTTTGGCGAAATAACGATACTTGTCGCGCCCAAAAGCGCCTCACAAGAGGCATAAATCCAGTCCGCAGGACCGATAAATTCATTACCAACCTTGATTTTCTCGGGTAAAAACTCGTTGTCCTTAATTTGCCCACAGGACGCGATAAGCTCCGCCTTGCTCACCGTAATCTCCCTTGTAATCTCATAAGGCTTAGACAAAAATCCGTATACATCACCGCACCTATGCTCACTCCTGCCGAGTAAAAAGTCACGAAGTGAAAGCATAATGTCCGATAGCGAAAGTGAAATTTTCTCATTGATAGGGAAAAGACCTTCCTTCAAATTTTCGTAAATAAACGATACATCACCCGCCGTAACAACCCTTTCTCCCTCGCGCGCAAGCTTACCTGCAAGCTCTGAATAGGTCGTAATCTTAAAGCGTGGGTCGTTTTTAATCATACGAATTAGCACACGCATATTGTCAAGCACCTTCTTCGTAATGGCGGGGTCAAGGTCCTCAGCCTCAATCCACTCACCAAATGGCACAAGATTTTCCTTGTGATAATTCAGCTGATCCCAAAAATCGTTTTTAATAATCATGTTAGGATGTGTGTAAATTACAGCCCTTTCACGCCTTGCAAGGTCATCAAGCACACGCTTAATGTCCGCCTCGGTAGCATCACGCAAAAACCACTCAATGCCAAAGGTATAATTAGCGTGGAAAATATTGCAGTAATACGCACCCGTACCCCACTCTGTGTCGCAAAATGTGTCCGCATAGATAGGAATACCCATCTTGTGATAACCATACATGGCAACATACGACTTTTGATTTCCGGGAGGGCACGCCGCCCAAACTCTGTCAACCCCAAGCGTGTCCTTTATGTATTCAATTCCAAGGCTCTCCTGAGAAATAAGCTCCTCCTGCGCCTTGTAAAAATCATCAATGTCCGTATATTCGTTTATCATAGGGTGTAGCGTGTGACCGTAGGTGTGCGTGCCAATCTCGTGATGTGAAAGCGCCTCAATTACATCTGTGCGCCCCCACTCCTTTAAATGCTTAGCAAGCAAGCCAACCACACAAAAGCAACCCTTAACTCCTTCCTCGTGAAAGAGCTTAGCCTCGTATAAAATTCCGTCAGCCGCCCTTGATGAGGTAAAGTCCTCTGTGTCAAATGAAAAGATAATTTCAGTCATATTAACCCCCAATAAAAAATCCTACCTCAATTTTATCAATAATGCGCCAAAAAATCAATACATTATCAAAAAAATCATTCTCGCATTAAATATATTGAGGTGATATTATGAAGATTAGCGAGCTTTTTGAGCGTTGCCTGAAAATCCCCTATACCCGCACTCCAAATCACGGAGATTTTGCAGCCGAGGTAATAAATGGCACACTCTATATCTACTTTGAGCATTCAAATGGCAAAACCGACTGGATAAACAACCTTGATTTCCCAACCATGGCATATTCAAATAGCGAGGGTAAAGCCTTCCTTGCCCACCGTGGCTTTTTGCGGGTCTTTAAATCAATAACCCCCTATCTTGCCACCGCCATAGAAAACGCAAAAGCAAATAAATATGAAAAAATCATAATAGTAGGCTATTCCCACGGCGGAGCGCTCTCGGTCCTTTGCCACGAATATTTGTGGTATAACCTTGAAAATATGAGAGATAAAATATATACCTACGCCATAGCCCCGCCAAGAGTAATATGGGGAAGGGTGAGCCACCTTGAAAATAGATGGCAAAACCTTACCACCGTAATAAATAAAGGCGACCTCGTTCCAAGCCTGCCCCCAAGGGCGCTCGGCTATACCCATGTAGGCAAAATCCTCGAAATAGGCAAAAAGGGCAAGTATTCAAGGGTAAACGCCCACCGCCCCGAAAATATCCTTACTGAGCTTTTGGAGTATGAGAGCCAACTAAACAAAATCAACGGTCATTGACCGTTGATTTTTATTCCTGCGTTATGCTTATTTCATTGTCAATACATGTCACACTAACACTTCCATTCTTAGTTTGATATACATGCACCATGTATTCTATAAGTAAATCAAGTGTTTTTTTGTCAGCAGGGTTCTTGTCCGAGCAGGTAATCACACCGTATTTCGGCTTCACCATATCTAAAAGCTCACGGTAATTTTCAATATAATTTCCATGATAAGGTAGCTTTATAAAATCATACTCACCAAGCTCCGCTGTAATTAGCTCGCTAAGGCGTATCTCCATGGCATCACCGCAAAAGAGAAACCGCCTCGTTCCACAGGTGAGCGAAACCACAAGCGAGGAATTGTTGCTTTGCTTTTCAGCGTATTTTTGATTTCTTGGCGCATCAATTTCAAATAAGCACCCACCAACCTCAAACGAGTATGCACCGTTTAAAATAATAGGAGTAATCTCTCTTTCGTCCATTGTCGCGTGGTAGCGCGTGTATTCCTCGGTAAGCGGAGCATAAGCGCCCTCAATCACCGTCGTTACATCGTAAGCGGAAATTATCTCACTTGCCCCACCAATGTGGTCCTTGTCGGGGTGCGTCAAAATCAATGTGTCAATCCTGTCATATCCCTTGTCACTCATAAAATCACGAATGCTTGAAACATTGTTGTCCTCACCCGAATCAATCATCACAAGACCCGCACCCGTGTCAATCACAATGCAGTCCGCCTTGCCAATTTTCAGTATGTCAATAGAGCAGGAGGGAGTAACCTCGCTCTCAAACGACACAGGAGTACTTGATGATTCCTCATCACCGCAGGAAAGCATAGAAAAGCATATCAAAGCACAAAAAATAATAAGCCAAAATTTCCTCATTCCCTCACCCCAAAACTGAATTTACTAATAATATCTTAACACAAAACAGTTAAAATATCAAGAATAAAAAAATAATTACGCAACTTGACAAGTGAGAATTGAGGTGGTATAATGTTTTAAACGGTGATGTTGTATTATTTCGCAAAGGAGAACACTTTAGATATGAATAAAAAAATACAGTTGTCAAATCTTCTCCCATTCATATTTTTGATGGCATTTGCAATGCTTTGCATAATTATGCTATTATTTCCAGCTTTATATGCCTCAAATGGTGTTGTAAAAGAGTTTTATCCTAATGCTGATAATGGATTTGTTTGGCTGTCATTCAATACGCATTTTTTTGAAGGAAACGATTTGGATATAGTTGCCGATTTCCTCAAAAACATATCTTGGATACAACTTATAATTGGAGTTATTTCATGTGTCTTGGTTCTTTATGGATTTTTAATCAATAAACTCAAACGCATGGAGCGTTTAGTTGTTTCATTAGGTTTTATCTCAATGTTTTTATATACTGCCGAAGGAATTGTTTGCAAACGCTTGTTTTGTGAAGTGGAAAATTATTCAGAGAGTTATTTTTCTACAATGTCATTTGTTCCAATAATAATTGGAATGATATTATTTGTTGGATACTGTATAACATCAATGATTTTTGTGAGAAAAAATAAAACAATGCAACAAAACACGAAAGAGGATAATGCTAATCTTTCTATGGAAAACGAAAAGATAGAACTTCTTTTACATTATAAAAAACTTTGCGATGATGGAATTATCACCCAAGAGGAATTTGACGCGAAGAAAAAACAACTTCTCAACTTATAATTACAAAAAATGCTCTACGAAAAGTAGAGCATTTTTCTTGTTATTTAATTATTACGAGCTTTAGCGAGTAACAAGGTTCTGACACGCAAAAATACTATTTGATTTTTGCATATTGCGTAGCAACCTGTTTGCTAAAACAGCGTGTCAGGTTCTTATTTTGAAGCCTCTTCAACAGCAACAGCAACTGCAACAGTCATACCAACCATTGGGTTGTTACCTGCGCCGATAAGTCCCATCATTTCTACATGAGCAGGAACAGATGAAGAGCCAGCGAACTGTGCATCACCGTGCATTCTACCCATAGTATCAGTCATACCGTAGGAAGCAGGACCTGCAGCCATGTTGTCAGGGTGAAGTGTACGACCTGTACCACCACCTGAAGCAACAGAGAAGTAGTTCACACCGTTCTCGTTACACCATTTCTTGTAAGTGCCTGCAACAGGATGCTGGAATCTTGTTGGGTTGGTTGAGTTACCTGTGATAGATACACCAACATTTTCAAGACGCATAATTGCAACACCCTCTGGAACGCTGTCAGAGCCGTAGCACTTAACCTTTGCACGAGGACCGTCTGAATAAGCAGTCTCGGAAAGAACCTTAACCTCTTCAGTGTAAGGATCAAACTCAGTCTTAACATAAGTAAAGCCGTTGATTCTTGAAATAATCATAGCAGCATCCTTGCCAAGACCGTTAAGAATTACGCGAAGTGGCTTAACTCTAACCTTGTTAGCGTTAAGAGCAATCTTAATTGCACCCTCAGCAGCCGCAAAGGACTCGTGACCTGCGAGGAAGCAGAAGCACTCAGTCTCCTCGGAAAGAAGCATCTTACCAAGGTTACCGTGTCCAAGACCAACCTTTCTGTTCTCAGCAACAGAGCCGGGGATACAGAAGGCCTGAAGACCAATACCGATAGCCGCAGCCGCATCAGCAGCCTTTGTGCAGCCCTTCTTAATAGCGATAGCAGCACCAACGGTGTAAGCCCAAATAGCGTTTTCAAAGCAAATAGGCTGGGTTTCTCTTACGATCTTATCGCAGTCAATTCCCTTAGCAAGAGTAATTTCCTTGCACTCCTCAACAGAAGCAATGCCATATTCCTTAAGAGTAGCATTGATTTTGTCAATTCTTCTTTCATATCCTTCAAATAATGCCATTATTCGTTACCCCCTTATTGCTTTCTTGGGTCGATATAGTGGTCAGCATCAGCAAATCTACCATATGTACCCTTAGATTTTTCGTAAGCCTCGTTTGGCTCCATGCCCTTCTTAATGAAGTCAGTCATCTTGCCGAGAGAAACGAATTCATAACCGATAACCTGATTGTCCTTGTCAAGCGCCATTCTTGTGCAGTAGCCCTCAGTCATTTCAAGGTAACGAACACCCTTTGCCTTAGTACCGTACATAGTACCAACCATTGAGCGTGCGCCCTTACCAAGGTCTTCCATACCTGCGCCGATAACAAGACCGCCCTCAGAGAATGCACTTTGAGTTCTTCCGTAAACGATTTGGAGGAAAAGCTCACGCATAGCAGTGTTAATAGCGTCGCAAACAAGGTCAGTGTTAAGGGCCTCAAGAATTGTCTTGCCGGGGAGGATTTCCGCTGCCATAGCTGCGGAGTGAGTCATACCGGAGCAACCGATAGTCTCAACGAGAGCTTCCTCAATAACGCCGGCC
>JAFTUD010000054.1 GCA_017466455.1 Clostridia bacterium
GCAATTAACGGCTTTGGCCGTATCGGACGTCTTGCATTCAGACAGATGTTCGGAGCAGAGGGCTACGAGGTAGTAGCAATCAACGATCTTACAAGCGCAAAGATGCTTGCACACCTTCTTAAGTATGATACAGCACAAGGCAAGTACGCTCTTGCTGATACCGTATCAGTTGATGAGGAAGCAAATAGCATCACAGTAGACGGAAAGACCATTAAGATTTATGCAGAGAAGGACGCTGCAAACTGCCCATGGGCTGAGCTCGGTGTAGATGTAGTTCTCGAGTGCACAGGCTTCTACTGCTCAAAGGACAAGTCAATGGCACACATCAACGCAGGTGCTAAGAAGGTAGTTATTTCTGCTCCTGCAGGAAACGACCTTAAGACAATCGTATTCGGCGTAAACAACGAAACACTTACAGCTGATGACCAAATCATCTCAGCTGCATCATGCACAACAAACTGCCTCGCTCCTATGGCAAAGGCTCTTAACGATGCATTCCCAATCCAAAGCGGTATTATGACAACCGTTCACGCTTACACAGGCGACCAAATGATTCTTGACGGTCCTCACAGAAAGGGTGACCTTCGCCGTGCAAGAGCAGGCGCTCAAAACATCGTTCCTAACTCAACAGGCGCTGCAAAGGCTATCGGTCTTGTAATTCCTGAGCTCAACGGCAAGCTTATCGGCTCTGCACAAAGAGTTCCTACCTGCACAGGCTCAACAACAATTCTCGTTGCTGTAGTTAAGGGCAAGGATATAACAAAGGACGCTATCAACGCAGCTATGAAGGCACAGGCTAACGCTTCCTTCGGCTACAACACCGACGAAATCGTTTCATCTGATGTAATCGGTATGCGTTATGGCTCACTCTTCGATGCAACTCAAACAATGGTTGCAAAGATTGACGACGACACATATCAGGTACAGGTTGTTTCTTGGTACGATAACGAGAACTCCTACACAAGCCAAATGGTTCGTACAATCAAGTATTTCGCTGAAATCTAATTTCAAAAATACAAATAAAAGCCTCTTGCTTCGGCAAGAGGCTTTTTGTTTGCAATTTGCACAAAAATCGGCTCTCCAAGTCCGTCAAAATCCTTGCTTTTTTGTGCAAAATGTAAAACCTTCCATTTTGAATGTGAAGGTTTTGTGAAAATCAACAAAATCATAATACGGTGTGATAAAATTAAATTAGCAAGGGGGAATATGGACATTCTAAATGCCCTCACAAATAAAAGGAGCGTGATTTTATGAAGAAAATATTATCAATACTTTTGGCACTCATTCTTTGCCTTGGCATGCTAATTTCGTGCGGTAACGAGGAAAATTCATCATCACAAGGTGAATATTCAAGTGTTTGCGGTAGTGAATCATCAGCTTGGGAACCTAAAATCAATAAAATAAAAACGGAATATTCATTTGAACGATGTTATTTAAAGGAAGACAAATTTAATGAGCATTTATATAATGCTTTTGACCGATTTGTTTTTGCTGAATATTCCGATTACTTGAATTTTGTAAATGACGGAAATATTAGCGATTCTGATAATATAACTCAAGAGCTTTTTAATGAAAACTTCATTATAGCAGTATATCAAGACGGGTATAAGAGTCGAGAAAATGAGCGTTATGGTGATTTTGAAAAGAAAACAGATTCTTGTAGACTTGTTCTTGAATTTACGAATTATACCAATGTGCCCGAGGAAGACCAAGAAATTTGGCCGGTTTTTGATTTGATTATTATTCCAAGAACGCTTTGCGCGGAAATATCATCTAATATGGAAATCTCTCTCGTAATATGGGAACATAATTATGAATTTCGCGAACATATTTACCATTAGATGTATGACTGATATGATTACTTTGCGAAAACAATAGCAATATCGTAATTAAAAAACGGGGGGCTCTTGCCCGCCCTTAAATAAAGGAGTGTGATTTTATGAAGAAAATATTATCAATACTTTTGGCGTTGATATTTTGCTTTGGAACTCTTGTGTCTTGCGGTGATGAAGAAAGCTCATCAAGCGAAAGCAGTCAACAAAGCGAGTCCTCAACCATAGGCACGGATTCAACGGAAACTCAAAACACAAATGCCGAGCCGATAGGAGCAAATCCCAAGAATGAGGGATATGTTAAGTATTACTATCGAAAAACTTACAAAAAAGAGGAGATGGTTTTTCAAAAACCGGCAATAAGATTGATTGAAAGCAAAAAAGAAATGCAAGAATATTTTACCGATAAAGGATTTTATTGGAACGATATTGAAGACAATCAGATAGAAGCAGTCTTATCCGACAACTACATTCTAATTATATCAAGAAATCCGTCGTTGCTTATAGGATACAGGGACGCTTATGTCACGGATAACGGTGAAGCTGTCATTATGGCAGATGTTTTGAAGATTTATGACGAAATGAGTTATTCTACTGACGGAACTGTTTATTATGTAGAGAGGGATTCTGACATTCAAGAAGAGCCTGAACAGAGTGATAATTATTATACATGCTATGATGTTATTTATATTCCTAAGAGCGAGTGTGTTATAAATCCTGATAAAATAAGGGTTGAAAATCGAATTCATCAAACGATAAAAAATCCCGATTTTACAGATGTAATGAAGTAACCGAAATTAAGATCAACGGTAACGCGATTGCAGAGGACTAAAACGGGACGCCCTCGCCCACCCTTGAATATTTCTGAAAATAACAGGCAAAATTTGCCTGTTATTTTTTAAAGCTATTGAAATTTGCATACCATAATGATAAACTAATTGTGAAAACGATAGGCACGGCTGTGCGGAAGGGAGAGAAAATGAGAATATTTAAGCATAGACCCCTTGCTCTTGGGTGTTTTCTTTTTATTGCTTGTATGTATCTTGGATATTTCCTTGGAAATGTTTTTGATATTGTCCTGACTGTTTTGTCTGCCCTCGCCCTTGTAGCCACCACCCTCGTTGCTATCATTAAAAGAAAAAGCGACGCAGTGCTAAAGACCGTTATCAAGCTTCTGCCTACCTGCGTGTGCCTTCTGATTTGCGGAATTTGCGCACTTACAAGCTTTGAGGTGGATAGAAAAATCGCCCAAAAATACGAAAACACCGATGTCGTAGCCGAAATACTTGTAACCGATGTCCGCTATTCAATGCCCTATGAAACGACCGTCATCGGCGAGCTTGAAATTGATGGCGACAAGCTCAAAATTCCCGTAACCCTGCCTAAAAACGAGATAGAAATAGGTGATAAAATCAAAGCAAGCGTAAGCCTTTACCCCTTTGCTGACGGCGAGAAAATCGGATATAGCGAAAAGGATTTTTATGCGGAAAGGGGAATGCTTTTGTTTGGCGAGGCTGAGGAATACGAGCTTGTTTCAAGGAACAACTTCGTTTTAAGCGCAGTCTTTACAAAAATCAATAATTTCCTCTCAAGCCACCTTCAAAAATGCGTAAATAACGACACATATACCCTTCTTTCGGCAATGCTACTCGGAAATAAGGACGCACTTGCCGATAATGTAAGGCGTGATTTTTCAAGACTTGGAATTAGCCACATTCTCGCCCTTAGCGGAATACATATCTCCCTGCTCACCTCAATGGCGTATGGATTTTTGGACCTTCTAAGGGTGAGAAAAAGCATAAAATATACCGTTCTTGTCGCAATCATAATTTCATTCACCGCGGTAACGGGCTTTTCTCAATCAGCCATAAGAGCAGGACTTATGCTCATCATCTTCTACATACTGTCCTTTTTCGGCTTCCGAAGGGATGGCGTAACCTCGCTTTTTGTGGCAGTTTTCCTAATCTGCGCCCTTGACCCGTATTCAATTATGTCAACAAGCTTGATTTTGTCCTTCCTTGCAATGCTCGGCTGTATTGCAAGCTCATATTTTTCAAGGCGTATAAAAATATTCAGGAAAATCAAGCCAAGGCTTCTTAAAAATACCGTTTTCAGCTTAATTTCATCAATCACAATTATGATTTTTACAATGCCAATGATGATAATTAAGTTTGATAATGTGTCTGTTTTTGCGCCATTTTTCAACATAATTTTCGTTCCGCTTCTTACTCTGCTTCTATATTTCGGACCGTTCATTCTGCTAATCGGCTCAGTCCCGTACGCATCGTACATTTTCACACTTCCTGCCGAGCTTATAACCTCGCTTGCGCTTAAAATGTCCTCAAAAATAGCAAAGGCAGACTTCTTAACCCTCTCCTTTACAACCCCTGCCCACGCCGTTGGAATATGCGTGGCAGTGCTTGCGGTAATTTTGTTCTTTGCGCTTGATAAAAGGAAAATTAAGTATTCCGCCCTTACCTTAGCCCTCGGAATTGTAATTATGGCAGGGGCAAGCACCTATACCGTAATATCAAGAAATAACACCGTTTCAATAACTGCATATGATAACCGTGCGAGCGACATTGTAGCAGTTGAAAGCGGAAATGATATCATGATAATAGAGGTTAGCGCGCCAAGCACAACCACAATGAAAATGTCAAGCGCCCTTGCCTCGCATCTTGGATATTCCGATATAGACCTGTATGTTATGACTGATTATAGCTATCGCGCAGGGGTCGCCTTTGATGCACTGACAGATGAAACAATCGTAAGAAGGGTTATGCTCCCCACCCCCGAAACCGAGCAGGAAGCAGAGCAGTGTGCCATCATTGAGCAAATAGCGTCAAAAAAGGGCGTATTGCTTGAAATTCTGCCAAACGGATGTGAAAATATCGCATTTAACGATACATTCCTTGACATAATGGAGTATGAAAGGGTAGGAATTTCGGTGAAAAGATGCGTTTCCTTCTCCGTTTCAACCGATAACGAAAGATTTACCTATCTTGGTGCGTCAAGCTATGAATGCGTAAGTAAATTTCCCGAGGCATATGCCAAGGCGTCGGATGTGCTTCTTTTCGGCTCATACGGTCCGCCGTATCACGAAAAATTCAAATTTGACCTTGAAAATGTAGACTATCTCGTTTTCCACGGAAAAAGCGCCGAGTTCTTCGATGGCGAAATCCCACAAGAAAAGCTCCGCCCGCATATGACAAAATTTGTGTTCAGATAATTCAATCGTTTAGTGCGAGCTGTTTCCTCACGCCCCGAAGCCCCGAGTGCCTCGGTAGGCAAAATCCGCCTTTGTTTAGTATAAATTGCTTCCCCTCGCCCCGAGCAATATTCTAACTTATCATTCCGAACTCCGAATTCCGAACTCCGCATTTGCGATAGCACCGTTCCGAACTCCGCACTCCGCACTCCGCATTGCGACTCCCTACGGTCGCTTGCATAAGTTCCACTAAGCCAATCACACTTCGCCAAGGCTCGTGTTCTTGGACTGTCACTTATCCGCATTCCGCCCGAGTACCTCGGGTCGTAAACTCCGCTTTTGCTTAGTACAAGCTGTTTCCATTCGCTACGAAGCAGTTTTCTCCATTCCGAACTCCGCATTTGCATTAGCACCATTCCAAATTTTACAAAAGCTCCCACGGGAGCTTTTGTGTCTTTATGGCGACTTTTGTCATATTATGTATTGAGCGAAAGCTCGAAAGGAGAAACAGAGAATGGAAAGAAATTCAAGAGGTCATGAAAATGACTATCAACAATTCTCAAATTTTTTAAGAGGCAGAAGAAGCGACGCCACAACGCCCTGCAATAGCTCGCCGTCACCCGTAGCTCCGAAGCCAAACTGTCAAAATAACAGCTACACCACCCGCCCTGTTGCAATGGTTTATCCCGTAATGCAGGAGTGGAAAAGCATCTACGACCCCGAAATTGCCCTGATCAACGGAACAATCTTTGAGGAGCTTAATAAGCCCTTCTATATGTCGGGATGCTCTCAAAACGGAGGATGTCGCGGAAAGGGAGGCGCACAATGGTAAATAACAACGCAAACCGCGCACGCCTTATGCGCCAGCTCCAGATGTATTCCTTCGCAGTCTATGATGCACGCCTGTATCTTGACTCTCACCCACAATCAAAATCCGCCCTTGAATTCTATAACAAGTATAAAAGGCTTGAGCAAAATGCTATGGCGGAGTATGAGGCACGCTACGGAAAAATTGCCCTTGACGGACAAGAAG
>JAFTUD010000055.1 GCA_017466455.1 Clostridia bacterium
CATCGATCAACAAAATATCAAGCCGAAAACCCCGTCACATTCCAAGCTCTAAAGTAGAAAAATTGCAAGATTTTTGTGCAAAATAAACAAAAATAGGGGGGGGGGGTTCATTTTTTGTGCAACTTGACAAAATCTCGTGTATGTGATATTATAAATCATATAAAATTTTAATGCCCGCGGGGGCGTCCCCGCAAGGAGGAAAAATATGAAAAGAGCAATTAAACTCAGCATCGTTCTTCTAATGGTAGCAATGCTTTGTGCTTTGTTTACGGTGTTCGCATCAGCCGAACAGTATACCGTAACGTATTCGTATCGCAACAGTGGTAACAGTTGGGATTCAAGCACAAGCGAAAAAACCGCGGACGATGGAACAATCACACTTCCGGACAGGAAAAGTACCGTTACAGAGGGCAAGACCTTCTATGGATGGTTTACCGATGACGGAAAATTTTATGAGGTTGGTGAAACCGTAAGACTTACTGCCAATACCACTTTCATAGAAGCAAATGCTTTTGAGATAAATTCTCAAGAGGATGCTGCAAGCATTTTGACCAAAAAGGGTGGGCAAATTGTTCGGCTTAACTGTGACCTCAGTTACACATCTCAAATAGACTGGGATGAATGGACTACTCACCGAATTGACCTTAACGGACACACTATCACCATTGTAAACACCTCTACCAATGACAACTCGGGCTCGGGTATGTATATAAAAAGAGGTGGCATCAGATTTTTCAACTCTAACGAAAAAGAAGCAAAAATCATTGCAAGCGTTAAAGACGGACTTGGACTTTTACGTGTAGAGCCTCACGGATACGGTGACGGCAGAAATCATAGATTGCTAATAGGTCCAAACGTATATGCCGAGTGTAACGAATCTCTCGTTTATACGTGGAATTCTTATACGGGTGATCAAACAATAGAATCTCCAAAGGTTCAAATCTACGGAAGAAGTAAATCGGAAACACTAATTAGATTTTCAAAAGTAGACCTTGTAACAGTAGAGGCTCAGGTTACAATCTATGACGGTGCAGAGGTTGAAATCACAGGTAACACGTGGTGGGATAGATACAATACGTCTCAAACAAAAAAAGTAGGCGTGTTGACAATCGGTAACGCCAAGGTTACAGTGGCAGATCCTGCAAACTTTGACTGGAAAGTAGACCTTACAGCATTCAATTTCAACGTAACGGGCGGAACGTATAACGTAAAAATTCCGGACGGAATTTTGAAATATGGATACGATGATGTATATGACGCCGAAACGGAACGTTACAACGTTCAATTCGTGCCTTGCGATCTTGAAGGCTCAAACGGTGAGCATACATTCAAGATTCAAGAGCCGTTCAATGAAATGAGCGCAACCTGTGACGCAAGCGGGTATCATTATTATAGATGTATGTGTGGCTCATATTATGTTGACGAAGTTAGCGCACTCGGACATAGCTACACCGCAGTTACAATAGAAAAGATCGCAACCGCAACTGAAAACGGTATTAAGCGCGTAACCTGCGAAAACTGTGATGATAGCTACACCTATGAATATTCATTTGACCCGGGTGACCAAACAATCACAATCGTTGTAAAAACCGAGGGCGGAAATAAGGAAATCACCGCACTTGTAAAGGATTTGTATAACTACACAGTAAGCGAGGACTTGTCAGGCTTCGTAGCATCCTTTGACTCCGTAAAGACCTTCGCTGACCCCGATAATGCTGAAACAACATATACAATAGCAAATATCGTTAAGCTCGTTGTTCCGGCAGGCTTTACAAGCATTAAGACAGGCGCAATCAAAAACGCAACAGCCCTTGAGGAAATCGTTCTTCTTGATGGCGCAAATTTAACCTTCGCAAGCAAGTCAATTGACAACTGTACCGCACTCAATTCAATCGTTCTTGGCGATTGCACAGTTACCTTCAGTGGTAACACAATCAACGGTAACACCGCTGACCTTACAATTGATGCAAGCAAGGCAAATGTAACAACTCTTACAAGCGCGTTTGAGGGTAAATCCACCCTTAAGCACTTCGTAATGGGAACAGGCAAATCTTATGACTTCGCCGCAAGCACCTTCAAGACCGCAGGCATTGAGGAATTTGTAGTTCCTGACTACGCAACCTTGAAGGCAGCATACGCAACCTGCTATCAAGCAAACAACCTTAAATATGTCTACATCGGTCGCGGAATTACCTCTATTGATAACATCTTTGACCAATGCTACTATATGCAAACAATCGTTCTTATGGATGTTACAAACATCACAGGACAATATTTCGCATGCCTTGCAAATAAGGGCGAGGATGTGCTCAGAATTTATCACCACGGCACCAGCCTTTCCACGGGAAATAATTTCCTTTACCAGTCCCACGGTGTAATCCTTTACACCAACGCAACAGGCTGGAAGGGCTCAATGAGCTCGTGCAGTGCAATTACAAAAACCGTTGGTGGCGTTGATGTTGAATATCCCGCATACACCATAGTTAAGGGTATTCCTCACCAATACATCGAGGGTGGCGTTGATGCAACCTGTACCGCAATGGGCTCAACAGGATATACAACCGACTGTCCCTGCGGAGTAGTAGCAGACGCAACATATACAACATATAAGGGCGTAAACGCAGGCACAGCAGTAAACGGAACAACAGTTACCGAGGGCTCAATTACCGTTGGTACAACAACCCCTGCACTCGGTCACGAGTTCTATGAAAATGACGCTGAAAAGCAAATTATCGTTTCAACAACCCCTGCAACCTGTATTAAGGATGCAACAATAACCTATAAGTGCGTTCGTTGCGACGAAACAAAGACAGTCGTTCAAGAGGACACCGCAACAGGACACACTCCCGAGGCTGAATGGACAGTAACCCTTGAGCCAACCTGCGCAGCCGATGGCTTCAAGCAAAAGATTTGTACAGTATGTAACACACTCGCTGAGGGTGAAGTTATCCCCGCAATCGGTCACCAAGCAAGCGGAGAATGGGTAACAATTCAAGAGGCTACCTGCTCCGTTGGCGCAACAAGAGTTCAATATTGTAAGAACGAGGGCTGTGGCTTCGTAGCTCTTAGCGAAACAACCGAGCCAAACGGACACACCCCAAGCACCGAATGGACAGTAACAGTTCCTGCAACCTGTGAAAAGGCAGGCGAAAAGGAAAACCGTTGCACCGTTTGCCGTGCTGTCATTGAGGTAGTAGTAATCGACGCTCTCGGTCACGAATTTGATATTGCCGATGGCGCAGTCGTAAACGCAATTACCTATTCAAACGGCTTTGATAAGAACGGTATGGTATTCACAAAATGCGCCCGTTGCGATGCAACAAACGAGGGCGAATGTGAGCCAATCTTCACAGCAAAGGGCTACTCACTAAGCGCTGACAGAACAGGACTTAACGGTGGCTTCTCAATCAATGTTGATATGCTCACCGCATACGAAAGCTTGAATCCTGCACTTAACTTCGGTATTGTAATCGCAAACGCAAATAGCTTCGCAGGCGCGTCCTTCTTCAATGCTGAAAATAAGGTAAACAGTGAAAAATCAGTCGTTGCCGAGGCAAAGGAAAGAGGCTTCTCAAGCTTTGACTGCTCAATAAACGGCTTTGGCGCAAACTCAGGCACACTCGAGCTCGTTATTACTATGTATGTAATCGATGCCGAGGGCAATGTAACCTATGTTCAAGCTCAAAATGACTACGCAAACGCAGTCGGCGAGGAAAAAATCGCAGACGGCATATTCACAAGCGTAACTCTTGATCTTGTAAAGGCAAACATTCCCGAGCCCGCATCAAACGACGCGCTTCTTCCCTCAAACGATGAGGAATAATTAAAAAACACGAAAATCACCGCATTTGCGGTGATTTTCTTTTAATATATAAAAAATTATATACTAAAAAGATTGACATTAAAGAAAATAAGTGATAAAATTACATAAAGCAAAATATTTATCCTAAGGACGGGCAAAAAATGAACACACAGCATCTTAGGTATGCAATTGAAATCGCAAGAGCAAAATCAATCTCACAGGCGGCAGCCAACCTCTTTATGGCTCAGCCAAACCTCAGTAAAGCAATTCATGAGCTTGAGGAAAATGTGGGAATTGAAATATTTGAGCGTAGCTCCAAGGGCGTTGTTCCCACCGCAAAGGGCTTTGAATTTTTAAAATACGCAAAAAATGTTCTGGACGACATTGACAAAATGAAGTCCCTGCGTGAACCGCAGATTTTTCAACAAACAAACATCTCAATTCCCCGAGGAAGCTATATATCAAAGGCATTTGCCGATCTCGTTGCCGACCTTGATACAGAGAAGGAAATCAATATTCGCTATTGTGAAACCAACTCAAAGGAAACAGTAATAAATGTGTCCGAAAACGATTATAATCTCGGCATTGTCAGATATCAAACCATAGATGAAAAATATTTCATGGACTATATAAAGGATAAGGGACTTGTCGCACAGCCGATTTTGACCTTTAAGTGCGTTGTCGTAATGAGTAAGGCTCACCCCCTTGCCAAGCGTAAAAGCCTGAAGTATGAGGATCTTCTTGAAAACTCGGTAGAGCTCATACACGGTGATAACGCAGTTCCTTATACGGATAAAACAAGGACGGGTCCGAGCATAAATAATAGAAGGAGAATTTTCGTTTACGAAAGAGGCAGTCAGTTTGAGCTTCTTTCGCAGGCAAAAAGCTCATATATGTGGGCATCTCCTGTGCCAAACGATACACTCAGCGCCTTTGGGCTTGTCCAAAAGCATTGTGAAGCGCCAAATAACGAATTCAAGGATGTTCTTATTTATAAAAAGGATTATAAAATGACCGATATTGATGAAAAATTCCTTGAAAAGCTTGAAATGGAAAAGGAGCTCGTGCTAAAGAGCCTGACAGGGGAAGGGAGAAAGAATGAAAAAAATAATAATCGTACCTAATACCCTAAAGCAAAAAAGCGTCGAATACGCAAGAAAAGCAAAGGAGCTTTTGGGAAAAAAGGGCGTTTGCGCGCAAATCTACTCCGAAAACGACCCCGTTCCAAGGGATGCCGAGCTTGCCATCGTGCTTGGCGGTGACGGCACTATGCTCCGCACGGCAAAGCGCTTTTTCGGTCTTGATATACCGCTGTTCGGCATAAACTTCGGCCGCCTTGGCTACCTTTCCGCAGTCGGAGAGGATGATGCGGACGAGGGAATTGAACGCCTTCTTCAGGGTAGCTATACCGTTGAGGAAAGAATAATGCTAAGCGGAAAAATCATACGCGAGGGAAGCACCGTGCTTGAATTTATAAGCCTTAACGAGGCATGCCTCTCGCGCTCAACGCTTATACACGCCTTTCAGGCAGAGCTTGCAATAAACAAAAAGGTAACCGAAACAATAGTAGGCGACGGAGTAATCGTTGCAACCCCAACGGGCTCAACGGCATATAATTTGTCCCTTGGCGGACCGATCCTCACCCCGACCTCAAAAAGTATGGTTATAACCCCTATTTCCCCTACATATTTTCAACGCTTTTCCATAGTCATCGACCACGACGACGAGGTTGATATAGCGGTAAAATATGAAAATGTGTCTGAAAACGGCAAGCCATGTATTGAAATTGACGGAGAATCGCGCCAGACCCTTGAAAATAACGATATAATCAAAATAAGGCGCGCCCCCCACACAACAAAAATTGTAAAAATCTCCGATAAAAGCTTTTATCAAACCCTGAAGGAAAAGCTTTCGGTAATTAACTAAGGAATCAGCAAGGAACCAAAAATGTATAAAATTTTAAAAAGAGATGAGCTTAATAAGACAGTCACAAGACTTGAAATTGAAGCTCCGAGAGTAGCTAAAAAGGCACAGGCAGGACAGTTCATCATTCTCCGCACCGATGAAAACGGAGAAAGAATTCCGCTAACCGTTGCCGATACAGACCCCGAAAAGGGAAGTGTAACAATAATTTTCCA
>JAFTUD010000056.1 GCA_017466455.1 Clostridia bacterium
AGGGGGCTTATTCCCTACATCCCGAGCTATGCTCATATTATGATTTTACGGTGCTTTTAGAGGTTGATAAAAAAACGCAGGCACAGCGCATTTTAGAAAGAGATGCAAGCAAGGCAGAGCGATTTTTCAACGAATGGATTGTCTATGAGGACACATATTTTGAAAAGACGGGCATACGGAGCAGGTGCGATTTAATAATCAACACAAAATGAAAAGAGGATATCGCTAACACGATATCCTCTTTTTTTGTTTATTGCTTGTTTGGAGTCCAACTGCTTTCGTCCGTTTTGCCGTTGGTTTCATACTCGGGATCAGTGTTTTTCTCGCTCTGCTCCTCGGAGCTTGACTCCGCTTCGGATTGTGAGCTACTCTCGCTTTCGCTTTGCGATTCGCTCTCGGCAGGAGCTTGGCTTGACTCACACGAGCTTTCCTCACTCTCTGTGGGGGCTTGACTTGACTCACACGAGCTTTCCTCACTCTCTGTGGGGGCTTGACTTGACTCACTCTCGCTCGGGGACTGCTGTGACTCGCTTTGAATATTGCTTTGCTCCTCTTTGCCTTGGGATTCGCTTTGCTCAATGGAGCTTTCCTCGCTTGAGGAGCTTGCTTCCTGGCTTGATGTTTCCTCATCGTCCGAGCAGGAGCAGATAAGCATCAGGGCAAGAAGGAGTGTCAGAATTAGTATTAAAAATCTTTTCATCGCTATTTCACCAAATTTATCCAAAAGCCCGCGTCAAATATTGCGCTTTTTGACTCGCCCTCATCAAAGCCCTCAAGCTTATCAATTCTTACGGCACTATCACCGCTTGCGGTAATTATATCAAAAGCGTCAAGCGCATCTATTTCTATTACAGGGGGTTCATATTTATTCATTTGTGCCCTCCACTAAAAGATTATCAACGCAGTTCCAGTATTGCTGAGCAACCTGCTCGCTTGTCAAGGCGGTATCGTAAATTCTTGCCTCGTAAAGCTCGTAATTAGTAGTTGAGCCAAGATCCTCATTTGAGTATTGCGGGTTATAGCATATACCGAGGACATAGTCCCTTCCCGAGCCACCGAGGAACTCGCCCGTTCCGTAATCGGCGCTTGCAACGAGAATTCCGTTGATATAAACGCTCATAAGGTTAGTTGCTTTATCGTACGAGCCAACAATATGAATCGGAGCGCCTGCGTAAGCAAGGGGCTGTGTTCCGCTCATATCTGATGTTGATGAATAGTTACCCGATCCGTTTGAGTTTCTATTGGTTGAGCCTATTTGGAAGGTGATTTGTCCGCCTGCCTGCTGGCGAAGGTAAAGTGTAACTCCACCGCCGTTGCAAGAGGTGATAAGGCCTACCGTTTTGCCCGGAAGCTTATCAAGGCTCAAGAAGATTTCAAAGGTTGAGGAGCTCATAACGAACTCGCCCATTTGCGCATCGGTTGTAATGTCATTGAAGTTAAGGGTCATATAGTGCGCGCTATCTCCGTCCTTTACAAAGGCGGTTGCCGTCCTATCTTCTCCGTCATATTCAACGGTTGTTGTTTCAACCTTACCGCCAACTGCGCTTACTGTTGCGTTACCCTTGGCATCAACGGGTGTGCCATTTACAAATTCAAGATCAAAGTACGCATCCGGTACGGCTACTGAGGTGCTTGGTCTTTGCGCTACATCTATTTCAGTAACGGTAGGAAGCTTTTTTCCGTCAAAGGCTGTTCCGTCATATGGCAGATCAAGCTTGAAGGTTGAAATTCCCGAGACGAATATTTGCTTTACCGAATCCGAGGATTCAAGCCACGCATTTGCGCTACCTGTGATGTTTGAACGGTACCAGCTCTCACACGCGGGATAAAGAGCATATTTGGGGTTTACGGCTTGATACAGTGCCCTTATTGTATCGGTGGTATTTAGTCCGTGGTGCGCAACCTGAACGAAGTCACATTCAAGCGCGCCACTAAACATATTAACAAGGCGTGATGCTCCTTTATCAGACACATCGCCAAGGAACATGATTTTTTGTCCGCCAACCGCTACTGTAAAGAGGGTTGATGTTGAGTTGAAGTCATAGCTTGCAACGCTTGAGGGATAGAGATCCTCAAAGGTTTGAAGAATTTCTATCTCGGCATTTGCGTAATAGAATTTATATCCGCTATGGATTTTAACGATTTCTGTATCGGTCAAATATTCTGCAATTACCTTTTTGAACTGACCGTATCTTTGCTTTGAGTCATCAAGCATATAGCTTGATCCGCTTGCACGGATTTCATCATCAGACGGGAATGCGTAAAGAAGCTGATTTATTGCAACCTTATCATGATATTTTTCAACGAAGTAGTTGAATGTTCCGATATGGTCACCGTGGCAGTGAGTAAATATCCAGCCTGCTATTACAATTCCGTTTTCCGAGCCGTTTAGGTCTACTAATACATTGTAAAGCTTATCCGCTTCAAGATAGTTGTCTTCGCACCAGCCACCGTCAACAATGAAGAATGTGCCATCCTCCAAGTGGATAACATAGGACATTCCCTCCTTGACTGACACATTATCCGCAAGCTTGATTTGTGTAATAGATGAGTTATTTTTCTTTGTATATGTCGGCTTGGTTAGATTTTCGGGAAGCGCGGTTAGTGTTTCCTTAGATATTGTAGCCTCATTATTTGAGCCGAAGAAGGATGCGTTTATGAGTGTGCTTCCCTTCTTGAGAACGAAAAATTTGTTTGTCCCTACTTCGTTTTCCATTAGCTTCTCATATCCGTTCAAGAGAAGCTCGCTTATATAATCGTTGAATTCGGTATCAACGGTATTATTGATTTTAAAGACTACCGTATCGCCCTCGCTCACATGTGAGGTGAAGGTTGCGTTTATATGTCCGTAGTCGGTTGTACCGTCTATTTCTATGACATTATTATACACCTTCTTGCTAACGATATGGTTAAGAGCATTTAGCGCATCGGCATTGCCCTCAAAATCTCCGTCCTCAAGGCTTGCCTCAGCTACACGGATGATGTTAACTGCGTTTAGTTTTGTTCCCTCAACCAAGGAAGCGAGTCGAGCGGACTCAACGGTGTTTACATAAACGATTTGCTCATTTTCGTTTGCGTCGATAAACTTAACATAGCCAAGAATAACAAATTCTGTATTATACGCTTTGGCTGTATCGGCAAAACCTGTAAGGGCAAATCTATATGAATGATATCCCTCTTTTGTTTCATCAACGAAGAAATATTGCTTTTCACCGTTTTTAAGGGCAGGAGCGAACGAGACTTTACCGCCGTCTATTGCCTCTTGGGAGTTAAGATTTCCGTTAAGTGCTTGTGCTTCTATTTTTGTTGTAACTACCGCACCGTATTCGATATTGCTCTTATCAATACCTACAAGAGTGCAAAATGTGTTATATGCGTCTTCATCAAGGTGGAATTCTCCACGAATACCCGAACCACTGCCGAGGTAGATTGCAACGCCTGTTGATTCAAGCATTGGTGCGCCCATTTTAACACTACCGTTTTTAGTGCCGATATAGTCTTCTTCACCAAGACCGAAATAGCCGTCAACAGTATGTGTGCCTGCTTGGTCGGTGCAACCGAAGATTATTCCGCGATTGTTGTCGTCAGTTGAGTTAAGTTCACCTGTGCTAAAGCAGTTTTCAATTTTGCCTGAATAGAAAAATCCAACGATACCGCCAACATTACTGCCGTTTCCTTCAAGTGCTCCTGCATTGTAGCAATTTATTATGCTCTTATGTGAAGCGCCTGTATACCAAACGCATCCAACAATACCACCAAGGTCAACGCCTTTGTTTATTGATTTTCCGCTGATTGTTCCGTAGTTTTTACAGTTGGTAACTGTTGCTGTATCAAACAAAACTCCTGCAATACCCGCAACATTTTTTCTACCGTAGACAGTTGCATAGTTTACGCAGTTGTCGATGTTACCGCTTGAAAAAAGCTTTGCAACGATACCTGCGGTTTTGTTTGAACCGTTAACTGAGCCTGTTACGGTAAGGTTTTTAATTTGTCCCGAAACAAGGGCAAAAAGTGCGTCAAGGGTATCACCGCTTTGATCGGTTAGTGCGTTGATTGTGAGCTTGACTGTGTGTCCGTTTCCGTCAAATACACCTTTAAACTCGCTTTCGATAATAGCACCTGTGTCGCTTGAAAATTCAAGGTCGGCATCAAGCTTATAGTGTGCTGATGTTGAGCTTGAAATTTGCGTAAAATCATCTTCGCTCTTAATGATGTAAGGGTCGGCTTGTGTTCCGCTACCTTCAAGTGCATTTGCGCTTATGCAAAATGCCATCATTAGAGCCACTACCATAATTAGAAATAGTAGTTTGCGTTTCATAAATGTTTCTCCTTGCGGGGACGCCCCCGCGGGCATAGATTTTGTATATTATAATTATAGCATAGGTTGCTCTTATTCGTCAATTCGCATAATACACGAAATGATACCGCGTTTTTTGTGCAATACAAACAAAACACGCGCCGTGTAAAAATAGCGCGTGTTTGAGGGTGTTTATTTAAAGAAGACCATAAGGAGTGTGCCGATAGTCATAAGGGCAAGTCCGATAAAGGCTTTTTTCGAGAGCTTTTCTTTGAATACGATATAGGAAAAGGCGACGGTTACGATGATACTGAGTTTATCAATCGGAACTACTACACTAACAAGTCCTTGACCTATTGCGTAATAGTAGCAAAGCCACGAAGCACCGGTTGCGACACCTGAGAGTGATATGAACAAAAGTTCCTTTTTATCGAGGTGCTTAAGTCCTGTATGTTTTCCTCGTGCGATAACAATTCCCCATGCCATAACAAGAACGACGGCGGTGCGAATTGCTGTGCCGAGATTGGACTCTACGCCCGTAATACCGACTTTTGCAAGGATTGAGGTAAGGGCGGCAAAAACGGCGGAAAGAATTGCATAAACTATCCATGAGCGTCCCTCTGTTTTCCCCTCAGTTTTCTTCTTTTCCACCATTAAGAAAATTCCTATGCCCAAAATGGCGGTGGCGATTAGTTTCCACACAAGATTTGAGGTTTCGCCAAAGCAAATTATGGCAAGAAGGACTGTTAAGATTGTGCTTGACTTATCAATCGGGACAACTTTATTGATATCACCTATTGAAAGTGCCTTGAAGTAACAAATCCAAGAGCCACCTGTGGCAAGACCGGAAAGGGCTAAAAATATAAGAGATTTTGGGGGGATTTCGGTGATTGTTGATTGTGAACCGACAACAAAAACCATAATCCAAGCAAAGATGAGAACGACGACTGTGCGAAGTGCGGTTGCAAGGTCGGAATCGGTTTTCTTTATACCGCATTTGGCAAGGATTGAGGTAAGTCCCGCGAAAACGGCGGATAAAACGGCAAAAATAATCCAAAGCATAGATTTTTCCTCGTTATTTTAGTATTTTTTTGATTATCCAAAGTTGGAATTTCTTTGGAAGGATATTTAAAAGGAGCAAAAGTGGGTTTCTATTGATGCTATATGCAAAACGGGGGTTTTTCTTTTCTATTATGCGCACGCTCTTTTTAGCGATTTTTTGCGGCGGAACACTCCTTGCCTCTACGCTATCCACGATTTTCTTGAACCTTGTGGCGTTACAGGAATAAAGGGTGGTGCTATTACAAAAGCGGTCAAGGGCGGTTGTTGATGCGCCGAGCATATTTGTTTCCACTGCGC
>JAFTUD010000057.1 GCA_017466455.1 Clostridia bacterium
TTTTTCAACTTGTAATATCCGTCTAAATATTTGTCAATCCATTCATTCCATGTACCGCATCCGAGCGTCTCCTTAACGAAACGGGAAAAGTGGTTGGATAGCACGAGCGTTGAGTAGCCCGCGCCCACAAATTTATCAATTATTGTGCTTGTATCAACCCTTGCGCAGGGACTGATATCCTTTGAATGACAGTGTAGCTCTGTTTTGAATTTCATTTTTCTGCTCCAAATTTTGTTTCATTAAATTCTTTACCTTTAAATTATATACCCAAAGCGCACCGCAGTCAAGCGAAAATCAAAAATCTCCTTGAAATTTTTCCTCTATAAAACAGCATACCCTCATTATATCGCACGCAAACACTCGTACATCTAAAAAAATCTCATTTTCATCAAGCGCCGAGCAAAGGGCATACCCCTCAAAAAGCATAATGCGAAGTAGCTCCGTAGCGCTCATGCCGACTGCGCTTATCGCAATTCCGTTTTCCAAAAGCCGATAGCAAAGCGCGCTCTTGCTCAAAAAATAGCAGAGCAGATCCGTGTTGAATCTCGCATATTTACCGCTGTATTTTTCAAGACTGTGTGAGCCGTCAAGATAGATTATCCGCTTTTTCGGATACATATTCTTAAACTCCGCTAAAATATCCAAAAAACCACCCCTATATAATTATATGAAAAAAGGGCGGAGGATGCTCCGCCCTTAATATCATTCTAATATATCAAATATAACATCAATGTCGCTTGGCTTTTCCTTGCTCAGCTTGAATGCGCAATCAAGCTCACAAATAGCACCGCCAAGCAGATTTTCGCTTGATGTGTAAAGCACAGCTACCGTGTCACCGCGTTTAATGTATTCGCCATAGCCCACCTTTAATTCGATTCCCGCAAGAGGGTCAATGCTATCGCCCTTTTTGGCTCTGCCTGCTCCAAGTAGCATAGAGGCAACGCCAACCCTTTCGGCATCAATTCCGCTTATATATCCGTCGCCTGTCGCCTTGTATTCACGCCGTATAGGAGCAAGAAGCAGTCGCTCGCTTTCACAAATCAGCGATACATCACCGCCCTGATGGCTAATCCATTCCTTCATTTTTGAAAGAGCAGAGCCGGAGGCTATCGCATCTAAGACACGAGCCCTTGCCTCGTCCTTGTCAAGCCCAAGTGAGGCTTGTATCATATTAGAGGCAAGAGAAACGCAAAGCTCGGTGAGCCTGCACTCACCCTTGCCCGAAAGGACCTGCACCGCTTCGTATACCTCAAGCGAATTGCCAACGAAATATCCAAGAGGCGCGTCCATATTCGTAATGAGCGCACGCACACGCCTGCCAAAGGCAGTGCCTATTTTTATCATCTCGGTAGCAAGCGCGCGGGCACCTTCAATATCCTTCATAAATGCGCCGCTGCCACACTTTACATCAAGCACTATTGACATAGCCCCCGATGCGAGCTTCTTTGACATAATGCTTGACGCAATCAGCGGAATAGAGTCAACCGTTGCCGTCACATCGCGAAGAGCGTATAGCTTTTTATCCGCAGGCACTAAATTTCCGCTTTGACCCGTCACCGCAATGCCGATTTTCTCAACCTGCGCAAGAAATTCCGACTGCGTCATCTCCGAGCGATAAGGACCGAGCGATTCAAGCTTGTCAACCGTTCCGCCCGTAAAGCCAAGACCTCTGCCCGACATTTTCGCAACCACAGCCCCAAGCGAGGCAACAATAGGCGCAACAATCAGCGTTGTCTTGTCGCCGACACCGCCCGTTGAGTGCTTGTCAACCGATAAGCTCCCAAACCTGTCAAGATTTACAACATCACCCGAGCGCATCATGGCATCGGTAAGGTAAAAGACTTCCTCGTCTGTCATTCCGTTAAGGCATATCGCCATTGCAAGCGCCGACATTTGATAATCAGGCACACTCCCCAAGACAAATCCGTTTATAGCAAACTCAATTTCCTCACGGGAAAGCGCACCGCCGAGCCTCTTTTTATAAATTATATCATACATTCTCATAGCTTAAAGCCCTTTGTTAAAAGCTCGGAGAGCTTATAGGAATAATATCCGTAATCCTTAAATAAAACAATTTCAAAATCATCGTCGCAAAATTCACGCAAAAGCTGTAAGCAAATGCCACAGGGTGGAGCTAAAAGATCCGTTTCATTCTCCCTTCCGCCCACAATGGCAATAGCGACAAAATCACGCTCACCCTCTGAAATTGCCTTGGTCACGGCAACCCTTTCAGCGCAAATTGTCGCACCGTATGAGGAATTTTCCACATTACACCCTGTGTAAATCTTACCGCTTTTTGTAAGTAGCGCAGCCCCTACCTTAAAATTAGAATAGGGAGCGTATGCGCGCCTACGGCAAATTAGCGCCATGTCCATTATTTTCTTGTAATCAATTTCCATTTCTACCTCATTATCGCGCCCTTAAAGCTCGTTCCCTCACATTCAAAATCAACGCCAAGCATGTCGCATACGGTCGCACCAATGTCCGCATATGTCGATAATGTGCCGAGCTGTGTCGGTAAAACGCCCTTTCCGTATACAAGAATAGGAATATATTCCCGTGTGTGGTCCGTGCTTATGTCATCGGGATCACAGCCGTGGTCGGCGGTGATAATAAGCACATCATCATGCCCAAGCCCCGATAAAAGCTCATCAAGCCTGCTGTCAAAATACGAAATCGCCTTGGCGTATCCGTCAACATCGTTCCTGTGCCCGTAAAGCATATCAAAATCGACTAAATTCGTAAAGCACAGTCCGTTAAAATCGCTATCCATAATCTCAAGCGTTTTGTTAATTCCGTCCTCATTTGACTTGGTCGGATAGCTCTTGTCAATTCCGCGACCGGCAAAAATATCGTAAATCTTGCCAACCGAAATTACATCAAGCCCCGCACCCTGTATCGCATCAAGTATAGTTTTGCCCGTTGGCTCAAGAGAGAAGTCGTGACGCCTCGGTGTACGCACAAAGTTAGGAAACTCCCCGATAAACGGACGGGCAATCACCCTTCCGACACCGCTTTCACCCTGAAGCATTTCTCTTGCGATTTTGCAGTATTCATATAGCGTGTCAACGCTTACAATGTCCTCATGCGATGCAATTTGAAATACACTGTCAGCCGAGGTGTAAACGATAAGCTTGCCCGTTTCAATATGCTCCCTGCCGTAATCGTGAATTACCTGCGTGCCCGAATATGGCTTGTTGCAAATAACACCGCGCCCCGTGCGCCTCTCAAATTCCGCAATCACATCGTCAGGAAATCCGTTTGGATAGGTCGGCAAAGCATGCTCGGAGATTACCCCCGCAATTTCCCAATGCCCAACGGTTGTGTCCTTGCCTCTTGATTTTTCAAGCGCGCGCCCATGTGCGCCAATCGGCATATCACACCTGCCAAGCTCAACACCGTCAATACAGCCAAGCCCCAATTTCATAAGACCGTCGGCCTTGAAAAACGGCGATTTAGCGATACTTGACAGGGTATTTGCTCCCGCATCGCCAAAATCCGAGGCATCGGGAAGCGCACCTATTCCAAAGCTATCAAGAACTACTAAAAATACTCGTCTAATCATATTCTAATAGGCGCTCGCCGTAAGCGCTTCTCGGTATAATCCGTTAGCGCAGGGCGAGATACCTTCCTCTTAAATGGTTTTCAAAAATTATAATCTTATCGCCGTTTCAAGCGCAAGAATAATCATATCGTTAAATGAGGTTTGACGCTCCTTAGCGCTCGTTGCCTCACCCGTTAAAAGATGGTCGGATACCGTGCAAATCGCAAGCGCACCCTTTCCGTGCCTGCAAGCGTTCATATAAAGACCCGCCGCCTCCATCTCAACCGCCAAAACGCCCATCTTAGCCCATTTTGCGCTTGATGTGTCAGAGGGAGCAACCCCCTCAAAATCTCCGTAAAATACATCTGATGAAACAAGATTGCCAACATGGTAGGAGAGCTTCATTTTCTCACACAGGTCGGCACATGTCTTGAGTAGCTTGTAGCTTGCAATAGGCGCAAATGTACCGCCAAGACGGAAATTGCTTGCATAATTTGAGTCCGTGCAAGCGCCCTGACCAAGCACAATGTCACGCACATGCACGCTCTCTTGCATACCGCCGGCAGAGCCGACGCGAATAATATTCTCAACGCCAAAAATTGTGTAAAGCTCGTGTGAGTAAATTCCTATTGACGGAATACCCATACCGCTTGCCATTACCGAAACGGGAACACCCTTGTATGTGCCTGTGTAGCCCTGCACACCGCGCACATTGTTCACAAGCCTCGGATTTTCAAGAAAATTCTCGGCAATATGCTTAGCCCTAAGCGGATCACCGGGCATAAGCACGGTTTTCGCAAAATCCTCGGGCGTTGCGTTTATATGCGGAGTAGGATAAAGTGCCATTAGTAGCCACCCCCGTTTTCGTTTTTAAGAATTTTAATAAGCCTCGATGTGCCAAGCCTTGACGCGCCAAGCTCAATAAAGTCGCGTGCATCCTCAAACGAGGAAATACCGCCCGCTGCCTTGATCTTGACATTAGGACCTATATTCTGCGAGAACAAAATAATATCGTCCCGTGTAGCCCCTGCGGTCGAAAAGCCCGTCGATGTCTTTATGAAGTCAGCCCTTGCCTCGGTAACAAGCTCGCACATGTGCTTCTTTTCATCGTCAGTGAGCAGACATGTCTCAATAATAACCTTAAGCACCCTGTTTCGGCATACATACCTTTGCGCCTTAAGCTCATCAAGAATTTTGTCAAACCTTCTTTCCTTAAGGTCGCCGATATTTATAACTGTGTCAATTTCATCAGCACCGTTCCTTATCGCGTCCTGAATTTCGAAGCACTTTGTCTTTTCCGTGCTGTATCCGTTAGGAAAGCCGATAACCGTGCAAATCTTAGTTCTATGCTGAGCATAATCACTTGCTATTTCAACAAATGACGGTGGAATACAAACCGAGGCAGTGCCGTATTTTATAGCTTCATCGCAGGTCGCCTTTACCATTTTCCATGTAGCGTCCTGCTTCAGCATGGTGTGATCAACCGTAGAGAGAATAGAGTTAATTTCCTTAATGTCCATAATTATACACCTCCAAAAGTATTTCTTATATTCATATTTTATCATATGTAATGGAAAAAATCAACTTTTCAAGCGCAAAAATCCCTAACTTGTTCCCATAATTATACAAATTCTGCCGTTTTTTGACAAAAAGTATTTAAATTTTGAATTTTATGTGATATAATTGTTAACAAGAGATTGATTTATCAACAAAATCCCCCCGAAAATGAGAGGAAGCATTATGCTTGAAAATCAGATTCAAGAAAACACAGTCAATACCGTTTCCGCACCCCTTACAAAAAAAGAGAGAAGGGCGCAAAAAAGGGCGGAAAAGGCGGAGCTGAAGGCAAAGAAAAGGGCGCAAAGGGCGTACGAGAGGGACACCTTCCACCGCGTGCGCGGAATTTCGCCAATGTCAAGAATAGTTCCGTATATCATGGAAACAAGGACATCATCGCAAAACTTCATCTTTGATAAAATAAATATGCCCAAAATTGACGAATACATCAAGGAAAAGCAGGCGAAGGGACTTTCCGGCTTCAATATAATGCATGTAATTCTGTCATCGTACATAAGGGCATGCTCGCAACGGCCCGCGATCAACCGCTTT
>JAFTUD010000058.1 GCA_017466455.1 Clostridia bacterium
TGGAGGCGCCACCATTGATAAGACCGAGTCTATGACTCGTCATAGTCCGGTTCGTGATGGGTAACGAAGCCAAAAACGATTGAATATCGTTTTTGGCGAGTGAAACCGCCCAAAGCAAGGAGTGTGCCGAGCCGAGTGTAAGCGAAGCGTCGAGGAGAAGGTAGACGACTATGCGACGGTGGAGGGGTTAGAACGATATTGTGTGTTCAAGCAAGAACGAAGCATCCCAAACGGGATGCTTTTTTTCGTTCCTTGGGGGCGCTACCATTGATAAGACCGTCGCCCTTGGCGATAGGTTTGAATCTGGTAAGCGACATTCCAAGAACGCAAGAGAAACGAAGCGTGATTGGCTAAGTGGAGCTTATGCACGCGAGCGCAAGCGAGTCGCAGTGGCGCAATATCCTAAAAAACTTAAATAATGTTGAAAAACGCCCCAAAATGTGCTATAATACTATTTGACGCGAGCGTCAAATGACAGAAAGGCGGTGGAGATATGAGAAAACGAAAGTCAGATCCTATGCCGTTTAAGCTTGCTGTGTTTATGCTTGCAATCGGCATCCTTCTTGGAAGCATATTTACTTTTGGCATGCAATGTTGGAATAAAAACATACCGCGCGAGGAGTGCAGAGTAGTTAAAACGCAGTTTCTTTCGTATGATGAAATATGGCACACCAAGCCAACCGTAAGCCTTGTAGAAATTGCGATCGATTGTACAGACGGAAACAGATATTTTATCGATGGTGTATCCATCAATGAAGAACTTCGTGATCAACTATCATCGCTGCCAAAAAATGATGATATTACGCTTTTGATTCACCCTAACAGCAACACTATTGTCGAATTTTCAAACGGCCAAACCGTTTTATTGAATTTCGATGAAACGATCGGCAAGCTTGAGGGGGAATCCACCGGATTTCTTTTCTTGGGGCTTTTTATGTATTTTTGCGCTTTAGTCGGACTGTATTATACCGTATACCATATTATTCAAAGAAAAACAAAGCGATGATAAAAGGCATCTTTTTTGTCAACACGCGCCAAAACAAAAGCACTCCAAGCGGAGTGCTTTTTGTTTTGGACACGCCACCATTGATAAGACCGAGCCTATGACTTGTCATATGAATTTTTTCAAATAAACATTTTTAGTGCTTTTTGTTGTAGTAATTTGATTTTGCTTATGCTAAAATAATCTTGCTTAAGCAGAAAACCCAAATTAAAATTTCAAGGAGAATAAAAATGAATACTGACAAAATCTACGCTGAACAAATCGCAAACGAATACGCCCCCAAGCAAACCTCAAAGGTAAAAGCTCTTAAAAGACTTGATGCCAAGGCAAAAACCCCTGCAAACATCTTCACCTATACCTTTGGCATTGTATCAAGCCTTGTACTTGGCACGGGAATGTGCTTAGCTATGGGAGTTATCGGTGGAGGCACACCTCTTATTATATCGTTAGGAGTTGTCGTCGGCTGTGTTGGAATTGCTGGCGCAGGCGTAAACTACCCACTATATAAGAAAATACTAACAAAGTCAAAAAATAAGTACGCAAGCGACATAATCAAGCTTGCAAACGAAATCGCAAACGAGGAATAAGCGACATAGCCTCTATGTATCGCTTAAATTAAGATTGAATTTAAGGATATTAAAATGAAGAAGAACGAAGGTAAATATTTTTATACCGCCCAGCTAATGAACCAAGCGCTCTTAGCCTTGCTTGAAAAAAAGGACATTGAATTCATTACAGTAACCGAGATAACGAAAAAAGCAGGAGTAAATCGCTCCACCTTCTATCTGCACTATGAAAATGTTTACGAGCTGTTAGAGGAAACGATAGAAAACCTTAATAAAAGCTTCTTAACATCCTTTAACCTGAAAACCCCACTTGAAATTAGGTCTAAGGAGGACGCATTTTTAATCACTACCGACTTTTTAGCTCCGTATCTTGAATTTTGCAGGGAAAATAAAAAGGTCTTGAAGCTGGCAAATCAAAAGCCACACCTGTTTAATAATAAGGACGCCTACCAAAAAATGTATAATAGCATTTTTTATCCCGCAATCTCGCAGTTCATTCTTGATGAAACCGAAAGAATATTTTTCCTTGAATTTTTCACACAGGGAATGGTGGGAATAGTGCATAAATGGATTGAATTAGACTGCGTGACGGAAATTGATACAATAATCGCTATCATCAAAAAATGTATTGATTATAAAAGCTAACCATATAAAGGGGCTAACTACTTGTTAGCCCTTATTTTTTCACCATATCCCAAATATCTTGACAACATACTCCTGATATGCTAAAATATTCTTGTAAAAAACAAAAAGAGAGAAACAAAATGCTCAAAAAAATCATCTATATATTTCTCGCCCTGTATGCGCTGATTATGTTCGCCTCGGTAATACGCTCGGGGGCAGTTCTTGCCATAGTGTTTGGCGCTCTTATAGCGGGCTATGTCGCAACAATGCTCATCTCGATAAAAAGCATGCGAAAAATCAAAAAAATGAGGGAGCGTATCGTGGCTGACTCATCGTGGCGACCCGAAAAGGGGGATAAAATCCTCTTTCACGCCATGATTTCAAATCTCCCCTTTTACTTCATCTACTTCGCCCTGTCCCTAATCCCAATGGACTTTCCCGCCCTTTGGATAATAGCAGGACTTCCGTGCTGTGTCGTGGCAGGACTTCGCCCAATCTACAAAAACTATCAGGACTATAATTACATAACGAATAAGGGCAAGCTCTTTTGGCTCTTGCAAATAGTCCTTGCCGTTGCCCTATGGATAATCGGTAGACTAATAATCACCTATACCGTCCTTGGCGGAATATAATAAAAGGAGATAAAAATGAAGAAAACGATTTATATGTTAGTAGCCCTCGCCCTTAATGTAGTGGCAATCATCGCTCTTTCCAAGTATATCATAATCAGCGAAATGTCAAGCCTTAGCGTGATGTTCATGATAATCCTCGGATTTCTTTCGTGGAGCTTCAGTATAGTGAAAAGGGGCGAAATGCCGATGAATACGGGAAATTCAAGCACTCTGAACGATAAGGAAATCGCCCAGCTTGGCGCAGTGCTTGAGGCAATTTCGTTTGGCTCAATTCCGCTTATGGTTCCCTTTATCTTCTTTTTTAACGATAAAGTAAAGGCAATCGTACCGTCAATAATTCTTTCCTCATTCGTTGTTGTAGGCTTCCTTTTCTTCAGAATTGTATACGGTAAGAAAATAAAAGCCCGCCTTGAAAACGAGCAGGCGGAGCTTGAAAAGCAGGAAAAATCTGAACATTAAATATATAGAGGTAGAAAAATGAAAAAAGTAAAAATAATCGCACTGATAATGGCGCTTTTGCTTGTGTCAGCCCTTATAATCTCATGCTCATGCTCGGAAAATTACCAAGAGCTTGAAGCCCTCACATGCGAGTTTATCGATACTCTGATAGCCGATGATAAAGCAAACGCAAGAGCCTTGCTTGATGATATCATCACCGATGAGAGCTTTGAAAAATCCTACCCGGACTTGGTAAACTATGTAAAGGGCGTCGGCGAATACGAGCTGAAGCAAACGGCATGGCAAACAAAGAGAAGTAACGGAACAACATACAGATACGCCGAATACCGTATGACCGCAGGCGAAAAAACCTTTACAGTAGTAGTCGGCACAAAAACCGACGGCAAGCTCTGCACCTTCAATATATCCCTTGACGGTGGCAAAGGCGCCGAGTCAAGCAGTCAGCTTGATGCTTGAATTGTTACAAGTCCGCAAAAAAATCTTTACAAACGATTAACCCACCATACCTTGACATAATAATAAAAATATGGTAATATACTTTACAGCACCACAGCGTGCTGTAATTTTACTTAGGAGGCAAAAACCCAAAATGAATTTTCACGCAAAACCCTGTGATGATGCCATTAGTGAGTTAAGCACGAATGCTCTTACAGGTCTTAGCGCAAGCGAGGCAAAGGCTCGTCTTGAAAAGGACGGAAAAAACGAGCTTGCGAAGAAAAAAGCAAAAACAAGCCTACAAAAGTTTTTTGAGCAATTCAAGGATGTAATGATAATAATTCTCCTTGTTGCCGCAGTGATTTCCTTCGTTATGGCATGTATTGAGGGCGAGGCAAAGGAGTTTTTTGAGCCTATTTTGATTCTCCTTATCGTCGTAATCAATGCAGTAATGGGCGTAATTCAGGAAAGCAAGGCAGAAAAGGCTCTTGAAGCGCTTCAAAATATGTCCGCCCCGAAATCAAGAGTTATCCGTGACGGAAAAGAGGAAATTATTGACTCCGCATCCTTAGTCGTAGGCGATATAATCCGTCTTGAGGCGGGCGATTTCGTTCCTGCCGACGCAAGGCTTCTCAAAAGCGTAAACCTCAAAAGTGAGGAAAGCGCCCTGACAGGAGAGAGCGTTCCGAGCGAAAAGGACGCGGGCGCGGTAGTAGATGAAAAAGCGCCAATCGGCGATAGAACTAATATGATTTATTCGGGCTGTTCAATCACCTACGGAACTGCAACCGCAGTTGTAACCGCTACGGGAATGAATACCGAAATGGGCAAAATCGCAAGCCTCTTGCAGGGCGAAAGCGACACACAGACCCCCTTACAGCGCAAGCTTTCGAGCCTCGGTAAGGTGCTTGGAATTGTCGCAATCCTTGCATGCGTAGCGGTATTTATCGTAGGACTTGTAAACGACCTTGACCCAATGGACCTCTTTATGACCGCCGTATCACTTGCCGTGTCGGCAATCCCCGAGGGCCTTTCGGTTATCGTAACAATAGTCCTCTCAATAGGCGTTACCCGACTTGCTAAAAAGAACGCAATTATCCGTCGCTTGCCCGCAGTTGAAACACTTGGCGGTGCATCAATTATATGCTCGGATAAAACAGGAACACTCACTCAAAACCGTATGACCCTTGTCCGCGCATACCTTGACGAAACAGGGAATAGCGAGGACATAAGCGAAAATAACTCCCCCGAAATAAGAAAACTGCTCACCTACGGCACACTTTGCTGTGACGGTACAGTTACCTTTGACGGCGGTGAGGCAAAGCACATCGGCGACCCGACCGAAACGGCAATTATCTTTGCCGCCCATAAAAACTCACTCCCACAGGCGGAGCTTAACGCAAAATATGAGCGAGTAGCCTCACTCCCCTTCGACTCCGACAGAAAGCTTATGACAAGCGTCAATAAAATTGAAGATAAGCTTGTCGTAATCGTAAAGGGCGCATTTGATATGATGGCAAAGCGCTGTATCGCAGGCAACCTTGAAAGGGCGCGCGAGGTAAACGATGAAATGAGCAATGGCGCGCTCCGTGTCCTTGCAGTAGGCTATAAGATTATAGACACTCTCCCCGATGAATTGACAAGCGAAGCCCTTGAAAGCGACCTTATCCTTATGGGACTTGTCGGAATGATTGACCCACCGCGCCCCGAGGCAAAGGAAGCGGTAAAAACCTGCATCTCGGCAGGAATTCGTCCGGTTATGATAACAGGCGACCATGTCGTTACTGCCTCGGCAATCGCAAGAGAGCTCGGTATTCTCGGCGTAGGACATAGAGCGATCACAGGCGCAGAGCTCGATGCAATGAGCGATGAGGAGC
>JAFTUD010000059.1 GCA_017466455.1 Clostridia bacterium
TGCACAAAAAACTACGCCCCCCCCCCCGATTTTTGTGCAAATTGCACAAAAATAAATGCGGAATTCGGAGTGCGAAATGCGGAATGGTGCTGACGCAAGTTCGGAATTCGGAGTTCGGATGTGCGCACACCCCAAGAACACGAGCCTCGGCGAAGTGCGATTGGCTGGTGGTAGCCATGCACGCGACCGTAGGGAGTCGCAGTGAGGAATGGTGCTATCGCAAATAAGGAGTTCGGAATTCGGAGTTCGGAGTGATAGGTTAGAATATTGCTTCGGGGCGAGTGGAAACAGCTTGTACTAAACAAAAGCGGAGCTTGCGACCCGAGGTACTCGGGCATGAATTGACGGCAAGCCGTCATGAATCTCACCTTTGGTGCATGAATTGTTCCTACGGAACATGAATTGCCCTTACGGGCATGAAATTATTAAATGATATGGGCGCGTTTTGATATGGCTACACACTTATTATCATTCCCCATATGCCACCCGAGGCTCTCGGGGCAAAACAAAAAGCCGAGAAATCTCGGCTTTTTGAGGTATTTGATTTAGTATGTTAATTAGTCTTAAAATCATTTCTCATACTGATATGAGTAGACATAGTTACCGCCTGTGAGCTTACCAAAGAGGTATTTCATTGACGCGCTTTCGCCTATTATGTAAACTTTTCCGTCCTTACAAACGATTTCCTCTGCCATAGGCGGAGATACGATGTTCTTTTCCAAGCATTTGCTATCAAGGAAGGTAAGCGGAATCACATCACCCCTTGGAGTTGTAAATTCGCCCTTGCTTGCCTGTGCCACATCGTACATATAGATATGCGACTTTGAAAGTCCCCACGATGATGAAAGAAGGATTTTTCCGTTTTCATCAACGGTCATGCCCTGAATTGCATCGGTAATTGAGTATGCGCTATTTGGATATATAGACACAGGGTACGAGGTTTCGGGGTTTAGCTCATATTGATAGATTATTGCCGTGTTCTTATCTCCGTTTGGTGTGGTGATATGATGTGAGGCGGGTGTTTCGTAATCTACCGCACGGTAGAAGTTTCCTGCATAGAGGGTATTTCCTATCGCCTCAACGAAGGCAACGCCGAAATCAACCTCTATTGTATCATACTGCTTTGCCTTGTTATCGTTATCAAGAATATCCGAAAGCTCAAAGAGCGCAAGGCTCTTTCCGTCGGCTATGTATGCGTAATCGCCATAAACGGTAATACCGCCGACATGGCTTGTAAAGGGGGAGCCGTCCTTTTCATAAAGGTCGATTTTCCTTGCCTTGCCATCGCCATCTCTTGGGATAACATAGACCATTGAGGGGCTTTGTTTATCCTTATGATAGCCTGTATAGAGATACAGTCCGCTTTCCTCAATATATTCAAAGCCCTGTGGAACGCTTCCGTCCCAAAGACCGGGGATTTTAAACTCCTTATCGGCATCCTTATAGAAGTCGGCGAACACGATATTCTCACCTATTGAGAAGCCTGCAAGGACGAGAAATATGAACGCAAGGAAGCCACCTACCGCAATAAGCGTAATTTTTGTCGCTTTATTCATTTTTTTCATTTTTTGTCTCCGTTTTTTTGCCTGTTTATGAAAATTTTCGCCTTACTCCGCTACGATTGGTGCGGGAATGTGTACGAATTTAGGGGTTGCTGTCGCATTTACGCTAACGAAGCCCTCGTTTGAGGCAACATCGGACCTTACTCCGTCACCATACTCGTTTGTAAGCTCTATAACGGTTGCGCCGTTGCTTGACGGAATGAGTACATTTTCAATCACGCCGTCACCGTCGGTTGCATTCCATACTGCGTAAATTTTATTATCGCTTGCGTCCTTAAATTCATAAATCATCGCACCCTGTGCGTTTTCTACGACTGAACTAAAGGTGTAGCCCGTTAAGGTCTTTCTTGCGATTTGCAGGTAATAGTTAGCAAGCTTTGCGCTATTATCGGCAGTAATTGTGCCGAAGCCGTTATACTCCGAGCCCTCTATGTCCTTTAGCTGGCAAATTGACGCATTGTCAACTCCTATGCCCGCAAAGATGAGCATTGAGCGCACGAGGTAGTCAGCCTGCCTTTGCTCGGTTGCGTAATATTCGCTTTCGCTATCAAGGGTATTATAGCCGAAGGCGCTTACGAAAAGCTCAACATGGCTGTAATTTTCATCTCTGTATTTTGCTATTTTAAGTAGCTCACTATCCTCGGCAAGATATACGCTTTCGGGTGTTACGCTTGACGGTACAAATGCCTCGGTATTAAACGCGCCTACAAACACAGGCTGTTCATCTGCGCGAAGGAGAGCAAGCTCCTCCATAAACGACTGAATATATGCAAGGCTTGGGGTCTTTAGCGCGCCCATTACGAGCTTTGCGTCCTCATTCGCCTTGATAACGCCTATGTCGCTATCCTCACTTCCCTCGCCGTCATAGGCAAGGCTGAAGATTTTTGCGTAATCCCTTGCGCTGATTCCAAGCTCGGGGTGTCTTCCTATCTCAATCAAGCGAAGGTTGCCGAGCATTTGGTTTTCGTATGCGCTTTCATACTTGAAGATTGCTTTCGCAAGGTCTCGGTATGTCTTTTTTTGCTCGGGGAGTGGCTTGAATGCGGTATCCTCAAGCTCGGTAAGAAGCGGAGCGATGTCCGCCTTTAATGTGTCAATAGCACCGTCAACCGCTACGATAAGCTGTGCATCGGTAAGCTCCTCACCGTTTCCGTCATCACCCTCGCCCTCAAGCTCGGCAAGCGGTTCTGCCTCGGTGGTTGCCTCGGTATTTTCCTCGGTGGTAAGCTCGCTCTCGGTGCTTCCCTCACCCTCATCGGGGCTTGGCGCACCCTCGCTCCTTGGAATTATTTCATCAAGCGTCAGAGCAAGATTTACAAAAAGCTCACAGAACGGATTTTCCATATCGTTATCCTGAAGGGCGAGCGCCTCGGTCTTAATTTCGGTAGCCTTGGCAATAAGATCCTCACCCTCAAGGTCCGCGTAGGTCGCCTTCAGATTTTCAATAGAGTTATTAAGCTCGGTTATTGCATCGGTAAGCTCGCCTTCATTTGTTGCCTCGCTCACAAGCACGAATGCGCTCTTTAGCTCGGCGAAAAGCACGCTATCTCCTATTGCAAGGGCGATTTTTTCCGCGTCCTCAAGGTATACTGACGGAAGTGGCTCGTTACTCTCAACAAAATTAGCGAATTTTATGTCAAGAAGGAGTGATGTCCTGCTCTTATAAACCGTTGAAGCACGGGTAAGGGCAAGCTGTTCATAGTCCTCATCCATTTCATCCTCAAAGTCCTTATACACACGAACAAGGGAGAAATATCCGTTTGTCCTTGCGTGAACAACGAGTGGGTTTGTCGCCGGGATTGGGTTTGGCAATACGAAGTCAACATTTGTTCCCATTAGCTTGTCAAAGGTAGCGGGATTTCGCTCGGGCAGGGGCTTTGGCTCGGGCTCGGGCTCGGCAGGTGGCTCACTTCCCGTATCGGTGCTTACCTCGGTGTCGGTATTTGTAATTTCCTCAGAGCTTGTCGGCTCCTCACTCGGCACGCTGTCGCTCTCGCTTGGCTCTGCCTCGCTTGGCGGTGTCGACTCGCTCGGCTTTTCGCTCGTTGAGGACTGCTCCTCAAGAAAGCTTCCGCCCATTCCTGTCGCCATGTCGTAAATCATATTTGATATTGATTCAAGCTGAGCTTGAAAATCGCATGATGCGAGCATCAAAACCGATAAAATAAGTGCGATTAGCATCGCAAGCCTTTTTTTCATAAATTCTCCTTTGCCGTTTAGGTCTTATGTAGCGCCCGATTTTTCCAAAATTCACGGGTCTTTTACTAAATATATTGCATACGGATACATATGCTCATTTTATATTCTATCATTATATATGAAAAAAGTCAAGACTTTTAATTTTTCTTATTGATTTTTGGTTTTGTTTATGGTAATATTTAACTGACGGATTTTTCCGTCAACATTGACAGATTTAAGGAGAATTATTTTTTTATGAAAAGAGTTAAAATAGGCGTTATCGGCAGGGGCTGTCGCGGAAGCGGACTTATGGAGACAATGGTGCTTACCGATAAGTATGAGTTTATAATGATTTGCGACAAGTATGAGGACAGAGCCGAAAACGGAGTAAAATTCGTTAAGGAAAAGCTCGGCTATGAGCCTAAGGGCACAACCAACTATCACGAGGTGCTTGCAAATCCCGAGGTTGAGGCGGTGCTTATCTCCTGCGACTGGGAAATGCACATTCCTATCGCTATTGACGCTATGCGCGCAGGCAAGGCTATCGCTCTTGAGGTTGGCGGTGCTTACAGCGTTGATGAGTGCTATAAGCTTGTTGAGGAGTGGGAAAAGGCGCGCGTGCCGTTTATGTTCCTTGAAAACTGCTGTTACAACAAGGATGAGCTTCTTTGCCTTAATATGGCAAAAGCAGGAAAACTCGGCAGGATTGTATATGCATCGGGCTCATACTCTCACGACCTTCGCGGTGAGGTAACGGGCGGTAAGGAAAATCGCCACTACCGTCTTCGCAACTATTTGAACCGCAACTGCGAGAACTATCCGACTCACGAGCTTGGACCGATTGCGAAAATCCTCGGGATTAACCGCGGTAACAGAATGGTTTCTCTCGTTTCCGTTGCGTCGGGCGCTTTCGGTATGAGTGATTATGTTGAAAAAAGAAAGGCAAACGGCACTCTCGTAAATGAGGAGCTTATCGGCGCAGAGTTCAAGCAGGGTGATGTTGTAAATACTATCATTACCTGCGAAAACGGCGAGCAAATCCTCATTCGCCTTGACACATGCTTGCCTCGCTCATATTCAAGAGAATTTATCGTTCACGGAACTAACGGAATGTATGAGCAAGCATATGATGCTGTTTATATGGAAGGCGAAAAGGAATATTGGGAGCCGTCTGATTATGCTAAAAACAATCTGAACAACTCCGAAAAATACAAGGAGTATCTCCCCGATTTCTGGCGTACAATCACAAAGGAGCAAATTGACGCAGGTCATGGCGGAATGGACTTCTTTGAGCTTACCGACTTTGCAAACAGACTCCTTGAGGGCAAGGATATGCCGATAGATGTATACGATGCGGCAGCATGGATGGTAATCACTCCGCTTTCAGAGCTTTCAATCAAGGCAGGCGGTATGCCACAGGCAGTTCCCGACTTTACTAAGGGTGCGTACAAGTCACGCCCACGCTTTGATGTAATTGACTAATTAAAAAAGGTTGTCGTAGGACAACCTTTTTTTGAATGCGGAGTGCGGAGTGCGGAGTTCGGAATGAAGAATATTGCTTCGTGGTGTGTTGAATAAATTCGCACTAAACGATGTCGGAGTTTACGACCCGAGGTACTCGGGCGAAGTGCGATTGGCTGGTGGTAGCCATGCACGCGACCGAAGGGAGTCGCAGTGCGGAATGGTGCTGGCGCAAATGCGGAATTCGGAATGCGGAATGGTGCTATCGCAAATGCGGAGTGCGGATAAGTGACAGTCCAAGAACACGAGCCTTGGCGAAGTGCGATTGGCTTAGTGGAACTTATGCACGCGACCGTAGGGA
>JAFTUD010000060.1 GCA_017466455.1 Clostridia bacterium
AAATCAATGATTGATGAGCTGTGGTACGGAAATGTATCTCCAATGGATGATACTCGAAATAACACGGAAGAAATGAAGGAGCTGATGAGCTACATAGCTCGGCATCAATAAAAACTCGTGGCAGCACTAACGGGCGAGCAGAAGGCGATTTTTGAGAAGTTCGATGATTGCTGGAACGAATACGCAAGCAAGGCACAAAAAGCGATATTTTCATATGCCTTCAAGCTTGCCGAGCTAATCGCGCAAATGAAAGCATAAATCGCCAAGCTGAAAAAGAAAAACGCATAAAATAGATGGTGAGCAAACGCTCACCCATTAAAAATCGACCTTTAATTCTCAAAAATCGAGAATAAAAAAATCGAAACAATATATAGACATTGGTGAAATTTTTTGTTAAAATTAAGGTGTAAGTTGTACAGCTTAAAAAATGCAAGGGAGCTGATAAAATGAAAATCACATTAGCAGATAATATTAGAAATTTAAGAAAGGCCAAAGGATTAACACAAGAGCAATTTGCTGAAATAATGGGCGTTTCTTTGCAAAGCATAAGTAGATGGGAAACAGGTGTTTCAGAGCCTAACATTCAGATAATTGCTGAAATTGCTGATTACTTTGAAACAAGCATTGATTATCTTGTTGGAGCCAAAACCGATAAAGAAAGCAAAGAATTAAAAAACCTGTTTGAGGATTTGCAAAACGGAATGAGCGAGAAAGAACAGCTTTTGTATTTGCGTGAGCTTTATAAAAAATACCCAAGAAATCCAGACATAGCATATCTTATTTGCGAAAGAACTGATGACTTGGAAGAACTTCGAGATATGGCAGATATAGTCTTAAAAATTGAAGGTTATGACAACAAACATAGAAGAATTAGTGTCATTAAAAGCCTTATTTCTAAAGAAAAAGAGGAAAATGTAAATTCACTGTTAGAAAAATATGGTTATTCCTCTGATATGGGATATAATGCACTTTTGGAACAGAGATACAAAACACAAGGACAATGGCAAGAATATGTAGCTATGCGTCAGCTTTCAATGGTTGGATATTTGACCGAGGATGTTTTTGCAAGAATGGGAACAAGACCAGCCCCAAATCCTTCAATCGAACGCTGTATGTGGGCTTCAAAAAAGATATTTAAAATAATCAATTTACTGACCGACCAAGAGAACGGGGATGAAATTATAGGCGATGGAGAAATTGATTTATGGGCAAAAACAAGAATACTTGAAGGACTTAGAATGTCGTGCTATTTTGCGTCCACAGGCGAAAAAGAAAAGGCTTTGACAACTCTTGAAAAGGTTACTGCATATATCGAAAAACTTCATAATTTGCCAGACGGAACAGAACTTACCTATCGTTGCAGAGGACTTGATAAATTAAAGGCTAAGGTTATAAGAAATGCCGAAGAGGATGTTTTCGATGAATACAAGCTTGAAAGAGGACAAAAACTCTTGTGGATAGATTTCAAAGGTGTAAACTTTATGGATTGGCTTTGTTTAAATAGATATTACGATATTCTTATAAAAAATCAAGGCTGGGAATGGTTTGACCCGATTAGAAATGAAGAACGCTACAAAGCTTGTGTTGAAAGAATAAGAAAATGCATTGTTTTCTAGTGTTTTGATATTTTATAAAGAGCGAGTGCTGATTTTTTTCGGCACTCGTTTTTTTGCGTCGCAGTAATCAAAGAAAAGGCGAGCCTCATCATACGCAAAAAAAATAAAGGGACACAAAATGTGTCCCTTTTTGGCGGACGGAGTGGGATTCGAACCCACGTGTCTGTGAAGACAAACTGATTTCGAGTCAGCCCCGTTATGACCACTTCGATATCCGTCCATATTAAATTATACTAAATTTGTTTTAAAAATGCTTAAATAGGCTGACTCGAAGGATTTCTCGTCAAGGCTACGCCCTCCACCGTCGCATAGTTGTCTGCCTTCGCCTCGGTACACTCGGCTCGGCACACGCCTTGCTTTGGGCGGTTCACTCGCAAAAACGATAATCAACCGTTTTTACCTCGCTACCCGTTTATGACCACTTCGATATCCGCCCATATTTAAAAGCGGCTCGAAATTCAAGCCGATATAAAGTATAACATAAAGCGTTGCATTTTGCAAGAGTTTTTTCAAATGTTAATAAAGTTTATTTGAAATAAGAACAAATAATGACATAAATGTTGACAAAATGTAAATGCTATGATAAGATAAAATTACAAATGCTAATAGGAGGAGACATTATGAAAACAATAGGCAACATTCTTTGGCTTGTACTCACCGGCCTTTGGGCGGCAATTGCATGGGCTTTCTTGGGAGTTATTTGGTGTATCACAATCATCGGAATTCCTTTTGGAAAGCAGTGCTTTAAATTTGCAAGCCTTTCTCTTTGGCCAATGGGCAGAAATGTGAATACGAATTTCGGCAAGCACCCGATAGCAAACATTATTTGGCTTGTGTTCGGCGGACTTGAGATTGCAATCGGATTTTTGATTACAGCGCTTATTTGGTGCATCACAATCATCGGAATTCCTTTCGGAAAGCAGTGCTTCAAGCTTGCGATGCTCGCAGTTATGCCATTCGGAGCAACCATCGGCAAATAAACAAAAAAGCAACCATTTAGCGCAGTGCCATTAAGGACACTGCGCATCGATATAAATCCCTTGCGGGATTTTCGATATTCGCCTGTGGCGAACGATATGTGCTGACGCACGCGATATGCTTGCTTCGCAAGCGAGGGATTTATATCATATCGAAGCCGACCGAAGGTCGGTTATATCGAATTTGCCGCAAGGCAAATATATCGAGCCGAGCCAAGCGAGGCATATCGACAAATAGCATCTGTGGACACAGATGCAGTGCTTGTCAACAAAAGAGGACATAGGGCGCAAAAACGCTCTATGTCCTTTTCCTGTCGGTAGGTACTATATTCTATTGAACTTAAAACCGTCCTTAAGAGTACTATCCATTTTCAAATGGTTGCTTTTTACTGCTTATTTAGAGCTTTCGCCCTCGTCCTTCTTGCTAAGCTCACCGTAGATAAGATTATAGTCCATATCGTTCGGGTCAACGCTTGAAAGCGGAATATCCTGAGCAATTCCGTTGTCCTCAACCGTATAGCTTGATTCATTCTTTTCGTAATTCGCAAGATATTCGCCAAAAAGCTTAGCAGTCACGCTTGACTTGAAATCGCCAAAGAAGTTCTTATACGCGTCATCCTTGTAAGCGTCCTCATCAAGAGGCAATCTCTTTACAAAAACATAGCCGTATTCAAAGTAGTCGCCTGCATTAATCGTAATTGTCTTGTCACCGATAGTCACCTTACCGCCCTGCGCAAAGCTACGCTTAGCAACAACCCTTGCAACATCGTTTTCACTAAGCAGAGCAGCCGCGGCAAGCGCGTTTTGTCCCGATGTCACCGCAGGAAATCTCGAATAACAGCCGTTTGGATAAGCCGTATCATCGGAATACCTCGCATATAGCTGTTCATAGGACATAGTAGGGTCAATTACCTTGTAAACATATCCTTCCTCAGGCTCAATGAAAAGGTTTGTAAGGTCGTCAATAATATCGTTACGCTCCTTAATTTCGCTCTCTGTAAGCGACTCAAGGACCTCAACAACCTCACCCTTATCGTTCGTTTCCTTAACAATCTTATAGGCATTGTTAATTACGATAGTGTTAAACTTCATATATTCCTTTTCGTAAAACGCCTTAAGCTCGCTATCCTCAATCTTCTCACCGTTTGCGCCAAAAAGATGCTCAACAACAAGAGTCTGCTTCATTTGCATTGTGTAAACCTCTCGTAGCGTGTCCGCAGTAAAGCCGTAAAGCTTTTTCGCCCTTTGGTCAAATTTTTGCTCGGAATAAGGACCGTAATAGGTAACGACCGTATCAACATTCTTGTTAATCGTGTCCACCATTTCCTTCGGCATTTCAAGCTCAAGCACATCAAACAAGAGCTGAGAGTAGAGAAGCGTCATAACGCTTGTCAGAAACGAGTCCGTATACCTCAAATCAAGCGTTTGCGCAAGGGTCAGCCCCGTTGACGGAATTGACGCATTCCACGGTGAGCCGTAAAGCCCCGCGCTCTCAAGCGTTTGACGGTTAAACATGCTCACAAGATATCTGAAATGATCCTCTTTAATCTCATAAGGGCCGAGCGAGTATACCGCATCATTTCCGCAGGAGCTAAAGCAAACCAGCGAGCAGGCAAGCATACACACCAAAATAAATATTGATAAAATTCTTTTCATAAAATCTCCTTCAAAAAAGAAGCTCCGCGCATTTTTGCGCCTGTCATAGATATTCTAACACAAAAAAGTCAAAAAGTCTACTGAAAATCCTTACATTTTTGCATATAAATTTTAAGAAGCTCCACACAGCCCGTAAGCTCATCGTCATTCGGCTTGGTTTTGAGCGAAATATAAGGCGTTAGCGTCTTAATTCCGCAAATCCTTATATTAGCAGGGTCAACAAGCGACATTTGATAAAGCACAACCTTGTCAATCTTGTCGGGATAGAGGCGAATTTCCTCTCTCATTTGCTCAAGCCTCTTGATTTTCGCCCTTTGAGCGTAAGCCTTTACAAGCGCGGTATTCACGAGCGTAACAGCAGGTCGTGGCATCTTGCCGTATCGGTCGGTAAGCTCGCCGACAATATCGCGAAAATCGTTTTCATTGTCAATATGAGCGATTTTCTTATACATATCCATGCGCTGTGATGAATACTTAATATATTCCTTAGGCAAAAACGCATCCTTTGAAAGCGAAATTGTCGTTTCAAATTTTTCGGGAAGCGCCTCACCCTTTTCCTCAAGCACGGCTTCGTTCAAAATGCGGACATAAAGATCATAGCCGATAGCTTCCATATGCCCGTGCTGAGCCGAGCCCAAAAGATTACCCGCCCCGCGTATTTCAAGGTCACGCATAGCAATCTTAAAGCCCGCGCCGAACTCCGCAAAGTCGCGAATAGCATTAAGTCGCTTTTCGGCAACCTCGGTAAGCACCTTGCCCGCGCGGTAGGTAAAGAACGCATACGCGCGCCTGTGGCTTCGCCCAACCCGTCCGCGGATCTGATGTAGCTGAGAAAGCCCCATTTTGTCCGCATTCTCAATAATCAGCGTGTTGGCGTTTGGAATGTCAATGCCCGTTTCAATTATCGTTGTGCTGACAAGAATATCAATCTCGCCACGCACAAGGTCCTGCCAAATGTCCTCAATCTCATCTCGGTCCATTTGACCGTGTGCAACTCTTATCCTTGCATCGGGGAAGGATTTTAATAGCCTTGCGCGAATGTCGTAAATCGTTTCAATGTTATTGTAAAGGTAAAAGACCTGACCGCCACGGTGTAGCTCACGGCGAATAGCGTCGTTTATAATGTTTTCATCATATTCAAGCACATAGGAC
>JAFTUD010000008.1 GCA_017466455.1 Clostridia bacterium
AGTATAGATGCCTTGGTAGACGCCGTTATTATAGACTAAAATCGGATAGCCGTCAATTGCTCCGCCGTTTGGAGTGTCTGATAGCTCATCGTTTCTTGATTTTACGATTTCTCCAAAGATTTTACCCGAAACGACATTTCTTGATTGAGAGTAGTCGATATAGTTGGCTTTTAAGCAATATTTATTTTCCTTGCCCCAGCCATCACAAAGCTCAACCTTATTTTTGCTTCCGTCCTCGGTAAGGAGCTTTATATTGAAGTTCTTCTTTGGCTTGTTTGCGCTTGAGGCTCCCTGCACCTTTATTTCGGCTATGCAGTTAAAGCTGAGCTCGCCCGAGTCGTACACAAAGTCGACTGTGTTTGTATATCCCTTTGAGGTTGGAAGGCTTCCGCCGAGGTCGACGACGGGCATTCCTACATCCTTAGAGGTTATGCTCTTATATATTTTCACGCCTGCTTCGGCGCTTGTGAATATTCCGCAAAATTCAACGGAATGCTCATTGGCAATTAGCACGGAGTCAAGTATCATTTTCTCGGTGTCATACACCTCGTTGCATTGAATACAAGTGCCGTCAAGCTCACAAATATGGTAGCCGTATTTTGCGTCCTTTGTGCTTTCTTCCTTCCTGCTGTCGCATCTGGTACAGGCGTATACATCCTTTCCCTTCTCGCACAGCGGTTCTACCGTTGCGAAGAATTCCCAGTCATGTCCTAAGGGTGTACCGACTGTTTTTTCGCAGTTTTTGCAACGCTGAGCAAGCTCACAGGTTGCCGATTGCCATTCGTGGTCAGCGAGCGCACCGACGGTTTCCTTGCAATTTTCGCAGTGCTTAGCCTCAACGCAGGTTGCCTCTATCCATTTATGACCGTATTCAAAGCCCTCGCCCTGAGAGCAGATGCTACACAGTCTTTGCCTGTCACATCCTTGATATGTCCATTCGTGAGGCAAGCCCTCGGTTGAGGTGGCGTTGCATCTTTGGCAAGTCTTTGGATTTTTGCAGGTGGTGATTTGCCAGTCGTGTCCAAGCGCTTCACCGTTTGCCATATTGCATCGCGTGCAAAAGCCGGCGGAGGTACAGGTAGGGCTTACCAAATCGTGAGCAAGCGCGCCCGACTTGAAGCCACATTTCAAGCAGGATTGAGGCTCCTCGCATATTTCCATATCCCATATATGGGCGGTTGCTGTTTCAGTTTTGCCACACAGGGCGCATAGCTTATCATCTGTGCAAGCAGTAGATGACCATTCATGAGATAAGGGCGCACCCTCGGTCAAGCTACACACCTCGCAGGTTTTTGCGCTATTGCAGGTGGCATCCTTCCATACATGGTCGGCAAAGCCCAGCTCAAAATCTCCGCATTTCACACATGTTTTAAGCGATTTACAGGTTGCGGGAATAAAATCGTGTTCACATTCACTGTCCTCACACGATAGGAAAGCACAGGAAAGCACGAGCAATACTGACAATAAAAGTAATATTTTTTTCATTGAGCGCTCCTTAAGCGATTTCTATATACATAGTATATCACAATAGCTCTTTGTTTTCAAGAGAAAATGTTTTATGAGCATGCGCAACCAAAAAAGCCGACACAGGGTCGGCTTTTTTTAGTTATTTGTTTCGGGCTTCATTGTTGGGAACAAGAGGACATCACGGATAGATGCGCTATCGGTGAGGAGCATTACAAGGCGGTCGATGCCGAAGCCAAGGCCTCCTGTTGGGGGCATTGCGTATTCAAGGGCGGTTACATAGTCGTAATCTACCTCTGCCTTTGAATCCGGCTCCTCGGCGAGCTTTTGCGCTACCTGCTTCTCAAAGCGTTCCTTTTGGTCGATTGGGTCATTTAGCTCACTAAATGCGTTTCCGTATTCGGTTGCGTTGATGAAATACTCAAAGCGCTCGGTAAATGCGGGCTCGGTGGGCTTTCTCTTAGCAAGTGGGCTATTTTCAACGGGATAGTCATAGATGAAGGTTGGCTGAATGAGCTTTTCCTCTACATATGCGTCAAAGATTTCAATAAGAACTCTACCCTTTGTAGCGTCGTCTGCAACCTCTACATGAAGCTCCTTAGCAACGCGTCTTGCGTCCTCGTCGCTTGTCCATGCGTAGTAGTCAGCTCCGCTATACTTCTTTACAGCCTCAGCCATTGTAAGGCGCTCCCACTTACCCATATCAATTTCAATGCCTTGATATGTGATTTTGGTGCTACCGCAAATCTTCTCGGCAAGAAGCTTATAAAGCTCCTCAACGAGGTCCATCATTCCCTTATAGTCGGTGAATGCCTGATAAAGCTCTATTGAGGTGAACTCGGGGTTATGCTTTGTATCCATTCCCTCGTTTCTGAAAATTCTGCCTACCTCATAAACCCTGTGCATACCGCCAACGATAAGGCGCTTCAGGTAAAGCTCGGTTTCAATACGGAGATACATATCCATATCAAGGGTATTATGATGTGTTACGAACGGTCTTGCGCTTGCGCCGATTTCAAGGGGAACGAGAATTGGGGTATCAACCTCTAAGAAGCCCTTGCCGTCAAGGTAATTTCTGATTTCCTTGAGGATTTGCGAGCGCTTTACAAAGGTATCCTTAACCTCGGGGTTTACGATGAGGTCAACATATCTTTGTCTATATCTTGTTTCAAGGTCCTTAAGTCCATGGAACTTTTCGGGGAGTGGAAGCAAGGACTTTGCAAGAAGGGTAACCTTCTTTGCGTGAACGGAGATTTCGCCTGTCCTTGTGCGGAACATAACTCCCTCAACACCGATGATGTCACCGATGTCCCACTTCTTAAATGAGGCGTAATCCTCATCGCCGATATCATTTCTTGAAACATATACCTGAATTTTTCCTGCGTCGTCCATTACATGGGCAAATGAAGCCTTACCCATTATACGACGGCTCATCATTCTACCGCCGATGGACACGGTAATTTGCTCACCGCTTTCGTTAAGCTCCTCTTCTCTTGCCTCAAAGCTCTTGATAGCATCAGCGCTAAGAGCTGTAACATCGTACTTTGTTATTTCAAACGGGTTCTTACCCTCTTCGCAAAGGGCTGTGAGCTTTTCGCGTCTTATCTTAAGGATTTCGCTAAGCTCTACTTCCTCATTTACTGCGTTTTGGTTGTTGTTTTCTTGCATTTTTTGTCACCTATATTACTTTGTCTTATAGAAATCTAAAATCTTTGCTTCCTTTTCTCCTGCGGGAGTTTCGATAGTTACTGTTGCGCCCTTCTTTGCGCCTACAACTGCTCTGCCGATTGGGGATTGGTCGGAGATCTTCTTCTCTCTTGGAGCTACCTCGTTTGAGCCTACGATGTGGTAGGTAACCTCCTCACCGCTTGTATACTTAAGAACTACGCTTGTACCGAGAGATACGACATTTTTAACGGTGTCGGTATCAACGATTTCCGCATTCTTCATAAGGTATTCAAGCTCGGCAATTCTTGCCTCTACCTTTGCCTGCTGATCTCTTGCCTCGTCATACTCACTGTTCTCGGAAAGGTCACCAAAGCTTCTTGCAACCTTAAGCTGCTCCTTTACCTCGGCACGGCGGACATTTTTGAGATAATCGTATTCCTCTTGAAGCTTCGCATAGCCTTCTTTTGTATATTTAGTCTTTTGCTCTTCCATTTGATTCACCTAAGCGTATTTACGCCCTTTCATATGTTTATTTTTATTTTTTACTTTGTGTAGCCAAGCTCCCTTGCCGATGCGAGAAGCTGATTATCCTCCTCGTCGGTAATTTTAAAGAAGCTTTTATCGCGCAGAGCCTCATCAAGCTCTACGACCTTATTTGGGGTAATGCCTATTCCGTCATAGCTCTCCAAGCTTGGGGGGAGATAGGTATTTGTTGTTAATTTAAGTCCCGCGCCGTCGGGGAGCATATAGGTTGTTTGCATTGAGCCCTTTCCGTAGGATTTTGTTCCTACGAGCGTTGCGCGCCCGTAATCCCTCAGACAGGATGCAAGCAGCTCGGCAGCGGATGCGGTATTTTCATTTATGAGGACCGCCATTTTTATGCTTGGGTCAAAGCAGTCCTTATCTGATGTGAGCCTTTGCACGGTGCGTCCGCTTGCGTCAAGGATATGGCATATATCCCCCTCGCCAAGCAGGTAGTCAAGTATTTCGGTAACGGAGTCAAGCGTACCGCCCGGATTGTTACGGACATCAAGGATTACGGATTTTACTCCGTCGCTAACGAGAGCGTTTAGCGAGTCAACCATTTGATTTGGTGTTTCGTTATTGAACTCCGAAATACGGACAATGCCTATGCTACTGTCAAGCGCGTATTTGTGATACGACACAGATGTTATTGTTATTTCATCGCGAATACAGGTAACTTCCCTTTCCTCGCCGTTTTTAATGACGGTCAATGTAACGCCCGTTCCCTTTTCTCCCTTTACCTTATTTATTGAGGCAAAGTAATTTTCAAGGGACACGCGCTCCCCCTCTACGCAGATGATAATATCTCCTGCGCCAAGTCCCGCATTATCTGCCGGAGAGCCCTCGGTTACTGTAAGGATTTCAATAGCGTCATATTCCTTGCTATACACAACGCTGACGCCGATGCCGTACATTTTTCCCTCGCTCTCACGAATGAGCGTATCAAGGTCCGAGGCGGTATAATACTCGCCGTGCTTATCTCCTACGCCTTCGATATAGCCCTGCATAAGGTAGTAGGTAAGACGCTCCTCATCAATTTCTCCCGCATAGAGCGAGCGATAATATGCGTCAATATACGACAGCCTTTTGAAAAGCTCTGTATTCTTTTGCTCACTCGGCAGTGCCTTATACATTTCGTTAAGGCTTGCAAAGCTTTGCTCATAGCTACTCTTAAGCTCGTTATATGCCTTATCGTATTCCTGCTCCGCCCTTTTTATGCTGATGCTTGCGACAAGTATTGAAATACTGACAGCAAGACAGGTAAATAGCAGGCAAAAAATTGCTACAAGCGGGAGTGAGATTTTTGTTTGCATTAGGTTTGATATGCGTTTTTTCATGCTTTATTTACGCACAAAAACTCCGAAATCGGAGTTTTTGCTTTTTTAGAATTTAATTGGCTTTGCAGTCAAATATCTTCTTACCATCAGTGCTACCTTGAAGGTGATAGCATGCTCAAACTCACGAAGATCAAGTCCTGTAAGCTTTTTGATCTTTTCAAGACGGTACACGAGGGTGTTTCTGTGTACGAAAAGCTTTCTTGAGGTTTCTGATACATTGAGGTTGTTATCAAAGAATACTTGAATTGTTTGAAGTGTTTCCTTGTCAAGTGTTTCAAGAGAGCCGTGCTTGAATACCTCGGAGAGGAAGATTTCACAAAGGGTTGTTGGAAGCTGATAGATAATTCTGCCTATACCAAGGTTTTCGTAGCTTACGATTTCCTTTTCGCTTTCAAATACCTTTCCTACCTCAATGGCGATTTGCGCCTCCTTATATGAGCGTGCAAGGTCCTTGATATTATCGACAACCGTACCTATACCTATTCCTACCTTGCAGTAAAATTCGGTATTGAGGGTGTCAGAGATGCTTTGCGCAAGCTTTTCAACTGCTGATGAGCTTGTGTCAGCCACGAGCTCCTTAATTATTACAATATCCTGCTCACCGACTGCGATGACATAGTCTCTTGTCTTGTCGGGGAACATATTTTGAATTATGTCAAACGGCAAAAGCTCGGTTCCTGAGTAAAATCTTACGAGAAGGGCTACCCTTTGCTCGTTAGTGTCAAAATGAAGCTCTCTGCTCTTTGCATAAATATCGCTGGGGAGAATGTTGTCCATAATGATATTTTTGATAAATGAGCTTTTATCAAACTTTTCATCATAGTAATTTTTAATATTCGCCAAGGAAATCGAAAGGATTGATGCGTACTTCTCCGCAATTTTATCCTCACCCTCTACAAATATTGCAAATTCTGCGGTTGCTGAATTGCCGATGTGCTGGTAGGTATAGCCGTCAATTACCGCCATGTCGGTGGTAAATGCTAATTCTTCCCTTACCTGCGCTCTTGCTTCGCCGATTTTGGAAAGCTCACTGCATGCAATTACGAGTCCCGCGCTATCAATTACGCCGATAACTCTATCAATCGTATCGTGCATTTGGTGAATGATTCCTTGAAACAATCTGTTAGACATATCATTTCCTCCATAATGTCTTTTTGTGCATTTTGTGCATTGGATATGTTCATTTTACACTATTTAAATGGATTTTTCAAGTGTTTTTTGAGATTTTTTTGGTGAAAATGACTATTTTTTTGTCATTTTCACCAAAAATCACATTTCTTTTTCGTACATAATGCACGACAAAGCGAAGGTTGGCGCGGTTTCACATCTCAGTATTCTTTTGCCGAGTCCTGCAAGGCTTGCGCCTTTTGAGCGAAACGCCTCTACCTCTTTTTGACTGAAGCCACCCTCCGAGCCGATTATGAGGGAAATTTTTGTGGCGCTTTTATTTTCGGCAAGGATTTGCTTCAGGCTTGTCGTTCCGTCGCCCTCGTAGCAGAGGATTACAAGCTCGTTTTTAAATGCGTCTTTAAGCGCCTCATTAAAGCTCATAGCCTCGCGCACGGGCGGAATGATGCCACGCCCGCACTGCTTTGCGGAGCTTTCGGCAATTTTATTATGACGGGCGCATTTTTTGGGTGCGTCCTTTTTGTCTATTTTAGCAATACAGCGCTCGGTTGAGAAGGGGATTATCTCGCTAACGCCACATTCTATTGATTTTTGAATAATCGTTTCAAGCTTATCACCCTTGGGAATTGCCTGATAGAGTGTAACGCATACGCACGGCTCGGTATCGCTATCGCTTACGCTATCTATGCTTGCGACAACTACATCGTCCTTTATGTCGGTGAGGGTACATTCATATACATGCTTTTGCATATCGCACACGCTTATCCTCTCTCCCGTTGCCATTCTGAGGGAGCGAGCGATATGATGGGCATCATCACCTGTTATTTTGAGCGTATTTGTGCTATTATCAACCTGTTCCGCCCTTATGAAAAATCTTGGCATATTTTCTCCTATATATTACTATTTATTATCTTATTTACCTTAGTTAATATATTATCATAGAGTTTAATATTTGTCAATATCAATCTTTTGTATACAATATATACAAAGAATGAAAAAGGCCTTGCGTTTTGCAAAGCCTTTCTTAGTTATTTGATTAGTTTTCCTTGATTTCGGCAGGGGCAAGGGCAACTACCTGTGAAAGGGTTACGCTCTTGAAGCTTTCGCCACCGATTGTTGTGTCTTCTCCTGTTGAGGATTGGATATAGGTTACTGTATCGCCCTCAATTACATATGCGCAGATTACAAGGTCAAGGTCTATGTCTGTGTTTGTGCCGAAGTTGATTGAGCAATCAAAGCTTGCGTATTGCTTATCCATTTCAACCTGAAGGGCTTTATCGGAGTTTACCTTATTATTTTCATCAAGGAATGTCTTTTCTCCGAATGCGTTTGCGTTGGCGATTATAATACCGTATTTAAGCTCACCGATCAGTCTTTCGTAAAGAGCGAGTGATGTAGGATTTACCTCATATCCGCCGTTGATTGCGTTTTTATCATCGTTTGTTGAGTAGCCCTTTGCGGTAAATACAGCATTAACGGTTTCTTCGGTTTTTACAGTACAGCCATCATTTTGGCATGCTTCAATGTGAATGCCTTCGGCGGTTATGCCGTTTGCGAAGGTAAGTGTTTCCGCCATTTGATGTCCGCTTGTGCCTGCTATTGTTTTATTACAAATTTCGCATTTTACTCCATCAATGCAAGAGCCTGTGCCCTTATAGTCATGAACATTGTTGTTGAATGCCTTGCAGTGGTTATAATCATACACGATGTATATGCAATCGCTCTTTGCCTGCTCTATGTAGTAGGAATCTTCCTTTGAGGAATCCCATGCAATTTCCTTTACATTAGTTTTTCCGAGGATCGTGTAAAGAGGAGTCTTTCCTGTTCCCTCATCAATGCTACCTGTATAGAAAAATACAAATTTGCCCGAGCCGGTTGCATCACTAATCATGGATTCAGCACTTTGAAGTGATGCCGGAACATATACACTACTAAGTTTACTTGTGCCATGGAGTGACCATTTTCCTATTTTTTGAACTGATGCTGGATAATAAACAACCTCAATGCTTGAGTTATTGGTTATAAATTCTTGGTCCAAGTTCGTAATAGATGCCTTTGAATAATCTAAAACCTTAAGGTTAGAGCAAGCATTATAGCTTGTGTATTGCTGGTAAACCAAGGTAGAGGGCGCCTTTACATACATCAAATTTGTCCAAGTTGATGTTTTTGAATATGTATTACTAACTCTAAGCGTTCCCTCGGGGATTTCTATGCAAACGATTGAGGTTACATCATAGCCCTTGCCTGTTGCAGTGTTTAAAGCATCAAAATATGCTACAAACTGACTTCCGTCAGAATAGCCGCCGTTAAATTGTGTGATATACTTGGTTAGGTATGTTTGATAATCGCCGTTTGCATCACGCAACAAAACTCTTGAATTGTTGTCGCCTTGAACCTGACTTGCCAAGGCTGATGTGTTAATAGGATTTAAAACCTTATCCGATGTCTTTGTAACATCTATCACCTCGGTAAATTCGGGTATTTGCGTAAGCGCATTTGCTGTAATTGCAAATACCGACATGACAGTAATTATCATAATAGCAAGTATGAATAATTTCTTTTTCATTTCGTTTTCTCCTTGTTTTCGTGAATTTAAATTTATTTGTTAATATCATTGTAACACAAACAGTATTGACATTCTACTCAAAAAGTGATAAAATATAGTCAAAAGGTAATATCATGAAAGGGTGATTTTATGTTTTTTTATCAAACTGAAAATGTTGGTAAGGCATACGAGTTCAGAAGCGGTATCCATGAAAATTGGGTTGTTTCACCGCATATTCACGAATACAGTGAGGTTGTATTTACTATAAAGGGAGTAAATTATATTTGTATTGAGGGTAAAAAATATGCTGTTCCCGAAAACCATTTGATATTTATAAGACCTAATCAAATACACGAATATACCGGTGAGAGTCCATATGTTTTTGGCGGTGCTGTATTTTCAAATGATTTCATACCTCTTTTCAATTTATTGACGCTTAACAAGGAGCTACAAACGCCCGTCATTGATTTTTCCGATAACATTTGGCTACTTGAGGAATTTGCCAAGGTAGACACGACCGATATTATGAAAATTTGCGGTTTGGTAAATTTGATTTGCAGTATAGTCCTTGAAAAGGGTGTATGGGGTCAAAATCAGGGCGGAGCGCGAAAGCAAATCAATCTTCAACAGGTAATAGAATACATATCAATCCATTTCAAGGAGGATATTCAGCTGTCGAGCTTGGCAAAGAGGCTTGGCTATCACGAAAAGTATCTTTCATCGGCTTTGCGTTCTATTACAAGAATGAATTTCAAGGAATTTGTTGCCTCTTATAGAATTGACTATGCCAAAAGGCTATTGAAGGACACATCAAGCTCGCTTAAAATCTCCGAAATAGCCTTGGAAAGCGGATTTTCATCGTTGAATACATTTAACCGAATGTTTTTAAGGCTGACCGGCACAACTCCGAGCGAATACAAAAGGCAAAAAAATCACAAGTAAACAAAAAACGCGACACAGTGTGTCGCGTTTTGAAGCTTTATGTCTTTTATTTTTTCATAACCGAGATGGCGCACCAGCCGTTTTCGTGGATTTCCTCGGTGATTTGGAAATTGTTTTTTGATATGCTTTCGTACACATCATCGCATCTTTCATCAATTATTCCCGAGAGAATGAGGCTTGTTTTACCGTGCATAAATGCGCCTATATCGGGAAGAAGTCTGATTATAATATCGGCTACGATATTTGCGGTGATGACATCGTATGTGCCGTTCTTTACGCCCTTCAAAAGGTCGGACACGCCACATTCAATATTGGTTACATCATTATCCTTTACATTCTCCTTAGCGACCTTTACAGCCACAGGGTCGATGTCGTAGGCGTAGCATTCCTTAGCTCCGAGCTTTGACGCGCAGATTGCCAAAATTCCGCTACCACATCCGACATCAAGCATTTTTGTGCTATCATTTACATATTTTTCAAGAAGGGTTGCGCAAAGGCGGGTTGTTTCGTGAGTTCCTGTGCCGAATGCCATACCCGGGTCCATTTTTACGACAACCTTGTTTTCGGAATTATCGTATTTTTCCCACATTGGCACAACGACGAGCCTTTTACCGATTTCAATAGGCTTATAATACTGCTTCCACGAGTTTGCCCAGTCGTCCTCGCAAAGTGAGATAAGCTCGGTGGTGTGTGCGATTTTCAGGGCATCAAGGCGCTCCTTCAGGTACATTGTGTAGTATTCGGTGGGCTTATCGGCGCTTACATAAATTGATACAGCGCACACTGTCCTATCGGCATTAAGCACGCTTTCATCAATGAGGTCGCCATACACTCCGTCAAGAATTCTATCCTCTATATCGGAGTAGTCCTCTATTTGAAGCCCGTTTGATAGCATGCTCATTACCGCACAAAGCTCATCAAGATTTTCAACGGCTGTTGTGACCTTGATTTGTATCCACTGATTATCCATTATCCTTTTTTCTTAAAGCGTCCGAAGAAGCCACCCTTTTTAGACTGTGTGTCGTTTTCAAGGCTGTTTGCAAGCTCTCGGAGTAGCTTTTTTTGCTCCTCGTTAAGATTTCTTGGTGTTTCAACATTTGCGGTGACATAAAGATTTCCCTTCGGACCTCTGCCGTAGACATCGGCAATACCCTTTTGCTTCAGGGTGAACCTTGTGCCTGTTTGTGTGCCCTCGGGAATTTTATATTCAACCTCGCCCTCAAGGGTTGGGATTTTGATTTCCGCGCCAAGTGCGGCTTCGGTAAAGCTGAGCGATACATCGCAGTAAAGATCCTTTCCGTCACGCTCGAATATTGCGTGGGGGCGAACCGATACATAGATGAGCAAATCTCCGCTTCTTCCGCCGTTTCTTCCCTCGTTTCCGTTTCCTTGGCTTGTGAGCTGCATTCCGTCATCAATTCCCGCAGGAAATTCAACGGATTTAGTGCGCTTGATTTTAACCATACCCTTGCCGTTGCAGTTTTTGCAGGGGTTTTTGATTATCTTACCGCGTCCGCCACATTTTTGGCAGGTGGATTGAACCTGTGACATTCCAAGGAAGGTACGCTGAGTTGTTATTACCACTCCGCTACCGTGACAGTCGGGGCAGGTGTCGGTTGTACTACCCTTTTCAGCTCCCGAGCCATGACAGTGCGAGCAATTTTCAATACGGCTATATGTTATATCCTTTTTACAGCCAAAGGCTGCCTCCTCAAAGGAGAGGATTATGCGTGACTCAACATCTGAGCCACGGGCGGGTCCGTTATTTGATCTGCGAGATGACGAGCCACCAAAGCCTCCGCCACCGAAGAAGTCGCTGAAGCCACTGAAAATATCGTTAAAGTCGAAGCCTGCTCCGTGGCTATATCCTCCGCCACCCTGCTCAAAGGCGCTATGTCCGTAGGCATCGTATTTTGCCTTTTTATCGGGGTCGGAAAGCACCTCGTTTGCCTCGTTTACTTCCTTGAATTTCTGCTCAGCCTCGGCATCTCCCGGATGAAGGTCGGGATGGTATTTCTTCGCCATTGTACGATACGCCTTTTTAATTTCATCGGCGCTCGCTCCCTTAGATATTCCTAAGACCTCATAATAATCTCTTTTATCTGCCATTTTTATACCTTTTTAGTCAAAAAGTGATGATATGTATCTGCTTTTTGACTATTTTTGTTAAAATTAAAGTCGTTTATAAACGCACTTTAGGAATCCGCAAGCGCGGATTCCTAAGCGGTTAATGGTTAGTTATCTGTCTTTTCCTCAAAGTCATCGCCACCGAAGCCACCGTTGCCACCGTTAGGGTCGCCATTTGGGTCGCCGTTAGGGTTTTGAGCATAGAGCTTTTGCGCGATTGGGTAGAAGGACTTTTCAAGAGCCTCCATATCAGCCTTCATTGCGTCTACATTATCGCCCTTGGCTGTTTCCTTGAGCTTTTCAATAGCGTCCTTTACAGGCTGTTTTTCCTCATCGGTTGCCTTATCTCCGAGGTCGTTCAATGACTTTTCGCATTGGAATGCAAGGGATTCAGCATGGTTTCTTGTTTCAGCAAGCTCCTTAGCCTTCTTATCCTCCTCAGCGAACTTTTCAGCCTCCTTGATAGCCTTATCAATATCCTCCTTGCTCATATTTGTTGATGAGCTGATGGTGATGTGCTGTTCCTTACCTGTTCCCTTATCGGTTGCGGATACATTTACAATACCGTTTGCGTCAATATCAAAGGTAACCTCAATTTGCGGAACGCCACGGGGTGCGGGTGCAATTCCGTCAAGGGTGAACATACCGAGGGTTGTATTTCCGCTTGCCATTTCTCTTTCGCCCTGAAGAACATGGATTGTAACTGCTGTCTGGCTATCAGCGGCGGTTGAGAACACTTGGCTCTTCTTTGTTGGGATTGTTGTATTTCTGTCAATAATCTTTGTGCATACGCCACCGAGAGTTTCAATACCGAGTGAAAGCGGTGTTACATCAAGGAGAAGAATGTCCTTTGTATCTCCGCCAAGAACTCCGCCTTGGATTGCTGCGCCGATTGCTACGCACTCGTCAGGGTTAATTCCCTTATATGGCTCTTTGCCGATGAAGCTCTTAAGTGCCTCTTGAACTGCGGGAATTCTTGATGAGCCACCTACGAGAAGAACCTTATCAATCTCAGATGGGCTGAGTCCTGCATCGTTGATCGCCTTTTTAGTTGGGATCATTGTAGCATCAACGAGGTCCTTTGTAAGGGCGTTAAACTGCGCTCTTGTAAGTGTAGCATCAAAGTGCTTAGGTCCTGTTGCGTCAGCTGTGATGAATGGAAGGTTGATGTTTGAGCTTGTTACGCCTGAGAGCTCAATCTTTGCCTTTTCAGCGGCTTCCTTAAGTCTTTGGAGAGCCATCTTATCCTGGCGAAGGTCAATGCCGTTTTCAGCCTTGAACTGATCTGCGATCCAGTCAATTATCTTATTGTCAAAGTCATCTCCACCGAGGCGGTTATTTCCGTTTGTTGCAAGAACCTGGAACACTCCGTCCTCAATGTCAAGGATAGATACATCAAATGTACCGCCACCAAGGTCAAATACCATGATCTTTTGGCTTTCTTCCTTATCCATACCGAATGCAAGGGCAGCAGCGGTTGGCTCGTTAATAATTCTCTTTACATCAAGTCCTGCAATCTTACCTGCGTCCTTGGTTGCCTGTCTTTGAGCATCGCTGAAGTATGCGGGAACGGTGATAACTGCTTCGGTTACTGTTGTTCCGAGGTATGCCTCAGCATCAGCCTTAAGCTTTTGAAGAATCATTGCGGAAATTTCCTGTGGGGTGTAGGTCTTACCGTCTACGCTTACCTTATAATCTCTGCCCATTTCTCTCTTGATTGAGCTGATTGTTCTTTCAGGGTTGGTAATAGCTTGGCGCTTTGCTACCTGACCTACCATTCTTTCGCCTGTCTTTGAGAAGGCTACTACTGACGGTGTTGTCCTTGATCCCTCGGGATTCGGGATTACAACGGGCTCGCCACCCTCAAATACTGCTACGCATGAGTTTGTTGTTCCTAAGTCAATTCCTATAATCTTTGCCATAATTTTATTCCTCCGTTTATGGTTAATTTTTATTTTAGTTTGCGACCTTTACCATCGCATATCTTATTACCTTTTCCTTATAAAGATATCCCTTTTGGAATACCTCGACGATTTCGCCCTCACCGAGGGTATCGTCCTCTATGTGCATTACTGCGTTGTGGAAGTTGGGGTCAAAGGTCTTTGCCTCTATTTCCGTTACTCCCATTTTGTTCAATGTTTCCTTCATTGATGATATTATAAGATTTATTCCCTCACTGAGCTTTTCCTCGCTTGTGAATGAGGTAATTCTTTCAATGTTATCAATGATTGGTAAAATTCTGCTAACCGCATCCATATATGCGTCGGCATAAATTCCCTCTCGCTCCTTTTGAGTACGCCTTCTGAAGTTTTCATACTCGGCAAGGGTGCGCAGGTATTTATCGTTAAGATCGGCACATTTTGCCTCAAGCTCTGATGTCTTTGCCTCGGTGTCGCTGATTTGCTCCTCAGACGCTCCCTCGTTAAGCTCGTTTTCGTTTATCTTTTCGTCGTTCATGTGTTCCTCTTTTCCTTTTCTTTCGCTACGGTATCAGGTAACAGGTTGATTTCAGACAGACTGTTTATCTCCGCAGAGAGCTTATCAATCGTTGCGAGAACCCTTGAATAGTCCATTCTGCACGGACCGATAATCGCGATTGCGCCTATTGTCTTTCCGCCGAGCTTCAGGTTTTTATAGATAAGCGTTGAGTTATCCATAATTTTAACCATATTCTCGCTTCCGATGAACACCTTCGTTTCATCATCGCTTTGGTCAATAGCGCTGACCGCCTTTATTATATCGCTCTTATCCTCAAAGCTTGATATGATTTGCTGAAGCTTATCAAGATTTTTATACTCGGGGTATTGAAGCAAGCGGTTCAGTCCCTCTACCCTGACCTCAGAGCCGAGCTCATTCATCGTTTCATAGATGCTTTTTACTGTGAGCCCAACAAGCTCGGGGCAATCGGAAAGGCTTTGCTCCATTTTCATAATGAGCGATATATTCATATCGTCCACGCTTACACCAACAAGCGTTTCGTTCAAGGCAAGTGACAGGCGCTCAACCATATCCTTTGTTATTTCAAAGCTCGGCTTGATATTTTTGGTCTTTACGGCGTCAGAGCCGAGAGCAACCATTACCAAGATAAAGCTATGAGGGTCAAGATACATAGTTTCATACCGTCTTATCGCTATGCTCGAGGGTCGGGGACGAAGTGAGAGTGCGGTATAATTTGTCATAGCAGAGGCTGCCTTACGCGCCTTTTCAAGGATGCTGTCAATCTCGGACATTTTGACCGATAGCATGCTGCTTAGGTCCTCCGCCTCCTTAGTGGTCATATCATACTGTCTTACAAGGGTATCGACATAGAAGCGATAGCCAAGCTCAGACGGGATACGCCCTGCCGAGGTGTGAGGCTGTTCAAGATATCCAAGCTCCTCAAGCTCTGCCATTTCATTACGGATTGTTGCCGAGGAATACTGGATTTTCGCCTCTTGGGTAAGATATTTTGACCCAACCGGCTCACCGTTTTTAATATGTGCTTCAATTATTGCCTTGAGTATCAGTTTTTTTCTCTCGCTAAGCTCTGTATAGTCAAATCCCATATTTTCCTCCTTTTTTATCCGTATTTTTCCCGCATTTCGTTCCGTTTTATTTCCGTTTTTGTTGATTTTACGCGGTTTTGGAGATTTTAGCACTCAAAAGGTGTGATTGCTAATCTCTATAGATAATATATCACTTATTTTTGCCCTTGTCAATAGGTTTTATGAAAATTTTTTAAAAAATTTAGCAATCTAACGCTTTTAGTGCTAAAGTGTGATTTTTCACTCTTTTTTGCGCTTTATTCGGCGATTTTTCGCATATAATATATCCTATAATTATAATAAAGGTAGTTTTTCGCTTGGAATTATTGACTTTTTTTCATTTTAGTGGTAAAATATCTAAAAAAAGACAAGGAGTATATTATGACAAAATCTTCATTTGATATAAGAAAGCTCACCATTTTAGGTATTCTTACCGCTATTGTTGTTGTTTTACAGCTTGTTGGCAACTATGTTGCGGTGCCTATCGGTGCGATTTCGGTTTCTGTTTCTCTTTCGCTAATTCCTATTGTAATTGCCTCTACCCTGCGCGGTCCTCTTGCGGGCGGTTGGCTCGGGCTTGTTTCCGCTGTTGTTATTTTGCTTTTCAACGGTGCGACCTTCTTCCTTGGATTAAATCCGTTTGGAACTATTGTAACGGTGCTTGTAAAGGGTATTGCAAGCGGACTTTTGGCAGGTGTTGCGTATCGCTTCTTCTCTCACTTCGGCAAGTATATCGGAGTTATTGTTGCGTCGGTTGTTTGCCCTGTCGTAAATACGGGAATATTCTTTATCGGCGGTCTTATTTTCTTTTCAGATGTTATTGCGCTCGTTGCGCTTGGCGCGGTTATCAACTTCTCGTTTGAGCTTGTTGTAAACTTGATTTTCAGCCCGTCAATCGTAAGAATTATAGATGTAGTTGAGAAAAAATAATTTTAAGGGGCTGTGCAATAAAAAGCATTCTCGCCACTAATAAAGGCTTTCAAAAATCAAAAAATGGAATATCGCTAATGCGATATTCCATTTTATTTTATTTTATTGTATTTTGTTTTAGTATTGGAATTTAATTGTTTGCTTAAGCTCCGCGCTCTTAAACGCATGCTCCATTATTTTAAGCACGAGGCGGATTTGGTCGTGAGTTACGATTTGCGCTTCCTTTCCGTCTATTGCCCTTACGACATTGCGGTAGAAGTCATGAACATCGCTCTTTGGAATTTCAAGCTCGTATTCATCAAGCGTTACGCTATCACGGGGTGCCATTGTCTTTGTAAGTCCTGCGGCGGTCTGAACGGGCAAAACATCGTTTTCGTGCCAGTACTTACATTTTGCGACCTTGGTCCTTTCGCGCCAGTCGGTGATAAGCGCCGAGCCCTTTTCTGCCTTAAGGTAAAATCTTGGGAGTGGCAGGAAGTTATATGTTCCAACCTCGCAAAATGCAACCTTTCCGCTTTCAAAGGTGATTGTGAGATAGAAGCCGTCATCAACCTCGTTTGTGGTGATGTTGGTGATTTCACAATTTATTGTATCAATTTTTTCATCCTTAAAGATGAGCATAAGCTGGTCGATCAGGTGAACGCCCCAGTCAAGGATCATTCCGCCTCCGTATTGTGCGTGGCAACGCCAGTCAGACGGGATTCCGCGAGAGCCGTGTATTCTTGACTCAATTCTTATAAAATCACCGATTTCTCCGCTATCCTTAAGCTGTTGCATGGCAAGGTAGTCAACATCCCAGCGTCTGTTTTGGTGAACGGTAAAGAGCTTTCCGCTTTCGTTTGATGCCTTTATCATCTCCTCAAGGTCAGATGAACAGAGGGCAACGGGCTTTTCGCAAATTACATTCTTTCCGCCTCTTAAAAGCCTTGTTACTGTTTCAAGGTGAACATCGTTAGGGATCGCAACCGTAACAAGCTCAACGCTTTTATCGTTTATAAGCTCATCAAGAGAGGAATATGCGTAAATTCCGTTTGTCCTTGCCTTTTCCTTCTTTGACTCATCTATATCATAAATTCCGACAAGCTCAAGAACATCGCTCTTTAGCGCATGGTTTACATGCCATGAGCCCATTCCGCCATAGCCGACTACTGCAAATTTCTTTTTCATAGGGGTATCTCCGTGTAATAATTATATAATAGTAGATAACAGTAAATATAATAATGCTACTACTAAAGGTAATGATACAATAATAATACCTAAAAGTCAATAGAAAAACAAAAAATCCCCGAAAAATCGGGGATTTTATCGTTCTTAGTGAATGATGTACTTTTGTGTATCCTTGTCGAATAAGTGAATTCTTGAAGCGTCGATAGCAACTCTGATTGTATCGCCTGCTCTTGCGCCTGAGCGAGAGGAAACCTTAGCGATAATATCGTTCTTAATATTCTCACCCTTGTTAGAGTCAAGGTTGAAGCATTCAACGCCGTCAATAGCGAGGTAGAGATAAATCTCTGCACCCATAAGCTCGGTAACATCAACCTTAGCGTCAATGATGTTATCAGGCATACTGTCAAGGAATATTTGCTCATCATGGATAAGCTCAGGACGAATACCTGCGATAACCTCCTTGCCAAAGTATGGCTCAAGTGAAGGATCTGAAGCCTTTTCAGCGGGAAGCTTAATTGCGTTGTCGCCGAATACGATGTATGCGTCATCGCCTCTCTTTTCAAGAACAACATTTACAAAGTTCATTTGAGGTGTTCCGATAAATCCTGCAACGAAGATGTTTACAGGCTTGTCGTAGAGGTTTTGAGGAGAGTCAATTTGCTGTGTGAAGCCGTCCTTCATAACAACGATACGGGTAGCCATTGTCATAGCCTCTACCTGGTCGTGAGTTACATAAATGAAGGTTACACCAACGGTCTGGTGAATCTTTGTAATCTCAGTTCTCATCGCTGCACGGAGCTTAGCGTCAAGGTTTGAAAGAGGCTCGTCAAGAAGGAATACCTTTGGCTCACGAACGATAGCACGGCCGAGAGCAACACGCTGCTTCTGACCACCTGACATTTGTGCAGGCTTTCTGTCAAGAAGGTTTTCAATACCGAGAATCTTTGCTGCTGCCTCAACACGGCGCTTGATTGTTTCCTTTGGAATCTTACGGAGCTTAAGTCCGAATGCCATGTTTTCATACACGGTCATATGTGGGTAAAGAGCGTAGTTCTGGAAAACCATCGCAATATCTCTATCCTTAGGAGCAACATCGTTCATAAGCTTATCGCCAATGTAGAGCTCTCCCTCTGTGATTTCCTCAAGTCCTGCGATCATACGGAGTGTTGTTGACTTTCCGCATCCGGAAGGACCAACGAAGATAATGAACTCCTTGTCTGCAATTTCAAGACAGAAGTCCGATACAGCAGTAACTCCGCCCGGGTATTTTTTGTAAATGTGTTTTAGTGATAAGCTTGCCATCCTTATTTTCTCCTTGCTTTTTAGCAAATTCTTTTTTAATTTTAGCGCAATTTTGCATTATGATATATTTTATTATAACAAATTTATAAGGAAATTCATAGTGGCGAATTGCACGAAATTTTCGCACTTTATTTGTGCAAGTTGCACAATGTTTGTGCAAGTTCGTTGATTATGTCAACATCAGAGCTTCATCGTGAGCGCAATTCTCTTTTTATTGAGGTCAACGCTCTTGATTTTTACTGTAACGATGTCGCCAACGCTGAGCACATCGCTTGGGTGCTTTACATACTTATCGGATATTTCGGAAATGTGAACGAGTCCGTCCTGGTGAACTCCGATATCAACGAATGCGCCGAAGTCAATTACATTTCTTACTGTACCTGTCATTTCCATACCCGGCTTCAGGTCCTCCATTCCGAGAACATCTGCTCTTAGAATAGGAAGCGGAAGCGAGTCACGAATGTCACGGCCGGGCTTTTCAAGCTCGCCGATTATATCCATAAGGGTTGGCTCACCGATGCCGAGCTCCTCAGCAAGCTTTTTAGTGCCGTATTTCGCGCATCTTTGGCGAAGGTCCTTAAGGTTGCTGTTTGCTACATCGTCCATTGTGTATTCAAATTTTGCAAGGAGTGCCTTTGCGGGGGCATATGATTCAGGGTGAACGCCTGTATTATCAAGGATTTCCTTAGAGTCCGGAACACGAAGGAAGCCTGCGCACTGTTGATATGCCTTATCACCGAGCTTCGGCACCTTAAGAAGTTGGGATCTCTTTGTAAATTCGCCCTCCTCGTCACGGTATTTTACGATATTCTTTGCAATACCGATATTTATACCCGAAACATAGGAAAGGAGTGAGTATGATGCAGTGTTAAGGTCAACGCCTATCTTATTTACGCAGTCCTCAACGACTCCGCCGAGAGCCTCGTCAAGCCTTGCCTGCTTCATATCGTGCTGATATTGACCTACGCCGATTGACTTAGGGTCAATTTTAACAAGCTCTGCAAGTGGGTCCTGGAGTCTTCTCGCGATTGAGATTGCGGATCTTTGGGTTACATCAAAGTCGGGGAACTCCTCTGTTCCGAGCTTAGATGCGGAGTAAACGGAAGCGCCTGCCTCGCTTACTACGATATATTTAACATTGGGGTTGCCCATGCCCTTAAGCACGCCCGCGATAAAGATTTCGCTTTCCTTAGATGCGGTTCCGTTACCGATTGCGACAACATCAACGCCGTATTTTTTAATGAGTCTTTCAACCTTTTTGGTTGAGCCCTCAATGTCCTCTCTCGGCTTTGTTGGGTAGATAACATCCCAGTCAATATACTTACCTGTTTTATCTACTACCGCAAGCTTACAGCCTGTTCTGTAGCCCGGGTCATAGCCGAGGACGGTTTTGCCCTTCAGCGGTGCGCCCATGAGAAGATTTTTAAGGTTTTCGGAGAACAATTTAATTGCGCCCTCGCTTGCCTCATCAAAGATGGCAGTCCTTATTTCTCTTTCAACGCTTGGCGCGATAAGGCGGTCGTAGCTGTCAACGACTGCTGATTGGATATAATCTCTTGCAGGGCTCTTTGCGTTTGTAAGAATTTCATCAAGAAGGTAGTTAAGAATGATTTCGCTTTCAATCTCGATGCTTACCTTTAGAAATTCCTCCTTTTCTCCGCGGTTTATTGCAAGGATACGGTGTCCCGGGATTTTCTTAACGCTCTCGCTATATTCGTAATATGACTCGTAAACGGAGTCCTCATCCTTTGCCTTTTTGGAAACAACCATACCGTGGTTGAAGGTGAGCGCCCTTATTGCCTTTCTATACTCGGCATTATCGGAAATGTCCTCGGCGATGATATCCTTTGCTCCGTTAATTGCGTCCTCTACGCTCTTAACATGCATCTTTTTATCCTCATGTGAGGTGTTTATAAAGTCCTTTGCGACATCCTCAATGCTTGGCGAATACGATGCTCTTTGCTCCATAATAAGCTGAGCAAGCGGTTCAAGTCCTCTCTTTCTCGCAAGAGAGCCTCTTGTTTCTCTCTTTGGCTTGAAGGGGCGATAAATATCCTCTACCTCGGTAAGAATCTGAGCGTTTTGAAGCGCCTCCTCAATTTCGGGGGTTAGCTTACCCTGTGCCTCAATAAGCGCCTTTACCTCTTCCTTTCTTTGCTCAAGGTTACGAAGGTATTTGAGTCTTTCATCAAGGTTACGGAGTGTTTCGTCATCAAGTGAGCCTGTTACCTCTTTTCTGTATCTTGCGATAAAGGGGATTGTGTTTCCGTCGTCGATAAGTCCGACTGTTGCCTCAACCTGTGAGATTCTTAGCTTAAATTCCTTTGCGAGCTCGTTAATAATGTTCATTTTGTTGCATCCTTTACAGTAAAAATTTTGTTGTATAATTTTGTTGTATTTTTGATTTGTTTTATTAGTTATTTTCGTAGTAATCCGCTACCATATAGCAACGGGTGTGTGCGTTATTTCCGTATTTATCTCTTACGGTTATACGGAAGTATACATCGTTTTTATCAAGCGAAAATTCGGCATGGGTTATTTCCTCACCGCTTTCGCCCTCAACGATACGGTATGCTCTTGCGTAGCCATTTAAAAATACGGTTACGGCGGGTGAGCAATCTACCTTTATTATATTGTCCTCTACATAGAGAGAGTAAATCTGCGGTGGGTTGTCCTGTCCGCTTGTGCTGTAAACATGACCCTTTTCCATAGCCTCTATGATTTTATCGTATTCAAGGGCGGTTGCGCCTATCATGGTTGAGCCACCGAAGGAGTGCGCAAGGCTCCTGCCCCTGTTATGGTTATCATCGCCCATTGTCGGGAGAAGATCATACATTCCCGAGGCTACCATTTCGTCGTAGATATGAGGGCAATATTCCTTTCCTGTGATACGCTCGGTTGCGTAGTTGAGGATTTCAAGCGACCAGAGTCCCTTTAGGTTTAAGTACAGCTCCTTATCGTTGAGCGACCAAACGGGGTGGTTATACTGAACGAGGAAGCCTGCCTCGTTGCAGCGTCTTATTGTTTCGTTGATGTTTTCAACGGTATATTCCCTTACGAAGCCGTCGCACTTGCCCGTGCCCTTATACCTTCCGTCACACGCCCAGAGTGTATCATCGTTAGCTGCGGGCTGGAAGGTGTTGTGCTGTTTTTTTGAGAAGATGTTCATATGAATTACTCTTCTTCTTTGCCAGCCGTTATTATTTGGGTCTGACGGGTGAGGGTGGTAGGTTGACTCCGCCTCGTTTACCGAATACTCCGAGCTTGTCAGAGCGAGAAAGCCTTCATCATTTAAGTCGGAGTGGTCAAGCAAAATTTCGTGGTCGGTATATGCCACAATTGAGTAGCCCTTAGCCTTATATGCCTCCTTTACCTCCTCGGGGGTTAATTGTCCGTCAGAGATTGTTGTATGGCAATGAAGGTTTGCCCTATACCAGCTTACATTGTTTGGTAAAAGATATTTTTTCATACGCACCTCTTATTTTTCAAGATAATCCTTAACGAAGTAGGTGTGAGTGTGCGCGTTGTTTCCATACTCATCGCGAAGGCTGACACGGAAATACACATCGCCCTCTCGGAGTGGGAACTCCGCATGGGTAAGTGTTTCGCCCTCGGGTGCGGTGATATGACGGTCATTTCTACCGTATCCGTTTATATTGATGTTTGTAACGGGGGTACAGTCGATTTTGATGATGTTATCCTCTACATAGAGGGAAAGGAATCTTGGCGGGTTATTTCTGCCCGATGCGCAGTAGATATGACCCTTTTCCATAGCCTCAATGATTTGGTCGTATTTCAGCTCCTTAGCGCCGATGAAGGTTGAACCGCCGAAGGACTCTCTATCCCCTGCGTGGTTATGGTTATCATCGCCCATTGTGCAAACGAGGTTATACATTCCGTTTCTTATCATATCATCATAGATGTACGGGCAATACTCGCTACCTGTTTCAAGCTCGGTTGCGTAGTTGAGGATTTCAAGCCCCCAAAGCCCCTCCATATTGATATAATCCTCTCTCTCGTTAAGTGACCAGTAGGGGTGGTTTAGCTGAACGAGAAAGCCTGCGTCGTTACAGCGCTTTATAATTTCGTTGATGTTCTCTTTTGTATACTCACGAATGAAGCCATCGCATTTTGTGTCGGGATAGCGGTCCCTCAAAATCCAGTTCTGATTTATATCGGTTGCCGGCATAAAGGTATTGTGGGGGTCCTTCGAGAATATATTTAGGTGAACACACTTCTTGCGTTGCCAATCGCCCGTGTTTGCATCGAATATTTGCGGGAAGGTGGCGCTTGCTTGGTTTACAGCATACTCGGAGCTTGTGAGGGCGAGAAAGTCCTCATCATTCAAATCGGAGTGGTCAAGCAAAACATCATGGTCGGTATATGCTACGATTGAGTAGCCATGATTTTTGTAAAGCTCCTTTACTTGCTCGGGAGTAAGCGCACCGTCAGAGTGCCTTGTATGACAGTGAAAATTGGCCCTATACCAGTTTACACCGTCGGGTAAAAGAAATTTTTTCATTTTATTCTCCTATTTTCTTTGCAAAAGCAAATTTTCTTCCTCACTTGTCAGATAACGCCACTCTCCGCGCGCAAGCGTCGGGTCAAGAGCGACTCCTGCAAAGCTTATGCGCTCAAGGTAGGTTATCTTATTATCAACCGCCTCAAGCATGCGCTTGATTTGGTGATATTTCCCCTCGGTCAGGGTGATTTCGCCCTCGGTGTCAGAGGTCAGGGATATTTCACACGGCTTTGTCACATATCCGCCGATATCTATGCCGTGTTCAAGCGCGGTGATGTCCTGCTCGGAAATTGGGCGCTTGGCTTTGAATTTATAAACCTTTTTTGCGTGATGCTTGGGTGAGAGCAATTTATGCGCGCTATCACCGTCGTTTGTCAAAATCACGAGTCCGAGTGTGTTTTTATCAAGCCTTCCGCAGGGGAAAAGATTTTTTCTCCTCTCGTTTTCGGGCAAGAGGTCAAGCACGGTTTTTTCCCGTTCATCATCGGTGGCGCTGACATAGCCCTCGGGCTTATTCAGCATTATGTAAGTGAATTTTTTATAGCTGATTACCTCACCGCAAAGGGTGATTACATCGGAATCGGGGCTTATATGAGTGTCGGCGCGCTTGACGGGTGTGCCGTTTACGAGGATTTTACCCTGCCTTGCAAGCCTTGAGCTTTCAGAACGGGAAGCAACTCCCATTTCGGACAAAAGCTTGTCTATGCGCATACGCTCACCCCCTTGATTTTTCACTAAATTAAAGTATACCACAAATTGAGCAGATTGTAAATATAATTTTAAGTATTTTTAATATATTTCTATCAAATAAAAGGAAGGTTTTTGTTAAAACACGAAAATTATCGCTTTTTGTTAAAAATGTGTTGATTTTATTTTAGTTATGTGATAAAATATTTACGAAAAAATTTTATTCAAAGGAGATTTTCATATGATCTATTCACACGAAGTTGAAAGCATGTGTTGCGTAGCTAAGGGTCCTAACCACGGTCCTGCTCCTATTCCCGAAGAGGGCAAGTGGGTTCAAGCTAAGCAAATCACAGACATTTCAGGCTACACACACGGTATTGGCTGGTGCGCACCTCAGCAGGGCGCTTGCAAGCTCTCTCTCAATGTTAAGGACGGCGTTATTGAGGAAGCTCTCGTTGAGACTATCGGTTGCTCCGGTATGACTCACTCCGCAGCTATGGCAGCGGAAATCCTCCCCGGCAAGACAATTCTTGAGGCCCTTAACACTGACCTTGTTTGCGACGCTATTAACACTGCTATGCGTGAGCTTTTCCTCCAAATCGTTTACGGAAGAACTCAAAGTGCATTCTCTGAGGGCGGTCTTGTTATCGGCGCAGGTATGGAAGACCTTGGTAAGGGCGCACGCTCAATGGTTGGTACTATGTACGGTACTAAGGCAAAGGGTGTTCGTTACCTTGAAATGACTGAGGGCTACTGCACAAGAATGGCGCTTGACAAGGACAATCAGGTTATCGGTTATGAATTCGTTTCTCTCGGCAAGATGACTGACTTCATTAAGAAGGGCATGGAGCCAAACGAGGCTTACGAAAAATCTAAGGGTACATATGGTAGATTTGCTGATGCTGACCACTATATCGACCCAAGAAAGCAATAAGGGGGTAACGAATAATGGCATTATTTGAAGGATATGAAAGAAGAATTGACCAAATCAATGCTACTCTTAAGGAATATGGCATTGCTTCTGTTGAGGAGTGCAAGGAAATTACTCTTGCTAAGGGAATTGACTGCGATAAGATCGTAAGAGAAACCCAGCCTATTTGCTTTGAAAACGCTATTTGGGCTTACACCGTTGGTGCTGCTATCGCTATTAAGAAGGGCTGCACAAAGGCTGCTGATGCGGCTGCGGCTATCGGTATTGGTCTTCAGGCCTTCTGTATCCCCGGCTCTGTTGCTGAGAACAGAAAGGTTGGTCTTGGACACGGTAACCTTGGTAAGATGCTTCTTTCCGAGGAGACTGAGTGCTTCTGCTTCCTCGCAGGTCACGAGTCCTTTGCGGCTGCTGAGGGTGCAATTAAGATTGCTCTTAACGCTAACAAGGTTAGAGTTAAGCCACTTCGCGTAATTCTTAACGGTCTTGGCAAGGATGCTGCTATGATTATTTCAAGAATCAACGGCTTTACTTATGTTAAGACTGAGTTTGATCCTTACACTGAAGAGGTTAAGGTTCTTTCCGAGACTGCTTATTCAGACGGTCCTCGTGCAAAGGTTAAGTGCTACGGCTCTGACAGCGTTCCAGAGGGTGTTGCAATTATGCGTCTTGAAAATGTTGGTGTATCTATCACAGGTAACTCAACCAACCCAACAAGATTCCAGCATCCTGTTGCAGGCACTTACAAGAAATGGTGTAACGAGAACGGTGTGAACTACTTCTCTGTTGCTTCAGGTGGTGGTACAGGTCGTACACTTCACCCTGACAACATGGCTGCAGGTCCTGCTTCCTACGGTATGACTGATACTATGGGTAGAATGCACGGTGATGCACAGTTCGCTGGCTCTTCATCTGTTCCTGCTCATGTAGAAATGATGGGACTTATCGGCGCAGGTAACAACCCAATGGTTGGTATGACTGTTGCAGTTGCTGTTGCTGTTGAAGAGGCTTCAAAATAAGAACCTGACACGCTGTTTTAGCAAACAGGTTGCTACGCAATATGCAAAAATCAAATAGTATTTTTGCGTGTCAGAACCTTGTTACTCGCTAAAGCTCGTAATAATTAAATAACAAGAAAAATGCTCTACTTTTCGTAGAGCATTTTTTGTAATTATAAGTTGAGAAGTTGTTTTTTCTTCGCGTCAAATTCCTCTTGGGTGATAATTCCATCATCGCAAAGTTTTTTATAATGTAAAAGAAGTTCTATCTTTTCGTTTTCCATAGAAAGATTAGCATTATCCTCTTTCGTGTTTTGTTGCATTGTTTTATTTTTTCTCACAAAAATCATTGATGTTATACAGTATCCAACAAATAATATCATTCCAATTATTATTGGAACAAATGACATTGTAGAAAAATAACTCTCTGAATAATTTTCCACTTCACAAAACAAGCGTTTGCAAACAATTCCTTCGGCAGTATATAAAAACATTGAGATAAAACCTAATGAAACAACTAAACGCTCCATGCGTTTGAGTTTATTGATTAAAAATCCATAAAGAACCAAGACACATGAAATAACTCCAATTATAAGTTGTATCCAAGATATGTTTTTGAGGAAATCGGCAACTATATCCAAATCGTTTCCTTCAAAAAAATGCGTATTGAATGACAGCCAAACAAATCCATTATCAGCATTAGGATAAAACTCTTTTACAACACCATTTGAGGCATATAAAGCTGGAAATAATAGCATAATTATGCAAAGCATTGCAAATGCCATCAAAAATATGAATGGGAGAAGATTTGACAACTGTATTTTTTTATTCATATCTAAAGTGTTCTCCTTTGCGAAATAATACAACATCACCGTTTAAAACATTATACCACCTCAATTCTCACTTGTCAAGTTGCGTAATTATTTTTTTATTCTTGATATTTTAACTGTTTTGTGTTAAGATATTATTAGTAAATTCAGTTTTGGGGTGAGGGAATGAGGAAATTTTGGCTTATTATTTTTTGTGCTTTGATATGCTTTTCTATGCTTTCCTGCGGTGATGAGGAATCATCAAGTACTCCTGTGTCGTTTGAGAGCGAGGTTACTCCCTCCTGCTCTATTGACATACTGAAAATTGGCAAGGCGGACTGCATTGTGATTGACACGGGTGCGGGTCTTGTGATGATTGATTCGGGTGAGGACAACAATGTTTCAAGCATTCGTGATTTTATGAGTGACAAGGGATATGACAGGATTGACACATTGATTTTGACGCACCCCGACAAGGACCACATTGGTGGGGCAAGTGAGATAATTTCCGCTTACGATGTAACGACGGTGATTGAGGGCGCTTATGCTCCGCTTACCGAGGAATACACGCGCTACCACGCGACAATGGACGAAAGAGAGATTACTCCTATTATTTTAAACGGTGCATACTCGTTTGAGGTTGGTGGGTGCTTATTTGAAATTGATGCGCCAAGAAATCAAAAATACGCTGAAAAGCAAAGCAACAATTCCTCGCTTGTGGTTTCGCTCACCTGTGGAACGAGGCGGTTTCTCTTTTGCGGTGATGCCATGGAGATACGCCTTAGCGAGCTAATTACAGCGGAGCTTGGTGAGTATGATTTTATAAAGCTACCTTATCATGGAAATTATATTGAAAATTACCGTGAGCTTTTAGATATGGTGAAGCCGAAATACGGTGTGATTACCTGCTCGGACAAGAACCCTGCTGACAAAAAAACACTTGATTTACTTATAGAATACATGGTGCATGTATATCAAACTAAGAATGGAAGTGTTAGTGTGACATGTATTGACAATGAAATAAGCATAACGCAGGAATAAAAATCAACGGTCAATGACCGTTGATTTTGTTTAGTTGGCTCTCATACTCCAAAAGCTCAGTAAGGATATTTTCGGGGCGGTGGGCGTTTACCCTTGAATACTTGCCCTTTTTGCCTATTTCGAGGATTTTGCCTACATGGGTATAGCCGAGCGCCCTTGGGGGCAGGCTTGGAACGAGGTCGCCTTTATTTATTACGGTGGTAAGGTTTTGCCATCTATTTTCAAGGTGGCTCACCCTTCCCCATATTACTCTTGGCGGGGCTATGGCGTAGGTATATATTTTATCTCTCATATTTTCAAGGTTATACCACAAATATTCGTGGCAAAGGACCGAGAGCGCTCCGCCGTGGGAATAGCCTACTATTATGATTTTTTCATATTTATTTGCTTTTGCGTTTTCTATGGCGGTGGCAAGATAGGGGGTTATTGATTTAAAGACCCGCAAAAAGCCACGGTGGGCAAGGAAGGCTTTACCCTCGCTATTTGAATATGCCATGGTTGGGAAATCAAGGTTGTTTATCCAGTCGGTTTTGCCATTTGAATGCTCAAAGTAGATATAGAGTGTGCCATTTATTACCTCGGCTGCAAAATCTCCGTGATTTGGAGTGCGGGTATAGGGGATTTTCAGGCAACGCTCAAAAAGCTCGCTAATCTTCATAATATCACCTCAATATATTTAATGCGAGAATGATTTTTTTGATAATGTATTGATTTTTTGGCGCATTATTGATAAAATTGAGGTAGGATTTTTTATTGGGGGTTAATATGACTGAAATTATCTTTTCATTTGACACAGAGGACTTTACCTCATCAAGGGCGGCTGACGGAATTTTATACGAGGCTAAGCTCTTTCACGAGGAAGGAGTTAAGGGTTGCTTTTGTGTGGTTGGCTTGCTTGCTAAGCATTTAAAGGAGTGGGGGCGCACAGATGTAATTGAGGCGCTTTCACATCACGAGATTGGCACGCACACCTACGGTCACACGCTACACCCTATGATAAACGAATATACGGACATTGATGATTTTTACAAGGCGCAGGAGGAGCTTATTTCTCAGGAGAGCCTTGGAATTGAATACATAAAGGACACGCTTGGGGTTGACAGAGTTTGGGCGGCGTGCCCTCCCGGAAATCAAAAGTCGTATGTTGCCATGTATGGTTATCACAAGATGGGTATTCCTATCTATGCGGACACATTTTGCGACACAGAGTGGGGTACGGGTGCGTATTACTGCAATATTTTCCACGCTAATTATACCTTTGGCATTGAGTGGTTTTTGCGTGATGCTACCGAGGCGGACATTAAGCGTGTGCTTGATGACCTTGCAAGGCGTGAAAGGGCTGTAATTTACACACATCCTAACATGATTATTAAAAACGATTTTTGGGATCAGCTGAATTATCACAAGGAAAATCTTGTGCCATTTGGTGAGTGGATTGAGGCTGAGGACCTTGACCCCGCCATTACGAAGAAGGTGCTTGACAATATGCGTGTGCTAATTCGTATGATTAAAAACGACCCACGCTTTAAGATTACGACCTATTCAGAGCTTGCAGGTAAGCTTGCGCGCGAGGGAGAAAGGGTTGTTACGGCGGGTGATGTATCGTTTATTTACGAAAATTTGAAGGAAGGTCTTTTCCCTATCAATGAGAAAATTTCACTTTCGCTATCGGACATTATGCTTTCACTTCGTGACTTTTTACTCGGCAGGAGTGAGCATAGGTGCGGTGATGTATACGGATTTTTGTCTAAGCCTTATGAGATTACAAGGGAGATTACGGTGAGCAAGGCGGAGCTTATCGCGTCCTGTGGGCAAATTAAGGACAACGAGTTTTTACCCGAGAAAATCAAGGTTGGTAATGAATTTATCGGTCCTGCGGACTGGATTTATGCCTCTTGTGAGGCGCTTTTGGGCGCGACAAGTATCGTTATTTCGCCAAAGCCACAGCTTCCCTGTCTTGATATTATGCCCGAGGTAAGGGACAGCGCATTTAAGGGCACTTGGCAACACGGTGATGCGTTTGAGGACAGGTATCTTTCTGACAGGCTACGCTATCAGAGCTGGACAATGAGATTTTTGACATCAAGCAGGAATATGAGAAAGTAAAAGGAATTGGCGCGCATAATTCTCTACCTTTAGCTATATTTAAAAAGCCATTTTTCAAGGAAAATGGCTTTTTTGAAATTATGCTTGCATTTTTTTATATTATATGATATACTATTGAGGATTATTATTACTGACAGGAGATTAGAATTTTGGATAACAATGCTTCAGTTGCTCCAAGTGTTGATACGAATGTTAGCGGAAAAAGAAGCTCGTTTTCGGGTAAGATAGGCTTCGTTTTAGCGGCGGCAGGCTCAGCGGTTGGACTTGGAAATATTTGGCGCTTCCCTTATCTTGCGGCTAAGTACGGTGGCGGTATTTTCCTTTTAGTTTACATTATTTTATCGGTTACCTTCGGATTTTCGCTTATGATTGCGGAAATTGCGATTGGCAGAAAGACTCAGCAAAGCCCTATCGGTGCTTACAGTGCGCTTGACAAGCGTTTTGGCTTCGTTGGTTTCCTTGCGTCAATCGTGCCGATGCTCATTCTTCCCTATTATTCCGTTATTGGCGGTTGGGTTACGAAATACGCGTTTGGATTTATTACCGGCGAGATGTCGGAGATGGCAAACGGCTCATACTTCGGCGACTATATTTCAAAGGTAGGGGAACCGATTTTATGGTTTGCTCTATTTATGGGTGCAACAGCGCTTATTGTGCTTTTCGGTGTGCAAAAGGGCGTTGAAAAGGTGAGCAAGGTAATGATGCCTGTGCTTGTCGTGCTTATGGTATTCATTATTGTATACACATTTATTACTACTGACAACATTTGGAGTGGCGTTGCCTACTACCTCAAGCCCGATTTTTCAAAGTTTACCTACATGACCTTTGTTTCGGCGCTTGGTCAGCTATTCTACTCTATGTCGCTTGCGATGGGTATTATGATTACCTTCGGCTCTTATATGAAGAAGGATATCAGTATTGAAAAATCAACTCATCAAATTGAAATTTTTGACACAGGTATCGCATTTTTGGCGGGTCTTATGATTATTCCCGCGTGTATAGCCTATGACCCTACTCAGCTTACGAAGGGTCCCGGTCTTATGTTCGGTGTGCTTCCTAAGGTGTTTGACAACATGTTTGGCGGTGCGTTTATCGGCGCGGTGTTCTTCCTTATGGTGCTTTTGGCGGCGCTGACCTCGTCAATTTCGCTTATGGAGACGGTTGTTTCAACTATTCAGGATAAATGGAAGCTTGGAAGGAAGATGTCGTGTCTTATCGTATTTGGAATAAGCATTGCGCTCGGTCTTCTCTCCTGCCTTGGTTACAGTGCTTGGAGTGAGGTATTGTTCTTCGGCAAGTTCGCCTTTCTTGACTTCTTTGATTTCTTGACTAACAGTGTTATGATGCCGATTATTGCGCTACTCACCTGCATTCTTATTTCGTTCTTTATAAAGCCATCAACAATTATCGAGGAGGTTTCCCTCTCGGGCAAGTTTAAGCAAAGGACTCTGTTCTCCGTTATGATTAAATATGTAACGCCACTTTGTCTTATCATCGTTCTTGTTTTCGCTGTGCTTGAGGGCGTTGGGGTAATTACAGTTTAATATTTAAAGCGACCTTTTTTAGGATGCTTTTTGCAGGCAAACAACGGTTTAGAGCAAAAGAACGAACTCAAGCCGTAAATAAAACAAAAAACCGACCTTTGTGGTCGGTTTTCGTTTTATGGCAGCGGAACTAGGATTCGAACCCAGACATACAGAGTCAGAGTCTGCTGTGCTACCTTTACACAATTCCGCTATTGCCTAACTATTTTAGCACAAGACCTTCAACTTGTCAACAACTTTTTTAAAATTTTTTAAATTATTCCAAAAAAGTAAAATCGCAAGGCTTTTATGAAAGGAAAGCGGTGAGGTTTTTTCTTATTTTTTCAAATTATGGATTGTTAATTTTTATACTTTCTATTTACTTTTTATCTTATACATGTTAAAATATTTTCAGTAACTAAATAAGGAGATTTTATGAAATCTAAGGTTTATTTTACAAGCGAGATAACTCCTGAGGCGGTTTTGAGGCTTTACAAGGCACTTGGTGTGGAGCTTTATGGCAAGGTGGCTGTAAAGGTACACTCGGGTGAGAAGGGCAATCAAAACTTTTTAGGTCCTGAGCTTTGGAGTGATTTGATTAAGCATGTCGGCGGTACGGTGGTGGAGTGCAATACTGCCTACGAGGGTGAGAGAAACACGACTGAAAAGCATTTAAGGCTTCTCCACAAGCACGGCTGGGACAAGGACTTTGCTTGCGAAATTCTTGACGGTGAGGGTGATGACCTTGTGCTTGACATTCCGACGGGCGCGGTGATTAAGAAGAATTATGTTGGGCGCGGTCTTGAAAAATACGACTCTATGCTCGTGCTATCGCATTTTAAGGGGCATCCTATGGGTGGCTATGGCGGTGCGTTAAAGCAATTATCTATTGGTATTGCTTCCTCTTATGGCAAAAAGTACATTCACGGCGCAGGGGATACAGATTTGCTTTGGGATGCGGATCACGATTCGTTTTTGAGATCTATGGCTGATGCCTCACTTAGCGTTTGTGAGCTTTTCAAGGGCAGGATTTGCTACATAAATGTAATGAAAAATATGAGTGTAGACTGCGACTGCTGTGCGGTTGCCGAGGACCCTTGCATGGGGGATATCGGTATACTTGCCTCGCTTGACCCTGTGGCGATTGACAAGGCGTGTGTTGACCTTGTTTACGCAAGTGACGATGCGGGCGCGCCACACCTTATTGAAAGGATTGAGAGCCGAAACGGTCTTATCACTATCACGAGCGCAGAGGCGCTTGGCGTTGGGTCGCAGGAATACGAGATTGTTAAAATTTAGGGGAATGTATGTTTTTTGAAAGGCTTATTTCGGGTATAAACGATGCCTTATACGGATATCTCCTTATAATTCTGCTTATTGCGGGCGGACTTTATTTTACATTCAGAACAAAATTTGTTCAATTTGGAATGATTAAGGAGCAATTTCGTGTTGTTGGCGAAAAAGCGCCCGATAAGAAGGGAGTTTCTTCATTTCATGCGCTTATGGTTTCAACCGCGTCACGGGTTGGCACGGGAAATATCATCGGCGTTTCAACCGCGCTTTGTCTTGGTGGCTTCGGATCGGTTTTTTGGATGTGGGTAATTGCAATTATAGGCGGTGCCTCCGCGTTTATTGAAAGCACGCTTGCGCAGATATATAAGAGGCGCGGTCCTGCCGGTAGCTACGGCGGACCTGCATACTATATTGAGTCAGGGCTGAAATGCCGTCCGCTTGCTATTGTTTTTTCGGTGCTACTGATTCTTACCTATGGCTTCGGCTTCAATATGCTTGCATCGTACAATTTGCAATCAACCTTTTCCTCATACTCATTTTACAATCCGTCGCTTACTCCGTGGATAATCGGATTTGTTATTGCGGTGACGGTTGGGTACTGTCTTTTTGGCGGTGGCTCAAGGGTTATTAAGGTTACAAGCCTTCTTGTGCCTGTTATGGGTATTGCGTACATACTCGTTGCTATTGTTATCGTTTGCATAAACCTTCCCGCACTTCCGTCTATCTTCGCGCGCATTTTCGCCGAGGCGTTTGATTTTGATGCTATTTTCGGGGGCTTTAGCGGATCCTGTGTTATGTATGGAATCAAGCGCGGGCTTTTCAGCAATGAGGCAGGTGTTGGAAGCGCGCCAAACGCATCGGCATCGGCTGACATCAATCATCCCGCAAAGCAAGGGCTTGTACAGGTGCTTTCGGTGTTCATTGACACGGTGCTTGTATGCTCGGCAACTGCGTTTATGTGTATGTCCTCGGGTATTGAGCCATCTGAGGCGATTTCGGGAGCGCCTTATGTTCAAATGGCGTTAAAGGCAACGCTTGGCTCCTTCGGTCCTATATTCATTACCGTAGCGATGATTTTGTTCGCCTTTACCACACTACTCGGAAATCTTTACTATGTAAACCAAGCACTTAGCCATATACTCGGTCGTGTGCCGTCAAAAAAATTCAATTATATATACTATGTTATCGCATCGGCTGTGATTTTTGTCGGAGCAGGATTAAGCGCGGATTTGCTTTGGAGCATTGCGGACCTTACAATGGGTCTTATGGCTATTATCAACATACCTGTTATCCTGTATCTCGGGAAATATGCGTTCAGAGCCCTTAATGATTACAAAAGGAAGCGCAAAAACGGCGAAAGCGAGGCGTTTTTATCAAGGGATATTGGAATTGAGGACGAGCTTGATTACTGGAAATAGAATTTATTTGAATAAAATGACAAAAATAAAGTAAACATTATTAAGTAAACTACTTGAGAGGTATATTATGAAAATTACTAACGACATCAAATATATTGGTGTAAATGACCACGCAATTGATCTTTTTGAGGGTCAGTACATCGTGCCAAACGGCATATCCTACAACTCCTACGCGATTATTGATGACAAAATCGCTATTATGGACACGGTTGACGCAAGCTTCACACACGAATGGCTTGACAACATTGAGGGCACGCTTGCGGGAAGAAAGCCCGACTACCTTATTGTTCAGCATATGGAGCCCGATCATTCGGCAAATATTATGAATTTTGTGCGTGCTTATCCAGATGCTAAAATCGTTTCCTCTGCTAAGGCGTTTGCGATGATGAAGAACTTCTTTGGCACGGACTTTGCTGACAGGCAAATAGTTGTCGGCGAGGGTGACACGCTTTCGCTCGGAAGGCACACTCTAACCTTTGTTACTGCTCCTATGGTGCATTGGCCCGAGGTTATTGTTACCTATGACTCAACTGACAAGGTGCTGTTCTCCGCTGACGGATTCGGAAAATTCGGCGCGCTTGATGTAGAGGAGGATTGGGCATGCGAGGCAAGGCGCTATTACATTGGAATTGTTGGAAAGTACGGCGCACAGGTACAGGCTCTGCTCAAGAAGGCAAGCGGGCTTGACATTCAGGTAATTTGCCCCTTACACGGTCCTGTGCTTACTGAAAATCTTGGATATTATATCGGTCTTTACAACACATGGTCAAGCTATCAGCCCGAGGAGGACGGAATTGTAATCGCTTACACCTCTGTTTACGGAAATACAAAGAGGGCTGTGCTTATGCTTGCGGATATGCTCCGTGCTAAGGGCTGTCCTAAGGTGGTTGTAAATGACCTTGCAAGGGTTGACATGGCTGAGGCGGTTGAGGACGCGTTCAGATATAGCAAGCTTGTCCTTGCCACAACGACCTATAATGCGGAAATCTTCCCATTTATGCGTGAGTTTATTTCTCATCTTACCGAGCGCAACTTCTCTAACAGGACTGTTGCTCTTATTGAAAACGGAAGCTGGGCTCCGCTTGCGTCTAAGATTATGCGCGGTATGCTCGAAAAGTGCAAGAATTTGACATTTTGCGACACAGGGGTAAGGATTTTATCCGCGCTAAATGACGAAAGCTCTGCACAGCTTGAGACGCTTGCTAACGAGCTTTGTATGGAATATATTGCTCGCAAGGGCGATACGGCTAACAAAAACGACCTTTCCGCATTATTTAATATTGGATACGGTCTTTATGTTGTTACATCTAACGACGGCAAGAAGGACAACGGTCTTATCGTAAACACGATTACTCAGGTTACTAACACACCGAACAGAATTGCAGTTACCATCAACAAGGAAAACTACTCGCACCATGTTATAAAGCAAACGGGAAAGATGAATGTAAACTGTCTTTCAACCGATGCGCCGTTTGCGGTGTTTGAAAAATTCGGCTTTACAAGCGGTAGAAATACAGACAAGTTTGAGGGCTGTGAGCCACTTCGCTCCGACAACGGTCTTATCTTCCTTCCAAGGCACATAAATTCCTTTATGTCGCTTAAGGTTGAGCAGTATATTGACCTTGACACGCATGGTATGTTTATATGCTCTATCACCGAGGCAAGGGTGCTTTCCGACAAGGAGACAATGACATACACCTACTATCAGGAGAATGTCAAGCCAAAGCCCGAGACCGAGGGCAAAAAGGGCTATGTATGCAAGATTTGCGGTTATGTATACGAGGGAGATACGCTTCCTGAGGACTTTGTTTGTCCGCTTTGCAAGCACGGCGCTTCTGACTTTGAGGAAATAAAATAATTTAAAAATAAATTTTTATAAAAAGGAGATTTTTATTATGAAAAAGTATGTATGTGATGTATGCGGTTGGGAATATGATGAGGAGCTTGGCGATCCTGAAAACGGAATTGAGCCCGGCACTAAGTTTGAGGATCTACCCGACGATTTCGTTTGCCCACTTTGCGGTGTTGGCAAGGATGATTTTTCCGAAAACTGATTTTCCAAAAAGAGAGGCTGTGCCTCTCTTTTTTGTTTTTTGTGTTGACACGGGTGATAAGGAATGATATAATTTAGGTAGATAAAAATTTACGGTTTTAAGGAGCATTTTTATGAAAAATGTTGATTTTTCCGCTACTAAAATTACGGGTGGCTTTTGGGCTGACAAGCAGGCGCTTGTGCGTGATGTGACTGTCGATGCGGTTTACAAGAGATTTTCGGACACAGGACGCTTTGAGGCGTTTGATTTTGAAAATTGCAAGATAGAACCACACTTCTTTTGGGACTCCGATGTTGCAAAATGGGTTGAGGGTGTGGCGTATTTCACACATCTTGAAAGGAATGAGTGCTTTGAAAAAATTGTTGACGACCTTGTTTCGCTAATTGTTAAAAATCAAGATGAAAACGGATATTTTAACATATTTCACACGCTTGTTGAGCCTGACAACCGCTTCAAGGACCGCGACCATCACGAGCTATACTGTGCGGGACATTTGATTGAGGCGGGTGTTGCCTACTTCAAGGCTACGGGCAAGCGCGCATTGCTTGATGCTATGATAAAATATGCTGATTACATAGAAAAGCGATTTATAATTGACCGTGACACGATGTTTGTCACTCCCGGACATGAGGAAATTGAGCTTGCGCTTGTACGCCTTTATGAATGCACGGGTGAGGGCAAGTATCTTGACATGGCTAAGTTCTTTGTTGACGAGCGCGGAAAAACACAAGAGGAAAGCTGGGATTGGTCAATGCATGGCTACTCTCAGGCGCATATTCCCGTAAGGGAGCAAAAGGAAGCTATCGGTCATGCGGTAAGGGCGGTATATCTCTACTGTGCGATGGCTGACCTTGCGAAAATATGCGGTGATGTATCGCTAAAAGAGGCTTGCGAGAGCATTTTTGATGATATTGCGACAAGGAAAATGTATATAACGGGCGGAATTGGCTCTACCTCGGCGGGTGAGGCGTTTACTATACCCTATGACCTGCCTAATCTTGTTGCTTACACGGAGAGCTGTGCGGCGATTGGACTTATCCTTTTTGCACACAGAATGCTACTTATTGAAAACAAGGCAAAGTACGCCCATGTGATTGAAAGAGCGCTATACAACGGATTTTTGTCCTCTATTTCGCTTGACGGCAAGTCGTTTTTCTACACTAATCCGCTTGAAATTATACCTAAGCTACGCACAAGAGAGGCGGAGCATAAGTGTCCTGCGGTAAGCTTCCCTAGTACACAAAGGCAAGAGGTATTTGACTGCTCCTGTTGTCCGCCTAACATTGTAAGGTTTGTGCCATCGGTTGCTAATCTTCTCTACACTCACGATGACAAAACAATTTATGTTCAGCAGTTTATGGAAAGCGAGTCGGAGTTTGAATTTGGCGGGGAGCGTGTGCGTATTTCGCAAAAAACGAATTATCCGCTTGACGGCAAGGTTGAGATTTTTGTTGACCGTGATGTGCGCTTGGGCGTAAGAGTGCCCGAGTGGTGCGATGACTATAACGAGCAAAGCATTGACGGATATATTTACTTTGATGCTAAGGCTGGAGAGGCTGTTTCTCTTGATTTTAAGATGACTCCGTTTTTCGTTGGCGCTGACCCAAGGGTTAGTGATGACTGCGGAAAATATGCGGTACAGCGCGGTCCTATTGTTTACTGCTCGGAGAGCTACGACAACGGTGAGGACCTTGCCGACATACATCTTGACTGTGATGGCAATTTTCATGAAATTTTTGATGATGAGCTTGGCGTTTTAGCTCTATATATTGATGCCTACAAGCGCCGTGATGTGCCCTCGCTCTACTACAAAAAGACTGATGATTTTATCGATTTTTACAAGACATCAGTCAAGCTGATTCCTTACTTTGCATTTGCTAACCGTGGCGAGTGCGAAATGAGGGTTTGGCATTTCACAAAGTAATTTTTCAAAATTACTTTGTGAAAATCAATGCTTGCATTGTATATCATCAGCCCTTGGGCTGTATATCATCAAGGCATCGCCTTGCATATCATCAACACGGTGTGTTGCATATAAAAAACTGACCTGAAAAATTCAGGTCAGCTTTTGTTTATTTGCTTGACTTCATTCTATTATGCTCCTTGCATAGCATTTGACAGTTATCTGTGCTTGTTTTTCCGCCATCACGCCAAGGGATAATGTGGTCAGCCTCCATTTCCTCAATGGTGTATTGTGTTTTTGCTCTATTTTCCAAGACACAGTGAGGGCAAATTCCATTTTGGCGCTCGTAGACCTTTCTCTTTTCATTATCGGTAAAGGCACGGATATTCAAATGCTTTTCGTTTCCGCTTAAAAGGTATTCATAAATACCTGAACGCTTTGTCACATCATCATCCTGCATTAGCTTAGAAACCTTTTCCTCTAATTCTTGTGGGTCATAGTTATTATTTGCATATGTATTGTAAAGAAGCCCCCATTGAATACCCTTCATTTCCTTGCGGTACTTTGGAAAGATTGCTTGTACCCAATTTATTACATTTTGGAAATATTGCCATAGCGGAGTGGCGTGAGTATGGTGCTGACGGATTGACATATAATCCTCAAGCTTTATCCCATCTCTTGCGGAAATCCAAGATAAGGCTGTTTCTAAATAATCTTGGCGATTTACCTCTCCGTTTAGGTATTTATTAGCAAGGAGATACGCCACACAACCGATTTTTGAAAAATACCGCTTTGCATCGAAAAGCCATTCGCCAGTATAAATTGCATTTCTAAGCTCCTGCTCCTTTAATTGAACGCCTGCAATATTGATGATTTTAAACCAGTCAAGCTTTTCCTTGTCTGTGCCCTTGCAAATATATATCATTAAGGGGTAGTCAAGGATTTGATCCTGCTCGGCTTTTGTAAGATTGTGGAAAAATCTACTGTTCAAGGAGAAGTCGCCATTTACATATTGACAAATACTTATCGTTCTTTGTTGACCGTCAAGCAGTTCAAAATTTCCAAAAATGTCCTCTACCCAATACATAACATTTAGAGGGAAGCCCTTTATAACTGTTTCTATAACGGCATTTCTTTGCTTTTCCTTATAGACAAATTCTCTCTGAAACGCAGGGCGAATGTTCAGCTTACCGCCATATCCAACAACGCCATGCTCTTGGCTATCCCTATATCCGTTTACTACTTCTCTAATAGTTATTTCGTGCAGTTCAATTTTCATTGTTTTTTCTCCTAATTATGATTCTTCTATACAAAGATTTTCCATTCAAATCAGGTCCTCTTCCCCGCCATTCAACCCTATGATCATCCAAACCTAAAATTTCAAATTGCTCGGGGTTGTACTTATCTATAAATGTAATAGGCACACCCATTATCCCGTCATAATCGTTAGGAATGTCGGCTGTTTTATTGACATTTATTGCGTCGTAATTGTCATATTTAGGGTATTCTTCCACATTGTACTTCTTATACAGCAATAAATCCTCGTGGCGTTTTAAAATATCAAGATTGGTGAACCAACATATATTCCCAAAACTTCTCCATTTTCTACCCGTTTCATCTATCCAAAATCTTGTTTCACGGGCTTCATAGTGGTTTGGAACAGTAAATGCCATATCCCCACTATTATATCCAATCCATACCTTGTTTTCCTTTATAAGTTTGAAAGTTTCTTTGTATGTAAGCGCATTTTGATTACCTATTATTAAGAATTTCTTATCATATTCTACAAGTTGAGCAACATATTCACGAAAGAGGGAAAATGGGGGATTTGTAACTACTATATCGCACTCTTTCAAAAGCTCTATACACTCATCGGAGCGAAAATCTCCGCTTTTCAATTTGGCACGGGTATTATTTTTATTTTTTAATAAATATTCAACATCGGATAAACCTACTGCACCATCACCGTTTGAGTCAATAACCTCGGTAATTTCAATTTTATAGGGATTTTTCTCGGGAAACAGGGAAAGCTGAGTGCCGACGATGGGGGAAGAATCATAACATGTGGCAATTAACTTTTTTAGCCCTAAAAAATTAAAATTCATTGCGAAATATTTGAAAAAGTTGCTCTCATACGGGTCATCACAGTTGCAAAAGACAATTTTATCCTTAAAATGTTCTTTGTAGTGCTTTAACTCTTTTTCAATATCAATAAGTTGAGTGTAAAATTCATCCGCCTTGTTTTCTTTGGCTTTTGTCATACTCTTGTTTCCTGCCATTTTGATGCTCCTTTGTTAAAATGGTCGCATCTTTTTTACAAAATAAAAAAGTGCGCAACCGGAGTTGCGCACATAAAACGCAAACTCCACTGTGTGGCGCACAATTTAACAGGAATAACTAAATACTCCCATCGGAATTTGCATTTTTTACAAATTACTATAATGGGAGTATGACAAGAAAAAGGGTATAATATTCCCTTTGTTAGTCATTCCTATGTTATTAAATTGTGCGCCAAATTTAGTATAGCACACTTGCCTATTTTTATCAAGAGTTTTTTGAATTTTTGTGAAACGAGCGAAAATGGTCAATATATTTGCATAGCAAACTCGATATGTCGTTTGGACTCGATATGCCCCGTTGGGGCGCGATATGTTGCTTTGCAACGCTAAAACAAAACCGACACGAGATTTCGTGTCGGTTTTGTTTTATTATTTTATTGTTCCGTCGGGGTTGAAGAGTGGGAGTGGCTCGAGGTAGGTGATGTCGCCCCTATCTATTGCGTCGCCCTCGGCGAGGATTGCCATTTTGCCAACGACCTCTCCGCCTGAGCGCCTTACAAGCTCCTCAATTGCGTGCAGGGATTCGCCTGTGGAGATAACATCATCAACGATAAGCACGCGCTTGCCCTGCATTAGCTTTGCATCAGCGCCGTCAAGATAGAGATTTTGCACCTTGCTTGTCGTGATTGATTGAACGGACACGGAGATTATGTCAGTCATATATAGCTTTGGTCCTTTTCTTGCAAGGATATATCTTTGATTGCCCTGAAGGCGAGCCATTTCGTGAATTAGCGGAATGCCCTTTGCCTCGGCGGTGATCATATAATCATACTCGGGTGCTTTTTCAAGAAGTGCCTTTGCGCACGCGGTTGTAAGCTCGGGGTCGCCGAAGATAACAAAGCCTGCTATGTAAAGGTCATCAGTTACTCTACATATAGGTAGCGCACGGTCAAGCCCTGCAATATTCATATTGTAATATTTCATAGTTATACCTCTTTTGATTTTATTTATATTTTTAGTATATCATTTTTTGGTATAGTTGTCAATAAATAAAACAAAAACAAGCCGATAAATCGGCTTGTTTTTTAGATTATTTTCTTTCAATCTTGGTCTTACCGCCCATATAGGGTTGGAGCGCTACGGGAATGTTGATGCTTCCATCGGCGTTCATATTATTCTCAAGGAAGGCAATAAGCATTCTTGGCGGGGCAACAACGGTATTATTAAGCGTATGTGCGAAATACTTTCCGTCCTTTGCATTTACTCTGATTTTAAGTCTGCGAGCCTGCGCGTCGCCAAGGTTTGAGCATGAGCCAACCTCAAAATACTTCTTTTGTCTTGGGCTCCATGCCTCAACATCTATGCTCTTTACCTTAAGGTCGGCAAGGTCGCCCGAGCAACACTCAAGTGTTCTTACAGGGATATCAAGGGTGCGGAAAAGGTCAACGGTGTTTTGCCAGAGCTTATCAAACCACATTGGGCTATCCTCGGGCTTACAAACGACAATCATTTCCTGCTTTTCAAATTGGTGAATTCTATATACTCCGCGCTCCTCAATGCCGTGTGCGCCCTTTTCCTTACGGAAGCAGGGGGAGTATGAGGTTAGTGTTTGCGGGAGATTTTCCTCGGGAAGGATGGTATCAATGAACTTACCTATCATTGAATGCTCACTTGTTCCGATGAGGTAGAGGTCCTCACCCTCTATTTTATACATCATTGCTTCCATTTCGGCAAAGGACATAACGCCTGTTACAACCTCGCTTCTGATCATAAACGGTGGGATACAATAGGTAAAGCCACGGTCAATCATAAAGTCACGGGCATAGGAAATTATTGAGGAGTGAAGGCGTGCGATGTCGCCCATAAGGTAATAGAAGCCGTTTCCTGCTACCTTTCTTGCGCTATCAAGGTCAATTCCGTCAAGTGCCTCCATAATCTCGGTATGGTATGGGATTTCAAAGTCGGGAACAACTGGCTCACCGTATCTTTGAACCTCGACATTTTCGCTGTCGTCCTTACCGATTGGCACGCTTGGGTCAATGATGTTAGGGATTACCATCATTATTTTCTTGATTTTTTCCTCGTACTCAATTTCAAGCCTTTCAAGCTCGGCAAGGCGGTTTGCTGCGCTTGTTACCTGCGCCTTTACCTCGTTCGCCTCATCGCGCTTGCCCTGTGACATAAGGAAGCCGATTTGCTTTGAGAGCTTATTTCTGTTTGCACGAAGGGTATCCGCCTCGGTCTTGAAGGCGCGATATTGCTTGTCAAGGTCGATTACCTCATCAACCATTGGAAGCTTTTGGTCCTGAAACTTATTTTTGATGTTCTGCTTAACAACATCGGGGTTTTCTCTTAGGAATTTCAAATCAATCATTTTATATATACCTCCAAAAAATTTTCATAGTAATATTGATTTTTGCCAAAAATGAATGAGGGCAATCAGTCGCCGACCGACAACCAAAAGGCATTTTTGTTATAATTTCCGCCAAAAATAGACTCGTACCGTGAGCGAGCGAAAAATAAAAAACACCCCTACGAAATAAGGGTGCAAAAATACACGGTACCACCTTAGCTTTAACTCACGACCGATAACGAGGTCAAGCGTCATACTCATCGTACGATGGCTCGGGAACGGAACACTGCTTGTATGTTGGCACATTTCAGCGGGAGCGCCAATCTCTGTTTCATACGGCTACACAGTTATTTTTCCTTCAACGCCTTACTTGGTGGTATTTTATCACAAAAAATAATGCTTGTCAAGTAATAATTGATTTTTTTCTTGCATAAATTAAAGCAGGAAGGAATTTTGGCTTATTTGAAAGGAGATTTTTATGAATAGCATTGATTTTAACAAGGAAGCGACACAGCTGACCTCGGTTGCCTGCGACACGGTTGTATCAAGTGATGTCAGCGAGGAGTTTGTGCTTCCCGACTATGTGCCCGAGGTGAGGCGTGTGCTTTTTACAAGGGCGCAGGCTCTTCCCGAAAGTAAATACATATCGGGGGATACGGTTGACTTCGGGGGTACGGTGACATATCTTGTCATTTATACCGATGATGAGGGTAGGCTATGCTCTGTTCCGCTTTCAAGCACCTATGAGGGCTCTTGCTCTGTTAAGGGGGCGAATGATATTTTCATTGACACGGCAGTGGACAACGCGACAACGAGGGTGAGCGCACCGAGGCGGATAAGCATTAAGTCGCGACTTAAGAGCAGGGTGCTTGGCTTAGACAAAATGTCACTCGGCGGTGAGATACGAAGCAAGTCAAGCGCTGACGAAATGTTTATCGAGAGGCTACAAGCGGATTTTAAGACTGCGTCGGTTTGCTACGGGGAGCTAAACGGTGTTAAAATCAGCGAAAAATTAGATACAGGGTCAAGAAAGGAGCTACGGGCTATACTTTGCGATGCCACCTGCAATTTAAAGAATGTCAGTGCGGTATCGGGTGGAGTCAGTGTGCGCGGAGAGGCGTGTGTACGGGTCGTTTGCGAGAGTGAGGGTGAGATATTTACCCTTTCAAGGTCTGTGCCTATTCAAGAGAGCGTTGAGGTTAGCGGTGCGCTTGAGGGTGACGGTGCGTGTGCGAGGGCAAGGTGTGTCAGTCTTTCTATTTCAAGTGAGGAAAACGACACAGGGTGCGAGCTTTTCTTTGACCTATGCTATGATATTGAAGCCGAGGTATACAGAAGCTCTACAAGTGCGCTGACGCTTGACTGCTACTCAACTAAGGTTGGAATTGATTGCGAGTATGAGGACATTTCCCTTTACTCTCTTGCGTCCTGCGGAAACGATTTTGTCACTATAAGTGAGAGCGTTAAGCGCAAGAATAAGGATATTTGCGAGATTATTGATGTTTTATGCGACCCTGTATGCGAAAAATACGAGATTAAGGGCAATACTCTTTGCCTTAGCGCACGACTTTGCACCTATATAATCGGTAAGGGCAAGACAAATGATGACGGCACATTTGAATACATCAGCGAGAGCTATGAGCTTCCTATAAAGCACGAATGGACATTACCGTCACCGTGTCAAGGGGCTACTGTGCGCGTGGGTGTCAGCGCCTCGGCGCTTAGCGCAAGGCTTAGTGATGACAAGATACATCTTGGCGGTGAGGTATATCCGTCATTTTGCGTGCTTGACAAGTCGCAGGTAAGGGTGCTTTCCTCGGCTACGCTAAATCATGGCATTGAGCATAAAAAGGACGCGTCCTGTGTGCGTGCTTACTTCCCCAAGGGTGATGAGTCGCTTTGGGATATTGCTAAAAGATACCACACGACAAGAGAAAAATTGATGAGGGATAACAGCCTTTCATCGGAGTCGCTTGAAGGGGTTAAGGCACTCATAATTTAACAAAAAAGTACTGTCGCATAAGCGACAGTACTTTTGTTTGGTATACTTGACGGGAATGGTTACTTATAATTATTCAGCGCTTTTTTTACATACATTCCCGTATATGAGGTGGGGTGAAGCGCAAGCTCCTCGGGAGTGCCTGTTGCGACTACTGTTCCGCCACCGTCTCCACCCTCGGGACCGAGGTCTATGATATAATCGGCGGTTTTTATGACATCAAGGTTATGCTCTATTACCATTACGGTATTTCCTGCATCAACAAGGCGAGATAGCACGCCAAGCAGCTTATTTACATCATCGGCGTGGAGTCCTGTCGTTGGCTCATCAAGGATATATATTGTTCTTCCCGTGGAGCGCTTAGACAGCTCAGTTGCGAGCTTGACCCTTTGCGCCTCTCCGCCCGAAAGAGTGGTTGAGGATTGTCCTATTTTGACATAGCCGAGTCCGACATCGCATATTGTCTGGAGCTTTTTGGATATATTCGGGATATCGGCAAAGAAGGAAGCACCCTCCTCGGCGGTCATTTCAAGCACATCAGCGATGCTTTTTCCCTTGAATTTAACCTCAAGAGTATCACGGTTATAGCGCTTGCCCTTACACACATCGCATTTTACATACACATCGGGCAAGAAGTGCATTTCTATCTTCTTTACGCCGTCGCCCTCGCACGCCTCGCATCTTCCTCCCTTTACATTGAAGGAAAATCTTCCCGGTCCGTAGGAGCGCATTTTTGCATCGGGGGTTTTGGCGAACAAATCTCTGATTTCGTTGAAAAGACCCGTATATGTGGCTGGATTTGACCTTGGGGTGCGTCCGATTGGGGATTGGTCAATGGCTATTACCTTATCAAGCGCCTCATAGCCCTCAATTCTGTCACACTTACCCGGGTAGGTGATTGCCCTATTGAGCTTTTTGGCAAGGGTTTGGTATATTATTTTATTTACAAGCGAGCTTTTGCCCGAGCCACTAACGCCCGTTACAGCGACAAAGCAACCGAGGGGGATTTTTACATCTATATTTTTGAGGTTATTCTCCCTTGCGCCTATTACGGTGAGGTAGCTTCCGTTACCCTTTCTTCTTGTCTTGGGAACGGGGATTGAGAGCCTTCCGCTAAGGTATGCGCCTGTTATGGAGCTTTCGTTTTTCATGATTTCCTCGGGAGTGCCCTGCGCGACAACCTCTCCGCCGTGTACGCCTGCCCTCGGTCCTATATCAACGATATAGTCGCTTTCAAGCATTGTTTCCTCATCGTGCTCAACTACGATTACGCTGTTTCCGACATCACGAAGGTCCTTGAGCGTTTTTATGAGCTTACTGTTATCTCTTTGGTGGAGTCCTATGCTTGGCTCGTCAAGGATATACAAAACTCCGACAAGCGATGAGCCGATTTGTGTTGCAAGGCGGATTCTTTGAGCCTCACCGCCCGAAAGGGTTGACGCCTTTCTCGCAAGGGTGAGGTATTCAAGTCCTACGCTCTTCATAAAGCCGAGGCGCGCGCGGATTTCCTTTAGGATTTCCTTTGCGATTTTTTCCTCGCTTGGGGAGAATTTAAGGCTATTTATAAAGTCAAGCTCATCAGTTACGCTAAGGCGACAAAATTCATCTATTGTTTTTCCGCCTACGGTAACTGCGCGGGAGAACTTATTGAGCCTTTGTCCGTTACACTCGGGGCAGGGCTGTTCCTCAATGAATTGGTCGTAATACTCATCGCCCATCATCTTCATTCTTTGCTCAATAGTCCTTATAACGCCGTCAAACTTGACGCTTTGTGTCCTCTTTTGCTTTGCGAAGTAGCGATCAACAGTATATGTTTCATCGCCTGTTCCGTAGAGGATTATATCAAGCTGTTCCTTTGTAAATTGGCTAAGGGGAGTATCAATAGAAAGCCCCATACGCTCACACACAGCCTTGAAAAGCGGTCCTGTCCAGCTAAGCTCATCAATGCTTTTGAAGCCGTTTACCTGAATTGCGCCCTGTGAGAGGGAGAGCGATTTATCGGGGATTATCTTATCGGGGGAGATGTTACGCATTTCGCCTATTCCAAGGCAGTGCGGACAAGCTCCGAAGGGGTTATTGAAGGAGAATGAGCGCGGTTCTATCTCGCTGAAGCTGATTCCGTGCTCCTCGCAGGCGTAGTTGGTGGAAAATTCGCTCTCCTTGCCCTCGCCCTCTCTTGGCACAGTAACAACAGCTACCCTTCCGTAAGCTATTTTAAGCGCGGTTTCAACGGAGTCAGCAAGGCGTGGGCGAATATCGCTACGCATTACAAGACGGTCAACAACGATGTCTATATTATGCTTTTTTGTCAGCTCAAGCTCAATGTCCTCATTAAGGTCATAAACTACTCCGTCAACACGCACTCTTGCGTATCCGCTTTTCCTTGCGTCGGAAAGGACCTTTTCGTGTCTTCCCTTTTTACCGCGGACAACGGGGGCAATTACCATAAAGCGCTCTCCCTCGCTCATTGTCAGGATTTTATCAATGATTTGGTCAACGCTTTGTTGCTTTATTTCCCGTCCGCACTCGGGGCAATGGACTGTGCCAAGGCGCGCATAAAGAAGCCTCAGGTAGTCGTAAATCTCGGTTACGGTGCCGACGGTTGAGCGTGGGTTTTTTGAGGTTGTCTTTTGATCTATTGATATTGCGGGGGAAAGCCCCTCTATGCTATCGACATCGGGCTTATCAAGCTGTCCGAGAAACATTCTCGCATATGAGGAGAGCGACTCAACAAATCTCCTGTGTCCCTCGGCATAGATTGTATCAAATGCAAGGGAGCTTTTTCCCGAGCCCGAAAGACCCGTTAAGATAACGAGCTTATCTCTCGGTATGGTCAGATTTATATTTTTAAGGTTATGAACCCTTGCGCCCTTAATTTCTATATCGTTTTTCATTTTTCACCTTTATTTTTTCTTCATTATTTGAAGCTCACGAATTTTATCGCGCAAATACGCGGCGCGCTCAAATTCAAGCTTGCGCGATGCCTCACGCATTTCGGCGGTAAGCGCTTCAATGAGCTTGTCCCTATCCTTAGCGCTCATCTTCTTTATCGCCTTTGCCTCCTCGGCGCGCTTGCCGAGGTCGATAACATCGTATACATCCTTAACGATTGTTTTCGGCACTATTCCGTGCTTTTCGTTATACTCAGTTTGAGCCTTGCGACGGCGGTTCGTTTCATCTATGGCGCTTTTCATTGAGCGAGTTATTGTATCTGCATACATAATTACTCTGCCGTTTGCGTTTCTTGCCGAGCGTCCTATCGTTTGGATAAGTGATGTTTCGGAACGGAAAAGTCCCTCCTTATCCGCGTCAAGAATTGCGACAAGGGAAACCTCGGGAATGTCAAGTCCCTCTCTTAGAAGGTTAATGCCGATTAAAACATCAAATTCGCCAAGGCGCAGAGCCCTTATAATCTCCATACGCTCCATTGTATCGACATTATGGTGGATATATTTCGCCTTTAAGCCATTGGCTGTCAGATATTCGGTAAGGTCCTCCGCCATTTTGGTTGTGAGGGTGGTTACAAGCACTCGCTCGTTTCGCTCGGCACGGAGTCTGATTTCGCCCATAACATCATCTACCTGTGTATTGATTGGACGCACCTCAATCTCGGGGTCTACAAGACCCGTCGGGCGAATGAGCTGTTCTGCAATTACGGTGGAATGGGTACGCTCAAATTCTGCGGGGGTAGCCGAAACGAATACGGTTTGTCCGAGCTTTGACAAAAATTCGTTGAAGTAGAGGGGTCTGTTATCATATGCCGAGGGCAAGCGGAAGCCGAACTCAACAAGGTTTTTCTTCCTTGCGAGGTCACCGCCACTCATTCCTCTTACCTGCGGGAGCATTACATGGCTCTCATCAAGGAAAATAAGAAAATCATCGGGGAAGTAGTCAAGAAGGGTATGCGGAGTTGAGCCTGCGGGTCTTCCTGAAAGCACGCGCGAATAGTTCTCAACGCCCGAGCAAAAGCCGATTTCCCTTAGCATTTCAAGGTCGTATTTTGTCCGTTCCTCTATCCTTTGAGCCTCAAGAAGCTTGTTTTGGGACTTGAAAAACGCGACACGCTCCTCCATTTCCGCCTCAATTTCCTTAAGCGCGCGCTCACGCTTTTCATCGCTTACGACATAGTGGTTTGCGGGGAAGATGGCTACGAACTTAAGCTCTCTTATAACCTCGCCTGTCAGGGTATTTATTTCGCTTATGCGCTCTATTTCATCGCCAAAAAATTCAACACGGATTGCCTTATCAGATGATGACGCGGGGAGAATTTCAACCACATCACCGCGTATTCTGAACTTATCTCTGACGAAATTGACATCGTTTCGCTCGTAATTCATGCCCACAAGGCGACGCACAAGGGTGTCACGGGACATTTCCATGCCCTCACGCAAATCTATTACCATATTATGGTATTCCTCAGGGTCACCGAGGGAGTAAATGCACGACACAGATGCGACTATAATAACATCTCGGCGCTCAAAAAGCGCGCTTGTTGCGCTATGGCGGAGCTTATCAATTTCATCGTTTACCATTGCGTCCTTTTCAATATATATATCCTTGCCCGGAATATACGCCTCGGGCTGATAGTAATCATAGTAGGATACGAAATACTCCACCGCATTTTCGGGGAAAAGCGCGCGCATTTCCGAGCATACCTGTGAGGCAAGAGTTTTATTTGGCTCAAGGATCAGGGTTGGGCGGTTGAGGTTGGCAATTACATTTGCCATTGTGAAGGTCTTTCCGCTTCCTGTAACGCCAAGAAGCGTTTGCATTTTATTACCCGATTTTATAGCTTCGGTAAGTGTTTTTATTGCCTGTGGCTGATCTCCCGTCGGCACATAGGCACTATTTAGCTTGAATTGCTTATTCTCCATGGCTACCCCTTTGCTTGATAATTATTTCATATTATTCTATCATATTTTTCTCTTATTGTAAAGATTATATTTATATATTGATAAAGTTTTTTACGGGTTAAAAAATGCAGTCGTGATGACTGCATTTCTTCAGTTAGGGTTATACGGTATGCTCTTTTGCTCGCTCTTATGGATTACGATGGAGTTTTGGTCTCCAATAATGTCGCTTAGCACATCGATTACCATATTCAGCTTAAGAGATGTGTCTGTAAAGTCAACTCCTGTAAATTCAAGCTTGAAGTATTGATAATGATATTTTGATGCGGTATCAAGCACGGTGGGGGTGTAGGTATTTCCGTTTTCATCGGTTAATGTATAATGTATTTTTGATTTGTCAAAATCCTCATAGCTTGCCGAAATATCATCCATGTGTCTTTCGTTATATCTTACGGTGATTTGGATATAGCCACTTTTTTCAATATAGAAAAGTGAGTAGGCGTATACGCCACCGTTTTCGGAAAATCCGTCGTTATCTCCCGCGACATGGGTGCGAAGGTCATTCGATGCCTCATAGGCGGTATTAAACGCATCGCTTTTTATCAGGTCCTCAAGCTCCTTATTATCCGATTTGAAGATATTTACCGAAAGCAGGACAAGGACAAGAACTATTGCCACTATTAAAACTATCTTTAGTATTTTGCCAAGATTACTCAAATTATGCTCTCCTTTTTTGAGGGATTATATAGCGAGCCATCATGCCTTTTGGCTCATCGCTTTTATATTTTAGCACAGTTTTCATTTGTGTTCAAGTTTTTTTGAAAAAATACTTGACAAACGGGGTTTTTTTCTATATAATTATTATCTAAGTGGAATTGCGTGCGGAGGGAGTATTTATGATTATTGATCTTAAGCCTCTTTTAAGCGGTCAGCTTTCTCGTATTGATTTTGATTATATAATTGAAATTGAAAACGAGGAATGTCCCGTTTTACCGCCGGATGGTGTTTCTTTCACAGCTCCTGTTTCGGTTAAGGGCTATATCACTGATAATGCGGGATATATGAATCTTAATGCCGAGGCAACGATTGCTTATGCTTCAAGCTGTGCAAGATGTCTTGAGGATATTTCTGGCACATTTATCCTTAAATTCAATCGCATTGTCGCTAATTCAGGTACACTTCAAAACGAGCAGAGTGACGGATTTATCGTTGCTAAAAACGGACTCTTAGACATCGACCGTGAGCTTGTGGAGGATTTGCTCCTTGAATTTCCGTCAAGGCTCCTGTGTAAAGAGGAATGCGCAGGGCTTTGTCCAAATTGTGCGAAAAATCTCAATTTTGGTCCTTGTGATTGCCCGAAGAAAAAAGAAATTGATCCGCGACTCGCAATTTTGCAAAAACTACTTGAAAATGATTAAAGTTTATGTTACAATCTTTACGATAAAAAGATTTAGCTCAAAAAAGGGGGTTTCTTAAAATGGCAGTACCAAAGAGAAAGCAGTCTCATTCAAGAACAAATCTCAGAAGATCAAACAACAGCAAGTTGACCGCACCTACAATGGTTAAGTGCTCAAGATGTGGTGAATACAATCTTTCTCACCGTGTTTGCTCTGCTTGCGGTTACTACGCAAACAAGGAAATCATTAAGAAGACTGAGGCGTAAGTTAGACATAAAGACCACCTTTGGTGGTCTTATTGTTTTTAAACGGCTATATTGATATTATTTTAGGGGTCAAAATGAAATATTCTCCAAAAAAGATTGATACGAGCGTAAGAATTATTTACTTCTCTATGCTTTTTGCCTCTGTTTCGCTTATGATGATAAATTCATCGGGGCTTGTACGGACTATACTGTATTCAGTAGCGCTGATTCTTTTGGCGGTGAGTGTATTTTTCTTTATTAAATATGATGCCACCTCCTATGAGTACATTTTAATTGAGAGAAACGGCACGCTTGATTTCTATGTAAACAAGATTACCGGAAGGCGTGGGGCTTATGTCGTTTACTATCCTATTACTGACTGCGTTAAAATGGGCAAGTACGAAAGGGAGCTTCACTCCGAGCTTAAGGGGCAGTACAAGGACCTTCGTGTCGGACGGTATGTGCAGAACTTCATAAGCTCTAAGGAGCGCTTTTATCTCGTTTTTCAAAACAAGGACGGATATTACGATGCTATTGTTTTTGAGGCTAATGACAAAATGGTAGAAATGCTTTCGGCTTATTTTGAAAAGGCTAAGAATGAGGCTCAGAGCGATTTTAGCGAGGCATAATTTATAAAAATTCGCATCATACGGTGTATGATGCGTTATTTTTTGGGTTTTTATGTATAATAGATGTTCATATGTTTATATGATTATATATTCATAAGTATGTTTTGAAAGCATTTTGATAGCATTTTTAAGAATTTCGAGCCGTTTTCACAACGAAACCCCTTTGTTTTTAGCAAAGGGGTTGTTTTTTATTTTAGATAATCGGTTATGTTGAAATATTTTCTTGCCAACTTGTTTATTTCAGAGATAATTCTATCTGTTAGTCCGAGTTTATCTTTATAATCATCTTTTTCGATTTCTATTAAAGGAATGTCGTGCTCTTTGTACGCTTTGCGTTTGCGCTCTTTATTTTGCAAATATTCCTTTGTGTTCATTCCCCAATATTCAATGTAAATTCCGTGTCTGCTATCAGTCACAGGGATAAACCAATCGCATTTTATTGTTTGCTCATCAGAGTCAATAGGAACTTTCTTCTCGTAGCAGTGAACTATACGGTTTTCGTATAGAATATCGTCGATTGTAATTTCAGGGTCGCTCTTTACATAATGCCCGTCGCAAGTTCTTCTAAGTTCCTCTTTGTGACTGTCTTTTTGTTTTGCCTCTTCGGAAACCTTGCCAGCGTCCTTTTCCTTTGGCTTTTTAGCCTCAATAATATCTTTGATGTCATTCACTACCCTATCGGTCAATGAACTGTCGTGAAGTTCTGCAACAAAATTCGCAATCGCCATGAGCTTATTACAGTTGCTCTTGACAAAATCGAAGGTTTTCATTCTATAAATATTAGAACGGAGATTGAAGTAATAATCCTTCATATCGAATGACTTTGAGTTTTTATCAAAGCTGTCTTTATAATCACGCATTTCGTAAAAACAGTCACGACAAAGATGTCCATTTGGTGCTTTGTTTTCGCATATTATGCATACTCCGTCGCCCGCAACCGTTTTCGGCTCTTTTGTCGCCTTTTCAATCTTAGGTTCTTCATTTACGACAGGCGCTTTTGCCTTGCACTCGCAAGTTTTGTTTGCATAGTGCCATTTCCCACAATCAGGGCATTTTACAATCTTTCCTTCGTCCTTTAATTTATTACACTTGAAGCATAGAAAAAACTTTCCGCTTTCTGCACCACATACATTACATGCCATTTTTAAATCCTCGCAGTTGATTTTATTTTGCATTACAATTTTATCATATTTTGTGTTTCAATTCAAGATAAAATAAGAAAATCTTTACTTTTTACCCTAATTAAAAAGCCGAGGAAACCTCGGCTTTTTTAGATTTGTCGTTTATCTTATGTCTTGGCTCAAAAGCGTTTTTCGGTAGCCTCGCCGAAGCGTCCCTTTATGAACTTTAATGCTTCGGTGAAGATTGTCCTATCATTTTCAAAGGTTTTATCAACGGGGAACTCGTCCTCAAAGAACCATTTGAATGCGGATATTTCCTCGGGCTGGGGCTGAACATATGCTCTCGTGGTAAGAGAGGCGAAATACACAACCCTTTTTTCTATATTCTTTTTCTTGCCTATCATATACACGGATTCCATACGGAAGCCATTTTCAATCTTGACATCTATGCCCGTTTCCTCCTTGACCTCGCGAATGGCGGTTTGATATTCATTCTCGCCCTCCTCGACATGCCCCTTTGGAAACGACCAAAAATCCGCATATCTGTTTTTAATAAGAAGTACGGCATATTTCCCTCTTGTTTTGCGGAAAATCACTGCACCGCAGGATTTTTCGTACTTCATTAAACCATCTCCTTATTTAAAGGACAGCCTTAAAAAATTGAACTGTTCTTGGATTTTTGGGGCTATCAAACACCTCGCTCGGCGTTCCCTGCTCGGCGATTACTCCGCCGTCCATAAAGAGAACCCTTGTTCCGACCTCTCTTGCAAAGCCCATTTCGTGTGTTACGATAACCATTGTCATTCCCTCATCGGCAAGCTCCTTTATAAGGTCAAGCACCTCGCCTACCATTTCGGGGTCAAGCGCGCTTGTAGGCTCATCAAAAAGCATTACCTTAGGGTTCATAGCAAGCGCCCTTGCAATTGCAACCCTTTGCTTTTGTCCGCCCGAGAGCTTTGAGGGGTATTCGTCCTTTTTATCCGCAAGTCCGATTCTTGTAAGAAGCTTCATCGCGGTTTCCTCCGCCTGCTCTTGAGTTTTAAGTCCGAGCTGAACGGGGGCAAGCGTAAGGTTTTTGATTACGGTCATATTATTGAATAGGTTGAAGTGCTGGAACACCATTCCTACATCCTGACGGGCAAGATTTATATCTATGCCGTATTTTTCCTGACAGTCCCTTAATGCTTGCTTAAATGCTTTTCCTTCTCTTTTTTGAAGGAGCTTCTTCTCCTTGATTTCAAGGATTATATTTTTCTTTTCAAGCTCGAGGTCGCTACCGTCGCCAAGAGCTGTTTTCCTTTGCTCAAAAAGATTTTGAAATGTTCGGCTTAGCTCAATAATTTCATCGTGCTCGTAGGGGTCTGCCTCATTTATGAGCTTACCCTCAAGCCAAATTTCGCCGTGTGTTGGCTCCTCAAGCAAATTCATGCAGCGAAGAAGTGTGCTTTTTCCGCTTCCCGAGGGACCGAGGATTACAACCTTTTCTCCTGCTTCAATTTCGCACGATACGCCACGCAAAACATCGAGGTCGCCAAAGCTTTTATGAATATTTTTAACGCTTATCACTTGCTCTCAACCTCTTTTCTATTTTCTTTATACCAAAGGTGAGCAGATATACGATTGCAAGGTAGAATACTGCGGCTGACGCCATTGGTACGACATAGCTTGCAAGGTTATTTCCTGCACCGATGATTTTTGCTGCCATGGTAAGGTCGGTTATACTAATCATGCTTACGATAGAGGTTTCCTTTATAAGCGCGATAAGCTCGTTACCGATGGCGGGGATTACATTCTTAATTGCCTGCGGAATAACTATTTTAAGCATGGTAATTTTGCTATTCAAGCCAAGGGCGCGTCCCGCCTCGGTTTGACCGATATCAACGGACAAAATTCCTGCACGGATATTCTCGGCAACATATGCGCCTGAGTTAATTCCAAACGCCAAAATTGCGGTTATTTCAACCGGGAAGCCTCTGATTGCAAAGACTGCAAACACCATTATAAACAGCTGAAGTGCCATTGGTGTGCCTCTTATTATTGTTATGTAGACCTTACAAACGCCCTTTAGCACCTTCATAAGAACGGTCTTGCTCTTTGAAATTGAGCAAAGCGCGACAAGTGTACCAAGGATAAGTCCGAGGATTGCCGCGAAAACCGAGATAAGAAATGTGTAGCCAAGGCCCGTAAACATAAGCTCAAGGTACTTTTCAGTTGTAAACAGCTCTATTATCTTTTCAAAAAAATTCATCTATTTTTCCTGCATTAAAAACGGAAAAGAACTGATTTACAGTTCTTTTCCTGTATTTTTAATTATTTGTCCATTCCCATGTGCTTCATAACCATTTCGTTGATCTTATCCTGTGCGATAAGCTCAGCCAAAACATCATTGATAGCATTGAGAAGCTCGGTATTGCCCTTGGTTACGCAAATTGCATATTGCTCTTCAACAATGCTATCTGCCTCTCCATCGGCGCCTGTGTAGTAAAGCGGAACGCACTCAAGTCCAGAGTTCTTAGAAACGATGTACTCAGCCGGAAGCTCATCAATTACAACAACATCTGTAAGTGTGCCAAGACCGTCAACGGCGATTTGTGCGCTATCCATTGCTACGCAGGTTGCGCCTGTGCCGTAAAGCACGCCATCATAGCCATAGTCGTTATCAGCGGTTGCGTTAACCTCACCGTCGGTGTAGATCCAACCTGTTGTATCGGTTTGTGTACCGATCTTCTTGCCTGCAAGTGCTTCCCAAACGATGTACTTGCTTCCGTCAGCTGCAGTCTTTGTAGCAGGAGCATTGTCCTTCTTATAGATTACATACTGAACTGATGTGTAGTAAGGAGTTGAAAAGTCAACCTTTTCAGCACGCTCCTCAGTGATTGTAAGTCCGGCAGCGCCACAGTCAGCGGTTTTGCCCTCCTTAACAACATCGATGATTACTGCGAAGTCTCCATCGGTGAATACAACCTCTTTATCAAGCTTTTCACCAACGAGATTCATAATCTCAACATCAACACCAACGATTTCGGTGCCGTCATAGTATTCAAACGGTGCGAAGTATGCGTTTGTTTGAACATAAATTTTTTCGTCTCCGCAAGATGTGAAGGCGAAGCAACAAGCGATCATAATAACCGCAAGTGCAAGTGAAATGATTTTTTTCATTATCTTTTTCCTCCAAAATAAATTTTAGCCGTGTGGCTAATGAATAAAGATGTTATTATTATACATCTACATTTTGACAATGTCAAGGCTTTATTATAAAAAATATTCATTATATACGCAAATAAATGTCAGTTTTTGTGAATATATTCATAAATTCGTGAATATATTCACGAATCGGCGGATTGTCGGCTGTCAAAATGCAAAAATCCTGCCTCTTGGCAGGATTTTTATTGATTTCGTTATTTATTGGCTTTTAATTATTTATTACGAATCAAGTCCGTAAAGCTCATATTCGGGAAGCTCGGATTTTTTAGGCGGGACCATCATCAAAAGACCTATTGCAACGATAAGGATTATTGTTGCGATAAGACCGCCCTCAAGACCGAAGGAGCCACCGTTTATTTGTGTTTGGTTTACATTATAGGTCATATTAAATATTGAGGGAATATTTGAAATTCCGCTTACGCTTGAGCCGAAGATATTACCCTGCGCGAAGTTCCACATTGTATGGATAGCGCACGCGCCGAAGATATTTCCGCGCTTCAGAATATAGATACCCTCAAATATACCGAATGCGAAAATATTTATCAGGGCGATAAGGCTTACTCCTGCATTTGCGCCATGGAGAAGGGCGAACACTGCCGAGCTGAAGGCTACTGCAAGTCCTACCTTATAATCGCGGGCTACGCTTGTCATAAGATAGCCTCTTAGCAAAATTTCCTCGCCTGCGCCCTGAATTACGAACGCAAGGAAGAAAAGAATGATTACAAATGAAAATCCGCTACCCTGTGTCACGCTTACCGAGCCTGTAAGGTATGCAATCAGCACGACTGCGCCGTACATTACAAGACCGATTAGCGCGCCTACGCCGTATTCAAGGGCGTAATTTGCTTTTCTTATACCGAGAGAGGCTACCCCGCGCTTTTCAAATTTTTTACAGTAGATTATTGCGCCCAAAATCATAAGGCCTGCCGAGAAAAGCGACACAAGCACTACATACCACGGCATAGAGAGAGCAAGCTCATCCATTACCGAGGCAAAGCCTGCAGCATCGATTCTTTCCGCCATATAATCTCCAAGGGCGGACAGGAATTTGTCCGAGTTCATAAGATATATAGCCGATGGGATTGACAAAATTACATTTCTTGCAAGGGTTATTATTGCATAGACAAGAATGAACACGAAAAGCGAGTTCATATAATGCGTGGGGCGGTGATTTTGCGCTGCCTCATCAAGCATTTTTGTCCTGTTAAATCTTACATTATCACGAAGTGCCATTACTTATTCCTTTTACCTTTTTGCGTTTAGAATTTTCTCCGCCTTCAGAATTGCGACCTGTGTCTTTGAATCCTTTATTTCGCCGTTCATTACCATTTCCACAAGCACATCAAGGGGGATTTTCTCAACCTCAACGAACTCATCCTCATCGGTATGCGGGGCGGTATAGGTAAGCCCTGTTGCGAGGTAGGTATAGATTTGCTCGTTTGTGAAGGCGACGGTGGTGTAGGTCATACCGATAAACTCAATCTTTTCGGCAATAACCCCGCTTTCCTCCTCAAGCTCGCGCTTAACCGCCTCGTTTGGGTCCTCGTTTGGCTCTAATTTGCCCGCAGGAATTTCAAGCAAGGTCCTGCCGAAGGGGTATCTAAATTGGCGGACCATAATTACATTTTTGTCCTCATCAATCGGAATAACGCAAACTGCGCCCGGGTGCTTTATATACTCCCTTATTGATTTGCCTCCGTTTGGAAGCTCTATATCATCAACGAAGAGCTTTACCACCCGTCCGTCAAAGATTTGCCTTGATGATAGCTGTTTCTCAAAAAGCTCCATTTTATCTCCTTTACACGCATTTTGTGCGATATGTGGCTGTTTTTAATGCTTTTATTTCCTTTGATACGATGCTGTATTGCCGTTTATATCCGTAAGAGTAAGGGTGCTTCCCTCTATCCTATACGAATATTCAAGGACATATTTATCCTGCAAGGAATAGTCCTCTATCGGAAAATATTCATCATAGAACAGATACAGCTTATCGCCCTTTGTGGAATAAACTATGTTATTTACGCCTGTTGCGTCAAGGTTTTTGCCTGTATAGTCATTTTGGAAATTATAGGTGATATTTTTATCGCTTACCCACTCGCCAAAGATTGACTCATCCTCATTATATTCAAGGTTGTATTTACAAAGAATAGTGTTTTTGCCGTCAGCTCTCAAAACAAGAGTATTCTTATCCTCGCTTATTGAAAATTTACTCTCGGAGTTTTTTGGGTTGCCATCTATTGTATAGGTGACGATAAGTGTGTTTTTATCCTCTATGCGGTATGTGCTAAGCTCATCTCTTGCAGCGACAATTCCACGCACATATAGGGTTGTAATCGCCTTGCCGTTTTCCTTGAACTCATAAATTTTATAGCAGGCGTCATCAAAATTCTCCTTTTCCTGCCATACGCCAACGAGGGACATGCCGTCGTAGATATATTTACTGTTATATCCGCTGTTTTTGATGTCCCTTATCATAGGAATTCCTATGGTGATAAAGAGAATCAGGACTACTGCGACGCACACAAGTCCTACAAGCGCCCACATTTTTTGCTTCTTTGTTGCTTTTTTCTTAGTCTTCATTATTTTCCTCTCTTAGCAAGCTCTGACATATCCCACGGGGACACATTATATGCCTCAAGCGTTGTTTTTTCTCCGTCGTAGGAGTAGCACACGAGATGGCAGTTATCTATTGAATGCTCAAAATCGGGGGGAATGTGTGCGGATTTTTCGCTATAACGGGCAAATATTCTTGTTACTGCGCCGTGTGTAACGATAAGCACCCTTTCCCCTATTTTTATTTTTTCCTTAATGAAATTATTTATTCTTTCAAGCAGTGCCTCAATAGTTTCAACCGTCTTTATTTCGGGCACATTGTTAAAGGTTGCTCGGGAATACTCCTCATAGACAAGACCGCTTAGCTCGCCAAAATCACGCTCTATCACTCTTTCATCTATTTCAAGGAGCGCGCAATCTGTTTCCTCCTGTATGATTTTTGCAGTATCTACCGCGCGACTAAGGGGGCTTGATATGATTTTTGTCCATGTTAAGCCTGCCTCGTCCTTTGCTTGCCTTAAGCCACGGGCGCAGTCCCTTGCCTGCTCTATTCCTGCTTGGTTTAGTGGCACTTCCTCTCTGCCCTGCATTTTAAAGCACAAATTCCAGTCGGTTTGTCCGTGCCTCAGGAAGCAGACTACCGCCTTTGATTTATCAAAAAAGTCCATTTTTATTCCTTGCCTTGAGTTTCGTTATTGGGTAATGCTTATTTTCTTCCCGTTGAGCCGAAGCCTCCCTCGCCACGCTCGGTGTCGCTTAGCTCTGCTGTATCCTCAAAATCGCACTTTATATACGGAGTAACGACCATTTGAGCGATACGCTCCCCTTGGGAAATTGTCTGTGGCTCATCAGAATGGTTATGCAATGCAACCATTATCTCGCCACGGTAATCGCTATCAATAACTCCGACCTTGTTTGCCGGAGCAAGTCCTCTTTTACTTGCAAGACCACTCCTTGCGTACACTAAGGCTACGAGCCCCTCGGGAAGCTCCATAGCAAGCCCTGTTTTTACAAGCACGGTTTCGTGCGGGGCGATTGTAAGGTCGTTATCTATACACGCATACAGGTCCGCGCCTGCGGAGAAGTCGGAGCCGTAGGTTGGGATTTTCGCGTTGTCATTCAGCCTTTTAAGCTTTACCTTCATTTGATTTATCATTTTGACATTTCCTTTGATTTATATGATTTTGTATTTTTCCTTATGATGTGGTTGATTTCAGCCCTTTTACTTTATTTTAAGGGTGTTCAGATAGCACTTTATATCGCTCGGCACTCGGTAGCTTTCACGAGCCTTTTGGATCGCCTTATTATGCGTCCATGGATCAAGCACCTTTTCTTGGATATACGGAAGTGCGGATTCATAATGCTTTGTAAGGGCGGTGGCAAAGAACCACGCCTGTGCCATTTTTATGTAGAATTTATCGCTACGGATTTTTGAAACGAGCTTCATTGCCTCATCTGCGTGCCTTGGGGTCAGGTAATAGCAAAGAAGCGACACAATGCCGAAGCGCACGGTGTATTCGTGGCTTGATTTCAGTGTGTCCTTAACGAAGTCAAGCACGGTGTCGGGGGATTTAAAGAAGGATTTTAAATTTGCCACGCACGAGTCAACTATTGCCCAGTTATCCATATACGGAAGGAGCGCACTTATTCTCTTTTCAAGCTCGCTTACAGGCAGTCTAAGGTAGCCGAGCATATAGCCGTGGACAATTCCCTCATCATAAAATTCGTGGGGTAATGTATCCATAAAGCGCTCGCCAAGCTCAGAGCCTGCGTGCTTTTTCGCGATTTTTTTACATTCGGGCCCGCGCACGCCAAGGATTTTATTCTTATCAACGCTCGGCACAAGCCTTGAATGGAAATCTCTATACCTCTTATCGGCAAGGGCAACAAGCTCATCCTTAATAATGCTCATATTTTGAAGAATTTACACTCCTTAGCAAGCTCAAAGAGCCTTTTTCCGTCGATTTTTGTGATATTGGGGATTTCATCTATCAGCCTTTCAGCCTCCTCGTGCAGATGCGAGGTGGTGAGGTAAATTCCGCGGTTTGCACCGACGGTGTGCATAGCGCCGATAAACTCCCTTACCTCCTTGACGGTGACATGAGCGCTTTTACGAGCCTTCGCCTGTACTGCGATAAAGTCCTTAAAGCCGAGCTTGTCCTCCGTGCGCACGACAATGTCAATTCCGCCATCATCACTACCGCCCGTTACAGCGCACTCTGTGACTGTAAAGCCCGATTTTTCATAGAATTTACGAATAAGCATAGCTCCGTAATGCTCAAAGTATTCTCCGCCGTTTTCGTTTATGTCATTTATAAAGCTTTCGTATGTGTCAAGCTTAACCTCTATTTCGGGGGTCAGTCTGTACTTTCCGTTTTGCAGGGTGATTGCTCCTGTGCGCTCACATCTTGCCAAAAATTCACCTGCGAAGGCGCGGATTATATTATCATCGCTATCGCTAAAGGTTTTATCTGCGCCGAAGTGGACAATACAGCGTTCAAATATCTCCTGCTTTGTAAGGGCGATATTCTCCTTTAAGATGTCCTTGATATGGTCCTTGACCTGTGCGTTTGTGAGGTAGAGTGTATTGAGCTTAAGGGTAAGGAGCTTATTTTCCTCGGTGATTTCACCGCTGTCAATTCCCTCGTTTATAACTGCGCCGATATATGAGCGCAAAAGAACGCATACGCCGTCAACACAGCTGTCGTTTATCTCGCTGTTATCAAGCCCGAGGCGCAACAAAACGCCCCTTATAAGAGCTTGTCTTGGCAGAGCCTGCCCCTCAAGGATTGAGATAATGTGCTTTTTGATTTTAGCGCTATACGCCGTTCTGTTATTTCTCACATATGAAGCGGTCATTTACACTCCCCCCTTCGCTTTCTAATATTCTATCACAAATTACTGCTTATTTCAATAATATTGCATTAAAATTAACAAATAATAAAAACGCGCCCTTGCGAGCGCGTTTTATTGTGTCATTAGATAATGCCGTCTCTGTAATTGAGATTAAATCTTGCGGCAAGCTCCTTGAGCTGGTCATCGGTGATAATGTTCTTAAGACCGATTGGCGCTGTCATCATATAAACCTGCGCTGCCTTTTCTACTGTTTCAACAAGGCCGAAGGTTTCATCAAGGTCGTGACCTGCGCAGTAAATTCCGTGCATTGACCAGATTACTGTACGGGCTGATGCAATCTTCTCAGCGGTTGCCTCACCGATAGAGTTTGTTCCGCAAAGCATCCAAGGAAGAACCTCAACGCCGTCAGGGAATACAACGATGCACTCGGTGTTCATCTGCCAAAGGGTATGTGTGAACTTAACAGTATCAAGCTCGTGAACATAGGTCATTGCAAGAAGGTTGGTTGGGTGAGTGTGCATAATTACTCTGTTTGTTGGGTCAACTCTAAGTCTTGCGATATGGCTCATAAGGTGGGCAGGAAGCTCACTTGTAAATTTGCCACCGTCTGCATAGCCCCAAAGAAGCTCTGCATTTTGTCCGTCGGCGGAAATTCTGAATACGCCAACATTGTTTTCGGGGTCGCCAACAAAGTTCTTAAAATACTTACCTGTTCCGCTAACGAGGAAATACTTTCCTGCAAGCTCCTTTGCGTCAAAGCCGAGAGGAATAAGTCTTATAACCTTAGTTACATCAAGAACTGCCTTGACCTCCTCCTCGGTAAGAAGGTAGGAGATGTTTCCGCCGTTACGCTCATCCCATCCAAGACGGTACATATTTGCGGCGGTTGCACAATATTCGTTTAGAAATTTTGAATTTAAAATCTTTTTATTAGCCATCTTACGCCTCTTTCATTAAAATGCCTTCTTGTAAAGCTCGAGAATGTCTGCCTCGGTGATTTCTCTTGGGTTACCGCCTGTGCAAACATCGTTGAATGCGTCGTTTGCAAGCTGTTCAAGAGCATCCTCAGGAATGCCTATTTCACGAAGAGTTTGTGGGATTGCAAGGTCAAGTGAGAGCTGTCTTACAGCGTCAACTGCAGCCTGTGCAGCCTCGCCCTCGCTCATATCTGTTGTGTCAACGCCCATAGCCTTTGCAATTCTGCCATACTTAAGCTCGCATGCAGGCATATTGAATTCCATTACGATTGGAAGAAGAAGCGCGTTTGCAACGCCGTGAGGAATGTCAAAGCGTGCGCCAAGCGGGTGAGCCATTGAGTGAACGCATCCAAGTCCAACATTGGAGAATGCCATTCCTGCAACATACTGACCAAGAGCCATTTGCTCTCTTGCCTTCATGTTGCTTCCCTCATATGTAGCGGTTCTAAGGTTATCGGAGATAATCTTAATTGCGTTGATTTCAAGGATGTTGGAGAGTTCCCAAGCTCCCTTTGTGATATAGCCCTCAATAGCGTGTGTAAGAGCGTCCATACCTGTTGCGGCGGTAAGACCCTTAGGCATTGATGCCATAAGCTCAGCATCTACGATTGCAAGAACGGGGATATCGTTTGCATCTACGCAAACCATCTTTCTTCCGCTTTCCTCGTCGGTGATAACATAGTTGATTGTAACCTCAGCTGCAGTTCCTGCAGTTGTTGGGAGTGCGATAATGTCAACGCACTTATTCTTTGTAGGAGCAACGCCCTCAAGTGATACAACATCAGCAAATTCAGGGTTGTTAATGATAATACCGATTGCCTTTGCGGTATCGATTGCGCTACCGCCACCGATTGCGATAATGAAGTCAGCGTCTGATGCCTTGAACGCCTCAACGCCTGCCTTTACATTGTTTACGGTTGGATTTGCCTTGAATTCAGAGAAAAGCTCATATGGAAAATCGCCCATTGTGTCGGTAACCATTGCGACAACTCCGAATTTTACAAGGTCCTTATCTCCTACGATAAACGCCTTCTTGTAGCCTCTTCTTGCAATTTCATTTACAAGCTCGCTTCTTGAGCCTGCGCCGAAGTAAGAGGTTTCGTTCAAAATAAATCTTGCCATAATTTATTCTCCTTTGTAAAAAATATTTTTTATCAATTACAATTTTATCATTAAAAGGATATGATTTCAAGTGTTTTTTAAAATTTGCGCCTTGCGGGCGGGTATTTTGTATAGATAGACAAAAGAAGCTTGCTTTTTCGTTTGTTTTTTTGCTAAATCACAATAGGGAAATCGCCTCAAGGCATATGGTGAGCGCCTTTTCCTTGGCGTCGCTTCCCCAGCTTCTTTCAAGATAGCTGTCAAGGCTTGCAAGCGTATCGGCGCTGTAAAGAAGCATTCCAAAGGTGGCGCCTCTCATTTTTGCGACGGCGCAAAGCGCGGAGCATTCCATTTCAACCGCTTCACAGCCCTCGCCCCTTCTGTATGTGACCTTTTCCTTAGTTTCGCGGTAAAAGCCGTCGGTTGACCATGTTTTTATTTTGCGAGAGCGAATGCCGAGGCGGTTAAGCGCTTTTTCAATGGCCTCAATCGCTGTCTTATCCGCATCCACATATCTTGACGGTGGCAGATAGTGGTAGGATGTGCCCTCATCTCTTAGGCAGGTATAGGGAATTAAAAACTCATTCTCCTCTATATCGGAAAGCACACCGCACGAGCCTGCCGATATGATTTTTCGGACTCCGTAGGCAATTAGCCAGTCCATAATTTGAGCCGAGGCTGATGCGCCGACGGGGGCTTGACAAAGGACTATGCTCTGCCCCTTATACTCCGTTATGTAGATGGGGTAATTCTTCGTTGCGGACTCAAAATGGGCAACCCTTTTTGCGCCTGTGCGCTCGGCATAATTATCAATTTCATCGCCGAGGAAGGCGAAAACCGCCCTTTCGGGGAGCTTGATGGGCAATTTTTCGTGGTCGGGGTTTAACACTGCGCTTTTTTCAGTGTCAAACTCCAAAATCGGGATTTCGTTTTTTATAATCATATTTTTCACCTGTCCCTTGAGCTGAATTGTTTTTTTAAAGTATATCCATTGATTTCAAGCAAGGATTTTAGCGCGTTAAAACGGGCTTTTCTTCCTCCCTTAAGAAGGCTCTTATTTGTATAGAGGGAATGAAATACAACATTCACCCGAGCATTTGAAAACGAGAATCTCACGGCGCCCTTTTCAGTGTCACAGGTTGCGACATGCGTGCTATATTCATCGCTTATACAGTCGTTGAAGATGATGTATTGCTCTCTTTCAAAATCATCTGTATATGTAATTCCCGTATCGTCAATTTGCTTGATTTGAGTGTCATAAATTTCAAGCTCGCATATATCGCTTCTCTTGTCGTGCAAAAACTCGAGCGCGTAGTAATAGATATCCTCCTCGGAAACGCCGACTGCGTCGGTTTCATTATTTAGGCATACGCGGTAGCGAAGCGACTCGCCGTATATCGCAAGCTCATCTAAGCCGATTTTTATGAGCAATTCGCCCTTATCCTCGTTTAAGGATACACAGTCGGTTATCGGGGTGAGCGCTTTATAAAGCTCTACTACCGTTGAAAAGCATTTTTTGTGCTTCCTCTCAAGAATTGCTTTTTTGCTGTTTTTAACTACTGTTGCAATAGCCAACGCAAGCCCTATTAAAAGGCATACGGCAATTGATGAAAGGAATATGAACAGCTCAAACGAAGCCTTTGACCCGCTTATCCTTGTGAAAATCGCAAAAATCACTCCGGCAAGCGCAATAATCACTAAGTATAACGCAAGCTCACCCATTCCGCTTGCCACTTCATTTTTCCAAGATGCACGGTATTTTCTTCTTATCTTTTTCATTTCGGTTTAGATTTCCTTTAAGAAATTTTAGCTTACTGCGTTACATTAAGCTAATCAAGCATGCCTGACGGGAATGGAACGAACCAGTTTTGGAACGGACAAAAGTCCCGTCTTCTGTGTTAAAATTTTTTGAAATATTTTTATATATCGGCAAAATTTTGCCTTGAATACAAGCCTTTTGGCTCGTTCTAAAATGCTAAG